>CAZWFL010000123.1:0-1778 GCA_964633195.1 uncultured Rikenellaceae bacterium | reverse complement strand
TCTCCCTTTTGTGTGCAGGTGGCGGTCCATACCTTCGTTACCTTGTCCCCTTCGGCGACAAGGAGGTCAGTCGTGATATGAAGGTCAGGGAACGCGGTGAAGTAAGCCTGACACAGTCCTTTCATCTGCTCGAAATTCATGTCTCCACTTGCAGCATGCTCGATGAATCCGGTGGTGTAGTACTTTTCGAAAGCACCTATGTTCTGCTTATTCCAGAAATCCTCCGTGTAGGCTGTTATGAATTCCTTGTTCTTGTCTTCTGCTGTGTTTAAACCTTCTTTTGTCATAATTATTTAAGATTTAATTAATTAAAAAAGATTATTTAAGATAATGAGATATTCATGAAATGGACAGAGAAGTATTTTTATCCAATAGATTTCCATGAATTATTATTGTATAAAATTAGGCAGGTAACTAATAATAATCTAACAGAAATATTTCAAGTATTAACACAAATGTTACATTGTATAAGCTGCTTTTGCTGATTCAGCAGCTCTTTCGACTCCCCATGCCCGAAAATGTAACATTAGTATTATTGGATGTAACCGGTGTGTTAGATTTTTGAATTCAGGCAGTCGAAATTTGTAAAATGATTTGCCTCATCAAATTAATTTGACGATGAATCATTATAAATGTAAACCTGGAAAGGAGACTATTACAAGTTAATGAAAACATGTATCTTCATAATTGTATTCATATTTAGCCTTCCCTGTTTATCATCCGCTCAGGCTGATTCCCTTAAAAGAACCACGATTTATAAAACACAGATTACTTTAGGAGGTGGAAGTGAGATCAAAGGGACAATTTATCAGCTGGGGGATTCATCTATCCTGGTTGCCAGTACTACAAATAAGATGGATTTTTTTAGTGGCAGGTATGATATTCATACTATTAGTTATGACAGAATTTATCTTGTAACATGTCGTAAAGAACTTTGGCCCGGAGCAGTAGTTGGAATGGTTGCAGGTGCAATTACAGGTGCAATACTTGGCAAAAACATAGGTAAAAGTGATGATCCCATGGCAGATGCCAGACCGTTTGGATCGGTTATGCTCGGGGCAATATTGGCATTACCGGGTGCTGCTGCCGGCGTTATGGTAACTGATGCTGCCTTTTCTCTTTCTGTTCCAATTTCCGGAAACTTTGAGAATTACAGCAAGAATAAGACCAGACTTAAGAAATATTCATATCTGCATTAATACCGTGAAGATAAAGTTATATATTTCAAATGCTTATTATGAAAGTTAAACTTGATATGTGATGAAAAGGATATTTCTTATTATAATCAGTGCGTTATTATTATCGATGATTAGTAATGGTCAATGGTATAACAGGCGATACGGTGTCAGTGATCTTAATCAGCTATCACGGGAACAGCTTGATCTTGCCCTTACCAATGCAAATTTTGAATTTGGCAGTGGCATTTTCATGGTGGTTGTTGGAGGAATAGGTTTATACGGTGGAATTTATCTGGCTGAAAAAGCCCCTCCCGGAGATATCGGGGGAGCTCTCGGGGGACTTCTTATTACAGCAATATCTGTACCTTTAGAAATTGCAGGATGGGTAATTCTGACGATAAATTTAAAGCGTATTGAAAGCATTAAGGAAGTTATGAAAAGCAGGGATTTGCGCCTTGGGTTATCAGTATACCCGAAGGAAAACAGAACGAGAGTTCAAGTTCGAGCAGTCTCGCTCTCACTCTCACTCTCGCTCTGTTTTCAGTACCCGGAGCCGGGATCCCCGCCTGACTGACTGCGTCAGCAGTCGGGCAGGGAACC
>CAZWFL010000122.1:0-1981 GCA_964633195.1 uncultured Rikenellaceae bacterium | reverse complement strand
ACTATTATATCATCACCTCTGTGCCTGAGCGGGGGCAGCTCAATTTGTATTGTGTTTATCCTGTACAGAAGGTCTTCCCTGAACAGCCCCTCTTTAACCATGCTTTCAAGGTTTCTGTTGGTAGCGCATATCAGCCTGATATCTGTCGCTACAGGCTGGTTGGAACCTATGCGGGTTATCTGGCGGTTCTCAATTGCAGATAGAAGCTTCGACTGAAGGTGCAATGAAAGGTTTCCGATCTCATCAAGAAAGAGAGTCCCTTTGTCTGCTGTTTCAAATTTACCCTGCCTGCTTTCATGAGCATCGGTAAAGGCTCCCCTTACATGACCAAAAAGTTCACTTTCAAAAAGTGTCTCAGCAAGCGACCCGACATCAACCGTTACCATCACTTCTTTCGACCTGGCAGACAAGCGGTGGATCTCCTGCGCAATCAGTTCCTTGCCTGTTCCGTTTTCGCCTGTTATAAGAACATTGGCATCCGTTTTTGCTACTTTTCTTACAAGGTTCATTACCATTATAAGCTGCGGGGACGAACCAATTATCGATGTCTGCTCCCTGTTTATCTGTTTTTTAAGTTCGTGTTCCCGTTCTCTCAGAACCTTAACTTCCTTTCTTGAAAGACTCAGCTGTAAAGCCAGTTTCAGGGTGGCAAGAAGCTTTTCGTTATCCCATGGCTTCAGAATAAAATCAGAGGCACCCGCCTTCAGGGCCCTTACAGCTGTATCTATATCGCCGTAGGCAGTGATCATTATAACAGAGATATCGGGATTTATCTCCCGGATCTTATTCAACCAGAAAATACCCTCATTGCCCGTATTTACACCCGCCCTGAAATTCATATCGAGTACTATAATGTCATACTCCTTTCTTTTCAGTTCAGGCAGGATCTGGTCGGGGCTGGAAATGGAGCTGACCTCTCCGAAAACCGGGGAAAGAAGTATCTCCAGTGCACTCAGGATACTCCTGTTGTCATCAACTATCAGAATATTTCCGTTGTGAGAAGCCATTTTGCAGATATTACCCGGTTAATTTACTTTTATTTCTGCATCGAATATTGAACTGGCAAATTATGCCATTAATCTCATAGAAACAAATAAATGTAAAAATATTTTACAATATGCCGTAAATAATATTTACGTCTTCCCGGGAATATATTTTCTATATGTCAGTATATAAGTTGGTTAACATTCTGGCACCATATTCGATGCCTTATAATAAAAAACTAAGATTATGCTTCTTTCTGATTTCAGATCAGCATTCAGGAATATTCTGAGAAACAGGATGACCTCCGCAATTAGCATTTTTGGACTTGGAATAGGTATGGGATGTATTATAGTCCTTATGGCGCTAATAACCCACGAGAGGTCATTCGACACTTTCATCCCTTATCACAGGAATCTTTTCAGGATAATATTCGGTAATTCATCGGAAACGCGTTATCCTCTTGCTGAAAATATGAAGGCTGAATTTCCGGAAGTGGAAGATTTTTTCAGATACTATCAGGGTGGTTCTCTTCAGATGAAGAATCCTTTAAATGAAATAGTCAGGATTCAGGATTTTGGTTTTTCAGATCCTTCAGTATTCAGGATAATGGGAATAAGACTCCTCAATGGAGGACCAGCAAAAACATTAAATGAAGTGGCTGTTTCCGATGAGTGCGCCATGAGATACTTCGGAACTCTTTCAGTCCAGGGATATGCGATTGCCGTTAAATTCCATGATGGGTTCGCGGAGCTTGTTATAACGGGCGTCTTTGAAAGTTTTCCTTCAAATTCAACCCTCAATCCTTCTTTTATTGCCCACATTGATCTGTCGGAAAAGTTGGTCAATCAGTTCCAGAGAAACCTTGGTGATTATGGGATTGAAGATATGAACAGGCTGGACTGGAGAACATCGGGATTCATTTCATACGTGGTTCTTAAAAATAATACGGATCCGGAGGTACTTGCTTCGAAAATGGAAAAATACAAGGATTTCTTCT
>CAZWFL010000121.1:0-2453 GCA_964633195.1 uncultured Rikenellaceae bacterium | reverse complement strand
ATAGGGGGTCTGCAGACATCAAATAATAAATAAGTCCCCTTTAGGGCCTGCCTGCCGTAACGTCAGTGCAGGCAGGGATTTAGGGGCAAACACAAGGTGGCTAGTCCGCTCTTACAAGGTTACCGTCAATGTACCTGTATTGTACCACTTCCCTGCATGATTCGCAACCATACATCGGAGAATCGGGTGATACAACAGATGTCTCAACATATATAATTCCGTCTTCAATTTTTAAAACCTTCAAGGCGAATTCTATTATCCCGGCAACTGCAAAATCATCCCCTTGATTTATTAATACAATATGTTCAGGTATATCAATAACCGGCATCCTCGAAACTCTCATGGGCACAACAGCATCCTCAAGTGAGTCTCCGTCAATATCGCCAAGCAGTGTCTCCGAGGGATCTATCAGGTATACGATTCCGTTGTTATGTATTGTAATAACACCATCCCTGTCAACCGTTCTCCCCGGAAATTCAATCTGATTCGACACATAATCCTCAACCGATGCAATTACCAATTCCCTCATCTTTTTGTCTTGAGTATCAGAGCATGAGAAGATCACTGCTGCAAGTACGATTATCTGAACATAATTTCTCATAAGGTATATAATTATCCGTTTCAAAATTAAACCATTCCAAAAAGTGTTTTTGCCCCTATATCCCCTTCGGGACTTAATAAAACACTGATATTCAGTAACTTTATCTTCATGAAGTAAAAATAAAAAAGAATTAAGATCTTAATGATTCGGAGCATATACAAAATTATATAAAATCAGTGAATGATAAAATAAGTATCTTTAGAGACATGACACCGAAAATAATCATACTGGCCGATGGCTCTTATCCGGAACACGAGATACCGCTGGAATATATCCGGAATGCTGAAAGGATAATCTGTTGCGACGGCAGCGCTGAAAGGCTGATAAATGAAGGAGTGATTCCCGAGGCGATCGTAGGCGACCTCGACACACTGCCAAAAAGTATTGCACGGAGATTTCCGGGACAGGTATTCAGGGTAAGGGAGCAGGAAACCAACGATTTGACCAAAGCTGTCAGGTGGTGTATAAAAAGGGGATATAAGGATCTTGTCATACTTGGCGCCACGGGCAAACGGGAAGATCATACCATAGGAAATGTCTCCCTTCTGGCCGAATACGTAAGGGATGCTTCAGTAATAATGGTTACCGATACGGGGATCTTTCGTCCATTTCCTGAAAGCTGTGTCGTTGATGCTTTCCCGGGTCAGCAGGTCTCAGTTTTTTCTGCTGACCCCACTACTGAGGTAACCTCAAAAGGATTGAAGTTCCCTCTTAAGAACCGCAAACTTACAAACTGGTGGACCGGTACACTTAATGAAGCGGTCGGGAATAAATTCAGTTTGACGTTTACAGGCGGACCGGTTATTGTGTACCTCGAATTCCCCGTCACCGGTTCATGATTCGCTCAGCTCCCTCACGAGGTTGATCAGTTGTACCCTGCTCCTGACATTTGTTTTGATATATATCCTGTGTGTATGATCTTTCACAGTCTGCAGGCTGATAAAGAGCTTATCTGATATCTCTTTGTTGCTTAATCCGTTGCATATTTCCTTTATAATATCGGTTTCGCGGGGGGAAATTTCAAATTTCCTGATAAACCCTTCGAATGAAAGATCATTGGCGGGCTCGCCGTATGGCTCCGGTAACAATGTGCCGTAAGTAAACCACAGAGGAAGGAAGGCATAACCCGCATGAAACAGGAATATGAAAATGAGGGCCAGCCAGAGCTGACCGGAATAAAATATGAGTGGTCCCGACTGCATAAGCATTATGAGAATAAGCAGCGGAGCTATTATTTTTATCTCCCGGTCCTGTATCATACTTTTACCTTTCACAGGTCTTACCGTTAGACCTGCAGCAACAACAAGGCAGAGGCTGTTCATCAATATGAAGTAGTATCTGACAAGCGATAAAGTATCTGTCTCTCCGGAACGCGTCACAAAGTATCCTGCAATAAAGATCACAGCAAAATTGAACAAGAGGAATGTCAGTATGAACCAGCTGCTTTTCTTTCTTCCCGAGATCAGAACGGAAAACTGTACGAGCATCAGCCAGGCAAAAACAAGGAACGGTAGTCCCATTACCACAGAGAAAGCTGTTATCTTTTCGGGAAGTCCTTCTGCAATATAGGGAGCAAGGAATGATCTGATCAACACCTGACCCCAGATGCCATAGAATCCGAAAGCATATACGAATGCCTGAAAATAGAGAAGTGCGGAAAAAGCTTCCGATCTGTACCTGCTGTGCAACCTTGAGGACAGTGCTATTCCTCCGGCGGCAAATGCCACCGAAATAATGAATGCCAGGTAGGAGAGGAGTTGTAACATAATGTAAAGGTAAGGTTTTATTTAATAGACGGAAGACCCCCGCCTGACCGCTGACGCAGTCAGTCGGGCAGGGAAGACCGAAGAAG
>CAZWFL010000120.1:0-2506 GCA_964633195.1 uncultured Rikenellaceae bacterium | reverse complement strand
TTTCGATTTGGTTCTTAAAAATTGTTTTTCGATTTTCCATTCTAAAACTATTTCCTTCAAGTTTGATCACCTCACAACGATAAAGTATACGATCCAGAATGGCCGTTGTCAGAACAGTATCTTTCAGAACTTCAGTCCATTGTTTTGGAGACTTATTTGTTGTGATAATCAGCGAAGTTCTGTCGTGCAACTGGTTGACCAGGTTAAAAAAGTTGACAGCATCCTGCTGATTTACCGGGAACATCATGATATCATCAATGACCAGCAGGTGGGCTTTCATTATACGCTTATATTCGGTTTCAGCAGAGCGGGTAACCTCTTTTAACCTGAGGACATTAATAAGTTCCTCCATGTTCTTAAAATAAGCCCTGTAGCCTTGTTCAACTGCATCAAAGCATAAGCCGGCAGCAATATATGTTTTACCTGTGCCTGAAGGCCCCATAAGGATGATATTAAAGTTTTGCTCCAGCCAGGATAATTCCCGCAACTGGGCTAATTGTTTTTTACCTATTCCATTGGGGAAGGAGTAATCATAAAAGTCAAGATTATATGACAGAGGCAACCTGGCCTGCTTTGTCCGTCGTTGTTTATCTTTCTCCATGCGATTATCGATTTCCTGTTTAAAAAGCGATTCCATAAAATCGAGATAAGTTACCTGATTATTTTGAGCTATGGTAACCATTTCATCCAAAACATCTGCGATAACAGGCAGGCGAAGCTTTTTACAATGCGATTTAATCGTTTCAGTTTTTATCATAACATATAGTTTTACAGGTTAATATACTTGTCGTAGTCATCAATATTGCTTGTCTGTGGTTCATATTCAATTTTGAGTATGTCGGTTCCGTGAAGAAGTTTTATCGGTTCTGTTGGTTTCGTTTCATGTTCTTCCAGATGGAAGATATGTATGGTCTGGTCAAATTCCAATCCGTGAAGTATATCGTTATTCACACAGAAGGCCAGTGTCTTGTCAGCGGTCTGCCGGTCTGTGGTTTTCAGGGCCTTCAGAAGTGCCTGAAAATGATCACGGGTATACCGGGGATATTTATGGCGGATCTTTTCAAGATAGTCCTCAATGAGCAATTTGTCGGTAAAAAAATCCCCGATCTTTTGCGCCATTTCATCCAGGCTTTTTGAGGTATCTCTTTTATGATGTGTGTTCGAGATGGTTTTGCCCTGCTCTGAAGAGATAACATGGGAAGTGATCAGCTGCTTATTCTTATCGTAAATAAAGATCTTATCCTCTTCTGTTTTAACCAGAACAAAGCTGCCTGGTCCCTTATATGTACCTTCCGGCAGAGTATAAAAGTTGCTCCTGTAGTTAATGACATTGTGTTTTCGTAAAATGTATTTTTTCATTTCAGGGGCAGTATTTATTGCCAAAGGCCTGTAGGGGGTGAGATATTCAACTTCCTTACGGAAAGCTTCCTGAGGAGCTATTTTGGTGTAATTATGCGGGAGATAATTTGCCGTACGCTGCAGCCAGGCGACAGCCTGTTCGTTGAGAGTTTCATTGTCCTGATATAACCGGTTGAAAAGAAAATTCTTTTTAATGTATTGGATCACGTTTTCTACCTTGCCTTTGCTCTGTGGATCTGATTTCCGGCAAAAATGAAGTTCAAATCCCCGGCTACGGGTATATTCCCGGAAGCGCGAAGTTAAAATGATCTCCCCCAGATTTTCGTCAACAACCATCGTCCTGTCCAGATCATAAACAATAACCCTGGGGATGCCTCCAAAAAACGCGAAGGCCATTTCATGTGCATAAATAACATCAACTGTGGTAAAAGGAGCATCTTTAAACCATACAAATTTCATTCGACTGCGTGAAAGAACCATGGCAAAAAAATAAACCTTCCTGCGTTTACCGTTGGAACATCGCATGTTGTACACTCCAAAATCAACCTGAGCCTGGTAGCCATATGCCAACTCCTGAACAGGAAAAAAGTTTCTGGTGACAGGTTCATATGGGATGTTGTATTTCTGCCGGATAAACATGACAAAATTGAACACGGTCCTTGGAGATACCTCCGGCATATCCGGATGATGCTCCTTCATCCAGTCATGGATCTGGGCTGTGGAGGTCTCCGGATATTCCTTGAGATTGCCGACAACGAAGTCTTCATAGGGAGTCAAAATCTTTTTACGATCTGATCTCAACAGATATTGCTCATACTGCGTTTCGTCCATCTGAAGATACTTCCGGACAGTCCGTTCATCCATGCCCAGGAACCTGGCAATACGTGGCGCGCTAAAGCCCATCCGATTAAGTTTGTGAATTTCATGATACATGATCCAGTTGTTTAAGTCCTTTTCTGTCATCTCGGTTATTTTTATTGAATAAGCCGAGTAATTTACTGGTTTTGAGCTGTGAACTTGACCTGCAGGTCAAGTTCACAGCTCAAAGATCATGCATCGCTATTTTCCGAAAATGCTACATCATTGTTTTCCGAAAACAATACATCGTTACTTTCCGATTTTAAAGCATTGTTATTTTCCGGTTACA
>CAZWFL010000119.1:0-2754 GCA_964633195.1 uncultured Rikenellaceae bacterium | reverse complement strand
GTAAGCATTCGGCCAGGTACATATTGCCAGTCCTAATTTTCCCGGCTATTTTTCACCAGAATCTATAGGACTCACTTTTAGAAATTCTAATGTTCTTTGAAATCTTTGGAAAAAACTGTAATCGGTTAGATTTTCCCAGAAAATTCCAGGATATTCCAGGATATTCCAGATTATGCTGGAATATTCTGGATGGTTTTGGATGCATTCCAATTATGAGGAAGGAGTTCTGCAAGATCCCGGCTGTAATCCTTGTTGTATTCGGGTATCCTTGTCAGCACATCTGTAAGCCACTCCCTTGGGTTGACACCGGCAGCCTTGCAGCAGCCAAAAAGAGAGTACATTATTGCTGCATTTTCAGCTGCATCGTGGTTGCCGCAAAACAAGTAGCCCTTTCTTCCGACAGCCAGTGGCCTGATATCATTTTCAATAAGGTTATTGTCTATCTTATAGCGGCCATCAAGATGATACCTTGTCAATCGCTGAAATAAGGCATATGTATATGTCAGCGCTTTGTACATTCTTCCTTTGATCAATGCTTTTGGCACATAACCTACAATCCATTTTTCGAAAGCACACAGGATTGGGTAAGCCAGCCTGCTGCGCAGTTCAGCCCTCTGCTCATAACTCAGGTTTTGGTCATCAGCCATGGTCTCGACACCATATATCAGACTTATTTGCTCCAAGGCATACTCTGCACCAGATTTATCCTCTTTCAGGGCTTCGGTGAATTTCCTGCGTGCATGAGCCCAGCAGCCAATAAGTATTACATCTTTCTTATTCTCATATATTGAATAAGCCTCATAACCATCCGTCTGAACTGCCCCCTTGAAATTCCTGAGAAGATCTATTACAACTCTCTGCGCCCGTGATCCCTTATCATAATGAAAAAACATCATTTTATCCATTACCGAGCGGACCACCCAGAGGTATGCTTTAACTGCCTGTTGCTTCTCACTGTTAATTACGGGTACAGTACTCTCATCAACCTGTATATAGTCTGATTCAAGAACTAATTCTCTCAACCTGAAATACAATGCCCGGAGCTGATCGCTACCGCCTGCAAACCAATCATTAACAGTTGAGGCCGGAAGAGACACTCCTGCAAGCTTAAAAAGACTGATCTGACGGTGAAAAGGCATATGAAAGAAGTACTTGCCCATCAAGAGTTCTGCAAGAAGACTTGGCCCGGCGTTACTCCTTGGAAGTGGCAACAGCGGCATGTGCGCTATCTTAACAACCTTGGACTGAGCTCCGTCTTCATTAGTCTCCAACAACTTCTGGAACTCATTTTTCAATGCATACTTAGGACGTATGATGCGACGAACAAAGAGTTCACCCGGTTTATGCTCAAGTATCTCCGTTACCTCTTCCCCGATCCTTGTCCAGTTGTCATCAATACCTTCAGGCTCAATTATCTCCTGCTCACGGCGAAGGTGCTCGGGGAGTGGCATACGAACAGGTTGTTTTTTAATCTTTTCGGGCTTTTTACGCTCGTATGTAATGATCTCTTTAGCTGCTTCCTTTGCTACCTGTTCTTCTTCAGGCAGGGTATCAAGGCCACCAAAGTCGAGCTGTCGCTGGGCAGGATCCTGGGGGATGAACTTCTCGCTACCTGCCTTCCAAAACTTACGCCGGTACCAGGCAAGCTGATCAGTTAATTGCCTGATCTTATCTTCAAAGTTTATAACCTTATCTCCTAGATCCTTGATCTTATTATCCAACTTGCTAACAGTACCATTTAATTGCCTGATCTTGTTATCTTTTTCGTTTATAATGGTCTCATAATGCTCAAGGTCACCTCCGCTGGAATGTCTTAATTTGGTAAGTTCCTGATAAAGCTCATCGCGCTCCAGAAGTAGGGCCTCTATTAATGTATCTTTATCAGCTTTATTATCCACGGTTCTTTAGCGTTTTTGTCTGTGTCAAAGATAACAAAACAAAACGACCTACCAAACTATAAAATGTTAATAACTAACTGAATAACAAGTATTTATTAACAATTTTACGAGGCTTTACATTTCTTATTTGTACACTTTGTACCATGGCCATCAGATCTTGCCAATTTATGGTTATCGAAGCGGTATTTTCATCAAATGCCGGCAGTTTAAACCGGCCTGATTCTAATTTTTTATGATATATCACAAGACCTGCATATTCCATGTGCAGGATCTTCATCACATTCTGGTGGCGGTTCATGAAAATGAAAACCCCTCCGTCACGGACATTCTGGTTCATATATGAATTTACAACACCACTCAGGGTGTAAAAACTCTTTCGCATATCTACCGGAAGAGGATATAGATAATACTTTAGTGAGCTGTGAAGATGGAACATATTATCAGTCTACCAGTAAAACAAGTGAACGCAATCCGGCCAGGTCAAGAGTGTGTTTTATCCGCAGTGTAGTTCCGTTGGGATAAATTATCTCCATTGGGAAAGCATCACAAGAGCTGTGGTGTTCATGTTGCTCCCGAACACTGTTCTTTGCGGATACATTAATAGTTGCTGGTGTGGCATTAACCAGAAGCGGTATAAAACCTTTTCCTGGTTCTTTCTGGAGCCTTTTTCTCCAATAGTAGTAGGAGGATTTTGGAATACCTTCGTTGGCGCAAAACGCTGTGATGTTAAGACCTGTATCCTTTTGTCTTTTGATCAGCTCCAGAATTTTTGATTCATTTATCATCTTAAAATGTTTTAGCCGAAAAATAATCAGCTGAAACAACTGTTAAAAGATGTACTACGCCGGATGCTTAC
>CAZWFL010000118.1:0-2783 GCA_964633195.1 uncultured Rikenellaceae bacterium | reverse complement strand
CTTTCCTGAGAAGGATTTTTACCACTCCCGATAATTTATTAATGTGATCTTCCAACGGAGGTGTCTTTGCATCGAGCCAGTGAACACTGCTCAGGTAATATTCAAGTTGTTTTGACAGGGGCACATCCTCTAGCCGGAGGTTTATTACAGGGATTCCGGTATGCACTGCCCGGTCCACTTCCCTGATAACCTGTTTGGAGTTGCTCGAGTTTGATGAATAGACCAGGATAAAGAGTTTCGATGATTTAATACCATCAATGATAGCTTCTGCAAAATCAAGTCCCGGAGTAATATCCCGCGGTGCGATCCAGCAGCTTAGGCCGTTTTGTTCAAGGATGGAACAGACAGTATCTGCGGCGGTCCTGTCTACGCTGGAGTAGCTAATAAAAACATCATGTGCCATATATGGATTTGTTATGGAATGGAGTATCCTACAACAGTTTTATGATAAAGGTAATAAAGAGATGTATATGAGTCAAGAATATTTTGCCAGAAGCTGAAATGCACAGTTAGATTTTGATTGTCATTTAATAGTCATCCAGTAGTCATTCAATTGTATGACAAACAATGACGGCACAGCCAAATGACAGCGCGTAGCGCTGAGTGACGTCCGACGTAAGGAGGACGAATGACGTCCCGCTTGCGGGACAAATGACAATCGAATGACGGCCGCAGGCCAAATGACCCTCCTTCGATAAATCTTCGGAGGGCAAAGCGGCGCAGCCGAATGATGCGGGAAGTGCAAATGATGTCAAGTTTTTTGGACAGATAAGTTTTTTCAATAAATTTGTAATTATGAACATCTCGAGCCAAAATATCAGCATCCTGCGGAATTATTTTAAAGATAAACCTGTCTTTAAAGCATTCGTATTTGGTTCTTATGCGAGGGGTGATGCTGATTCAGGAAGTGATTATGACATACTTGTTGAACTTGATTATTCAAAGAAGATCGGAATGGAATTCATTCAAATGCAAATAGATCTTCAGGAGCTGCTTAGAAACAATGTCGATTTAGTTTCCGATAAAGCCCTCTCAAAATATATACGGCCTTTCGTCGATAAAGATAAAATCCTCGTTTATGAAAGGAAAACTTAGTGACAAAGCACGGCTTCAGCATATACTTGAAGCAATAATCGAACTTGAAAATTACACAAAGGGTATTACAATCAATGATTTTAAAGGATCTTCTGAAAAGAAGTTTGCCTCAGTCAAACAACTGGAGATAATAGGTGAAGCTGCAGGTAAAATAACAAAAGAAACAAAAACTGCTCATTCTGAAGTTGAGTGGGCTGGAATTATTGCGTTACGAAATATTCTGGTCCATGATTACTATGTTATCGATGAATACGTTGTCTGGAATATAATTAAGGAAGATCTCCCCAAACTGAAAGAACAAATTGTGCTACTGATAAATAATCTCACCGATTGATTATTCCGATAGTCCTTTAAGCCTCTCACCCCTTCGCTCTTTTGCTCCCTGCTTCTGCACCTCCCGACAAACCTTAGTTCCTCAGGTTGTCGGGATTGAGTTGCTCCGCTGCTCAAGTTGTACCATTACACCTTTATACCTCTGCACCTATGTACCGCTAAACCTTTACACCTTATTATTTATGTGGTTTTCGGAAGCGAAAGTTTCATTTTCTCACAAATCGCTAAGAATCTTGGATTCCCGTATAATGGTTCAAAATATCGCGCTGGTGAGGCTATATACATCATTTGCGGGTCGTGCATCTCAAATCCCCTTTCAATCCATTTCAAGGTTTTATCGTGTTGATTCGCAGCAACGCATCTTAGTGCCATATCATGAGGACTTAAGGGATTCTCTTCAGCAAACTTCTCCAAATGTTTCAGGATTTCTTCAGAGACCGAAACATATCCAGATTCTCTGTAAATCCTTTCAATTTCTTTTATATCTTCTTCCTTTATGCTATAAACAGGAAGAACATACTTTGTTGCTCTGATTGCTTTGTCGTATACCTTGAGCCTGAATGCAGTATGTTCAATTAAAAAGTTGATGTTAAAGTTCTCAGGATCGGAGCTCAGAGCTTTTTCCGCAATAGACATGGCAGTTTCGTACTCACCTGCCTGGATCAGTGTTCCTATATCCATAAGTTTCATCATTGGATTTAAAGGATCGAGGCTTATCGCCAGCTCTCTCTGTGCCAGGGCTTCATCTTTCCTGTGAAGGATCAATAACAGCTGCGCATAGAATGCCCTTGACAGGGCATCGTTGGGATTTATAGCCAGAGCCTTTAAGAACTCTTTTTCGCTCTTCTCCCAGTCCCATTCCACCCATTGAGCGACCAAACCACTGAGATAATGCATTCCGGAAATATCCGGATCCAATTCCATCGCTTTATTGAGGTTCTCGAGAATTTTCGGACCAGTCACAGAAGGTGATTCATACCCCCCTTGCTGTATCCACATCCATACCTCTGCCAGACCCGCATAGAGAGGCGCCCAGCCAGGGTTTTTCTCAACGGCGCTGTTCAGAAATTCCACGGCCTTTTTCATAGATTCACTTCTGCCATCACATGCGTAAGAGCGGGCCTTCAGATATTCATCATATACTGCAAGATCTGTGCTTGGAATTTTTTCGATAAGTCGTTTCTCCTCCGGGGATATTACAGCCTTCAGCTCTCTGGCCACGGATTGTGCCACTTCACTCTGTATTATGAAAATGCGTGACAGATTGCTCAGATCTTCGTCATACATCTCTGACCATAAATGGGCATCGGTTCCGGCATCAATCAGCTGAACGGCAATGCGCACCATATTGCCTG
>CAZWFL010000117.1:0-3247 GCA_964633195.1 uncultured Rikenellaceae bacterium | reverse complement strand
TGCCCGACTGACTGCGTCAGCGGTCAGGCGGGGGTCTTCTGTCTTCTGTCTTCGGGCTTCCTTTTGGTACTTAGACTAAAGAATTTGGGACGCAGAGTAAAACGAGTAAGATGCTTATTGATTAAATTGTCTTTGTATTTCAACTAAAACCAGGATCATGAAAGCACATCTCAGGATTTTCGTAATAACTTTACTTCTAACAGGTTCTGCACTTCTTCTCAACTCCTGCAAGAAAGATCCTGTTCCCCCGACTGTTACTACCGCCGGTGTCTCCTCGATAACCCTGACAACCGCATCATCTGGCGGGAATGTTACCGCAGACGGAGGAGCAGAAATCACAGCCAGGGGAGTCTGCTGGAACACCTCGGAGAACCCGACTGTGTCAAACAGTAAAACATCAGACGGCACCGGTACGGGCTCCTTCACCAGCAGCCTGACAGGGCTGACTCCGGGCACCTCTTATTATGTCCGCGCCTGGGCCACAAATGAAGCCGGAACAACCTACGGCAACCAGCAGTCATTTACCACCAGTCCTGTTCTTCCTCCCACGGTTACAACTGCTGAGATCACTTCAATTACTGAAACGACTGCTGTTTCCGGCGGAAACATCACTGACGACGGCGGCGGGGCGATCACGGCAAGGGGGGTCTGCTGGAGCAGTACCGAACAAACTCCGACTGTTGCCGACAGCAAAACAGAAGACGGATCATCAACCGGAAGTTTTACAAGCAATATAACCGGACTGGAACCGGGAACCACGTATTATGTAAGGGCGTATGCGACAAACAGTGCAGGCACGGCTTATGGTTCAGTACGGTCATTCCCCACCGAACAGGTAAAAACCGTTACCGACATTGATGGAAACGTTTACAATATTATAACCATAGGTGATCAGCAGTGGCTTCAGGAAAACCTGAAGACGACCAGGTACCGTAATGGCGACCCAATACCCACAAATCTAACCGATTCAGACTGGTCCAATACTATGTCCGGCGCATATGCAATCTACCCGCATGATCAAATTGACGGACTGAACTCTGATGCGGAGGTGTTATCGGTTTACGGTGCATTATACAACTGGTATACGGTTGACGATGCCAGAGGACTTTGTCCGGCCGGATGGCATGTGCCCTCCAGTGTAGATTGGGCGTCCCTTGAAACTTACCTGATTAATAACGGCTATAATTACGATGGTACAACAACCGGGGCGAGGTATGCCCTATCACTTGCTTCCACTACCGGGTGGACATCATCTACAGTGACAGGAGCAGTGGGCAATACCGACTATCCTGAAAAAAGAAACGTTACAGGTTTTACAGCCCTCCCCACAGGCTATCGTTTAACAACCGGACCATTATTGTTCTTTGGACAAACCAGCCACTGGTGGTCTTCTACTCAATCCGAAAGATATGATATCGATGCTTATACGCGCAGTCTCGGATCTAACAGTACATATTTTAATGGCAATGCAATGGTAGTAACTCATGGTTATTCAGTAAGATGTTTGAAGGATTGATATTAAAACCTCATCCTGGCAAAAGGCAGTTTTTGAGTCATTTCTTTGGTTTAGAAAATGGATAGAACTCAATGTGAATAACCTCCGGTCCTGGGGGTTGGGGGTATAGGAAGACCTTTCATCACAGCTCTTTAAACCCTTTCCCGCAAATAACTTGTAAGTTCCCTGACAGATACAACATCAGTTCTTTCATCCACAGACCATCCCTCTTCTACCGGGGCAACAATAAAGGTGTGATCAGGTCTGATTGTATCTATGGCAAACCGGTTACCTTTATTCAGTTTTGGTGACAGGGATGATTTGCATTCAATTGCATAAATCCCTTTATCTGTTTCCGCTATGATATCAATCTCTGCACCATTGCTTGTTCTGTAAAAACTGAGGTTTGCTTCCGGTATATGGCCTTTTATATTTGTCAGCACAATTGACTCCCATAAACTTCCGAAAACCATGTGTCCGCTGATCTGGTCGAATCCCCTGATTCCCAGAAGACGAGCCGTAACTCCTGTGTCGGATATATAAACCTTGGGAGCCTTTACTATTCTTTTTCCGAAATTCTTATGACAGGGAGGAAGCAAATCAACCATGAATGTTCCTGCCAGCAGATCCAGATAATTTCTTACTGTTGTATTACTGACGCCGAGTGAGTTCCCGAACGAAGTATAATTAATGGTCTGTCCGTTATTATGCGCAGTCATCTGCCATAATCTCCTCATTGTTGAAGGGGAGAATCCTGCCCATAACAACAGGTCACGCTCGAGGAATGTGGATATAAAATCATCGAGCCATTCAGCAGAACCTGCATCATCGTTTGCAAGAAGACTTCTTGGGAACCCTCCCCTGCTTATGTAGTCATTGAGGGAATATTTATCATCTATTTCAGATAAAAGGAATGGTGTCAGTCTTTTATAAGATATCCTCCCTGCAAGACTTTCGGACGATTGTTTCAACAAATCTCTTGAAGCCGATCCCAGTATTAAGAATCTGCCATTTTGCCGCCATTCATCACAGAGACTCCTTATCAAAGGAAACAGTCCGGTTTTACGCTGTATCTCATCCAGGACAATAAGCTTATCCTTCTGCGATTGTAAAAACCATTCGGCATTATCCATTTTATTAAGATCAGAGGGTTTTTCAAGGTCAAGGAAAATTGTATTATCCCGGTTTTTTATTACAGATCTTGCAAGAGTCGATTTACCGCACTGCCTTGGTCCTGTTATTGCTGTTACCGGATTATTCTCCAGCGATTCCAGAACTTTAATTTCGAGCACTCTGTTTATATACATAAGGATTGATTTAACCATGCAAATATAAACTAAATATTCTAATCTACATGGATGTTTTTTATCATAACACTCATCGACGGGCTCCTTCTACCTCTGATTGGCTGACCCCCTGACGCGGAACTTCCTCTCCCGATTCCCTGGGATTTAGTTGTGAGTCATTTGTCCGCCTGACGGCGGAAGTCATTCAGTGGTCATTTGCCCTCCTTACGTCGGACGCCATTGAGCGCTACACGCTGTTATTAATTGTTAAACTATTAAATGACAAATCCAGAATCACAAATCACAATCAATGAATCGTGCAATCATTATATTATTAAACTTCTTTTCTAGTCAACTACCAACTGCCAACTGCTACTGCCAACTTTCTTCCGTCTTTAATGGCTCAGGGCACAGGCTTTGCCAGCCAAAGTCCCAATTTATCGGGACGACGGCTGGGCTCAGAGCT
>CAZWFL010000116.1:0-3384 GCA_964633195.1 uncultured Rikenellaceae bacterium | reverse complement strand
TCCTCCATCCCACCCTGCAATTCTGGCCAGCAACCACCACATTGCCTTTGCAAGCCTCAAGGCCCCTACTTCACCAATATGATCGTCCCCAAGCGGATCACCACCCGGATCATACTCAATAATATTCCAACTATCATTATAATCCATCAGATTTTCAGGGTGTATCTGCGCATGAGGTCTATTGCTGCCGCCATCATTCCAATAAACAACGTTCTTTTGTCCGGCGTTATTATGTACCAGAATATCAGCATAATCGAAGAACACAGCATTTGGATTTGCATTTACGTACTGCCTGATGTAATCATGTTTGATCTCTCGCTGATAACCATTTTCTGTTCCTTCGTTCATATCTACCGGACCCGTTGTAACAATAAATAAGGTTTTATGGGTCTTGTCAGAATAATAATTATTGTAATATTCTATTGCTCCCAGGTAAGTTCCCATATTTACAGAATTCCCTGTCAATGGCTGATCACCGCTGTCGAGACCCCATCTCAGATCACCCTGCGGCCCGCCAACCGAGGACCCTGCCCATCTGACCCGGTATACAGGATCGATCGTTCCTCCCGGATTATTGTGCCATGTCATTGTATAGCACCATCCAAGGCCGATAACTGAAAATGGATTCCCAGTTCGGTTCTGGGCATCAATATATTCTATGAAAGTGTCAATACCATCCTGAGAGGTATAAAAACCGTCTTCGGCTACATTTCCGTGCTTGCCAAATCTTAAATACTGGTTAGAATATGATAGAGGATTTGTGTTGTTATAAGTCGTTACCTGAAATCTGCTATCATATCGTTCCAGAAGGTTAAGTCCATGCTGATACCCCAGAGAATGAGAGATACCCGGCAGGTTAACAAGCATTTTCTTTACTTCATCAATATAATTCTGAGGAATCTTGTCATACTGATCAACAACACTATGATCAGCAACAATTTGTCCTGTCTGAACCACGGTGAAATGGACAAAAACCAGTAATGCGATTGCCCTTTTCATTTGCTTTTTGTTAAATCGTTTTTTATCCTGATCTGATAAATTATATGGCAGTTTATTTCATAATGTCAGACTGGCTATACAGGCAATAACTATCATTAATAACTAACGATACTCAGATTTATTTCCGGAAAGTGCTTCTATCGTTAAAAAAAATTTGCTGGTGTGTTTAACAATCCTTACGAATGAGAATAAATCTTCAATTGCCATCCCAACCGGCAATTCTTGCCAGCATCCACCACATCGCCTTTGCGAGTCTTAAAGCACCTACCTCTCCAATGTGGGTACTACCGTCTTCCATATCAATTATTCTCCATGAAGCGTCATAATCCTTCAGGTTATCAGGATGTATTTGCGCATGTGGTCGCTGGGTGCCGTTATCATTCCAGTAAACCACGTTCTTTTCTCCACGGTCGTTGTAACAGAGGATATCAGCATAATCGAACAATATCCGGGAATTATCTGCGAGTACATACTTCCGTATATAGTCGTGTTTCAGTTCCCTCTGAAAACCATTTTCTGTCCCGGAATTACCATCCACAGGACCGGTGGTAAAGACCACTTTCGTCGGGCGGTTTATACCAACGAAGTAATTGTTGTATTTTTCAACGGCTTGCAGGTAAGTATCCATACACACCGAATTTCCCGTTAAGACCTGATCTCCGCTGTCAAGACCCCATCTGAGACTGCCCTGGGGGCCGCCGACAGAGGAACCGGCCCAGCGAACATTATATACAGGGTCTTTGCCACCTCCCGGAGGATTTACCCAGGTCATTGTGTAACACCATCCTAAAGCTGTTACTGCAATTGTTTTTCCTGAATTATGCAGATAATTGATATAATCAATGTAAGTGTCAATGGCATCCTGAGAAACATAAAACCCATCCTCCGCCACCTTGGCGTGACTGCCTAATCGTAAATACTGGTCTGAATATGCAGGAGGATTGGTATTGTAGTAGGTTACCGCCTGATATTTCGAATTAAGCAGTTCCAACAGATCTGCACCTTGCTGATAACCTATAGAATGGGATATTCCTACAATGTTGACAAGCATCTTTTTAACCTCATCAATGTATTGTTGGGGGATCTTTGAATATTGATCTACAACAGTGTGATCGGCAATTATCCGGTCACCATGCTGATAGCCTGAAGGTTCTGTTTCAAAACTTTCTTCATTTCCATAAGAAGTTCCTGCATCATTCGATGCATATGCTCTTACATAATATTGAGTTGAGCCGGACAGATTATGGATATTACTTGAAAAATCGCCAATGTCTCCGCCCTCAATTGTCCGATCAGCCAGGATTGACGGCGAGGGATCCGTACTCCAGCATATACCTCGCTCCACCACCTTCCCGGTACCTTCACTGATCACTTTCCCTCCGCCTACAGCCGAAGAAGCTGTTATTTCGGTAACCGGCGATGTAACTACTGTCGGTGTCTCTCCCCTGCAGGAGCATAGAATTCCTCCTGAAATAATTAATGCAATTAATGATAGTCTCATACCATCGGTAATAAAATCAGTTTGATTATAACCTAAAGCAATAAATAACAGGCTATAAAGATAATAAGAAAAATGCTAATCGGCAAATCTGCAGGAAGATCAGCGGAGAGTATCTGAATAAAACTGTTGCCTTTAACCTTACCGGTGTCTTATCGCAAACATTCATCAAATAATTCTTATCTATTGTCAAAAAGGGTTTAACCTTTCTATTTAAAACATTAACTTTATTCTGTCGTATAATACATGCTTAAAAATAACAGTTGAACTCATTTCAGAAAACATACAGATGCGAAAGACCATATTTACCTTTATCCTTTGTTCAATAAGTTATCTGTTATTTTGCCAGTCACCGGGACAGATCGGTAATGACCAGGTAATTTGTTACGGATCAGCGCCGGCTCGTCTGGTTTTTACTGAAGCTCCTTCCGGAGGTACACCCGGGTATTCATACAGGTGGAGAAGATCGAACGACGGGACAAACTGGAATGATATAGCCGGGACGACTGCTTCGCTGCCAACCTATTCACCTCCCGTCCTCGGACGAACAGCTCATTTCCGGTGCAGGGTAACGGATTCTCAGAATGCCACACTTGGAGAAACAAACATCGTTACCATTGCGGTGAGGCCCGAATTGACAGCCGGATCGATTGTAGCAGCCGAAACAAGGATCTTTTCCGGAACAGCTCCGGCCAACCTGGTTGAGACAACAGCAGCAAGCGGAGGGGGAGGTAACTACAGTTACCGTTGGCAAATCTCTCAAGATGGTATGTACTGGTCGGATATTAGCGGGGCAACCATACAGGAACTTTCTCCGGAAGCAATAATGAATGAGACGTGGTACAGACGGTGGGTGGTTGATGCCGCCTGCGGCTCTACTGCAGGCA
>CAZWFL010000115.1:0-3404 GCA_964633195.1 uncultured Rikenellaceae bacterium | reverse complement strand
TATGATTAACTTTAGGCACTCAAGGCACTCCAAACTCCAGGCACTGATTAGTTACTTCTTATTTAATTATCTCCAATTTGGAGATGCAGAAAACAATTGGATAGTTCTCGACACACTAGGTCAGTTGATTAAGACGAAAGAAAGAACGGTTCCCATATTCTGGAGTAACTGGGGGGCAAAGAGTGGAACATATAACTTCAATAATAACCTGTATTACTGGAATAATTATAACGACACAGTATACGAGATTTTACCGGATTTAAGCATTAGTGCATCTTTTCTGATTAGCCCCGGAGAGCACAGATTACCCAGAGGCCAATTTGATCCACAGCAAAAATTGTCTCAATATTTGTTTATTGAAGCCATGTTTGAAGCAAAAAAGTACTTGGTAATCAAATATTTTTTCAATGGGGAAAAACTGATTGCGTTTATTGAGAAAGAAAGCAGGAAATCGTATCTTCCCAGGTGTGAAGAATCTGATAACGCTGGTATTATTAATGATTTAGATGGTGGGCCTTTATTCTATCCCAGAAGCTATTTAACCATGAATGGCCGGGAATATATAGTTGGATTGTTAGATCCATATCTGCTTAAAACCCATGTTGCAACAACAGGATTTAAAGAAATTAACCCAAGAAGCCCCGAAAAGAAGAAAGAACTTGAACAATTGGCAAACAGCCTGAAAGAGACCGATAATCCGGTTCTGGTAATGGTACGGTTGAAGGAATAACCCAATTTGATTCTTGATGTAGCAGAAAAAGAATCAGGACATAGTTCCCATTTTGGGAATTATTTATTATCTTTGGCAAAGAATTAGAATAATGGAACGAATATTCGCAAAGAGTACACTGAGACTCTTTTGGGAAATACATTCTGACTCTGAACAGTACCTGACAACATGGTATGACACTGCTATGAACTCAGAATGGAAAACTCCTGATGATGTCAAAAAGACTTATGCGAATGCAAGTATTCTAAAGGACAACAGGGTTGTTTTTAACATCAAAGGGAATTCATACAGGCTGGTTGCAAAATTCAACTTCAGGAAGCAATGGATCTTCATCAGATTTATTGGAACTCACGCTGAATATGAGAAAATAGATGCAAATACAATTTAAAAAAGAAACAATGGATATTAAACTGATTAAAACTGAAGCGGATTACCGGAATGCTCTTAAAAGACTTGAGGAGATCTTTGACGCTGAGATCGGAACTCCTCAAAGTGACGAGGCTGATATTATTGGTTTACTTATAGATGAATACGAAAGGAAACACTACCATATTGATGCTCCTGATCCTATTGAGGCAATTAAAATCAGGATGGAAGAATTGCAGCTTAAACAGGTTGATCTTGCAGACGTTATTGGTGGTAAAAACAGGGTTTCAGAAGTACTCAACCGTAAAAGGAAATTGACTGTTGAGATGATCCGTAACCTAACTAAAAGATTAAACTTATCACCCGGATTATTAATCCGGGACTATAAACTTGCCGGATAAGTGGCGATAAATCACGAATCAAAATTCACGAATCACAATCAATCGTGCGATCATGCAATCGTGCAATCGTCATTCAGTAGTCATTCAGTAGTCATTCGATTGTCATTCAATTGTCATTCAATTGTCATTCAATTGTCATTCAGTAGTTTAGCAATCAATGACACGCAAAGCGTGAATGACGCGCGGAGCGCTAATGACCACCGAATGACAGCGAAGTGTGAATGACCCTCCTTCGATAATGCTTCGGACTTCGGACTTTCCCAACGAATATATTAGTTAAAATATGCATTTTTTTGAAAATTATTTCATAAATTTATATTCACGAAAATTATTGTGAGCCCTAATTACCATCGCAATGAAAGTCAATATCTTTATTTACATCGTGTTACTGATTGCAATAACCTTTTCGTGCAAGCAAAAGACGGCGGAGAACCTCGAAGAGATGGCACGCCGCGCAGCACGACCCGAGGCGGTTATTGTGAAGACCGTGAAGCTCGAACCTTCAACCTTCTACCACGAACTGCTGAGCAACGGAAAAATATCATCGTCCCAGAAGGCTGTCGTTCCGTTTAAGGTGAACGGCATAATAAGCGAACTATATGTACAGAACGGACAGAAAGTGAGGGCCGGCGATCTTCTTGCAGTAATTGAGGATTTTGATTACAGGATGCAGCTCATTCGTGCACAGCAGAATTACGAGAAAGCCGAGATAAATTTCAGGGATGACTTGCTAAGCAATTTCAGATCCAGCGACACAACGAATCTGTCGGCGGCCAAGATAAAGATATCACGTATCCGCAGCGGGCTTAATGATGCCATTACGTCACTCGCAGTGGCGGAATATAACCTTAACAATACCCGCCTCCATGCGCCGATAACCGGTACCGTGGCAAATCTCGAGGCCCTTCAGTGGAACCCGTCGCAGAACTACAAGGACCTCTGCACGATCATCTCCGACGAGAATATGGAGGTGGAGTTCCCGGTTATTGAGTCGGAATACGGTCTTATCAGCAAGGGAATGCCTGTGGGAATTATCCCTTTTATCAACGACAGCACCTTCATTACGGGAAGGATCACCCAGATCAATCCCCGGGTGGATGAGAATGGAATGGTAAAGGTGAGGGCTGATTTTCGCAACAATGGCAGGTTCATCGACGGTATGAACGTACGTGTGGTGATCAGGAAACCCATACCGGACAGGCTGGTGGTACCGAAGGAGGCTCTTGTTATCAGGCAGGGTAAGGATGTGATATTCGTCCGGCAGGACTCCCTGGCAATATGGAAATACGTTACCGTTGAATTTGAGAACAGCACCAGCCTCTCGGTAAAAGAGGGACTTGCACCGGGTGACCTGGTGATCTTCCGGGGAAATGTCAACCTTGCCCACGAAACAACAGTAAGGGAGGAATGAAGAACGAACCTCAATACAGTTCATTCTTATCCACATTCACTGTCAACATCCTTTTCGTGATGCTGATCATTGTCGGTGCGGCGATGATCCCTTTGCTTTCCCTCCAGCTTAATCCCACACGTTACCTCCCCTCCCTCACAATAACCTGGAGCTGGCCAGAAGCACCGGTAAGGGTTGTTGAACAGGAAGTTACATCAGTGCTGGAGGGAGTTCTCGGAACCGTTACCGGGGTGAAGAAGATCTCGTCAACCACAAACAACGGATCAGGAAGGATCACCGTTGAGTTTGACAGAAACACCGACCTGAGGGCAAAAAGGTTCGAAGTAGCATCGCTCATCCGGGAATCACGAAAAAGACTTCCTGACAGGGTGTCATACCCCGTCATCAGCATGAACATGCCCTCAAACGAGACAGGTACAACCATCCTGAGCCTGCAGGTGAACGGCAATGCCAGTTCTTCATATATATACACCCTGGCCGAAGAGATGATAAAACC
>CAZWFL010000114.1:0-3735 GCA_964633195.1 uncultured Rikenellaceae bacterium | reverse complement strand
AATGGCAGATATACCTCCCGGAGAATATTATTTACAGGCTGTGCTGCATAAATATGAAACATTCAGGTTGACCGGCGGACATACTGTGAAACTTCCGATGGACCGTGGTGAGGGGCAGAACTGGAGGAGGGCGCCTGGAAATCTCTTCAGCAAACCTGTAAGGATCAAAATCACGGAAAGCGGCAGGATGAATCACAACTTCATTCTCGATGGCATTAATCCCCCGCCTCCTGAACCAGAAGACACCAAATATGTAAAGCACATAAAGATCGGGAGTAAGCTTCTTTCTGAATTCTGGGGAAGACCGATGCACCTCGGGGCCCATGTACTGGTACCTGAAGGATTCGACGATCACCCTGAGGCAAGGTACCCGATCTGTGTTTTCCATGGCCATTTCCCGTCCGATTTCAGTGGTTTCAGGACCGAACCTCCCGATACAACGCTGAAAACTGACTATAGTGAAAGATTCCGGATATCGGGATATAATATTATCCAGCAGCAGGCAGCATATGATTTCTACAGGAAATGGATTTCGAAGGATTTCCCCAGGATGCTTATTATTGAGATCCAGCATGCAAATCCGTATTATGATGACTCATATGCGGTAAACTCCGAGAACCTTGGCCCCTACGGCGATGCAATAACCTATGAGCTGATACCCGAAATAGAAAGACGGTTCAGGGGCATCGGCGAAGGATGGGCCCGCTTTCTTTACGGCGGTTCAACAGGAGGGTGGGAAGCGCTTGCCGCACAGGTATTCTATCCCGATGAATATAACGGCTGTTTTGCAGCCTGTCCCGATCCGATCGATTTCAGGGCATATTGCCTTGTTAATATATATGAAGATGAAAATGCGTATTATCTTAATGGCCCTTTTGGCAGCATAGAGCGCCCCGGTTTGCGGGACTGGCTCGGGAATGTAAGTTCGACCGTCAGGATGCAGAATCTGATGGAAAATGCGATAGGCAACAAAAGCAGGTCTGGCGACCAGTGGGACATCTGGCAGGCCGTTTTCTCACCTCAGGGTGAAGACGGATATCCCAAACCAATATGGGATAAGAAAACAGGCGTGATCGATAAAGAAGTGGCAGACTACTGGCGGGAAAATTACGACCTCAGGCATATACTTGAGCGCGACTGGAAAAGACTCGGGCCAAAGCTCAAAGGAAAGATCAGGATATATTGCGGCGATATGGATAATTACTACCTTAATAACGCTGTATATCTTATGGAAGAGTTCCTCGAAAGCACCACTGATCCCTATTATGACGGTGAAGTTGATTACGGCGACAGGGCAGAACATTGCTGGAACGGTGACCATGAACGTCCGAATTATCTTTCCCGCCTCAGATATAACGAGATGTATGTCCCGCTAATCCTGCAAAGGATTAAAAAGACAGCTCCCCCGGGTGCGGATCTGACAAGCTGGCGGTATTGAGGAAGACGGAAGTTTGTATAAGGGTAATACAATTGATGCTGGCACCCATGTTCCTTTGATAGCATACTGGCCGGAAAAAATCAAAAATGGTTCTGTATTTGACAGTCTGATAGAGTTCAGGGCACCGGAAAAATAACCCTGACCGTATTAAAGGAGTCATTATTCTTCCCCCTCCCGCCTCCGGTAAAAACCATGGTTGCTGCCCGTCCATCCTCACTTATCCATTTTGTCGGGAAGCACCAGAAGAAGCAATTACGAGGTACTGTTTCCGGGTTGTCATACCCGAACCAGGTATCTTCAGATAAATAGGTTACCGTTGACCAGGGTCCCCATGGTTCTGGTGCTTCAAATATTCCAAGCATACCTGCGTGTGGTTTTGAATGCTGAGTGGCCAGAATATATCTATTCAAAGCGGCGTTAAAACTTATTCCTATAGGTGTTCCAATCCCATTATTATCAATAAATACAGGTTTTTTATTTGTTATATCTCCGGTCCATTTTGGTTTCCCGTTCTTCCTGGCTGAATAAAACTTGTAAGCATCCCTTATCATCAGCTTATCTTTTGGGACCCTTATCAGAAAGATCTTTCCCGGCACCATCAGTTCTGTTGAATTTCCTGAACTATCGTGCATTATCTCAGGATATGACATATAATGATAAACATATTTATCCCTGGCTCCGGAATAGTTTTTCCCGAATTGCAGTATATTACCTCCTGCCAATCCTTCATCCTTCGTAAATGCCCATGACGCAGCCTGCCACGAAGCTCCTTTGTCCTCCGACATATAAAGTCTGGATTCCCTATGGTGATATGCCCAGTCTCCCCAGGCTTCCGGTTTATCTGGATGGATCCACGAATATAAAACGCCCTTAACACATATGATCCCCCAGCTTTTACCTTTAATGACTGTCTCATATTCCGAACTTTCGATATGTCCGTACCTGTCATAGCCCTTATAATTGTCATGGTCACCTTCAATACGTGCAACCCCAAGTGAAACTCTGTATTTACCGCTTGTTCCTGCAAACCCGTCGCCGTCGCCCCACATACCATACTGGTGGTTATCATCGGCCCAGGTGAGTTGAAAATTATCACTTCCCAGGGCATGACGCTGATGGGTTGACCAGTCAATGCTGATACCTGGGATCACCCGACTCTTCGGATAAGGAGGCAAGGCCACCGGATTAACGGCTGTAAGCCTCACCGATTTTATCAGCCCCGCATTACTCTTTTTAAGACCTTCAAGTACAAGAGTTATCCTTTCATTACCTGCATTGAGATCCAGGGTACCTGCATCCATCCAACTCCATGTTCTTTCTACAGATTCACTTCGTTTTACATAATCCCGGTCAGGGAGAATCTGTGAGTCAAATGGCTCATCAATAATAAAATCGACTTCAGATGTGACTGATCTCAATCTGAAAAGACTTCCTGCCTGATCTTCAGGGCAACCATACTGAATTTCAGCCTTATAACATCCTGCTGAATGGATATTAAGTGTCCACCAGATTGAATCGCCCTTCTGGATCCAGTTTTCCGTATGCGACTGGTTAGGATGAATACTTGAGAACCTTACCTTTCCCGAAAGGGAAGCATCCTGAACCGGCAGGGTAAAATTCCTTTCTCCGGGAAATCCCGCCTCAATCGTTGTAACAGACTGATAATTAGCTATCTGATCCATATTATGTCTGACTAGTTCATCCAGCAATGAGAGCGTTGTCGCATTTTCTGTTGAAGAAATATTATTTTTTTGTTCCGGATCATCATTAAGGTTATAGAGTAAGGTATCTTTCCTTGTCAGTACAAGCCTGTAGGTGTTGTTTCGGACCGAGCTGTTGCAGTTCTCAAGTACCTGGTTACCCTGCCGCGAAAAGATGAGCCGGTCAAAAGTTTTCTTTTTACCATTAATGATCCCGGAAAGATCGATGCCGTCAAATGGTTTCTCCGGATCGTATTCCAATCCGCACAAACCTAAAAGAGTGGGCATGATATCAATGTCCTGGGCCAGTTGTTCAGTTGTCCCTGGTTTTATGTTTTGCGGCCATTTGATATAAAAAGGTACCCTTACCCCTCCCTCATCGACAGATCCCTTTCTTCCTTTCATGCCGCCATTGTAGCGGTCGGTATTGGGTCCGTTATCGGAGAAGAAGATCACAATCGTGTTCTCGGCAATGTTCAGTTCCTCAAGTTTCTGAAGTATAAGGCCGATGTTCTCGTCCATGTTCTCCACCATCCCATAGACACAGGAGAGTGTTGAGTCAAGACCTGCCTGCCTGTATTTGCTGAAATATTTTTC
>CAZWFL010000113.1:0-3842 GCA_964633195.1 uncultured Rikenellaceae bacterium | reverse complement strand
GTTTCTTCCCAAGGAAATCAGAAATATTGACCTCTTTCCCATCCTGATCGGGAAGTGAAAAAAATGGTATTGTGTCACCTGCCTGTATTGCTTTCATGTGTCCTTAACCTGTTAGTTAATGTTGCATAAAGGTTCAATCCGGGATCTTTTGAATAATATGCCACTAATTGGTATATAAAGTGAACTGAAGTTTTACTGTCCTTGATAATCTAAATATAATCTCATAGTTCCCACCCTCCAGTTTTACTCTCCCGGGCGTTTTCGCATAAGATTTATTGTTTATTATCAGATCTCTTTTTATCAATTCAACAGGGATGTTAAGAAAAGCTGTGATCCCCGAAGGTATATCCAAATTGTAAATATAGCACGAATCCTTTTCATTGGACCAGCTTACTTCAACGCAATCGCCGCTAATATGCGGAACACGGCCTTTTGCCCAAGAAATACTATTACTTAAAAAAGGCTGTATTTCAATCTTTCTGTTATTCCCGGTCCCGGGTTTTATTCCCAGTATATTTTTCGACATAAAATATAAAGGGGAGCCTCCCCATGCATGACTATAATCTCCTCCATATCCTGTTTCGGTAATATCCTGCCAGTTTTCTTTTAAAGTATAGGTTTCTTTATTGATACCGTTTTCCCATTTTTTCAACAATCCAAGCCCGATCCCTGAAAATTGACCGATATGTTCCACTGCAGCTAAAACAAAAAACATGAAATAGGGCTGGAGGTCAATTGATCCCTGGCTGGTAACATAGGCCATAATTGCCGATTGTTGTTTTTCAGGGGCAATATCATACAAAACCGCGAGCGTATTAACGTGAGGGCTGAAAGTTACAATATCAACATCTTCAGGAAAAAAATAATGATTTGGTGCTTTCGATCTGAAGGGAATGCCATCTTTATAGATTTTCTTTTCATTATCCCACAGCAGCCTGTTGAACGAATTCTTTATTTCTTCTGCGAGGGCCAGATTTTCCTCTGTAATTTCTGATTTTTTACACAGGGAATTCAAAGATGCGGCATCAATTAAAGCCTTATAATAAAATGCAGTCATGTAGCCCATTCCTATGACAGCTGGCGGGTGGTGTGCATTGAACTTGTCTATTTTTATCCAGTCCATGAACATGTAATCAGGGGCATTACTAACCAGAAAATCACTGTCCAGGTAGGTTTTGAATAAGTCAATAAGTCTGTTAACATGAGGTAAAAGCATTTGAACCAGATAAATGTCACCTGTGTATTGATAGTAATAATTTATCATTTGAATCCATAGCAAAGAATAACTGGTATGGAACATATCGTAATTATTTTTTTCAAGCATCAAAGCTGTCTTGATCAGTGTTTGTCGGGTAAGCCATATATCTCCGAAAGCATAATAGTTAATGAGTGAATGAATGAGATAATCACCTGTGCAGGCAATGGGTTCCTGATGTTTTGGAGAGTCATAAAACATATCGTTCATACACAACTGTGTTGTCCATCGGGTAATGTCCCAAAGCCTTGTAAGTGTAGTGTCAGAACAGGCAAAACTTCCCCTGTAGTTTACAGGGTATGAAGAAAAGTCGGTGTGAATGTCTTTTATAACAAGTCCTTTTTCCGAGACTACCATTACCTTCAAATACCTGTAAACACTAAGGTAAGGTGCTTCGAAAACATTGCATCCTTCTTTACATATATAGGTTAATGACCTGTTTTGAGAAGCATATTTTTTCTCGTAAGGATATATTTTGATGGTATCATTCTTCTGAGCAATTACTTCGAAGCCATAATAACCTGTCAGATTCTTTCCGTAATCCAGAGTAAATTCCGTTTTTTTGTATGGCTTCTCATATACCAGCGTTTCATATTTATCTACAATCTTATCACAACCGGGAAACCAGATGCCTTTTGGTTTCACGGCATTTCTCATCGGAACGGGAATCTCACTGTTAATCAGATATCCATCCTTTGCGAATTCTTTTACAGAAGCATTTTCCCATAAACTGTCATCAAATGAATTTTCATTCCATCCGACCTGTTCAAAATTTGCATTTTGATAATAATTACTGCCGCTTTTGCTAAAAGAAGTATCTATGTTACATTTCCAGCTTGTATCTGTTCCGATGATATTTCCGTTCGGGAGGGTATCCAGGTCACAAATCAACATTCCCTCACCACTGGTGGTTTCAGAAATTTCCCTGGAATGACCAAAGACTTCTACAGCGATTGTGTTTATCCCTTCCTGTAAGTATTGTTTAACATTCAGGCAGGTATAAATCCAGTGTTTGGGTGGGACCGTGTCAAAGTAATCACTCCCTATATTGGGAGGGCCCTGGTTTACAAAACTGCCATTTAAATAGAGTCGGTAGGAAACATCCGCGGTTAAGCAAATAACAGCTTCATTGGGGACTTTGGTAAGGTGGATTTTTTTTCTGAATAAAGCCCTGTATTGTTTAGAAAAACCAGTATTCTGAATCCATTCGGTTTGAGTTTTCTGGTATTCATTAAAAACTGACTTATTCAACCAGATCCATTCACCTCTCCAATTTTCTTTGGTAAACAGATCATCAATGTTGAAATCACTGTGTCTGGAATAAATGCCGGCAGAGTCAGAAACCACAAGGACCTCATCATCATTAGTAATATGACCTGACTGACCCGATATATCCGGACCGGGTGAAAAGCAGATGCACATTGTAAAAATCAGTCTGAAAGCAGATCTTATAAATATTTTATTCAGAGTAATCATCTGTATTTCACAACAGTCATTTCCAGATTGTTTTTATCTATTTCGAAAACTTTCCCTGACAGCTTCATCGATTATCCTGCAGGGATCCGGTGTTCCCGATAATTCATCCTGGTGATTGGTTCTGTCAACTCTTAGAATCAGTGGTTCGCCAACGATCAAATACCACACGGATACGGTTCAATTGGATCGCAACCTCAGCGTATTCGTTTTTGCCATAATGCTCTACGCTGTATGAACCCTGATAACCAGCCTCACGAAGGTTATTCATCTTCTCTTCAAGTGGGCCTCCCGTTATGTTTCCCGCAAAGTGTGTATGGCAGACCCACGGTGCCACGAGCCGGTCGGCTATGTCATTTTCCTCCTGGTTGCCTTCCCAGCCACTAATATGACAGGAGATCCCGAAAGCCGGGTGGTCCACTGTATTATATAGCTTCTGCAGATTGGCCAAGACCTTCTCGGGCCCCCAGTGGTTTTCTGCGCCCATCATGAATCCGTTATCGTAGGCATATTGAGCGTATTCCTTATATCGCCCGACGATATGATCGAATTGCTCGTTTGTCCATGCAGAGCCACTTCCGCCGGCGTCTATCCGAATAAACCTTGCTCCGAGTATCCTGGCAGCATTCAGATTTGCCAGGGCATATTCATAGTTTTTCTGGCGTCTGGCCGGGTCGTCTTCCCATATATTTACCTGATCCGCGCATAGATCAGCAAGCACCAGTTCGCGTTCATCCAGAGCTTGCCGGACCTTTTTCAGGTATTCTTCATCCATGCTGGTAAGAAACCCATTCCAGATATCTGCATATCTGAGGTTATAACGGTACTTACAGGATTCAAGATAACCGAAAATGTCCATCGTTCCCGCTGCCAGGAGCCCCCGAAACGAGTACGAGAGAACAGACAGCTTCATCTCCTGGTGTCCTGCAGTCTCTTCTCCGGATGAGCCCGTAATGGTTGTGGCACTAACAACGGGAGCAGCCATGAGTGCAGTTGCCGTTAAAGAAGTACTGAGAAAATCACGACGATTATACTTTTTCATGGTTATTATCCTTTCTTCACTAGTGGGCACTTAAAACCCACTGATTATTAACTGGTTATTTTTAAGTTCTTT
>CAZWFL010000112.1:0-3954 GCA_964633195.1 uncultured Rikenellaceae bacterium | reverse complement strand
TTATGACTGCATCAATATCATCGGCCGCTATAAGTTCCTGGTATGTGCGGTAACGCTTAGGCAGCGGGCCGGGTTTCCCGCCTGTACCCTGTTTGTTTATATTGGCTCCCGCCAGCCGGGCAGTTTCGCCATATACATCAAAGATATCGCACACTCCGTTCACCACAACATTAAGATCATCCTGCTCAAGGAAAACATCCAGCCTTGTGTCGTTCGGATTGTTTTTCTTTGCCTCAGTCAGGGTATCGATATATGAAGGTTCGGCAAATCCGATGGCCCTCATCAGCTGCTTGCCCCGTATCCCGAAACCTATAAGTCCGACCCTTATCTGTTCTCCTCCCGGTTTTGGCTGAAGGAACATTGGCTCCGAACCGCTTATCTGGAATACATCGGAAATATCCCTGGTCAGAAACCAGTTCTTTCTTGTCTTAAGGGCTCCATAAGCCACTGCACCAAGCAAAGGTACTGTTGCCAGACTTTTGATAATATCGCGCCGGGCTATCTTTTTTGAGTTATTATCCTTTCTTTCTTTTTCCATGACTTTATATTATAAATTTCCTGAATGAGGCCGGCAATACTCTGTAAAGCAACAGGTCGATCCCAATGATCCGTGCTGTGGGGAATACGAACAGAACAGCCAGAGCTGCAAGCTCAATGAGGTTTTTATCTATCAGAAAGTAGGAACCCTCCATCGGCATCATGTATTTGACACCGATAATAGCCGGGTGTGATAAAGTATACAGCAGGAGCAGGAGCATCCCGCCTATGCACGATAACCGGGCAAAGCAGCCCAGTATCAGGCCAAGTCCGATGGCAACCAGGGCCCATTCATTGAGCAGATCGACATATTTCATCAGACCCGGATTGGAGGACATATTGACAAAGAACTGGCTAAAAAGGCCCTTTGAATCCATCAGGTAGGCTTTGGCCGACCAGCCAGGATTCAGTACTTTAACCATTCCCTCATACAGGAAATGCCAGCCTATAAACACACGTAATATTACCAGAAGAGTTAACTGGGATTTTGAATAATTATAATTCATCTGATTTAAAGTTCAATTTGGGGCATAAATATATCAATCTTTCGATATGATTATATCGGCAGTCAAAAAAAATCATTCCACTCCTTCAACAACAGGCTGAGGTCTCCTGCGGGCATTCTCATCAGACCTGAAAATTCTTGTATTTCCGCCCTGCTCCAGAAGCAGGTCAACAGGTTTGTTGGTTTTCCATGCACCACCCGTGAAATCCGGAACATCAATGGAATTTGACCGGTTAGCAACCGACCATTGGCTTAAAGGTGCAATAGCGCTCCAAAGGGCTGCATCATAAACATCCTGATCCAGCGGCAACCCGTTTCGCAGACAATCTATCAGACGCCAGTTCATCATGAAGTCCATTCCTCCATGACCACCCACCTGTTTGGCCATCTCTCCGATTCTTTTAATGATCTGAGGTGTATATTGTTGTTCAACATCTTTGTATTCCTCCTCATTAAGCCATCGTGAATGTCCGACTGCAATTCTCCCCGGCAATGGGTATTTTAATGCTGATCCCCTGGTCCCGCTTACTTTATGAATTCTTGAATAAACATTCGGAGAAGTAACATCATGTTGCAGCATTATGGTCCGGCCTGATGCGGTCCTGATTGTATCAGTTGTCATATTGCCCCTGTAAGGCAGATCAACAAATTCATTGTAAAATTCATCTGTTTCCGCTAATTTTTTTGCCATATCATTCATCTGGAAATCCTTGCTCATCACTGATACAAGGAAATCCATTTTATCCCCCCTGTTTATGTCCATGATCTGACAAATCGGGCCCAAACCGTGGGTAGGATACAGATTGCCCTGCCTGGCGCTGTTCTCCCGCAGGCGCCACATGTTCCAGTAACCTGTTTTATTGAAATTTGAATCCAGAAGGGTATGTATATAGGCTCCTTCACCATGCACAATTTCACCAAAGAATCCCTGTCTCGCCATATTCAGAGTAAGGAGTTCGAAAAAATCATAGCAGGTATTTTCAAGCATCATGCAATGTTTGCGTGTTGACTCTGATGTCTCCACCAGTTGCCAGCATTCCTCAAGTGATACTGCAGCAGGCACCTCTATAAATACATGCTTGCCATGTTCCATTGCATAAACCGCCATCGGAGCATGCATGTCCCATGGAGTAGCTATATAGACCACATCTATGTCATCCCTGTCACACATCTTTTTCCATGCTTCAGGATCGCCGGTATAAACATCAGGATTAAACCCTGTTCCCTCAATTCTTTTTCTTGTTCTGTCCACTTCATCCGGGATTAAGTCACACAGGGCCTTGATTTCCACCCCTTCCAGGAGGCTTACATTTGAAACATGACCCGCACCCCGCCCAAGGCCGATATGTGCGGTACGGACAACATCCATCCGGGGGGCGGCAAAACCACACATGTTAAATTTCCGGGGCCTTTTTAATAATGCCTGTTCTTTTATATTGCCCAGGTTGGATTCAGTGTATTCTTCTACACCGGGTTTGCATGATGGGAGGATACCTGAGCCTACAACACCGACTCCGGCAATACTGCCATATTTCAGGAAATTTCTGCGATTAAGTGTCATTTTTCAGTTATTTAATATTTATGTACTTCTTTCAATGTTACTAAATTATAATCGAAGTGTGCATCTGTGAAAAACACACAGCTAAATTAGTCCTCTGTTTCCAGAATCACCAGAACAGGCATGTGATCTGAAGCTGAACACCTGATTACCTCAACATCCTTAACAACCCATTTACTCTTCTCCGAAAGAAAGACATAATCAATCCTGCTTCTCGGATTTTCAAATGAAATGGTAGGTTCAGGATCTCCCTTAATCACAGCGGCATCCGCAAAATTACTGACAATCAACTGATAAGGCTCACTCTCAGGTCTGAAGTTAAAATCACCGGCTAAAATAATGGGTTTATCTATGTCCCCCAGAATATTACAAATAGCCTCTGTCTGAGCTAACCTGTTTTCCTCAAACTGATGACATAAATGTGTCCCTGCGAAAACAATTTCCTTACCACCGGGCAACGTACAATTAATCAATAGCAAGGCTCTCTCCTCGCCTCCCCTTGGTATCGGGAGGCTATGCTTTGTTACCGTGGCCGGAAACTTAGATAATATTCCCTCTCCATATCCCCCGTTGCTGTAATCGATGGCTTTGCCGAAGAATCCGGCCATCCCGGTCATTCGGGATAATTCCATTACCTGGTCTATCGGTACTCCGGAATTTATTCCTGCCGACCGGTTGGTCATGCTGTCAACTTCCTGTAGTGCAACGAAATCGGGATTCACTTTGTTTATTAACTCAGCTATCTGAGGCAGGTTACTATTTCCCGGATTATAGGCTTGTTCACCGTGAAAGATATTATAAGTCATCACCCTGATTTCCGCGGACCCTGTTTGTGAATTTAGTTCCAACAGGCTTATAATCAGGAATGCGATCAGGGTTGACAGTAAGTAATTTCTTCTTTCTATCCTAATCATTATTGATTGGTTTGGCATGCCGGTTTGATTTATGGTTCATCTGAATGCAACAGTTATCTCCGTATCTTTATTTACATCTGTCAATGTCACAGTGCTGTCAACAGAAATCATTGACGAAATATCAATATTGTCCCGAAATATTTTGATACCGTTAATCGCTGTATTATCTGGCACACATTTGAAAATAATTGTATTATCATCCCCCACTGTCACTACCCTGTCATTAGCCCGGGTTTTTGAAGTTATGATTTTATTACCAGTTTCCACCCTGCCGGTACCCTCCACTGAGAAGAACACAGACTTACTAAATGCGTATACCTCTATAGCTGAAAGGGTAAATTCAGTCGGAGCGGCAGCCTGTGCAATACCGCTGGAAGCAATTCCGTCTACCATTCCTACAGCCGGGGATGCACTGAGCAATCCTGTTGGAGTGATCCTCA
>CAZWFL010000111.1:0-4185 GCA_964633195.1 uncultured Rikenellaceae bacterium | reverse complement strand
GACGGCATGTTTGTAGTCCCGTAGGGACGGCATGTTTGTAGTCCCGTAGGGACGGTATGTTTGTAGTCCCGTAGGGACGGCATGTTTGTAGCAAACCGGTATCTAAAAAGCATGTTGAGCTCCATCGGAGCGGCATGTCAGTTCTTTACCACGACATCCTTTTCCCTGATCGTAAAACTGAAACCGCCTGATAACAGCTCATATTCCGCGACAGGGATATTATTGCGCATGGTGGTCCTTATGAATTTTGCACCCTTTGCTGACCTGAATTTAACATGCAGGTCATTTACGGGAAGGTACAATGTGGCCGTCGTATTTGCCGGAACAACTGCAGTGAATGATTTCATGTTCCCTTTCCCGTCGGCGCTCCATCTGACCTGAATGACACCATAGTGCGAGCTGTAACTGCCTTTCAGCGAGGCGTATTTCTCACCTGCCGACGGCTGAAGTATGAAATTTTTGTACCCCGCGCCGCCCTCACCATGATCGCTTGTTATACCGAGCTGAAACTCATACATCCACTGTCCGACCGCCCCCAGCGCAAAATGATTGAATGAGTTCATGCTGTTCTGATTCTTTGCAGTGAAGGCAGCCTCATAACCGTTCCATCTTTCCCAGATGGAGGTTGCCCCTTTTGTAACCGGGTACAACCACGACGTAAAGTCAGTACAGGTAAACATACTGTAGGCTTCCTTCACTCTTCCTGCCCTGCTGAGAGCCGGTAGTATGTTGGGTGTTCCCGAAAAACCGGTTGTAATAGTATATGCAGGAAACTCTCTTTCGCCGGTGTGGCTCGTCGACGGATCGGCTGCCAGTTTTGCCAGATGATCCTGTGCCCTCTTTAAATTCTCATCGTTGAACACATTGAAGTTCAGTGGTGTGGCATAGGATGTCTGGGTATGGACAATTGCTCCGTTAACATTTCTTGTCCGGCCTGTTTCAGGATCGACATATACACTGTTCCATTCTTCTTTCGCCCTCTTATGCCTTTCTCTAAGTGTCGCAGCATAATCGTTTTTTCCGATCGCTTCCGCCATAATTGCCGTTACTTCCATCATATAGATGTAAATGGCATTGTTGACAAGCTGGGCGGGGGTGTTGTTATCCATTGCCAGCCAGTCGGATAATCCTGTCGTTTTGGATGACAGATATCTGTATTCCTCGCTGAAATCATAGAAATCCATTCCGTTCAACCACATCATCATTGCCTCAATGTTCTCTTCGATGATCTGTTTGTCACCGTATTGAACATAGAGCTGCCACGGGACCATGCAGACAGCTGCTGCCCATGTCGTGCCATCAGCAAAATTTGCTGCACGCGTACGGCTGTAGGCCGGCACGGTGCTCCCTATCCCGCCGGGAGCCTCTTTTTCACTCCCTGCACCCTGATCATTCCGCAGTGCCACCATCCACTGGCGGAAGAAATTTCTAACATCCGAATGATAGGTCGCGGTGCGGGTGTATGCCTGGGCATCGCCGGTCCAGCCCATGCGCTCATTCCTCTGCGGACAATCAGTTGGAATGGTAATGAAATTGCCAAGCTGGCTTCTTTGGATATTCTTAAAAAGCTGATTTACAAGCTCTCCGGTTTTGCCATCTGTTGTTACAGCCTCATAAGTGCCTGTTGGAAGATCATCCGAAGAAAGCACCACTCCTTTTACATTCTGAAGAGGCAGAGCTCCTTTATGGCCTGGTATCGTAATCTGAATATACTGATATCCCCTCCATGTTGAACGGGGCTGAATAACTACCTCCCTGCCGTCTGCAGCAGTATAAAAGTCAGTCGCCAGGGCTGCCCTGTAGGTCTCAGGCAGGATACGTCCGGCGATACCCCTCCCCTCTCCGGAATAGCCGTACAGGTCAATATACTCCTGTTCGTCACCCGGAAATCCGGGGTATATCTGCTCGCCGTAACGAAAAATAACCACATCCCCCTTTCTGAGCCATCCTTCCGGGATCGTCACTGAAGGGACACCAACCATGTTAACACCCATATCGTAAGTGTATGTATGCCCGTCATCACTGTGAACATCCATCACTCTCTCAGCAGTCAGAACCTCGACCACTCTTACAGGCTTATCGTAACGTGCAACTATATCAAAATTTATCCAGTCGCGCTGTCTGACAATTTCAGCTTTCTGCCAGGCAGAGTCATTATAATCAGTTGTGGACCAGCCATTAACATTGTCTTGTACTGATATACCCCCTTCTTTTAATGCATTATAACGTTCGCCCTGGAAGAAGCTCCCGTATTCAACAGGACCGTTTTTAAATAGTTTCCATGTTTCCGGACTGGTAACGATAGTCTCTTTTGTGCCATCAGTATAGGAAATGACCAGTTTAGAAAGCAGGGCCTCAGTATCGCCGAAGAAGTTGAAATTGGATGGCGTGAATGTCATATATCCTGTGTACCATCCCTGGTTAAGCATTGCGCCAAGGCAGTTTGAGCCATTACGAATCATGCCGGTCACATCATAGGCATAATAGCAGAGAGTCTCGCGAAACTGCGATGCTCCCGGACTGAACCAGTCGTCCCCCATCCTCTCTCCGTTAATATATATCTCATATCCTCCCATTGCGGTTACATACATCCTGGCCCGCGCAACAGATTTGCCCGCGGCAGTGTTAAACCGGGTTCTCAGCATTGTCAGCGAACCATGGCTGGGATCTGCATATCCCACCAGGGTCCCTTTGGTATCATTTTTAACCCTTATCGTTGTACCGTTACCGGCAAGTGAAACACCCGGTAGTCCTCTGAATATAGAATATGTGGCACCTTTTTCAGCATCGAAGACAACATTATTATCCGGACTGCTCTGGCCTTTGTTGAGTATTCTATAGTTTGAAAAGATGAACTCGTCACCCGGATTTGAGGCAAACCCGACTGAATTCAGGTTTGGATATGTATTATAATTGTTACCTGTACTGTAATTACTTATTGTAATAACCGAACCTGGCGATCTGCCCCGGAAGGGACCCGGGCCGCTCCCGGCCGGAGCACCAGCCTGAGGGCCCTGTGATGCTGGCGGAGCAGTGGTCTGAACGGTTTGATTATCTATCTGCAACACAATATTCCCTGCATCAACGCTGATGCTCATATTATGCAAGCTGTTCCTGTTCTCTTCCGTAATAATTTTATTCAGATTTGTCTCCGGGAATATTTCTGCAGAAATAACCTTATAGGGTCTGACGGGAGTATCATCCTTCCCGTACCCCACTCTATAAATATTCAGCACGGCTCCTTTTTCTGTTCCCACACCTGAGATATCAAGCTCAAAGCGGATATAGTTTTCACCTTCAACATTTTCAATATTCTGGAACCGGTCGTTAAGCCTGAAATCGTTGGCTCCCAGAATGAGAGAAACAGCATTACTGCCGGGCATAATCTGAAAATCGGTATTGATCTCAAAAAGGTATGCTGAGGCAGCATCGAGTAAAAGCTGATTTGATCCGATCCATTCGGCTCCGTTCCAGCCATCGATACGGGGGTTCATAATACCTGTTTCAAACCGCGACGACCGGCTGTATGATTTCCCTTTTACATCCCATACGGTCAGATCCCAGCTGTATGCAGTTTCCGGTTCAAGGTCCTTACCATTATATCGGATATTGCCTGAAATATCGCTGATAATTTTCCCGCTGTTCCAGACAATGCTTTCTTCATCCTCCCTGGTAACCACAATCTGATATGCGCTCTGTTTCTGTCCTGTAACCTGCGAGGTCATCAACCAGCTGAAGAATGGATTCTTATCTTCAACTGCTAAAGGATTGGTGCTTTCCTGAACTCTCAGATCAGCAATTTCCGTTCCGGGGCTGGTTCTCGCCTGTGCCGGCAAATCTGTTGCCACAAGGTTCATAAGAACCAGGGACAACAGGAACAAGTTTACTGGTTTTAGATTCATCTCTCTTTCAAATCAATTTCTGGTTTGCCTTAAAGCTAATAAAATAGACCTTCAAAATCAACTTTAAAAGCAAATCGGCAAATAACTGACTTGCTTACAGGTTATGCTCCCATAGCCTGTTCCCGACAGGATTCCGGGAAGAGACTCAATCGATTAGATAACAATCAAATAACATCCCTGAAGACTTTTCTGAAATGATATCCGTAAATGCTGTAAGTGATTGCCAGCGGGAATACTTTGGGTTTTATGAAGATACTCCAGAAGAAAAGCTTCCAGTAATATC
>CAZWFL010000110.1:0-4225 GCA_964633195.1 uncultured Rikenellaceae bacterium | reverse complement strand
TAAACGGTTTCTCAAAAAATGTGGCAGCATTCTTTGGGAATTCACTTGTTCTTGCGATGCTCTTCTGGGTGGTGACAACTTTTGGATTTATTTTCGTTATAAGTTCATTTTCCCCTCTTGTTTTCATTTTGTATATCTCCGCTTTCTTATTAACGAGAGTGCTTGTTTCATCTGTAAGCGAACAGAAAATTATACAAAACATTTTGCTACTTATACCCCAGCAGTTTTCATGCGGTCTCTTCATCATGAAAGCTGTGATTAACAAAATATCTAAAAAACATCAATGGAAAGGAAGATACGTACACTGATACTGTTTTTGATGATTACTGCCACTGCAGGTGCTGAGGCACAAAATAAGGCTGAAATCTATTCTGCCTATATAAGTGGTGATATGGAGCAATGGAAAAATGTTATCGACAGGATGGAAGAGGTAAAGAGCAGGGACAATTCATTTCTTCTTGAACTGGTCAATTACCAGTATGGTTATATTGCCTGGGCTATCGGAGTAAAACAAAACAGCGAAGCCCGCCGGTACCTTAAACTTGCTGAGGCAAACCTTGCTGTACTGGAGGGGAACAGATATAAGTTATCAATGGTAAATGCTTATAAGGCTGCATTTTATGGTTACAGGATCGGTTTGAATGTATTACAGGCCCCTTTTATCGGTCCAAAGAGTGTGGAGAGTGCAAATCTGGCCATGAAGCTCGATCCTTCAAATCCTTACGGTTATATTCAGTATGGCAACAGTCAGTATTACATGCCTGCAATGTTCGGTGGTTCAAAGGAAGAAGCAATTAAGCATTACCTGAAGGCAGAAGAGCTTATGGCTTCAGATGAGGAATTTGCTGAGAATAATTGGAACTATCTTAATCTGCTTACGGTATTGGCCCAGGCCTTCAGTGAGACCGGTGATCTGGCATCGGCAAAGGAGTATTACGATAAGATACTTAAAAAAGAGCCTGGTTTTATTTGGGTTAAGGATCAATTGTACAAGGATTTAATGAAAAATATGCAAAACTGATATATGGCAAAAAGTGTAATAATAGTCGGGGCAGGTCTCGGAGGTCTTGCGACAGCTTTAAGGCTGGCAAAACAGGGGTACAAGGTTGAAATAATCGAAAAAAATGATAATGCCGGTGGCAGGGTAAACCAGCTCAAAAAAGACGGATTCACATTTGATACGGGTCCCAGTTTTTTCAGTATGTCCTACGAGTTCAAGGAGTTCGCGAAAGATTGCAATATTCAAATGCCTTTTAAATATTTTGAACTTGACCCGTTGTATACGGTTAACTTCAGGAGTAGTCCAAAGACCTACTATTTATATAAGGACATATCAAGACTTGCAGAACAGTTCAGCGAGACCGAACCCGATTTTGAGGATAAAATGCGCCGTTATCTGAGGAAGAGCGGTCGTCTGTTTCACGACACAGTTGATGTTGTTATAAAGAGCAATTATGATTCTGTACTTCATTACCTGTTGACTTTAATGAAAGTTAACCCGGTTCACCTGCCTGTAATGTTCCGTAATTTCTGGCAACAGGTTTCCCGGTACTTTAAATCTGAGGATGCTGTCCAGATTTTATCCCTTGTTGCATTCTTCCTGGGGAGAACTCCCTTCGATACTTCTTCGGTTTATACTCTTCTTTCATACACCGAGTTCATGCACGACGGATATTTTAATGTTGAGGGGGGGATGTACAAGATTATAGAGGGAATTGTGGATGAATTGAAAAAGGAAAATGTTAAAATCACTTATAATACTGAGATAAAAGATTTCAGGGCCACAGACGGAAGGGTGGAATCTGTTGTTGATCAACACAACAGGGAGTGGCGCGCTGATATCATTGTGATAAATGCTGATGCAGCGGTTTTCAGAGGTCAGGTTTTCAGAAGGCCTGAATTCTCTGTTGAAAAACTTGACAAAAAATCATGGACCATGGGTCCTCTTACGGTATATCTCGGCATAAACGGCAAATTGCCAGAGGTTAATCATCATAACTATTACCTCGGAGATAATTTCAGGGAGTATGCCGATAAGGTTTTCAGGAGCCCTGATTCACTTCAGAAACCATATTACTATGTCAATGTTCTGAGCAGACACAATCCTGATTGTGCCCCTGAAGGAGCCGAAAGCCTTTTCTTTGTCTGCCCTGTTCCCGACCTGCGGTTTAAGCCTGACTGGAGCGACAGGGATGAAATTGTTGACAGCATAATAGATGATTTCTCACGGCGCACAGGAAAGGATATCAGGCCCACGATCGTTTCCAGAACGATATATACTCCTGTCGACTGGCAGAATCAGTTCAACCTTCACAGGGGAAGCGGCCTGGGGCTCGCACACGACATGCTGCAGATTGGAGCATTCCGCCCTAAAAACTACGATGAGATCTTTAAGAATGTCTTTTATGTCGGTGCTTCCACAATTCCCGGAACAGGCCTGCCAATGGTCATCATCAGCTCCAAACTCGCCTTCCGCAGAATAGAAGAATACGCCGCAAAAATTAATCCATAACCGATTACCGAATACCGAATACCGAACACCGAATACCTATTTCACCGGCACTCCCACCGTCTGCCCCAGAATAATAACCTGGTTCGGTCTCAGCTCCATTTCGGGTGCCAGTTTGTCGCGTGGTACAAGTCCCCTTACCACGCTGCCAAGGCCTTCCGAAGCGCAGTAGAGGTAGATGTTCTGTGATATGAAAGCACTATTGGCCCATGAAGATAAAAGATCGGAATCGGTGATCTGATCTCCTTCCTTTTTACCAAGTTTCGCCATGTCCGCAACATATAAAAGGTTAACCGGTGCATTTCCGACGAAATCCTGCGTACCGGTAATTTTTCTTATGTCCCTGTTATGTATCTGCTTCAGGCTGTTGTTAACAGCATCATACAGGTAGAGCCCTGATCTGAGGGCAACATAAACATCAATCTCCTGCATGTTTCTTGACGAGGGCGCTGTCCTCTTCATATCGGCCTGGCGGTTTATTCCCCAGCCGGCCCAGAGCAGGTTGGAAAGCTGCTGCCGGGTCAGATCGTCAGATTTATATTCCCGTACGGACTGCCTCTCATTGAGAGCATCCATCAACGGTTTGCCTCCGCTCTTCACCGGAGCCGGAAGAGTGATATCCTGTGCTAAGAGAATTACAGGAGATATCAACAGGCTCATAATGAGTATTGTATAGTTCAGTGATTTGTTTTTCATATTTGTTATTATAGAAATTAATAATACTCTTTTTCCTTAGTGTCCTTTGTGACATCCTTTGTGGCTCTGTGGTTCAAAAAAATATTATTTTACCACTAAATACACAAAGTACGACACAATGGTCGCAGGCCTATTTTCTAATATACTTTCCGGCAATTCTTAAAGTATCCCCGACCCTTTCCGTAAGCAGTCCCCATTCTTTATCCCTGATGATCTCTTTTGTTATCAGGTTTGATCCCATGCCAACACATGTGACACCGGCCCCGAACCATTTACTCAGATTATCTTCCGTAGGCTCGACTCCTCCTGTTGGCATTATACTTGTCCAGGGACATGGACCTTTAATAGCTTTAACGAAATCGGGTCCACCGACCGACGATCCGGGAAAGATCTTGACTATCTCAGCACCAAGTTCTTCGGCATGACTTATTTCTGAGAGCGTACCGCATCCGGGCGACCAGAGGATCTTTCTCCTGTTGCATACTTTGGCCATGTCCGGGTTCAGTACCGGAGAGACTATGAAGTTTGCTCCGAGCTGAATATAAAGGGAGGCTGTGCCGGCATCAACCACCGAGCCAACTCCCATTATCATTTCAGGCGCCTCCTTCTCAGCCCATTTATTGAGCTCGCTGAAAAGCTCATGAGCATAATCGCCACGGTTGGTGAACTCGAAAACCCTTATTCCTCCCTCGTAACAGGCTTTAACCACACTTCTGCATATATCCGGATCCTTATGATAAAAAACAGGAACGATACCTGTTCCTCTCATCTTAAGGACTACATCTATTCTTGAGAACCTTGCCATAACTTAATTGGTTGTTTATACAAATATATCAAAATAGTCAAATAAGATACCTTTCTCCGGACGGAAGACGGAAGACCGAAGACGGAAGACGGAAGACCCCCGCCTGACCGCTGACGCAGTCAGTCGGGCAGGGAAGACGGAAGACGGAAGACCGAAGACGGAAGACGGAAGACCGAAGACGGAAGACCGAAGACCGAAGACGGAAGACCGAAGAC
>CAZWFL010000109.1:0-4336 GCA_964633195.1 uncultured Rikenellaceae bacterium | reverse complement strand
CTCCCTGCTCCCCGCCCTCTGCTTCTTATCTTCTGCCTCGTACGGTAATCTCGCCCTCAAGCTTCTTATCGACAGAGGAGGATCCTACAAAGAAACTGACCCTTCCGGGTTCAAGCGTCCATCTATGGTTAATGTCATCCCAGAACATCAGATCATTTGCCTTCAGATAAATGGTCACTCTTTCTGACTCTCCTTTACTGACCATTACCCGTGAAAATCCTTTTAATTCCTTAATTGGCCGTTCCACCTTTGAATCCGAAAAACTGACATAGAGCTGGGCTACCTCATCGCTGTCGTAGTTGCCGGTATTACTGATATTGAATGTAATTTCAACGATATCATTTGCCTGAACTGATTTGCGCGACAATTTCAAGTCAGAATAAATAAATGTGGTATATGTAAGTCCGTGACCAAACGGGAAAAGCGGCTCATTAATATCATACATATAGGTCCTTCCGTTCCTTATGTTATAATCGAGTATTGGCGGAAGCTGATCTATTGAAGTTATCCAGGTCTGCACGAGGCGGCCCGATGGACTCACCCTTCCAAATATCACATCGGCAACTGCATTTCCCAGTTCCTGACCTGACTGGCTCACATGAAGTATTGCCGGGACATTCTCCCCGGACCAGTTAATGGCATACGGGAAGCTTGACACCACTATCATTACCGTGTTAGGATTAGCCTTCATTACAAGCTTTACAAGATCTTCCTGTTCGAGCGAAATTGCCTGGCGGTCAACATCTTCACGTCCGTCGCTCGGCACATGGTTCTGGCCCCATCCAAGCCCGTAGCTGAGAGGGTGATTGCCCACACATACAATTGCCACATCGCTCTCCTTTGCCGCAATTACTGCCGAATCTGCCTTGTTGCTCATAGCGAACCTGAAGGTAATATTTTCACCGATGGCTTTTTTAATGCCATCACGGATGTTTACATTATAGGGAGGAGTTCCCGAGTACCAGTCGGATATTACTTTATTGGCCGAGGGACCTATAACAGCTATCGATTTCATCCTCTCTTTTTGCAGTGGCAGTAACGAATTCGAGTTCTTAAGCATCACAACAGATTTTGCCGTTGCTTCCCTGACCAACTCACCGGCCCCTGGTTTGGTCCATGGAGCTATTGTGTCGGAGATCCCTATGGCCGTATAAGGATTCTGCGGCGAATCATCAAGCAGTCCCAGTTTCAAAAGCACCCTCAGGTTGCCGTATATTGCTTCGTCAATATCTTTCTCCGATATAAGTCCGTTCTGGAGCGCCTCCTGCAGAGGGACCCTGTAATTATCGAGAAACATTGTTATTCCAGCCTTAATACATTCTGCAGCAGCAATATCGAGTGAAGGATAATAAGCATGAGTAGTCAGTAGCTGGCGATATGCGCCTCCATCAGTACATATAATTCCTCTAAGACCCCAGTCATTCATAGTAACGCTCCGGATAACAGGGTGTACGGTACATGGTATTCCGTTATACTTGTTGTATGCTGCCATATAGCATTGAGATCCTCCGTCAGCAACCCCTTTATAGAAGGGATATGAGTAATATTCCCTGAATAAGCGGTCATCAAAATCTGAGCTGTTATAGGTTCGGTTGTTCTCGTTGCTGTTAGCCAGGAAATGTTTCATTAATGAAGCTGTTTTCCAGTAAACAGGATGGTCTCCCTGGAGCCCCCTGGCATATGCTGCTACCATAACCGCATTAAGGAAGGCATCCTCCCCGAAACACTCCTCTGTCCTGCCCCATCTGATATCACGGCCAAGGTCTGCATTTGGAGCGAACACGATCAGGCCTGACGTTCCGAATTTTTTATTTTGTGCAAGATAGCGAGCCTCAGATGCCTGCCAGTCAGCTATTCTCTGAAGAAGTTCCGGGTCCCAGGTCTGAGCAAGTCCGTAGGCCTGCGGGAAAGTGGTTGTTGGCGAAGCCTTGGGGCCTTTTACTGCCCAGTTGGCCGGGCCGCTGTAGGCGAGTCCGTGTAGTCCCTCAATGGTACGCGTGCCATTTACTCCCAGTCTTGGTACCGAAATGCGGGTTGAGAGACAACTGATCTTTTCGTCGAGTGTCATGAGTGAGATCAGGTTCCTGATCCTGTCCTGTTCGGGCAGACGGGTATTCTTGAAAGGATATCCCTGTGCAGTTAAAACAACGCATGCAAAAGAAAGCAATGTGGTCAGAATAGTTTTCTTCATAGCCGGAATTTTATTGTTTACATTATCTTTTATCTATCAATTCCTTTGGAACAACACCTGCGCGATCGGCCCATTTATCATACTCTTCGATCAACCTCTTTTTAATATCAGGATGTTTATCGCTAAGGTCCGTAAGTTCTGACCTGTCATGTTTCAGATCATAAAGTTCCCAGTCCCTGAATCTCCTTAAAGAATAATCATATGCAGAAACAAGCTTCCAGTCTCCGTCGCGTACAGCCCTGTTGCCTTCATGCTCCCAGAAAAGAGGATTGTCTCTTCTAATACTTTTGCCTATAAAAACAGGAACCAGGCTTATACCTTCGACGGGTGTTATATTTTTCCCGTTATGTTCCCCGGGGTACTTACCTCCTGCCAGTTCAATAAATGTGGGCATTATGTCTATAATATGGGCCGGCTGATCTGACATCGTGCCTTCCTTGATCATTCCCGGATAAAATGCGATAAAAGGGGAGGCAATCCCGCCTTCATGTACCCAGTGCTTGAACATCCGGAACGGAGTGTTGCTGGCATTTGCCCATGGATATTCGTAAGCGTCAAATGATTCCCGTGTACCTGTTTCCGCTGTTGTGGGCAGATAATTGCCCCTGTTTTTAATAGGCTCATGACAACCACCGTTATCGGCAAGGAAGATGATCAGGGTATTTTTCAATTTACCTGTTTCTTCAAGATAATTAACTACCCTGCCTATATTCTGATCCATTCTGTCTATCATAGCTGCGTAGACCGCCATTCTGAGGTCCCACATATGCTTATCCTCGTCTGACAGATCATTCCATTCAGGAGCCATTTCATCTCTTGGAGAGAGTTTGACTGCTCCGTCAATTATACCCTTTTCTATTAAACGTTTGTATCTCTCCTCCCTTAAGATATCCCATCCTTTCAGGTATTTACCCCTGTATCTGGCTATGTCTTCCGGTAGAGCATGCAAAGGCCAGTGAGGCGCGGTATAGGGTAAATACAGGAAAAAAGGCCTTCCATCAAATGATCCCTCTTCAAGGAATGAAATTGCATAATCTGTTATGGCATCAGTCAGATAAAATCCGGTTTCCGGCGGATCATAATCGAGGCTGTCGAGCATCCATCTGGGAGGTTGCTGGTTTACTCTGTATGCCCTTCTCTCGAAATAGCTGCCGGCGCCGTCGATAAGGCCGAAGTACCTGTCAAAACCACGCTTCAGGGGATGAACCCCGGGTCTTCCTCCCACATGCCATTTACCCGACATGAAGGTATTATAACCGGTTAGTTTCAGGGCTTCAGCAAGTGTTACGCACTGATCATTCAGATAACCCTGGTATGAAGGATAGCCCAGGTCTGATACCATATCGCCCACCCCGGCCTGATGCTGGTATAATCCTGTAAGCAGGGATGCCCTGGTCGGGCAGCTACGTGATGCATTATAAAACTGCGTCATTCGGATTCCCTGTTCTGCCAGCCTGTCAAGGTTTGGTGTCCGTATCTCAGAGCCGAAGCATCCGATATCGGAGTAACCCATGTCATCGGCCATGATCAGAACTATATTCGGCTTTTCAGCCACTCTTTCAGTTGAACATCCGGTAATTGTCAGTGCAAGGGTCCCAATCGCAGGAATAATCTCAGATTGTATTCTCTTTGTCATCTTTTTTTAATAAATTGAGAATTATTTTCACGGCATAATCATCCAAATTAATAATAATCCATGAAATATGAAACTATTATCCCGTTTTTCCCGGTATCACCGGCTTTAATTTCCTGTACGGGTAAACCAGCAATAATTAGAATTACAGAATGAGAAAAAAAATTAAAGTACTGCTTCCGTTAATCGCAATTATCTTAGCGATAATATGTAATTGTAAAGAGACGGATAACCTTCCTGCATTTAAATTCAGTGTCACAATAGCCGACTCACTGCATAATGATACATTCGACGGAAGATTGTTGCTGATTATATCCGACAGCAGCGGTCCGGAACCAAGGAACCTTGTGAGGATCGATTACCGGTCGGCTCAAGTTTTCGGAATGGATGTTAATGACTGGAAAAAAGGAGAAACAAGGATCTTTGACGGAGATGAGGATGGAGCTCCGTTACCGGCAATGGCAGATATACCTCCCGGAGAATATTATTTACAGGCTGTGCTGCATAAATAT
>CAZWFL010000108.1:0-4432 GCA_964633195.1 uncultured Rikenellaceae bacterium | reverse complement strand
GTACCCGGACAGCAAAAAGTGCGCCATACCCTCCTTGCACCGGGACAACTATGTGGCTAAAGTAACAGGACCCTGCCCGGATGCTTCCCGCCCGAACGTACCGTTCGGTACGGGCGGGCGTCGAGTAACGCTTACTGAATTATACCCTGCTTGGCTGACGCCAGTCAGACAGGCGCCGGGCCGTTATAAGCAAGGTGAGTAACCGAAACAAACGTGGCAATCTATAGTGACAAACTTCAATTTTATTATCTTTATGGTATCACAATTTGTGACACCATCTGATTATGACTAAGTTACCAGTACTAAAAGAAGCGAATATAGCGAACTTCATCTACTTCATTAGAGGAGAAAAAGTAATGCTCGATACTGATTTGGCCAAGCTGTATGACGTGGAAACCAGAGTATTAAAGCAAGCTGTAAGAAGGAATTTGGACCGGTTCCCTGAAGACTTTATGTTTGAGCTCTCAAATGAAGAAATTGATCTAATGGTATCACAAAATGTGATACCTTCTAAACAAATATTTGGTGGCGCAAAACCATTTGCATTTACAGAACAAGGGATCGCAATGCTATCAAGCGTCCTAAACAGTAAAATCGCGATACAGGTTAATATTGCAATTTTGAGGACATTTGTAAAACTTAGACAGTTTCTAAAAGACCATAAGGACCTTGCAGATAAGATTGACAGACTGGAGCAAAAATATGATCAACAATTTAAAATCATTTTCACTGCTATTAAACAAATGTTAAAAGAGGACAGCAAACCTAGACCGAGAATAGGTTTTAAACAAGGGAATAAATAGAACCCTGCTTATAACACGGACGGTATAATTAATAAGCTCGTCACAGTTTTTGCTTTTGCTTCTGCACCGATGACAAATTTGTAACTGCAGCTGCACCCGGACACCCACCTTCGCTCCGCTACGGTGGGCAAAGCGCGCATCTGCCCGGAATATAAATCCTACACCTTGACTATTATCCGGCTCCGAGATAGTTTGTACCGCGACTCCCGACTCCGCTCCGCTTCGCCGGGACAAGACTGCGCCAGAGCCCGCAACCAACTTTGTAACGGGGGATAACCTTGTGGCTCCGATCATACTTGTACCCCCGACTTCGCTCCGCTTCGCCGGGGCACGGCGCGACACGCGTAATGCTCAGAATAATTTGTACCCGGACAGCAAAAACGCATGCCGTACTCTCCCTGCCTGCCTGCGGCAGTCAGGCAGGCTTGCACCCCCTATTTCGCTTCGCTCATACGGGGCACCGCGTGACAACTTTGTGACTAAAGAATCAGGACACTACCGGATGCTTCCCGCCCGAACGTACCGTTCGGTACGGGCGGGCGTCGAGTAACACTTACTAATTATACCGCCGGGCCTTTATGTTGCATTCTGAGCATCCGTCACTGATTAGAGGACAATTAGTTATCTTTATCAAAAAAAGTTAATGGACGAATTCGGGATTAAAATATTCCAAACAAAAGATAAAAGAACCGAAATCCAGGTGATAGTTCAATCGGAATCTGTATGGCTATCACAAAAACAAATGGCTGAACTCTTTGAAAAAGACTCTGACACCATAGGATTACATCTTCGAAATATCTATAAATCAGGCGAGTTGACAGAAAAAGCAACTACCGATAAATACTCGGTAGTTCAAAAAGAGGGTAATAGAAATGTAAAAAGGACAATTAAACTTTATAACCTGGATGCAATAATTTCTGTTGGATACAAAGTAAATTCTAAGCGAGGAGTACAATTCAGGATTTGGTCAAATCAGGTGATTAAGGATTATCTGATAAATGGTTTTGCAATCAACGAAAAAAGACTAAGAACCCAGATTGACAACCTGAATTCATTGAAAGAGACGGTTCGCTTGCTCACAAAAGTGACCGAACAAAAGAAACTAACAAGTGAAGAATCAGAAGGTTTACTTAAAATAGTATCAGGTTATGCTTATGCCTTGGATGTTCTCGATCAATACGATTATCAAAACCTAAAAATATCCGACACATCTGAAGGTGAGCTATACAGAGTCACTTACAAAGAGGCGATCCAAAAGATATCTCAGCTAAGAAAGTTCTATGGGAATAGCCATCTATTTGGAAAAGAAAAGGACGACTCATTTAAAAGCTCAATATCAACGATATATCAGACATTTGATAAAAAGGATCTTTACCCAAGCATAGAAGAAAAGGCAGCTAACTTGCTATATCTGGTCACTAAAAATCACTCTTTTGTAGATGGGAATAAAAGAATTGCAGCATTCTTATTTCTATACTTCCTTGAAAAGAACAATCTACTCTTTAAAGAAAATGGAGAAAAAAGGATCCCGGACAATGCACTGGTTGCTTTGACCCTGATGATAGCAGTAAGTCAACCAAGTGAAAAAGAAACCATGATTAAGGTTATCGTCAACTTGATAAATAAAAAAATAAACGCAACATAACACGGCTGAGTAAAGAGTAACAGGACAAATCCTTGATTTTGAATTGCCAAATCTGTGATAAAAGACTAACTTTGTAAAAACATTCACAAATGAGCACTGTTGAACTTAGACATTATATTATCGAGAAGCTATCATATATCGATGATATCTCTTTCCTTAAGGCTATCAAGACTATTGTAGAATCAAAAGCTGATGAAAAGGTCTATCAACTATCGGATATTCAAAAGAAAAGAATTGAAGCAAGCCGAGAGCAGGTAAAAAAGGGGCAGACAATTTCAAATGAAGCGCTTAATAAAGAAGCTCTCCAATGGCTAAATTCAAAATAGAATGGTCGATTGAGGCCAGACTAGACCTTCTTGATATTTTAGATTTCTACATTACCAGGAACAAATCTGCAGCTTATAGCAAGAAACTCTATTCAAAAATTCATAAGAGTACTAGGCTTATCGCTAAACAACCATACATTGGTACTCAAACAGGAATTGAAACTGTTAGAGCCTTGATAACTGGTGATTATCAGATTATTTATGAAATCCTCGACTACAAGATTTATATTTCAATGATATGGGATTTTCGTAGGGATACTGAAGACAAAATAATAGATTCAAGGATTAAAAAATAAACAACTAACCATAACACGGACGGTGCTATAATTAATAAGCTCAGCCTCCGCTACCACCTTCGCTAAGGCTTCGGTGGTCGAAGAAAGCTACGGCTGACGCAGTTGTCATGGTTTTTGCGATTCCTTCCTGCTCCCCTGACAGATTTCTATGATATGGTAAGGCCACGCGCCCCAATCTCGCAGGGCTCGACTTAGGACGCTCCCGCAGCTGCTTTTCAGGATCATTAAGTTATAACAGGATAGATAGTACTCCTGATTAACCTTGTACCGCGATCGCACCAACACTCAATAAAATTTGTACCTGGCCTCCTTCGCTACCGACTGCGCCAAGGCTTCGTCGGTCAAAGAAAGCTACGGAGGGCAAAGATTGCAAAAACACATGCCATTCCGCACCGAGGAACACTACAGTAAGAGGCAAACGTTGAAGCGGTGCGGATACGCTTACTGAATTATACCCTGCCTGGCTGACGCCAGTCAGACAGGCGCCGGACCGTTAGCCTTTACTTGACGCTTCGTACAGAGATTCAACTTTCTTTGATTCAGGCTCATAATGAGACAATTGCAGCAACAGGATAGATCAGTAATAGAAAACAGCAAAAATTTGGAGATTTCAATAATATGTAATAACTTTGTAATTACATAATAAATTATTAAGTCATGGAAGTGTCAGTTGTGAAAATTGGAAATTCTAGGGGGATAAGGTTCAGCAAAACCATTATCGAAAGATATAATATCCGTGATACTGTTGAAATGATCCTGGATAAAGGGCATATCATCATCAAACCTCTGTCAAGACCCAGGAAAGGTTGGGATAAAGCATTTATTGAAATGCATGCAAACGGTGATGACAGACTCATAATACCAGACATTTTCGAAGAAGAAAACCTTGATGAATGGAAATAAGACAGTATCAAATCATCCTTGTAAACCTTGATCCTGCTATTGGTAGCGAGATAAAGAAAACAAGACCGTGTGTGGTAATTTCACCTGATGAAATGAATAACCACCTAAGGACAATTGTAATTGCCCCAATGACAACAAGTTCTAAAGACTATCCCACACGAGTCGAGATTAAATATGACAAAAAGATTGGATGGATGGTACTTGATCAAATCAGGACTATCGATAAACAACGCATCCTTAAAGACCTTGGAAAACTATCGAAACCTGAGATTAAAGAGGTTAAAGCTATCTTAAAGGAGACCTTCGTTGATTAAGAAATAAAATAAAAAGCTAAGGCTAACACGGACGGTATAATCAATAAGCTTTCCGCTCCGCGGAACAGGCCCCCGTCTACGCTCCGCTTCGTCGGGGCAGGCATACTCTCCTCGCACCCCCGATTTCGCTTCGCTCATACGGGGC
>CAZWFL010000107.1:0-4538 GCA_964633195.1 uncultured Rikenellaceae bacterium | reverse complement strand
ATAAGGACAGCATCGGCAACTGCCCTCATCCGTATAAGCAGAACTTTATGTGGCGAGGAGCCCTATTCTCTACATAAAGAAGAGTATTTTCAGTATCACCAAATAAATGGTGGGTTATTCCATTTACACAGAAGGATTTACACTCACTTCCAAAATCTCTTGTTTTCATAGTATTTCATTTTGTTAACGAACAGCCAATCTCTTGATTATTACATCTTTGTGTAATTATGGATGACGGTGAGTAACCTCACTCAAGGCCGCATATGTCTTGTATTGTGGTCAGAGGGATTTCATATCGTCTCCCGACAGCAAACCTCCCATGTCTTCCTGGGTCTTAGCCCTAAATTCCTTCGTCCTGCCTATCCAAGAGGTGAACCGTCAGTCATGCTCCCTCGCTGGGTCATTGCCCTTATGGAAAAATTCAACCTGACTGTCCCGGCTCTTCGTGTTAATGAATTTAATAACCTGTATGTAGATCCATTACAACATCCTATGGGCGCTCAAGTTGCGACATCATTGCGCCTAGGATGCATGTTCTTTTGGTATTTTGTTGAGTGTTAGTACTGTTAGTTGCAATGTTGTTTATGCAGCTTGCTGCATCGGTTGATGTATATCGCCCAGCATCTTTTCGGGGTTGTAATCTACACCTTTGTTCAGCAAGGCGTAGAATATTCGGATCAGTTTCCCACACAGTGCAATAACAGACTGCATTTTGTTAAGCGGATTCTTCTCCCGCGTAAGGTTCCTTTGATGAAGTAAGCGAAGCTCTGGATTCTTACCCAGTATAGCGATCATGGCAAAGAATAAACTATGTCTTAATCGCCTTCTACCTCGCCGGCTAATAGTGGTTTTCCCTTTGTGTTTACCGGAACTGTTCTCCACCAGGTTGAAACCTGCTAACTTCTGTATCTGACGCGGATCTTGAAATCTGCTGATATCTCCCACTTCACCCACAAAGGTGGACACTGTGATTAAACCAATCCCTTTGATATCTAATAGTTTTTTGGTTGGCTAACCTTCCCGGAGGGATTCCCACCCGTTATATGATGCAACCTGGCTCGGCCGCACTGCCTGGCACCGGGGTTTCTTGGAGTCCTGCAAGAGGGCAACAGGACTCCAAGAGTATCAAAGGGTCAGCGCATTTTCTTCTAATCTGGCAAAATGCCTTGCAGGTAATTAATCCCCTTTGAATATCATTTTTTCGTTTAATATTCGGGCAGGTGTTTCCAAATGTGCCCGCTCGCGCATGATGCAGGAATTTGTTTTTTACACCTGCCCACATTTACGAAACTAATTGAGTGTCGTAATTATGTCTTCTTTCTTAATAATCAAATATCTCAATTGGAGCTTCTAATACAGAGGTATCACCAATTGTAATTAGCTCGGCTACATGCCATACATTAGGTACAGCATTGTTCAAGTAATAACGAGCTGAGAGGACTTTACCTAGGTAGAAGTTATAATCGTAGTGATCCGGACCCAGTTCAATTATCTGTTTTTTAGCAATGATTGCGTGTTCCATAAGCAGGTAACCACAGTATAATTGTGCGGTGGCAGTCAGGATACGACGAGCATAAACAGCCATCAGACCGATTTTATCTGAACGTGCATATTTTGCAATCATCATCTGTATTCCCCGGTAACTTTTTAAGGCTTTTTCCAGGTGTTCTATTTCTTTTTCCAGACCATCTAACTTGCCTTTGTTTGCTGTAATAAAGTCTTCGATTTCTTTCAAAGTGTCGGCAAATATAGCTCCTTTACTCTCCATCCACTTGCGGCCAATCAGGTCCATGGACTGGATAAAGTTAGTCCCTTCCCAGATGGACCATATTTTACAGTCCCGGGCAGAATTGGCAGCCGGATAGTCTTCACAGAATCCATATCCGCCATAGGATTGCAGAGATTCAGCAATTAAACCCCAGGCTTCATCACTGGGATAAGCTTTACACAAGGGGGTCAGCATATCCAGTTTGTTCTGAGCCCATTTTCTGCGTTCCTTATCCGGGGCAAATTCCCTGACATCTTCATAGTAATAGCATTTGGCCAGCAAAGCCCGGCAGGCCTCGGTGGTGGCCTTATTCAGTAGATACATGCGTTTTACATCTTCATGTTTATTGATAGTTACGCGTCCTGCCTTGGGATTAGTCATCAACCTACCCTGGATACGTTCCTTACCGTATTCTTTTGCAGCCCAGTATGCGTTGGCTGCTACTGCCGTGGACTCACGTCCTGTATCCAATCGGGCTTCATTCATCATGTGGAACATCTGGATTATTCCCTGCCCAAACCCGTTTTCATCAGGGGGATTACCGATTAGGTAGCCGCGACAGTTATTGTTTTCTCCTACTACCAGCTGCGCAGTGGCTTGTCCTTTTAATCCCATTTTATGTTCTATCCCGATGCACTGCACATCGTTATCAGAAAAGCTGCCATCTTCATTTATCCAATACTTGGGCATAACAAACAAGGATAATCCCTTAGTCCCTGGTGCTGCACCATCGACTCGGGCCAGGAACAAATGTATTATATTATCCACATCATCCCGATCACCGGCGGTTATGAATATTTTCTGTCCTTTAATTTTATAAATTCCTGGCTCATCAGTGGGAAATGCTTTAGATAGCATATCCCCCACATCAGATCCCGCACCGGGTTCGGTAAGACACATGGTCCCACCCCAGATACCGCTCAGCAAATTGGATAAGAATTTTTCTTTTATCAAGTCGTTGGCATACAACTGAAGAACATGAGCAACTGCTCCAGCGTTTCCTAAATAAGGCATTAGAGCCGGGTTAGCGGCCCCCATTATTTCCCACAAAAAACTACAAATGGTAAAAGGAAGCTTTCCTTCTGCGGTTATGTCGAAATTGCTAGCTCCCCACCCCTGATCCTGTAAAAAGCGATGAACTTTTGCAAAGGAAGGAGGAATATACACCTGCCCGTTTTCCCAGCGAACTCCGATCTCCTCGCCATCATTAGCACTAGGTGCTATAACTTCCTCGGCTATTTGTCTTACCTGGTCTACAATTGTATCCACATCATCAATGCTATAATATTCTTTATATATATCAAAGCTTAGAATTTCATCAAGGGGCAGCCATTCTTTAAGAATGAACTTTATGTCTCTTGTATTATAAGCATATCTATAAGACATTCTCTCACGCTTCCTTTCTGGTATTATTTAAATATCAAAAATCACAAAGTGTTCTTTATTACTAGTAGAGATCGGGCAACCTGAATATGATCTCCGGCATACATAATTTGGGACAACTATGAACAAATCTCTTTATGATCAGCATAACTTGAATATTGCTGCTGCTCCCTGTCCGCCTCCTATGCACATGCTTACCATACCGTATTTAACCTGGCGCCTTTCCATCTCATGCATCAGGGTGACTGTTAATTTACTGCCGGTAGAACCCATGGGATGCCCCATAGCAATAGCTCCTCCGTTTACATTAAGGATGTCCTGGTTAAGACCTAATTCTCTTATACAGTATAATGATTGAGACGCGAAAGCTTCATTCAATTCAATAAGTTCTATATCCTTCAATTCTATTCCGGTCTGTTTCAATACCTTGGGAATAGCAAAAATTGGACCTATACCCATTTCATCAGGCGCACATCCATGAGCAGCAAAGCCGACAAATTTCAGTCGGGGTTTAAGGCCCATTTCCCTGGCTTTATCCGCACACATGACCAGCACAGCTGATGCTCCATCAGTAGTTTGGGATGAATTGCCCGCAGTTACTGTTCCTCCCGGAACAAAAGCTGGCTTAAGTTTGGCCAATCCTTCTGCCGAAACGTCATATCTAATTCCTTCCTCATAATCATAAATGATTTCTTTGATAACAGGTTTTCCGTCCTCACCCAAGCTTGTCATCTTGACCGGCACGGGAACGATTTCCTCTTTAAATTTTCCACCTTTCATTGCAGCTGCACACTTCTGGTGGCTGGAAACGGCAAATACATCCTGGTCTTCCCTGGTGACATTATATCTTTTAGCTACATTCTCGGCAGTTTGCCCCATCGCTGTATATAGAGTAGCTAAATATGGATCTGCTACAATATCTGCACTGGGCCTTACTATTCCACCCATGGGAATTAAGCTCATATGCTCAATACCGCCGGTTAGCACTATATCGCACCGGCCGCTCATAACAGCCTCCGCCCCGAAGGCTATGGCCTGTAAGCCTGATGAACAAAATCGATTCACAGTCACTGCAGGAACGCTTTCCGGTATACCGGCGTACATTGCCGTAATCCTGGCAGTGTTCATCCCACAGGACTGTTCAGGAGTAGCACATCCCCATATCACGTCATCTATCATTTCAGGTGAAAAATCAGGCCCCAACCTTTTCATGGCTTCTTCCATACATAATTTACCTAAATATTCCGGTCTGGTATCTCTTAATGTACCCCGAGGAGCTTTTCCTCCCGCTGTACGAACTCCCGAAACAATTACAGCTTCTCTCAAATCTATTACCTCCCTTAATAAACTAATTATTTCTTCCAATATCTCTTGTTTTCACAGTATT
>CAZWFL010000106.1:0-4562 GCA_964633195.1 uncultured Rikenellaceae bacterium | reverse complement strand
AACAGTCCGAGGTACGGAGGAGGAGGTGTTTACAACTATTACAGCGGGACAACGGCCGATCATCCTCTCTCTCCGAAGGTGTTTGCTCATGAATTTGGTCACGGCCTTGCCGGTCTGGCAGATGAGTATTATTCATCCGAAGTGGCATACGATGAGTTTTATCCGCTCGATGTGGAGCCATGGGAACCAAACATAACAACCCTGGTAAATTTTAACCACAAATGGAAGGATATGATCCCTGAAGGTGTTCCTGTGCCAACTCCGGCTGAAGAAAAGTACAGCAATTTAACAGGGCTCTTCGAGGGAGGAGGATATTCGGCGAAGGGGATTTACAGGCCTGAGATGGAGTGCCGGATGAAAAGCAACGGCCCGAAGGGATTCTGCAGTGTCTGCAGGGCAGCGATTACTGATATGCTGGATTTCTATACGAAATAATGGCGTAGTGTAGAGGCAATGCATGCATTGCCTCTACACTGCCTCAACAGCGCCCCAATTGCATTACCGGATTTTCCGGTCGAAGATGGCATAATAGAGCACAAGGCTGAGGCCACCGAAAAGAAATATCATCGAAACATAATCAGGACCGTTATCGAGAAGCCTCAGGGAACTTACAATGGCTCCTGCTATGACACCAAAGCCGATACCCATGAGGAACATCCCGATCTTGAGGGTGAACCTCGACCAGTTAAATGAAATTCCGGATCTCTCCTTCCCGGTATTGAACAGACTGGCATCAGCACCTTTCTCTATAAGCGCCAGACGCTCCTTGTGCCTGGTGGAATAATATAGGTACATAATACCAAATATTGCTGCAAATAATGCGATAAAAACAAGTGCTGTCTCCATGGTTAAAAATATTGGTTAATAACTCTTTTTGCTCTTTAGACATAGCAATCTGCTGAAATGTTACAAAAAACCGTAATAAATTTCTGAGTCATGGTAACCATTTCGTAATTTTAAGCGTCAAAGAGGCAAATGGAGTATAAAGGAGACATATATTACATTGATCTGGTCCTGCGAGGAAATCTCAATGCCTTCTCCTTTATAATTGACAGGCACAAAGACAGGATGTTCAATCTCGCTTTCAGAATCTGCGGAAATCGCGAGGAAGCGGAAGAGGTTGCACAGGACGCCTTCCTCAAGGCATTCAGATCGCTTAAAAGCTTTCGGAAGAAGAGCACCTTTTCAACCTGGCTCTACCGTATAGTATATAACACATCAATTTCGCTGGTCAGATCAAGAAAGAATAAGCTCCTGTCCTTAGAAGATTTCCCGGCTGATATGATTGATTTTATGAGAATCACACCAGATGAGGATGAGGCTGAAAGGGAGTACAAAAACTCGCTTGTCAACTTTGCACTGCAAAAGATAGGCGATGAGGAGAGGGGAATTATAACCCTCCACTATTATGATGAATTAAGTATTGAAGAGATGTCGGCTGTAACCGGAATAAGCCGGGCAAATATAAGAGTGAAACTATTCAGGGCCAGACAGAAAATGACAGAAATAATAAGAACCAGCGAGAAAAAAGAGAACTTCAGGCAATCCACACTCCACACTTCAAACTTCCCGAATCATGAATAACCAGAAGAATCACGAAAAAGATATCCTGAAGGAATATATTGATCCTGAAAGGATTGAGAAAGCACCCGAGGGCTTTTTACTGAAAACGATGGCGAGGGTACGGATTGAGGCAGGAACAGGGCCGGTAAAAGAAAGGTTACTGATCCGAAATCTTGTCCCGGCTCTTGCAGTACTTATAACGATCAGTCTGGTCGCATTCGTGATACTACTGCCCGATACTAACGGAACATCGTTAATCAGAGCCATCGCAGAAAAAACAGGAATTGCAGGGGTTTCTCTTCCACAGCTTAACATGGACCTGTTATCCGGATTCAGTTTTCCATCAATTGTGTCCTATCTGCTTATAGGAATTTTTATGCTTATGCTTTTCGACAGGGTTCTGTCAATTTTCTTCCGCAGAAACGCGTAGGGGCATTGGATGCAATAGGGCATTGCATGTAATAGGGCATTGCATGCAATGCCCCTATGAAACCTTTGTATCCAGGCCCTTCGCATTCAGCGAACTGCTCATAGCCTCCATAACCTCTTTCATGCCCTTTCTGATCTCGCAGCTGCCTTTCAGGTGTACAATCAGCGCACATTGTTCTGCCTGAACAGGGTCATGTCCGCACACCTCCACAAGTGATTTTATGACATGGTCAAAGGTGTTAATGTCATCATTGAAAAGAAGGAGAGAATACTCTCTGCCTTCGTCCAATCTCTGTTTGCCTTTACGTAATGTTCTCTCTTTCATTCCGGTCTTTCAAAAAGCTTGCGTGCAACATCGAGGTCAATTTCCCTGGTGCCCAGCCATGCAACAACTCTGGCTTCGCGGTATCCGTTTCTGACCAGAAGATCGGCATACTCCGAAGCACTCTCAAATGTAATGAATTTTCCGATAAGATAAGCAATTTTGTCATCTTCCGTTGCATAAATATCGAGCCCTCTGCTACCCGCAATTACTCTGATTGTCTCAACCATATCATCCTTCAGCGGTTTCGCGCTTCTGACTGCCTCAACTCTGAATGAAAGAGTGGGTGGTTCGCTGTTTTCCGGAGAATCAGCCGGTTCAACTGCAGCCGGCACGAGAGAAACATTCCCCCACTCCTTTTCAAAGATGGTGGCTCTTTCAGCCGATACAGCTTTGCCATCAAGAAGTGCAACAACAAATGCATCTCTGAATCCCATCTGCCTTACAGTCGTTACCGCCCTGGTGGCGTCAGCTGCTCTTCTGAACATTCCCGCATAATAAATTGTCAGGTCTGTGCCTGATCTGGTGAAGCCATAAACCGGCGTTATCCCCTTGAAGACTGACGGAGCGACAGGGTTGCGAAAAACAGCCAGTTGTATTCGATATATCAGTCCCGCGGGGATGTCGGGATTGAGGGTTATATTTTCACCCGGACCATAGGTTGGTTTAGTCACAACCTCAAATATTGAAAAGAGTTCAGCCTGCTTAGGTGCATTCGATTGAACTGCAGGTCTTACCGGCTCCGGCTCAGGCTTCGTTACAGGGGTTGTTTTATCAGGAACAGAAACCGGTTGCCTGGCAGGTTGCGTTTTTACGGGTTCTTCCCCCGGACTCTTTTCATTCACCATGACCCTTGCCTCGTTATACCTCTGATCCGCCATACGCTGCCAGTATGCCGACAGTTGCTCCAGATCTGCTATCTCCCTTTCAGACAATGCTCTCTGAGCTGCACTCTTCCCGGCCAGCTGTTTCTTCCCGGCAGCTGCAAGGTTCTGAAGTGAATCGGCCCTCACCTGGTAATCAAGAGCCTCCCTGAGTACCTTGTCGTATCCTGATGGCAGCTTCTCAGGCTTAGGATCACTCTTTATGGCCGGAACAGGTTTATTTGCTGTTGCTGCCGGTGCCGCGACAGGAACCGGATCCTCATCAGGCACCGCCTGCCTGATCTTCTGTTCCATAGTCAGTACGGTTAGTTCCCCTCTCCTTTCATTGCATTGACGAATATACTCTGCAACATTATACTCCCTGGCCGTTCTTCTGCCCGCCCTTGCTGAGAACTGACCGTAATTGTTCGCGGCCGCGGCAAACTGCCCGGCCTGGTGCTGGGCTCTGGCAAGCCAGAAAAGCACGTCCTGTGGAACCGACCTCGCCAGGCCCGATCCCTGGTAAGAGTGCTGCAATAACTCAACTGCATTCAAAGGATCCCTTTCGAGCTTAACCAGACATACCCCGGAATAATATCTATATAATGGATCTCTCGTATATATCTTCAGAAGTTCCGTGAATTCAGTCAGAGCCTTTTCATACATACCACTGGTAAAAGCATCCATAGCGACCTGCCGCGACGGAGTTGACTTTACTGCCTGCGAAGAGACCGGTAAGGCTGAAATGACCAGACCAATAAGTATTAATATCAGAAACACTCTGCTTCCCGGTTTCAGAACGTCATGAGTGGTCTTTTCCACAAATATCTGTTTTTCAATTCTTTAATAAATAATTCCCCTTGAAAAGATAACGGTTTTTGTTAATAATAATTGTTTTAAGCTTGAGCATAAAAACGATTCAAATTTTATAAAATTTTCCCAAAAAAACACATGACAATGACCTTCAAGTACAGAAATATGTTTCAGGTGTTTGATTCTCACTGTATTACAAAGCCCAATCCCTGGTGGGAGGAGGATAAAAGGATACCCCTTTATCAACAGAATCTTAAAATCCGGAATTATGAATTGCTCTGATTTCATCCAATGGAAATAATCCCCGCATGGATGGCTTTTTTATTTGACTCGAATTGATTTCTTTAATAACTTTATTATTTTACGGCGATTTACATCACAAGCAGATTAATCTGATTGAAAATCTACATAAAAAATATGGTTTGCATCCGATGCCAGATGGTGGTTAAGGCTGAACTGGAAAAACTCGGGCTGCGCTACATTGATGTAAATATCGGAGAGGCAGATATAATTGATAATATCGGGCCTGAACAATTGCAGAAACTGGATAAAGCTTTAAGAAAATCCGGCCT
>CAZWFL010000105.1:0-4652 GCA_964633195.1 uncultured Rikenellaceae bacterium | reverse complement strand
TTTCAAGTATGCACAGGCACATGTTTACAGCTCTGTAAATCAAGTTTTTCATCAGAATTTTGTAAAAGATATTCAGGGCGAAAACCTGAAAACTTTATGGACACTTCGCAACGATGATATTTTCCATTTCAGATGGGGGGCGCCCGATTTTGTAAGGGATTTCATAAAGAACATTCCCTGCGATGTGTCCGAAGGTTTTTATTATGGTTCCGACCAATATGTATGGGGCAGAGAATTCCTTGACAAATACAGTGGTAATCCGCGTGAAATTGAAATTGTTAAGCATTGGTATCAATGGATGTGCTGGGGCAGGCTTGGGTATAATCCAGACATGGGTAATGATCGTTTTGTCGATGTCATTCAATCCCGCTTCCCATCGGTGAATGCACAGGAAATGTTCGATGCCTGGCAAAGTGCATCCATGATTTACCCCTGGGTCACAGGTTTTCATTGGGGAGCGCTCGATTTTCAATGGTACATCGAATCCGGACAATCACGCCCCTTTGTTGCAAACACTCCATCTGGCTACCACGATGTAAACCGGTTTATTACGCTTCCACCTCATAAAGGTACGGGCTACATCTCTATTCCCAACTATACAAAAGCATTTCTTGCCGGCTCTGAAATTGAAGGTGAAACGCCGCTGCAGGTTGCGGATAAAATCATTCATAATTCTGACCAGGCGCTTAACTGGGCTGATAAGCAGAGCATGGAGATGAATAAGGAGTTACGCATAACAATTGATGATATTAAAACCATGGCCCGGCTGGGGAAAAATTATGGCCATAAAATCCGTGGTGCAACCTACCTGTCCCTTTTTCGGGAATCGCTGCAAAGGGAATGGTATGATAAAGCGATTGAGGAGTTGAATGCCTCAGCCGGTTACTGGAGGCATTATGCAGCAAGTGGATTGGCCAATTACCATAATCCGTTATGGACCAACCGTGTAGGTTATGTGGATTGGAAGAAAAATTTTGACTGGGCTTTATTCGATGTTATTGCCAATGGAGGTCAGGTTAATCTGCCCTCAATGCAGCCTACCGCGGGAGGAACCGTTCTGGAAGCGGAAAATGCGGATTTCCAGGTATCGGTTTTTAAGTCTGAAGTGGAAGGTTTTACCGGAAAAGGATACCTGGAAACCAGGGTAGGTGATGCCCGGCATCAGGTGAAATGGACTTATACCACCCCGGAATCGGGGAGATATATCCTTGAATTCAGGTATACGCTTAAACGTGAGCAGGTTTTTCTGTCTCCGGTAGAGATCAACGGGAAAAAGGCCTGTGAAATCGAATTCTGGAACACGGGAAATCCTGGAAACTGGGTTTGGGAACGTGTTACCGTAAACCTTGAAAAAGGTGAAAACACAATAGGTATCTCACCTGAAGGATTTGTGCTTTTGGATCATTTAAACATCATAAGGAACTGATATAAGTAAAGGGCATAGTCTAAGATATAATTAAGAATACTTAAATCAATTCTGATAAACATTTATGCTACAATAAAATGAACAAAACAATTTTTCCCCTGATAGTATGGTTACTGTTTCCCGGTTCAACAAGCAGCAATCTTTCAGCCCAAAGAACAGATTTAGTGAATAAATGGGATACCATCCGGCCACTTGTTAATCCGGATAAAGGCTGGTATCATCACATGCTCGACAATGGAATCCATAAATACCTTATCCAGGATGAAAAGGATCTAACCGGTTTCCCGGGGATGGATCATCTGTACCTGCGTTTGGCATGGGCATTTCTGGAGCCTGAAGAAGGCAAATTCGACTGGTCGTACATCGATAATATCGTAGATAAGTATGTACCGATGGGTTACAAAATTTCATTCCGGATCTCCTGCAAGGAAACCGGAAATGCTCCGGGCAGTGTTCCTGTAGAAATAAACGGAATCCGTTATGCAACACCTTATTGGGTTGTTAAAGCAGGCGCCAAAGGCATTGAGCGCCCTGAATTTGGCAGTGCATCATGGAATCCTGTTTGGGATGATCAGGTTTTTCTCGAGAAACTGAATAATTTTCACAAGGCATTTGCCCAAAAATACGATGGCAAACCCTGGGTCAGGTATATCGATGTGGGCAGTATTGGTGATTGGGGTGAAGGACATACTCACAGTTCAACCCGCATACCACCTTCCGTTGATGAGGTAAAAACGCACATGAACCTGCATTTGAATCATTATAAGCATTCACAGTTAATCGTAACCGACGATTTGCTGGCTTATGGAAAACCGGAAGAAGATCAAAAGGAGTTGCTGGATTATGCGATTAAAAATGGATTTTCTCTGCGCGACGACAGTCCGATGGTTAAATATCATGTTGATAACAACCTACACTTGTGGACCGTTTTGCATCCTGATTATTTCGATGCTGCATTCAAAACAATGCCAATAGTTTATGAACTGCAACATTACGGACATGTTAAGAATGATGGTAATTGGCTGGGAAAGAACGGGGAAGAGATTATCCCGACAGTTGGAGTGAGCGGAGCTGATATTTTCCGAAATTCAGTAAAGATAATCCGGCCAACATATATTGGTTTTCATGGCTACTTAGGGGAGTGGCTGAAAGACAATCCTGAATTGACCAATGAACTGCTCAACCTGTGCGGTTACTGGTATTTTCCAAAATCAATAAACACAATTCAAAATAGAGGACGTAAATTATCTTTTGAAATAGAATGGCTTAACAAAGGTGTTGCACCAGCCTACTCATCATATCAGTTGAGAGGTAAGCTAATCCCGGTGAATAATGCTTCCGGGTCCGTTGATTTTGTAGTAGAAGACTCCGGAAACAAAAGCTGGATGCCTGTCCACACTTCAACTGAAAAATACACCCTTACACTTTCCGTGAAACCTAAAGGCGAATATTGGCTGGCTATTCAGCTATTTGATAAAAAATCGGAAAAACCGGTTGAGATCGGATTAGCAGAAAATTTGAAAAATAACGGATACTTTTTGATTCAGAAACTAACATTTTAATATTCTGAAAAACACAAACACCACTACGATGCCATAGATTGTGCATAAGATTGGCACTATTTTATCCATTATAGTAGAAATATTATAACTGATAATCAACTAATTAAAACAGAAAATAATCTTCTCTCCCCGACCAAAAGAAAAAGCCCTGTCGCTGGAGCGACGGGATTTTGGTTTTCGTAAGCGTTGACAGCGATTATCGACCTAACCCTGTTGATGTGCCCCGGCTAATCCGTCATGTCCTCTTCCTAAGTCATTATATACCGGGTACCCGCGATATTAAGTATGAACTGGTCAGGCATTTCCCTGGCGAAGGCTGAAATCGCTTCAAATCCGGTACAATGAAAGGGAGCAATATAATCCGGATAAAAAGCTTTAATTTCTGCAATGGTTCTTTGAATTGTTTCCGGACTGGCTCCTGTAAGATGAAATCCTCCGATGATAGCGTGTATCTTATTAATTCCTGTGATCTTCTGAGCTTGCCTGACGGTATTCACAATTCCCCTGTGGGCACAGCCCGAAATCACAACCAGCCCTTTGTCCCTGACATTCATTACGACCGCCTGCTCACCAATAAAATCATCCTGTACCCGTTGACCTTCCCGTATGGTTAAAAATACAGGTGGTATCTTCTCAAAATCAGTAACCTGGTCAATATGACCAATGAGATACGCTCCAGGTATAATTTGAGTTGGGAGTGATGTCTCTACAATTTTAACCAGACCAGGATTCTCAATGTCTTCCCTTTTCAATGCGAGAAGGCTCGCAACTAAATTACCGGATATTCTAATATAGCTTCCTGAAAAGAACTGCTTTCCGACATAAAAAGGGATTCCAGGTGTGATGACTGTTTTATTGTCGTCAAGCAATTCTATCAATGCTGCCTGGTGGTCAAAATGGTCATGGCTCAAAACCAATGCCTCAATATTCCTTAAATCAATATTTAATAACCCGATATTCCTTTTGATCCCCTGATAATCAGTTCCAAAATCAAAAAGAAAAGAATGAGACCGGCCATTCACAACAGTCTCAATATGATAAGCCAGGCCATGCTCGGCATGCAGTATGACATCCATTACAGAGGTTATACCCTCGGGTCGCCTGGCAATCTTATCATTCGGTCTCAGGGCATCTGTATAATTATCGGTAATTACCGTCACAACTATTTTTTCTGCTTCCCCAATCATAACAGTTTCCTGTGCACTGACACTCTGAGGCATAAGATTACCCAACACAAAAACAGTTCCTGTTGCTGTTGTCAGCTTTAAAAAATCCCTGCGGTCAATTTTGTTTTTCATGATATACTCCTTCCTTTTTTACAATAAAATATCCGTGATATTTTGATCTGACCAACTATGCTTTTTAAATCCGGTTTTAAACGATAATAATCCATCAGTTAATAGATTAATAAAATACAAGGATATAGTACTTGTAACCAAAGTTACACCATATTCATGCTGAAGTCAATTATTTATCACGGATTTTAATGGAATCATCTAAAAATAATACAATGTTGTATTTCAACAAATTATGGGATTAAGGCAAAATAGAAAGAGGTACCTGCCTGATCTGCACAAAACTTTATAAAAGGTAGTTGACAAATTCTTAATATGTGCGGAATTATGGAATCAGAATCCAATAATATCGTATATTTATGGAATTAT
>CAZWFL010000104.1:0-5277 GCA_964633195.1 uncultured Rikenellaceae bacterium | reverse complement strand
GACAACTCTTACAGTCATTCAATGAATACCTTGTTTATGGGGGATACCCGTCAATTGTCCTGGAAAATGACGAAGCAGAAAAGGTCTTACTGCTTAAGGAATTAAAGAATGCATTTTTAAAAAAAGACATTGATGAAGCCGGAATTGCCAATCCCGAAAAATTTTATCTGCTGCTTGTCCTTTTAGCCGTACAGACAGCAAACCTTGTTAACAAAAATGAACTGGCCAACACCATAGGAGTCGATAATAAAACCGTTGACAAATATCTTTACGTCCTTCAGAATTGTTTTCATATAGGCCTGGTAAAACCTTTTTATGCCAACCACAGAAAAGAGCTTACTAAGATGCCCAAAGTGTTTTTTAAAGATTCCGGCATGCGAAATATTGTCCTGAATCGCCTGTTTGATTTCAAAGACAGGGGAGATCAGGGACAATTAATTGAAAACTATGTTTTTAACCGGCTATCTGACATATATGATAAAGATATGATCAGGTTTTGGCGGACAACTGATAAGCAGGAGGTCGATTTTATTGTATCTACGTCGTCTAACGAAGGCCTGGCACTCGAAGTTAAGTTAAAATGTCCGGGAGTAAAACCTGCCGGCAACAAAAAGTTTATCGAATGTTACCCGGGTTTTCAATTCCGGATTATTTCCTACGCTTTGGATAAAGGGTGTAACTGGATTCTAAAGCTTTAAATTACTCCAATAATTCCCAGTCTGTCCAGCTGATATCTCTTCCGGGATAGGCAACTTTCTGAAATGGCCAGTCTTGTTTGATCCAATTTATCAGGGACTTTAAAGTCTGACGGAATAAAATGTTTAGTCTGAGCCATTGATAGATTATATAATATCAAGTTTACACCATATTCAGCTCTTTCCTTTCTCCTTCAGTTCCCACGTATCTGCCTCTTAAGAAACTCATATCTCTCTTCCGTGGCAGCCACCGGTATCATGCCCGTCTCTTCACCCAGCTTCATGACCGTCTTGTCATTGCTGTTGAATGGTCTCCACAGTGGTAATCCTTCACCATTCGGATCGCCTTTGTTGACGAAGTTGACCCAGTATGATGATATACGGTCTGCTACAAGAGTATCCACCGCCGTCCACGGGCGGTCAAGCATCTTTAGATTATTGAACACATATGGGACCTCGCCCGTATGGAACGCCCCGAACTGCGGGTACCCGGGCCATGGTATAGCCCTGTCGAAATAATAAATGTACCCGTTTGTTTTAGAGGTTTTGCTCCTGTAATCCATCCACAGGAATGCATTTAATCTCGACCGTTCCCGGGCGGCAATTGTTATACCGGCCAGTGTATCCTGGTCCGGACCCAATGGGTAGAGCGCATAGAATTCATCAGTGATCTCACCGCCATATCTTACCTCACCCTCGTTCAGCCCGGTCATAAAAGGAGTGTCATTCTGTTCGCCTGCCTTAAATATGCTCATGTAGTCGCCTGTAATACAATAATTATCAACGACGGTTCCGAAACGGATGCCCCGCTGATCAGGCGCCTGTGCAAGAATATCAACGGCCGTCATTGCCCTGAGGTCAGCCAGCGAAGAGGCTCCTTTTGCCTCTGCGAACTTAAGGCCGTTGGCTTCAGCATCACTCAGACGTGTTGCATTGCCCGATCCCATATACCCTGAACCGCTTTGTGTTATGGCCCCGCTGAACAATCCTTTTGCCAGCGGAGAAACTATAAGGGCCCGCACCGACATGGCACCGGCTGACTGGCCGGAAATGGTTACCCGTGCGGGATCGCCTCCGAATGCAGAAATATTATCCCTGACCCATCTTAATGCCGTCACCTGGTCAAGTATCCCGTAGTTTCCCGAGGCATTATCCGGTGACTCTGCAGTCAGTTCAGGGTGTGCCAGGAAACCCAGTGCCCCCATACGGTAATTGATGGTAACTACTATGATATCTTTCCTTGCCAGTTCTTCACCGTCATACACATCAATGGCTCCGGAGCCCTCAGTGAATCCGCCACCATGAATGTAGACCAGAGTGGCCAGTTTGTCGGTTGCCTCTTTTGCAGGCGTCCATATGTTAAGGAACAGGCAATCCTCGCTGACCTCGTTCTGCACCATGAATTCCTCGGTCCACGGTCCGTTTGGAAGGTGACTGTACCTCAGGATCTGCATACAGCTGGCACAGAATTCACTTGCATCACGTATGCCTTCCCACGGCAACGGAGGTTGAGGCTCCTTCCAGCGCAGCTCCCCGACAGGAGGAGCTGCATAGGGAATGCCCTTAAAAGCCATTACTGTGCCATGCTCATTTGCCACACCCTGCACAAGCCCGCTCTGAGTCTCAACGACCGGGCCGATCAATTTTGGATTTGACGTACACGCGGTCAGGATCATTATTGCAGTGATTATAAGGGCAACAGAACATCTGCCTGCCTTTCTTTCGGGTCTTATCGGTTTCATTTCTTGCTTGTTTGGGTTAATTATGAGTCTCTTCTGAAAAGGTCAGTTTTTAATCCTCTTTAGTCTGCCCCCTGACCCCTGAAGGGGGAATTTTTAAAGTCATTAATTGAGAAGTGCCACTTACAAAATTTAGGGCCAGATTTTTTTCGGATTGGTACAATTATTTTCTTACAATTATAAGATTTTTATCCGGAAAATCATGATTGCACGATTCAATCAAAGATTGTCTATCTTTAAAGATTACTAACCAAACTCCACTACCTTGACAAAGAAAAGCCTCATAATTATACTGATCTTCCTGGCGGCATGCAAAGGGCATGAGCAAAATACGGGAGGTAATGTTTTTGCTGAAAAAGAGGGTGCGGAATGGATAACCGATGCACGCCCCCTGCCGGAGAGCGATTCACTGTTTTACCTTGATCATCCTGCACCCTTGTTCCGCAAGGAATTTGAACCGGGTAAAAACATCCGGAGTGCCACTTTGTATATAACTGCGGCGGGTTATTACAGGGTTTTTGTAAATGGTAAGACCATCGATGACAATGTTCTTGATCCTGCCTGGACAGATTTCAGCAAAACGGTTTATTATTCGGAATACGATGTTACATCGCTTCTGACCGATGGCCACAACTGTCTGGGTGTTACAACCGGGAATGGTTTCTATAACCCGCTACCGCTCAGGAAATGGGGACGACGTAACATGAGGAATGATGTGCCGGTTGGTAAACCTGTGTTTATTGCAAAGCTCATAATCAGTTACAGGAATGGGAAAACCGAAGAGATTGTAACTGACCGGAGCTGGAAATATGCTTATGGACCGGTCTTAAAAAACTGCGTTTATCTTGGCGTTGCCTACGATGCCCGCAAAATAATACCCGGGTGGGACAGGGCGGGATTTGATGACAGTTCATGGGAGATGGCAGTACCGGGAGAATCGCCCGGAGGTGAACTGAAAAGATCCTTTTTCCCTCCTGTACGAGTAACAGAAGAGATCAAACCGATGAAGATCTATTCTCCCGAAAGCGGGAAATGGATTGCTGACATGGGCGTAAACTTTACCGGGACATTTAAGATCAGGTTATCAGGGAACAAAGGCGATACGATTCTATTCAGGTTTGGCGAGAGGATCTATGACGATGGTACTCTTAACCCGATGACAGCGGTTGCGGGTCAGATAAAGAGGAAAGGTATGGGAGGACCCGGCGCGCCTGATATTGCATGGCAGACAGATAGTTATATAATCGGCGGGGATAAAGAAGAGTGGTTCACCCCCGATTTTACCTATCACACATACAGGTACATGGAAATATCAGGTTTGAAATATCAGCCTCAGTTATCAGATATTACAGGTTTGTTCATGCATACTGATATTCAAATACCAAATCACTTTTCATGTTCATCTGATTTATTGAACTCAATACAGGAAATAACTGAAAGAACATTCAGGGCGAATCTGGTGAGTGTGCAATCAGACTGCCCGGCAAGAGAAAAATTTGGCTACGGCGGGGACCTTAATGCAACAGCCGAATCGTTCATTTACAATTTAGATATGCAGTCGTTCTACCGCAAAACGATATACGACTGGGTGGATGCCATGAATGATACCTCTTTTGTCGACACAGCCCCCTATGTCGGTATCAGTTATTGCGGTATCAGCTGGGAATCAGCTTTCCTTATCACCCAGTATTACCTGTACCTGTATTATAACGATACCGCGATCATCAGGGAACTCTACGAACAGGATCTGCAATGGATGGATAAGGCTGCGAGAATTCATCCAGAGGGCATGGTTCATGAAGGATTAAGCGACCATGAGTCGCTGGAACCCGTCCCCGTGGAGCTTACAGGTACTTGCCATTACCTGCAGTGTGCCCGGGTAATGCAGACTTTTGCCGCTGTTATGGGTGATAAGGAAAATGAAAGGAAATTTGCACAGCTGGCACAAAAACTCAAGTCGCTTATTAAAACGGAGTTCTGGGATATACCGGTAACGGGAAAAATAAACCGGCAGACACTCTTTTCAACCTTGCTTTATCATGATATTATTCCTGAAGATGAGATTAAAGCTGCAACAGATTCATTAAGAGCTGCAATAGGTAATGGACCTTCGGGGCATCTTACAACAGGGATCTTCGGGACAAAATATTCACTGGAAACACTCTCTGAATACGGATCGCCCGAAGAAGTTTTTTACATCGTTAACAGTACGGCTTACCCGGGGTGGGGGTATATGACCGACCGCGGGGCAACAACGATCTGGGAAACCTGGAAAGAGAGCGACAATACCTATTCGAACTGTCATCCCATGTTTGGTTCGGTAACGGAATGGTTTTACCGCTGGCTGGGCGGGATCCGCCCGGTCGCTGATGAACCGGGATTTAAGAAGTTTATCCTTGCACCGTCGGTCCCAGCCGGACTTGACTATGTTAATTGTACCTATAATTCACCCATTGGAGAGATTATTTCAAACTGGAAAAAAGAGGGACCGGATGGAGTTCGATACGAGATAAAAATACCTGAAGGGAGCACTGCGATGGTTGATCTGCAATCCGGCCAGAAGGGGAAAATAGAGATACTAAAAGATGACAAACCATTAACAACCGGGTTCCCGGACGGATTAAGTACCGGCAAATTTGCACTTACCGGGGGAGATTATTTCATAGCAGTCAGTTTCTAACCCGGAGATTCGGTAGCTTCGCCCTCTGTAGCCTTGGCGAAAGAGGGTCATTCAATAGCTTCGCCTGCAGTAACTTTAGCGGAGGCGGGTCATTCAATAGTCATTCAGTAGTCATTGTCTTTATTAGTATTATATTGATCCTGATAGTCTATTTCATCACCTT
>CAZWFL010000103.1:0-5341 GCA_964633195.1 uncultured Rikenellaceae bacterium | reverse complement strand
TTTTTTCATTCTCTCCCTCGCCTGACGTTCAAGTTCGTTGATGATGCCGAACACTAAATAGAATATTATATGACTTATCAACTCTATTGTCATTCAATGGTCATTCAGTTGTCATTCGGTAGTCATTCGATAGTCATTCAGTTGTCATTCAATTGTCATTCGGTGGTTATTCGGTGGTCATTCGGTGGTTATTATGAAGGATAAAAGAGGAGGGAATTATGGTTTTTTAATAATTTAGTGGAAATTAAGTGCTAAAAGGAAATGAAAATAGAAGAACTACAGGTTTACAATCAATCCATGGATCTGGCTGAAAAGATATGGGATATTGTTATAAGGTGGGATTATTTTCAGAAAGATATTATCGGAAAACAACTGGTGAGGGCTGCTGATTCTATAGCTTCCAATCTGAGCGAAGGATTCGGACGTTACCATTACAAGTAAGTGTCAATTTCAGCTATTATTCAAGAGGTTCGTTGTACGAAACCAAAACATGGCTCACAAAAGCCAGCAACAGGAACTTAATTCAACAGGATGTATTCACTAAATTTATGAAAGAAATAGATAATATTGGAATTAAACTTAACAACTATAAAAATCCATTGGCAAACCACTGAATGACGCCCGAAGGGCAAATGACTATTGAATGATGCCGCGTAGCGCTGAATGACGTCCGACATAAGGAGGACGAATGACGGCCGCAGGCCAAATGACGCGCGTAGCGCAAATGACTATTGAATGACGGCGCAGCCGAATGACAGCGCGTAGCGCTGAATGACATATCTTGCAACCATGAAGCACACACTTACAATCATCCTGGCTATCATCAGCATGACAGCCAGTTCCCAGCCACCCATTCAATATGTCAATACCCTTATCGGCACTGCTCCGGCAACCACCCAAAGCGCCAGGAAGCACAGTGAAGCAGGGTCGGAACTGAGGGGACAGACCTTTCCGGCAGTGGGAAGACCATTTGGAATGACCCAGTGGACACCTGAGACAAGAACAACCGAGGACAAATGTATTTCGCCCTATTACTATAACGACCGCTATATCACCGGCTTTCGAGGCAGTCACTGGATGAGCGGAAGCTGTACACAAGATTACGGAAGCGCAACGCTAATGCCTTTCACAACAGCGAGACCCGATACACTGACAGTAAGACCTGTTTCACGCTTCAATCATAAGAATGAAACAACCACACCGGCATATTACAGGCTTACCCTCGACAGCTATAATATTGTGGCGGAACTAACCGGATCAGTAAGATCGGGCATTATGCGTTTCACCTATCCGGGGAAAAGCAGCTCTCTTCTTTTTCTCCGTGCAAACAGCGACGAAAAGGAAGGGAGCATAATGGCAAACACTGAAACGAACGAGATAATTTTACGAAATCCTGTTCACCGGATATACCAGGGATGGGGCCAGCCTGCCGGATTCAGCGGTCATTTCGTGATTAAGTTTGACAAACCCTTTTTATTGCTTGAGCAGTTGAAGGATCCCCAGCAAATGGTTATCAGCTTTGGCAATGAAAAGGTTGTGGTTGCAACTATAGGTACATCCTTTACCAGCTCAGAGGCTGCCCGAAACAATCTCGAGAAGGAACTATCGGACCGGGATTTTGAAGAGCTCCGGAAGGAGACCGAAGATGTATGGAATAAAGCTCTCGGAAAAATAAGGCCTGGCGGCGGGACTGAAGACGACTTTGTCAGGTTCTATACAGCTTTATATCACTGCTTTCAGCTTCCCAGGATTGTAAGCGATGTTGAAGGCACCTATCCGGGATTTGCACAGGACACACTTATAAGGATGGCAGAAGGCTTCGATTACTATGATGATTTCTCAATGTGGGATACCTACCGTGCTCTTCATCCTCTTTTAACAATCATTGAGCCTGAGCGAACACTCCATATGGTTAAATCACTTATTGCCAAGGCTGAACAGGGGGGGTGGATGCCAATATTCCCGGCGTGGAACAACTATACGGCAGCAATGATCGGAGACCACGCAAGTGCCACGATAGCAGATGCTTATGTCAAGGGCATAAAAGATTTTGATGTCGATAAAGCATACCATTACATGAGAAAAAACGCTTTTGAGCATCCATCGCGCGAGGAATATATTGACGGCCGGGGACGAAGGGCACTTGAGAGCTACATCAACTACGGCTACATCCCTCTTGAAGACAGCGTATGGGATGCTTTTCACAGAAGGGAACAGGTATCAAGGACGCTTGAGTATGCCTTTGATGATTATTCAATTGCGCAGGTCGCAAAAGGGCTCGATAAAAACGAGGATTACGATATACTTATAAAAAGATCGGAAAACTGGCGCAATGTATTTGATGAGCAGACAGGATATGTGCGTGGAAGGTATGCTGACGGCCGGTGGATCGAACCATTTGATCCTTTCTCAAAGGCAAGCTTTATATGTGAAGGTACGCCTTTCCATTACACCTGGTATGTGCCTCACGATATACCCGGGCTTATTTCGGTGATGGGAGGAGAAAAAGCTTTTACCGGCAAGCTCGACATGTTTTTCAAAGGCGGGCATTACTGGCACGGAAACGAACCGGGTCATCAGATACCATTTCTGTACACAATGGCCGGCAGGCCGGACAGAACCACAGAACAGGTCGACAGGATCATCAGGGAGGAGTATGGCACCGGGCCGGGAGGACTCAGTGGAAATGAAGATGCCGGGCAGATGTCAGCCTGGCTTGTGTTTTCCATGATGGGCTTCTATCCGGTCTGTCCCGCTACTGACAAATATATTATAACAACACCGGCATTTGATGAAATAAGGATATACTTGCCGGAAGGTAACTATTTCCTGATAAGTACTGTCAGCAGTAAAAAGGGAAGCAGATACATCAGGGCAATAACAAAGGGAGGAGGCGTCTATCCGCACTGGCATATCTCACATGAGGATATTGTGAAAGGAAGCAGGTTTACTTTTCAGCTTACGGATAAACCACTAAATTGAGTTGTGGATTCGTTGCATGCAACGAACCTGCCGTGGGGATTGATGTCGAAATAGACGCTTATCTCTTCCTTAAAAGTAGCTTCTAGCTCTTTCTGAAGGTTTTGGACAAATCCGGTCACCCAGCTGTCCTACTTATTGTCTTTCTGACGGTATGAGATGAAGATGTCGTAATTGTAACCGGGGATGATGCCGGGCATGATATCCATTTTGTTGATAAAGTTAAAAATTAAGGCAATGCGAAGCAAGAAAAAGAGATTAGTTATAAGATTGCTGAATTCAGGTCAGGATTTATATTATCCCTGAGTATTCTGAACATGTTGGTCCAGTTTGTAACAATCAAATTATCATTCAATTTAAATTCCTCTTCATAAAATCCAAGGATGTAACCTGTACTGCCGGGAAACAGTGAAAGCTGCCTGCTGAGATTCCTCGTATGCTCCAGCCTTATGGTTTGTGTGGCTTTAATTTCAAAGAGAAAAAACCTGCCTCCTGATTCCAGAATGATGTCTGTTTCATTTCCGTTTGAATCCCTGTAAAAGTATATATCGAAACCAGCATTATAGTTGTATTTGAATTTAAGAAATTCATTCAAAAGAAACGTTTCATAAAAGCTTCCGGATAAAGGCCCGGTTTGCAGTATATCTGAATTCTGGTACTTCAGGATATATGACATAAGGCCAGTGTCGGTAAGGTAGAGTTTCGGACTCTTGATTACCCTTTTAGGGATATTCCTGAACCAGGGCTTCAAAAGATAAACAATGCCGGATGCCTGCAATATTGCCAGCCACTTTTTAGCTGTATTAAATGCAACTCCGCACTCTTTGGCTATCTCGTTAATATTTATCACAGATCCTGATCTTGCAGCAAGCAGAGTGATAAATGTCTGGAAAAGATTAATGTTGCTTATTTCAGATATCTGGTGTACATCTCTTTCGAGATAGGTTAGAAGATATGAGCCATAAAACAGAGAGATATCGATTCCATGGATCAACGGCTCAGGATAGAAACCCGTCAATATTGTGCCAAAGCATGTTTCCGGATCCTGCAGGTTATCTTTTTGGTATTCAGTTACCGAAAATGCCGGGAGTGTAAGTATGGCAGCCCTTCCTGCAAGGGATTCCGTGATGCCTGCCATCATATTGAAATGCTGGGATCCTGTAAGTACAAAATGTCCTTTTCTCTCCCTGCTGGCATCAACCGCTATTTTAATATAGGATAATATTTCCGGGGCATATTGAATCTCATCGATTATCAGCGGTTTATCCTGATTGCTCAGAACGGACCTGGGATCCTCTTTTATGATTTGTCTTTGTATGGGGTCGTCGAGAGGGATATACCTGAAGCCCGGCAATATATTTCTGAGCATGGTGGATTTACCTGTTTGCCTTGCTCCTGTGATAACCACCACCGGGAAATCACCCAGAGCTTTTTTTAAAAGGCTTTCAATGCTTCGGTGATAATATTTAATCATATTATGTAATATTGCAATTCAACTGCTAAAATACATAGAAAATAAATATAAATCTATATGTGAATCTAAAAAAAATTGTGGAACAAGAAGCCCGAAGCTAAGGATCCGCCGGCTGGCGGAAACGTAATTCCGCGCCAGCCGGAACGAAAAAATAATTCGTGATTCGAGAGTCTTGAGTTGTGATTTATCTCTTGTCTCCCGCTTCCGCCTGGCAGAACTTTGCCGCCCCGCATAACCTTGTCAAACTTGCCAAAGCTCAAGGACATTTAGACTGAAATGGGATTTTCAACTTGTTACATAGTTCCTGGAAGCGGTGATTGCTATGTAATATTTTATGAATCGGCCTCCCGATGTAAGGCAAATTTCCGTCACGTTCTTCGTAGGCCTTCTCAAGCCAATCGATAGCCAGCTCTACATCTCCGGAAATCCGATAAAGACCGGCAATACTCAGTGCACCTGATTTATCAGGGCTTTGTTCATATCGGGCAGCCAGTAAGTCTCCATCGCTGCGGAAGGCATTCTCATATCCTCCTGATGCGAGACCTTGCTGAAAAACCGCAAGGCGCTCAGGATCACGGGCCAATCTCTCCTGAACAAGTTTAAGATGTTCTTCCTTTCTCCCTAATCCCTCCAAAGCCAAAAACCAATGGCCCCAAGCGATGGGGGCGTCTGGCTGCAAAGCGAGCGCTTTCTGAGCCTCTGTAATAGCCTCTTCGTACCTGCAATGGTAATTAAGCACTGCAGCATACAGGCTGTGATATAGGGCGTTGAAAGGATCCATTTCAAGGGCAAGATCGAATTACTTCATTGCATAAGCAATGTCATCGGCAGTGAGTTTCCTCCAGTAAAACACACCCTTCAGGTCGCCGATCTTGAAGAGACGGTCAA
>CAZWFL010000102.1:1287-5769 GCA_964633195.1 uncultured Rikenellaceae bacterium | reverse complement strand
ACAAGACAGTTACATGGTCGATAACAAGCGGTAGCTCCTATGCGACGATCAATTCTTCGACGGGTTTACTGACAGCTGTAAACAATGGCACGGTCACGGTAAGGGCAACTGCAACAGACGGTTCGAATGTTTACGGAAGCACTACAATAACTATAAGTGGACAGGTAATACCAATCACAAGCATAACAGTATCAGGCCAGGGAGGAGCGACATCAATAACCACAGACGGCGGCACCCTTCAGATGGTAGCAACGGTATCTCCATCGAATGCGACGAACAAAACTGTAACCTGGTCGATCACAAGCGGAAGCTCCTATGCAACGATCAATTCCACGACAGGATTACTGACAGCAGTTGACAACGGCACGGTCACGGCGAGGGCAACTGCAACAGACGGTTCGAATGTTTACGGAAGCACTACAATAACTATAAGTGGACAGGTAATACCAGTCACAAGCATAACAGTATCAGGCCAGGGAGGGGCGACATCAATAACCACAGACGGCGGCACCCTTCAGATGGCAGCAACGGTATCGCCATCGAATGCGACGAACAAGACTGTAACATGGTCAATAACAAGCGGGAGCTCCTATGCGACAATCAATTCTACGACAGGATTACTAACAGCAGTTGACAACGGCACGGTCACGGTGAGGGCAACTGCTACAGACGGGTCGAATGTTTACGGGAGCACAACAATAACGATAAGCAATCAAACTACTCCTGTGGTTTTTGTTACCAGCATCACGGTATCAGGTCAGGGTGGAGCCACATCGATAACGACCGATGGCGGCACTCTTCAGATGGTAGCGACGGTATCTCCATCGAATGCTACGAACAAGACAGTTACATGGTCGATCATTAACGGAACGGGTCAGGCCACGATAAGTTCATCGGGCCTTGTAACGGCTGTTTCGAACGGTACAGTTACAGCGAGGGCCACCACCAATGACGGGAGCGGGGTGTATGGACAGCTTGTTATCACCATAGATAATCAGCTTATCCCCGTAACTGCCTTAGTCATCACCACCCCTGGCGGGTCAACTTCTATAACAACAGAAAATGGCACGCTGCAATTAACAGCTGAGGCAACACCAGACAATGCAACTGATAAAACAGTCTCATGGTCAATATCGAATGGAACGGGAGAAGCAACTATAAGTTCTACAGGCCTTGTAACGGCAGTCTCCAAAGGTACTGTGACAGTTGAAGCTGCAACTAATGATGGTTCTGGAATCTCTTCTACTCTAGAGATTCTTATTGACTATAATGAAATCCCGGAATTCAGGATAATAGTAGATAAGATAAGAATTCAGATTCTTTTTGGTGAAGATCAGACCGGCTTTCAGGTAGGTTTATTTAATCTTGCAGGGTATCTGATCCAAAAGAAAACTGTTACAGGCAATTCATGTGAGTTAGATATTACATCTCTTCCAACCGGCATCTATATAGTTTTATTATCTAAGTCGATGATATACAGGGCGGAGAAAGTCATTATTCCAGGATAGAACCCTGAGTTATCTGGATTGAATTCTGGAAAATTCGTGTTACAGGCATTTATTAAGCCAAATTCAAACCTTGCGAGAGCTTAAAGTAAGATGCCTATTCCTTTTTAAGTTGGTCTTTGATCTGGATAATAAATATTCCAATTGTAATAAGGAAGAAGCAGGAAGCTGCAATGAAGAAGTTTATTATTTCTGTGTCTCCAAATAATCTTCCACTTGCTGTCTGGGATAATCCTAAAAAGAATAAGATATGTCCATATATGACTTGGATAAAACCCAAAAGAAGAAATAAGATTGCAATTACAGCCGAGCTCCATGCAATCAAATTTGATAACCTTAAAAATGTTTTCATAACTTAGTGATTTAATTATGGATTAAAAATAATAAAAAAACCATCGCTAGGGACTGATATACAGCAGTTTTTGACCTAAAGGCTGGTTTTGGTGACTAACATATGGTTTTGATAGTTTAATTATTTTTTAAACTGTACAGATTCAGGTGAATACAGGTCTTTAATCTGCTATGTTTAGGAATGACCAAAAAACCTTGTCATACTCCGGCATGAAAAATAAAATTTATGAGTCTGGGTGAATTAAAATGGAATTTAATTCAACGCAGTAATAACCTCCTTAGATCTTTTTAATCTTTTTTCCGGTCGGACTGATAAATAACTCTTCCTTAATTTCGTAAATCCTCGGTACTTTATATAGTGCCAGATGGGTTGAACAATGATTAGTGAGGAACTCTTCACTTACCGCAGTCTCACCGTTTCTTCTTATAACAACCGTTGCTTTAAGCATCTCTCCTTCCACTTCATCATCAATACCTTCGATCGTACAGTCTATTACTTCTGGGATCGCAAGGATCACTGCCTCAATCTCCTTCGGACTGATCCTCTTTCCCCTCACTTTAATAATCTCCTTTGAACGGGCAGTAAGATAGATATAGTCATCTTCATCGACCGTTCCAAGGTCCCCTGTATAGAGCCATCCATTCCTGATGGCATTTTTTGTGCCTTCCTCATCGGCAAAGTAGCCCATCATGATATTATCACCGCGGGCTATCACCTCGCCAATCTCTCCGGGTTTAATTTTTTCTCCATTTTCATTCACTACCTTCAGTTCAACTCCCGGGATCCCTTTCCCCATTGACCCTTTTCTTCTCTCATAGAGCTCAGGCGGCAGCCAGGAGAGCCTTGCCGTTGCCTCTGTCTGACCATACATCACAATAAAACGTATCTCAGGATGGCTCTTCCTGAATTCATCAATGAAGATAGGGGCAAGTTTACCTCCTGCCTGGGTTACATATTTGAGATCGGGAAATCTGGTTTTCTTGAATGAATCTGATTTCCTTAACAATATCTGGAAATGACTTGGTACGCCTGCAAAACCGGTGCATTTATTATCAATAATGCTTTTTATTACACTTCCCAGAAATATAAATGAATTATTGAATACGATCGATCCCCCGACTCTGAGATGCGTATGCAGTAGCGAAAGACCATAGCAGTAATAAAATGGAAGCACAACAAGCATCCTGTCATCGGAGGTCAGTCTCAGGTATTCAACGATCGAACTCGTATTTGCAATAAGGTTTTTGTGTGAGACCATCACTCCCTTTGGTTTGCCGGTTGATCCGGACGTAAAAATTATTTCCGCACATCGTTCGGAATCAAATATATTCTCTTTTCCGTTATTCTGTTTGATGTAAAACTCGGGAAACGAATGCTGAAAGATGCATTTGTCTGAACCGTTCAGCTCAAGCTTCTTTTCAACATCACGTGTGAGAAAAATAAGATCAGGTTTTGTCAGATCGTGGATAAACCTGAAATTCTCCTTCTCAATATTCGGATCGAGAGGGATGCAGATGTTCCCCGACTTGATTATAGCAAGATAAGCCTGCAGGAAGAAAAGGTTATTGACCGACAGGATCATGATATTCTTATTCTGTCCGACCTTCTCTTCCAGCCATGCCGCCAGTCCGAGGCAGGTGCTGTGCAACTCCGGGTAGGTTATCTCCTCCTTTCCGACAAGAAATGGCTTGTCGAGCTTGGAGGAGTGTTCGAAAAAATAATCGTAAGCGTTCATCGTATGTCGTTTTTCGTTTTTCGTTTCTCGTTTCTCGTTTGTCGTTGCTCGTTTAGCTATCAGCTGTCAGCTGTCAGTAATTTTCAGTTTTACTATTTTACTTTAACTCTAGGCACTTTAGGCACTCTAGGCACTCCGAACTTTTTTAACTAGAACGCCAACCCCATCCTCACATTAACAAACGAGTCCCTCGTATTGTCTCTGTTCCACTGGACCAGCAATCCCGGACCCGCAACCAGGGAGAGAGAGCCGTTGAGCTTGATTCTCAGTCCTGCTCCGGCTCCGGCAAGGAGCTTTGATTTTTCTTTAATATCCGATGGGCTTAAGAGTAATCCGCCATTACCATACAGGAAAGGTGAAACCTTTCTGTCGGTAAGGATAAGTCTCGCATCAAGGAAAATTGGGAACAAAGGCCCTTCATTGTAGAAAAGAATCCCTGCACCTAATCCTCCGGCTAATGACGGCTGACATTTTATACGTGAGATTATCAGCTTATAACCATGCATGGTCAGGATACCGTAATGTTGTTTGGAATATTCAACATCAGTGCTTCCCAGGCCATAAGCATAGGTGAGTTCATTGATATTAATGTATCCCGATTTCTTATTCATTACCACAGTTCTCAGATCAGGTTCCTCAGGATCCTGTCCGAAAACAGATGTGGCAAAAAACAGGATAACAATAATTGATAGAAGTCTTTTCATTTCAATTTATTTCTGAAGTAAATATACACAATACAAAAGGGAAATCCAAACTTATGGCAAGGCTGAATGCTTGAAAATGAGGCATTTTGAGAACCTTAATCCGGTAAAACAGGCTGTCTGTATAAGGAATCTTTTTATTAATACCGGTAAAAGAGGCGTTAATCAAAAAAGAAGAAAAAGCTGTCA
>CAZWFL010000102.1:0-1187 GCA_964633195.1 uncultured Rikenellaceae bacterium | reverse complement strand
GGATCCTTAAGTGTTGCCCATCTGTGAAAGGGAATCACAGTTATTTTTTTCCCGGTTATGGTAAAAGAATCATCCTGATTATGGGATATGATTGTTCCTTCTTTTACATTAAAAAAATCCATTGCTCCTGTCAGGCCCGTTAATTCTCTGTCCATATTATCCTGATCCAATTGCCAGCATGATTGGAAAATACCTGATAATTTTCCTCTGTTAAATGTTATAAAGTCGCACTCCTTTGTTTCTGCAAAGTAATATATTTCCCTTGTTAAGCGACGTAAGTGCATAAAGGTCATGTTCTCGAGCATTCGGCCGTTATCAGGTGTGAAGTTTACAGAATTGGCTTCAATAAGACCATTATCAATACTATATACTTTCTTGGGGTTGACAATTTGCACTTTATGTGAATAACTGAACTTTGGCAGAAAGTAAAAGAGATATGCGTTGCTGAAGTGTGACAGGTATTCCATCACACTTGAGGAAGAACCAATGTCAAACAGTTTTCTGAGGCTGTTGCCTGTAACGGGTTTTGTTGCATTTGAGATCAGCCAGACCGCAAGTTGCTGCAATGATGATATATTCTTAATATTATACCTGATAGCGATATCTCTTATTACTATATCATTAAAAGTATTCATTAAGATTTCAGACTTGTCTGATTTAACCATCTCAGGAAAACCTCCCTGCTGCCTGTATTTATCAGATGACTGAGCATCTGGTTTTAATCCCGTAAATGAAATATATTCATTGTAAGAAAAAGGGAAAAGCTCTTTTGAAATGTGCCGGCCGGTAAGTTTGGTCCCCAGTTCCCTGCTCAGCATAGAAGCATTGGATCCTGTTAAAAACACCCTGTATCCTTCATCAAGCCGGAATCTTATATAGTTTTCCCATTTACCAATATTTTGTATCTCATCAAAAAACAGAATATTAATTCCACGTGCTTCAACAACCTCCTGTAAACGATTGAAATCACCAGGCTCGAATCCAGCCAGACGAGGGTCTTCAAAGTTTAAATAAATGGTATTATCGCCGATCACTTTGTTTATTTGCTGTAATAGCGTGCTTTTCCCGCATCGTCTTATACCTGTTATTATCAATGCATGTCTGGGAAACTGTAAGAGGTCAGGAATTTCTCTTGTCAGTCCGGTGTCAAGCTGACTCAATCGTTCCTTTTGGGAATCTATGATTTG
>CAZWFL010000101.1:0-6188 GCA_964633195.1 uncultured Rikenellaceae bacterium | reverse complement strand
CAAAGGTGATGAAATAGACTATCAGGATCAATATAATACTAATAAAGACAATGACCATTGAATGACTATTGAATGACTCTTCTTTAAGGTTCCCAGTCATCCGTCCGGAACGATGAGGCCGGTAATCCTTCGATATTAAAAAGATCCCCGATCACAAAATCTTTGAAAGCATATCTTACAGCAGCAGGTTCGTTGACAACGGGTGAGAATAGCGTCACACCTGAATTTGTAATAAATGCCGTGGCAGGATAAAACCTCTTGTTGGCTCCTGCAACCTCGAAGTTGGAGAGTTCTTTTCCGAACGAAGTGAGCCCGTTTGGTGCGTTGTCAAAAGTGAGTTTAACCAGAGGTCCCTCCACTGCCATCTCTTTCAGGAGAGGGCCTTCACAGGCAAATCCCTGCATCCCGTATGTTTTGGCCAGAGCCAGGTATGCAAGTCTGTCGCCTGCCGCTTTCTTATCGGCCGGATGGATGTTATCCTTTTCACCTGTATCCATTATGCAGGCCATTCCCATATTGGTGCCGTCCTTAACAGCCTTAAGCTGGGCTTCCCTCAGAAACGCCGAATTCAGTCCCGTTGGGCCGTAATCAAATGGTGCTATCTGAACATAGTAAAGCGGGAACACCCCTATATCCCAGACAGATCTCCAGTTATCGGCCAGTCCGGGCATAAGCTTTTGATACTGGACGGGTTCATTCCGGTTTGATTCGCCCTGGTACCAGATAGCTCCCCTGATGCCATATCCCACCAGTGGATTGATCATTGCATTAAAGAGCACTGTGGGGGTTTGGGCTGACAGATTATCTGGCTTCTGGGTTTTATCCGGTAATTTTACCCAATCAAAATTCTTATGGCCATCTTCGCTGATCCAGGGTTCGATACGGGTGCCTCCCCAGCTCGTACAGATAAGACCAACGGGTACATTCAATGCATTGTTAAGCATTAATCCAAAGAAGTATGCCGTGGCACTGAATTCAGCTACATTCCCTGGCTCGCAAGTCTTCCACGAACCGTTGAAGTCATCCAGCGGAGTAAGGCTTGTCACACGGGGTACAGTGATCAGACGGATGGAATTGTTTGCAGATGTGGCAATAAATTCATTGGATCCTGTTATCGGCTGATTTCTGTAGCCCTTCATCGGCATCTCCATGTTGGATTGCCCTGAGCAGACCCATACTTCTCCGATCATAACGTTCCTTAACGTAACAGGTTTCCCGTCGCTTATTATCACGGTATAAGGCCCTCCTGCAGCCGGTGTTGGAACCTTCAGTTTCCATCGGCCCTCACTGTCGGCCCGTGTGGTGACACTCCTGTTGTTCCATGAAGCTCTTACACTGATGGTGGAATTTGGAGTGGCCTTACCCCATATCGCAGCATTAGTCTGCTGCTGGAGGACCATATTGTCGCCGAAAATGGAAGGCAGCTTTATTTCTGCACTGAGCGACAGTGTAAAAGCAATCAGAAACAACATAAGGGTGCCAGTTTGAATTATTAGTCTTTTCATTGGGTTTTGTTTTAGAAATTAATATCGGTTATTAAACTAATCTTAATGACAATGCGGATCAATTATTTTCCCCCTTGAGGGGGAAAGCCTGAACGAAGTGAAGGCAGGGGGTGAGTACATATTTTCATGTAATTGACACTATCTGATCTTTTACATTATCAGGTTCAAATACTTTTTTCCAGTCTTCTTTTATAAATTCTTTAAGACCCCTTTGAAGTGCTTTATTGGCAGCATCGGAGAATACTGCTCCCGGAAGCTCATTGAAAAGCACAGCCATCTGAATACGGAGGTGTCCGAGCAGGAAATCCCTTGCTGCCTCAGGGGGGACTCCTCTTTTTATTACCTCATCGAGCCCCTGCCGTATCACATAAACACATGTCGAGGCGAGTGTCTCGACAAGAGCAGGTTCGAGAAGACCCATCTGTTCGACCGTAATCCTGTGAGATCTTGAGACAGGAGCATAAAATGTGCGGGCAAGATCCTCACCCTTGCGGTAATCATCCTCCGATCCCTGCATCAGGGCACACACAATTGCCTGTTTTGCAGCAACGCCACCAAAATGGTCTTTTACAGCCTCTTCTGTCTGTTCCCAGTTGAAAATAGATGGATGAGCAGGGTGGGTTATGAAGTAAGCAACATCAGGGCGGCTGAATAATTTGCCGGCCAAAGCGGCAGCAGGATCAAGCGTTACCACCATTGAGCCTTCCCTCATGGCAGGTATAATCTCGGCCGTAACTTTTTCAAGAGCAATATCAGGTACTGCAAGGATAACCATGTCGGAACCGGGTACGCAGAATCCTGTTTCTGACGCCCTTATCCCTTTTTCCTTAAGCCTGGCGAGCCCTTCCGGATTTATTTCATGGTATGAGACCACATAATCCGAATTCTGAAGATTATGCGTGAGCCGGAGTCCCATTTTTCCCCCGGCCCCCACCAATGCTACTTTATACATATTCTTCGACATTATTGAATTAAACAAAATCCTTTATTATGATCTGGCTTCCTGTTTTTGCCGATTCATAAGCTGCCCAGACAAGCCTGACAGTTTCAAAATTATCCTCTCCGGTAGTTTCTGCTTTTCCAATACCCTGCAGATCGCGGAGAATGTCGTTATTGCATTCAACTATACTGGGAGGCTCGGGTTCAAGCCTTTCTGTCTGCCAGGTGTATTTTCGCATGGTCATCTTTTCATAAGTTGTCTTATTACCACTGGTAATGGCAAAATTATAATCAGGATCGAGCCTTACACTGCCTTTTTCACCTTCGACAAGCAGTAGTACCTGTGGAAAGACTTCCTTTTCAAGCGGTGAGCTGAAGGATATCTGCTGAACGCAGACCATCCCGTTTTTCATTCTGAGCATGGATGTAGCCACATCCTCACCCTTAATGGTCGGATTGATAGTCTGTATCTGTGTATAAATTGTTTCAGCTTCACCAAAAAGGTAACGAAGAACATCAAACTGGTGCGATCCCTGGTCTGTAAGCGCAAATTGCTCAAGGGTAGCCAGAAAAGGTTGCGTCTCAAACAGTGGGAAAGCAGTGTTCCACAATGAATTACAGCGAAATGGCTTTCCTATCACACCTGAATCGAGGATCTGTTTCATCCTCCTTATCTGGGGCTGCCACCTGTAATTCTCATGAACATAGAATTTAACACCTGCCTCACGCGTTACCTGCATCATTTTTTTTGCGATCGCTAAGGAGGGAGCCATTGGCTTCTGACAGATAACATGCTTTCTGTGTTTGGCCGCAAGCTCAACGAACTTTGAATGTGTGTCGGCATCGGTAATGATGTCAATGAAATCAAGTTCCTCATTTTTTATCATCTCCTCAGCGTCATCGTAGGTACGGGGGATGCCAAATCGTCCGGCCATGTCATCGGCTTTCGATTTTGTCCGGTTATAAAGAGCCACACATTCCGCACCATCCAATTCTTTCCAGCCACCCAGCTGAAACTGCGACCAGAATCCGCAGCCAAGAATTGCAAATTTCAGCTTTTCCATACGCTTAAATTTTTTACGTATTATTTAAAAAAGTGAATTAGAAATTAGACAAAGTGATGTTAATTGTTTATCTTCTCGTCGTTACAAAATAAAGTCCCGACAAAAAACAAACGCCAGCTGGCGATTGAAAAATACAAAGAAAGAATTAAACGACCAATCAAAAGTTGTAAGACATACATTTACAAGAAATAGTATGAAAAAGTATTCGGATTTAAACTCAGTAGCTAAATACATGAAAATGAAGAAGTGCCTTTTATTAATAACTTAACTGAAAGAGATGTCAGACCAGCTAATGTCGAACTAAAAATATCCAAAAACTTCCGCACAGTTACCCTGATTCAAGAGTAATCCCAAAACAACCATCATGAAACCTCCATGTATTTTTATACGCAAACACAATAGTATAATAATTAACTACATGGAGGTTCTCCCGATAAATCGGGACAAGCTATCATACCATTAAAATAAATTATTATATGATGAAACAAAAGACTTTCCTTTCAATTAGCTTAATCCCCGCTTTTACCCTCACTGCATGCACGACTTTTAAAAATTCCGAAAAGCACCCCAATATCGTCTGGATCACTTCGGAAGACAACTCCGTGCATTATATGGAACTGTTCGATAAAAACGGGACAAAAACACCAAATATTGAGAAACTTGCAAACAGCGGGATAATTTTTACACATGCCTTTTCAAATGCCCCGGTCTCCAGCGCAGCCAGGTCAACCCTGATATCAGGATGTTACGGGCCAAGGATCGCTTCTCATTATCACCGCAAAATCAGTATGGTACCAATGCCCGGTTCTGTTGAAATGTTCCCTGCTTATTTGAGGAAAGCAGGATATTATACTACAAATAATTTCAAAGAAGACTATAACATCATAAAGTCTGACAGTGTCTGGGATGAATCATCCAGAGAAGCCACCTGGCGGAACAGAAGGGAAGGGCAACCTTTTTTTCATGTAAAAAATATTGGCACTACACATGAAAGCAGGGTGCACTTTACAAAAGAATTTATGGACTCCACGCAGACAATTACTTCTCCTGATTCATGCTTTCTTTTTCCATATCACCCAAAAACAAGGTTACTTAAATACACCAATGCTCTGTACCGTGACAAGATCAGGGAAATGGACAGCGAAGTCGGGGAGATCGTGGTTGAACTTGAGAAAGACGGCCTCCTTGAAAATACTTTCATATTCTATTTCAGTGACCACGGAGGTGTTTTGCCCGGAAGTAAAGGGTATCTTGCAGAAACAGGATTACACGTTCCCCTGGTGGTTTATATACCCCCCCGGTACAAAAACATGGTAAACATGAAACCCGGGAGCAGATGCAATGGTTTTGTCAGTTTCATTGATTTTGGAGCTACCGTACTGAACCTTGCTGGAGTGGATATCCCCTTTGGTATTGACGGGAAACCTTTTCTCGGGAAGAACATTAAGGAAAAGGATCTTGAAGCAAGGAATGAAACTTTCGGCTACGCGGACCGGATGGATGAGAAATACGATATGGTAAGGTCTTTACGGATAGGAAAGTATAAATATATCAGAAATTACCAGCCCTTCAATTATGACGGGCTATGGAATAACTACAGGTATATTCAGCTTGCTTACAGGGAATGGCTGGAAATGTTTAAAAAAGGTGAACTGAATGATATCCAGGCATACTTTTTCAGACCAAAGACTCCGGAATTGCTTTTTGACGTTGAAGCAGATCCCTATGAAACAAACAACCTGGCCGGTGATCCTTCCTTTTCCTCAACTCTTATGAAAATCCGGGAGAAAATGATTGCCCGGGAAAAAGAAATGCCCGACCTATCCTTCTTCCCCGAACATTACCTGATAGAGCATGCCTTTAATGATCCTGCTGAATTCGGCCAGGAACATGAACGTAAAATCCATAAATACATTGATATTGCTAACCTTATGCTATCGGATTTTCAATCTGTAAGATCTGCAGTCAGAGAGAGCCTGGGATCCGGAGACCCATGGGAAAGATACTGGGCGATCATCGTGTGCAGTTCTTTCAGGGAAGAGGCAAATGAAATGATACCCCTTATAAAAAACCTGTCACAAACGGACACTGAATACATCAACAGGGTCCGTTCCGCTGAGTTCCTGGGGATTATAAAGGAAGAAGATCCTGAGGCAGTAATGGTAAAAGCCCTTTATGGAACAAACGATCCGGCAGAAGCCTTACTAATCCTGAATTCTATTGTGTTAATGAAGGATGGTTTTGATTACTCCTTTATAATTCAACCGGAGATAATAATACCGGAGGTAAAAAACAACAGTGAAGTGATAAGGAGACTTGAGTATTTGAGTATCTGAGAGCAGTTCAAAGAAGGAGAAATTCCATGCCCGGGAGAGGGAATGAAAGTTACTGCCGTACTATTTACCACCCATTGGCGGAAATAACTTTTGTCTTATTGCCGGGATTAAAACCGTCATAAAAAGTCCAATTGGTTTTTAAGTAATAAAAAACATTCAAATGAAAAACAAATCAACCTTTATTTTGTCAGTACTGATAATATTTCTGTCGGGACATTTTTCCTTGCAAAGCCAGGTACCTTCCTATTTGTATGAATATAAAGATCAGTACAATCAGGATGCACGTGCAGCCAATCTTCAGTGGTTTAAGGATGCCCGGTTCGGGATGTTTATCCATTACGGGC
>CAZWFL010000100.1:0-6267 GCA_964633195.1 uncultured Rikenellaceae bacterium | reverse complement strand
AAGGAAGCCCGACGAATCGGGATAAGGCCTGTTCTATCTGAACTAAGGCTGGCTCCAAAGTTTTAACTGTTGAGTTTCAAAAATGAATGAAGAAACAATGCGGGCAGTCAGTTTAATATTTTAAAGAACGCTGTTACTCTTCTTCTCCAATACGGAGTCAATCTTTTTAATCATCTCGTTCAAGGCATCAGGGAGTTCATCACCAGCAGCTCTTTCCTCCTCCTCCGTGAGTTTAATCACATACTGCAGGGCAGCCATCGCCAGAAAATCCTGCACATCTTTGTCGGAATAGCGTTGCTTATACTGCAACACTTTCTCGTTTATCATTCTGGCAGCTTTCCTTATTTTCTCTTCATTTTCCCTTTCCACCTTTAATGGATAATATCTGTCAGCCACGTTTACCCTGATTGAAAGCTTATCATCCATTGTAATATTTTATCTGTTTAAAAGAGCAACACATCTGTCAATTTCCCGCACCAGTTCAGTTATTTTCTTTTTCGCCTCCAGAGCGTTCTCCCCCTCTCCCAACAACGCACCTGAAATTTTAACTCTCTCGTATTTTGTTTCCAACTCTTTTATCTTCTCATCCCGCTCCCGTAGCATCCCTTCCAGAGCCCGGTTTCGGTTATTAATCTCTTCACATTCGGCCTTCAGATTATTATATCTGTTTAACAATTCATCGAGTTTTCTGTTCAGTACAACAAGCACTTCGTAATCCTGACCGGACATAAAAATTAATTTAGTACAAAATTAATATACTTAACGATATTTTCAAAAATTTAACATAAATAGTTTGGCGGTATGAGGCATAAGTATAGTTTTGCAGATTTGAAAACTGAACGTCCGGAAATATGCTGAATAGCTGGCTAATCATTATTTTCACATACCTGTTAAGCTTATCTGATGAAACACCCAAAATAAGATCGCTGTTCATATCGCCGGTTAATATCCCACTTGCGCTTTCGGCAAATTTCGGAGAGCTGAGAAGTGATCATTTCCATTCAGGCATTGACATAAAGACCCAGGGAGTAATCGGTAAGGAGGTGGTTGCAGCAGCATCGGGGTATATATACCGGATAGGTGTATCTGCAGGAGGCTTTGGGAAAGCTCTCTACATGAGACATCCCTCAACAGGCTATTCAACGGTATACGCTCATCTCGACAGGTTTGCTCCGGAAGTGGAAGAGTATGTTATTTCGAGGCAGTATGAAGAGAAGAGTTTCCAGGTCAGTCTTTTCCCCCCCCGTGACAAGTTCTATTTCAGGCAGGGTGATCTGATAGGCTGGTCGGGAAATACAGGCAGCTCATCAGGCCCTCACCTGCATTATGAGATAAGAAAATCAGAGAATGAGATACCCGTCAATCCTCTGCTTTTCGAATTCGGGATCGAGGACAATATTGAACCTGTAATTGAAATGCTCGCCATTTACCCGGTTAACCGGGGCACTTTGATCAATAATCAGAACAGGGTAAGGAAGATCAGGGTAGCAGGCGGACATGGCAATTACTACATACCCTCGGACAATGTTATCAGGATCAACGGTATTGCCGGATTCGGGATTAAATCCTACGATCTTCTCAACAACAGTTACAACAGATGCGGTCCCTATTCGATCGAACTCCTGATAGACAGCATACCTGTCTATCACTACAGGATGGATGCCTTTTCATTTTCTGAGACAAGGTATATCAACAGTCATATTGATTATGAGACATATATAAGGGAAAAGACCCATTATCACAGGACATACATACTTCCCAACGATAAGCTCAGCGTTTATCAGCACTCGCTCAATCGTGGCATTTTCAATTTCAACGACGGAAAAACCCATCATGTTGAGATCATTGTCAGCGATCTGCACAACAATAAATCAGTTCTCAGTTTCAAAGTGATTGCAGGTAATGGATTATCATCAGGCCCCGGACCCTACGGCAGCGAATCGATTGTGATGCCTCATGGGAGGAACAACAAGTATGCAACAAAAAATGTTACTGTCACAATACCTTCCGGAGCCCTGTATGACACCCTGTTTTTCAATTACAGCCGCAGATCCGGCACCGCTGACATCTATTCGGACATGCATCAGATACACAACAGGTTCACTCCTGTACACCGGGCCTATTCGTTATCTATCAGACCTGACAGGGTGCCTGAAGGAAAAGAATCAAAATTGCTCATAATTCAGCAGGGAGACGAGAACAGGAGAAACCCGCTGAATACCAGATGGGAAGGGGGATATGTGCATGCCCAGCCAAACTCATTCGGAAACTTCTATGTAGGGATCGATACAGTACCCCCTGTTATTACACCTGTCGGATTGATTCAGGGAATTAACCTGACGGGCAGGCGGGAAATGAGGATAAGGATCACTGATAACCTTTCCGGCATCAAATCGTTTGAACCATTAATTGACGGGAAATGGGTTCTTTTTGAATATGATCAGAAGAACAATGTATTGATTCACAAATTTGATCCCGGACGGATTGAAAAAGGGAGCAAACACACTCTTTCGCTGACGGTGACTGACAATAAAGATAATTACAGTGTTTACAATTGTGATTTCACCTGGTAAAGTGGAAGGGGTTATTTACTATTCAAGGATTTACACTACTGGTATATCCTTGCCGGGTAATTACCTTTCCTGATCATTTTCTTAATATTTTCTATTACGTGGGGTTTATCTTCACGGTATGTAACACCGAACCACCTTTCGTTACTCATCAGGATCCGGATAGTGATCTCACGGTTCTTAACGAATTTATCAACCGATGTAGGTATATCAAGTTCTGACTTCAGGTCCATCCCGTAACTGTTTATAAAATTCCTGAACTCCTTGCCGAGAAATTCATAACAGGATGGTTTAAATCCCCACAAATTCATTGATACAATCTCATCTCCTGTAAAGTATACCGGTTTCCCGTCCGGACCGGGAGCCATAGCTCCTCCCGGGATTTTTTCAATCTGCTTTACCTCTGCAATATTGACCAGAAGCCCTTCAGAATCGACCTGGCAGACGCCCCTGTTGACATGGCCATGGTCTGACAGCGTATTGCCCAGCTTATATCCGACAATGCAGTAGTTAGTTTCATTTTCATCACTAACCAGAAAATCCCTCAGGATCTTGAATGATTCAGTCCCGTAATAATCATCTGCATTTATCACACCGAATGGTTCCCGGATCTTCTCTCTGGTTACGAGTATGGCGTGACTAGTTCCCCACGGTTTTGATCTGTCAGGCGATACTTTCACTCCTTCGGGAAGGTTGGTTATTTCCTGAAAGACATAATCGACCTCTATTCTGCCATCCAGCCGCTCAATAAATCTTTCCCTGACTTGTTCCTCCAGGTCGCGCCTTATGACAAATACTATCTTTCCGAACCCTGCACGGATTGCATCGTAAATAGAATAATCGATTATTGTTTCGCCCGAGGGTCCGACCTCGTCGAGTTGCTTGTTCCCCCCATACCGGGAACCCATTCCGGCTGCCAGAACTAACAGGGTTGGCTTCATAATTTCTGAGATTTTAAAAAAGCAATTATAAGGAAAATATTGTTACTTTTAATTTATCTTTAGAAAAAAGAATGACAAAATACAGGCTGGAGATTTGTGTTGATTCAGTTGAATCTGCCGTTAATGCTCAGATTGCCGGGGCAGATCGTGTTGAGTTATGCGATAATCTGACGGAAGGGGGAACAACTCCATCGTACGGAACGATCCTGTCAGCACTCCAGAATATTAATATCGGACTTCACGTGATAATAAGGCCAAGAGGTGGTGATTTTTTATACTCCGGCACCGAATACGATATTATGAGAAGAGATATTGAGGTTTGCGGAGAGTGCGGGGTTGATGCCGTTGTGCTGGGGATACTGCAAGCCGATGGCAGTATTGATGTTGACAGAACAGCCATGCTTGTTGAATATGCCGGACCAATGCAGGTAACTTTCCACCGTGCATTCGATATGAGTTCTGATCCTGTCCGGGGCCTTGAGAATATTATAGCTACAGGAGCAACAAGAGTACTTACCTCGGGCCTGAAAAACAATGCGATCGACGGGGCTTCTCTTATACGGCAACTTGTAATACAGGGCGGGGAAAGGATCATAGTGATGCCGGGAGGAGGAATAACAGAACACAATGTAGAAGAGCTTGTTAAGGCAACACATGCAAGGGAGATACATCTTACCGCGCGGAGCGAAAAAGAAAGCGGGATGACTTACAGGCAACAAGGCATATCAATGGGAGGAGGAGATGGCATTCGCGAGTTCACCAGGAATGTTGCTGATCCGGAAAGGATAAAAAGCATAATAAAAATCCTCAATATGATATAATTCCCTTTGAAATTATTCCGGGGTATTTACCTTTGCAGGAACGGCGTAACGGCGTAGAGGCGCAGAGGCGTAAAGGCGTAAAGGCGTAGAGGCGTAAAGGCGTAGAGGCGTAGAGGCGTAACGGTGTAGCGGTGTAGTTGTTTTAAAGTAATAAGTAAGGGTATAAATAATAAATTAATGGTATGAAGAGATTGTTTTTGATTATTCTGGGTCTGTCAGTTACATTTTTGATGGCGGATAATGGGCTGAATGCGTGCACCAACTTTCTTGTAACAAAAGGTGCATCGAAAGATGGTTCAGTAATGATAACCTATTCCGCCGATTCGCATGTTTTATACGGAGAGCTGTATTACTGGCCTGCGCACAAGTGGCCTGCCGGATCAATGGTTGATGTTTATGAATGGGACACCGGCAAATTCCTGGGAAGGATCCCGCAGGTCGCAGCCACATATTCAGTAGTTGGAAACATAAACCAGCACCAGCTGGCTATTGGAGAGACCACTTTCGGAGGGAGGCCCGAACTGGCTGATTCGACAGGAATAATTGATTACGGGTCGCTTATATACCTGACACTTCAGAGAGCAAGGAATGCAAGGGAAGCTATACTTACCTTTTCATCACTGCTTACGGAATGGGGGTATGCCAGCTCCGGCGAATCATTCTCGATAGCCGACAAGGATGAAGTATGGATAATGGAACTCACAGGTAAGGGTCATGGCCGTAAAGGAGCCGTATGGGTGGCCAGGCGCATCCCCGACGGTTATATATCAGGACATGCAAACCAGCCGAGGATAACGACCTTCCCTCTTGCCGACGGTGTCAGATCGATCACATCCAGGGATCTCGACAAGATATTTAATCCGGATGTCGAAACAGTTTATGCTTATGATATAATCGATATAGCAAGAGAGTATGGCTGGTTCACGGGTGCTGACAAGGATTTCAGCTTCAGTGACACCTATGCCCCGCTCGATTTTGGAGGCGCCCGCTTTTGTGAGGCAAGAGTATGGTCGGGTTTCAACAAGGTAAACAGCCAGATGGGCAAATACCTCGACTATGCTATGGGAGAGAATCTTACCAACAGGATGCCTCTCTGGATAAAACCTGACAATAAGCTTACTCTCAAGGATGTGATGGGAATGATGAGGGACTATTATCAGAACACCCCTATGGACATGACAAAGGATGTTGGAGCCGGACCGTATGGAAGCACTGTAAGATGGAGACCCATGACATGGACGGTCGACGGAGTCGGGTACATACATGAAAGGGCCATTTCGACTCAGCAATGCGGCTTCTCATTCGTGACACAGAGCCGATCATGGCTGCCTGATCCTGTAGGAGGCATAATCTGGTTTGGGGTTGATGACACTTATTATACTGTTTACTCACCAATGTATTGCGGCATTACCCGTGTTCCTGAAACATTTGCAGAGGGTAATGGCGATATCATGACATTCAGCGATAACGCCGCTTTCTGGGTCTTTAACCAGGTGACAAATTTCGCCTATACCAGAACACGACTTCTTATAGATGAACTCCGAAGGAAACAGGCCGAACTCGAAGACGGATATATTAATGAGACAGCCGACATTGATGAAATTGCCGCAGAATTATACGCCAAAAAACCTGCAAGAGCTGTAAAGTATCTGACAGACTATTCAGTTAGAGCGGGCAACAATACAGTTGATAAGTGGAAGGAATTTTATAAGTTCCTCTTTACTAAATATGTTGATGGCAATGTAAAGGAAAAGAGACCTGTTCCGCCCGGGTATAAATATGTTACACCCATGGTTTCACAACCCGGATACGGAGAAGAGTGGCTGAGGGTGATTGTAAATGACACCGGGGATAAGCTGAAGGCGAAATAAGGGGTACAGGGGTACTGGGTACTGGGTACTGGGTACTGGGTACTGGGTACTGGGTACTGGGTAC
>CAZWFL010000099.1:0-6297 GCA_964633195.1 uncultured Rikenellaceae bacterium | reverse complement strand
CTGAGCCCTGCTTTGCCAGCCGTAGCCTTCTTTGACCGACGAAGCAATGGCGAAGTTGGTGGCGAAGGCTGGAGCCCTGTGCCCTGTGCCTATACTTCTGCCGGTACCCCGTTGTTGGCCATTGCGTACTCTTTCACCTGGAAGGCGAATGCCTGCAGGCGGGTATCGAGAGATACGGTATCCTGGCCGTCGTATGCGATATTAATAAAAGGGATGTTGTTGTGGTCCTTTCTGAAGGAGTCGCTTACAGCTGCGATCAGTGTTCCGGGCATACATGTGAAAGGAAGTATTGCGGCCATTCCCGACACGCCTCTTCCGGCCAGGGCAACAGACGTACCCATGGCAATAGGAGGATCACCGTCGTAAAACTCATTAACATAAGTGTTGCATAATCTTAGCATGTCGTGAAGATGGACATCCTTAGCGTGATCGGTGAATTTCCTGATGCCTCTTAGCAGGGAATTGGCAATGATATCCTGACCCAGTCCCTGTATTTTCGATTTTACTACTCCCTTTCTGTCGTTTTTCCACATACTGTCGCGGGTGAACCGGTAGGTGGAATAGTAGATCCACTCGGAGAAGGGACCTACAACGACCTCCAGTCCCAGTTCTTCAAGTCTGTTGGCGATATTCCCGTTGCAGCCTGCATTATCCCTCATAAAGATTTCCCCAATAACAGCCACGACTGGTTTTCGTTCGCTCCTGTCAGCCCTGATATCAAGGAACTCTTTTACTATACCGGCCAGGACTTTGCGAAGTCCTCTTGAACCGTTTTCAATACATTTTTCCAGTTTCCTGAGAGATTCCCGGTATAGTTTGTCAGATTCTCCCTTATTTATTTCGTACGGCCGTGTTTCGCGGTATATCTTCCTCAGGAAATCAGCCACCACAAAACCTTTCCATGCATTTATCCTGAATTTCTGACCATGCTCTCCCACCAGGTCCTCGTATGATGTGTCGTTTGAAGGTGTTATCAGTTCGGCTTCACCATAACCCAGGCGGTCGAAGAGGATCCGGTGGAAATGGTTGTATTGTCCGAATCTGCAGGGGCCGTTATGATCGGGCATGAAGAAGCTCATTTTGGACGGGTCCGCACCCGGTTCCATAAGCTTCTTTACGAAACTGCCGGTAACACAAATCATCGGGAAGCACTCTTTTGAAGAAGTGTATTTTCTCCCTATGGCCAGCTCTTCCTCGGTCTGCTTTGGCAGCACTTCCGAAGGGATGCCACAGTAACGGGCAGATGCTGCAATAAGGTAGGCTCCGTCGTTCATGTACGGGAAATATAATACCCTTTCCTTGGGAGGAGATGCGGGGCTTGGTCTTGGTCTGAAAATCTGATGCTCCTTCTTTTCATTCTGTTCTGAGCCCTTAAGGCTGTCAAGAAAAGCTTCGATACGGGTAACCATTCCCGCGTCGGCGGAATGTTCATCCACCTCAAGGTGAAGGAAAGGTTTTCCTTTAAGTTCTTCGGTAACATAATGCCATATAAATGAGTCGGGTCCGCAACGGAAATTACTGATATATACGGCATAGAGTCCCTCTGTAGCTGCTACATGCTGAGCAGCCGCTAAAATCTTCTGGCCGTTCGGCCAGTACATGTTACGATAATTCTTAAAAATGTTATAAGGAGTCAGATCCAGCATATCGAGCGGGATCGGCATCACGTTCTGGTTGATAAGCTTTTCTAACAGTCCGAGATTAAGATGCGGATCAGTACTGTTATAGGGCCTCCCCAGTATTATGACCGGGCGACACCCTTCCGGGATGTTGTTCATAACCTCTTTCCCAACATCGATAAGCCTTTTTTCGAATGAGGTCTGAACCGCATCAGCCTTGTAAACAGCTTTCCTGATATCCTCCTTACTGATCCCAAATTTATTGTTGAAGTAGGATGTCATCTCTTTTACCAGAGCTCTTTCGAAGAACCTGAAATGAAGCGTCGGCATAATGAGCTTCGACTCGTCAATCCTGCCGCGCAAAGCGGCTTTTACCATGAACGGGTAGGTCTGGATCCAGGGACAGTTGCAGTTGAAGGTCTTGTTCCCTTCCCGTAACTTGCCGTTTACTATGAAAGGGAGGAAAATGTAATCAGCTCCTTTATTGATAAGATCGATCACATGTCCGTGCATGAGTTCCACGGGCAGGCATGTCTCAGTTGTGATGGTCTCGATCGACTCTGTAACGAGGGATTTGTCAGATTCTCTTGATATCATTATTGAGAAACCCAGTTCCTCAAAGAAGGTACGCCAGAAGGGGAATTGCTGGTAGAAAACCATCAATGCCCGGGGAATTCCGATGGTTGTTCCTTTATGTTCCGTTTTCTCCTCAAAGCCTTCCATCAGCATCTCGGTTCTCTTCTTGTACAGATTGGGAATACTGGTTGACGTTTTTTTTCTGCTGTCAATCTCGTATTTCTCACACCTGCCTCCGTAGAAGAGGGATCCCTTTTCCCCTGTTATCTGGACCCTCCTTATCTCACAATGGTTTGTACAGCTCTGACAAACAAAGCGGCTTACTTTGTAAGTGGCATTTCTGATCCCGAATCCCTTGAAAGTTGTCTTCTGTCCATCTGCCATAGATCTTTTGGCAAGTATGGCGGCACCTATCGCACCGGTTACATCAAAATGGGGAGGAATAATGATTTTTTTCCCGAGTACCTGTTCAAAGGCAGCCACCACTGCTTTATTGTTTGTCACTCCTCCCTGGAAGAATATCTTATCACCTATCCTGCGGTCAGCGACAACTTTCTGCAGGTAGTTATAGACAATTGAATAGGCAAGACCGCCAACAAGATTGTCGTTTTTTGCTCCTTTCTGCATGAAAGAGTTGAGGTCCGATTCCATGAAGACTGTACACCTGTCGCCCAGCTTGACGGGAGCATCAGAATGAAGGGCCATGCTTCCGAATTCCTCTACTATGTTGATATTGAGTTTTTCAGCCTGTTCTTCAAGGAATGATCCGGTTCCGGCTGCACACACCTTATTCATTTCGAAATCAACAACCACACCGTTTTCGATGCTGATATACTTGGAATCCTGGCCTCCTATCTCGAAGATAGTATCGACTGTGGGATCATAATCAATCGCTGCCGTGGCCTGTGCGGTTATTTCGTTCTGTATGGTGTCGGCGCCAATAAAGTCGCCGGTAAGATAGCGCCCCGAGCCTGTTGTTCCTGCACCGATAACCTCAACATATTCACCAACTTCATCGTATATCTCCGTCAATCCTTTCTGGATGGCCTCAAGGGGCTTGCCAGCTGTCGGCAGGTACCTTCTTGAGATCACCCTGTGCTGCTCATCAATAAGAACCACATTGGTACTGAGCGAGCCTATATCGAGACCGAGATAAACAGGTATTTTTCCCTTTTCAGGCTTTACAAAATATTTTTCTTTTTTATACTCAGCTTCAGACTCTTTGAGCTGTGGAAGGCTTACAAATTCGGTGGTGCCGGAAGCAAGATAGGCCACGAGTTTGTCGTACCCTCCGAAATGATTCATTTCCAGTTTATTGGCATGAGCATAGATCACAGCACCAATGGCTCCCATAGAAGCATGGTATTCGGGAATGATCAGCTCATTTTCTTCGAGACTGAGGACCTCCCTGAAAGCTCTTACCATTCCGGAATTGGCTGCAACGCCCCCTGAGAAGATTACCGGTTTTTGTATCTCTTTGCTTCTGGCGACATTGCTTCTGAAATTCCTTGCAAGTGCAAAGCATAAACCGGCAACGATATCGTGCAGAGGAGTTGCAATCTGCTGATGGTGTATCATATCGCTCTTGGCAAAAACACTGCAACGGCCGGCTATCCTTGGAGGGTCGACAGATTTAAGCGACATGGCACCAAACTCGTTCTCTATAGGCACACCTATTCTCCTGGCCTGCTGATCAAGAAATGAACCCGTTCCGGCCGCACATATACTGTTCATTTCAAAATCCACGAGCCTTGAGTGACCATTGGAAGGATCCTTTTCAAGGATGATTAGCTTGGAGTCCTCACCCCCAATCTCAATCACACTCCTTGCTTCAGGGAAGAGCCTTCCTGCTGAGGTGGCCTGGGCGATAATCTCGTTTACGAAAACACCTCCTATCAGCTCAGCCGCCAGCTTTCCTCCGGTACCGGTTATGGCAATGCCTTTGATTGTCTCTGCAGGATGATCGGCCAGAAGAGAGGCAAGCCTGTTGTTAAGCACATGGAAAGGTCTTCCATGAACATAATCATAATAGTTTTCGATAATATTATGATCCTCATCCATCAAAACGGTGTTCAGGGACACTGAACCTATATCGAGACCAAGAAATAGTTTGGCTTTTTCAGATGAGACCGAATCATATTCATTTACCATACCCGACTAATAATTAGATATTTTATGCCTGAAAAATTTATGACGGGGCAAATATATGGTATTCTTTAATAACTCCATATCGGGCAGCCTAATTTGTGCCAAATATCAGTTTTTATACCCATTCTTCTGTAAGTAGTTCTCCCGAAATGCTGATTCTTGTCATTTTAAGAGGTACCCTTCTTGATGCCTGCGCCAGTGCGGCCTTTGCGATCTGTAATAAACCACCGCAGCATGGGACCTCCATTATCATAATTGTTATTGTATTGACCCTTGCGCTATCAATCAGAGCCGTAAGCTTTTTTACATATACATCAGTGTTCTGGTCAAGTTTCGGGCAGGCGATTGCCAGGGTCTTTCCCCTGAGATATCTGGAGTGGAAGGCACCGGCACTGTAAGCCACACAATCGGCTGCTAAAAGCAGGTCAGAAACCTTAAAATAAGATGCATCAGGATTGATCAGGTGCATCTGAACAGGCCATTGACGGAGCTCTGAATAATCTTCCTGAGCGGGAGAGGTGCCCATAGCCTCTTTTTCAATTACCACAGCCTTCGATCCGGGACATCCTCCGCCATGATGGTGATGTCCGGTTTTGACGCCGAAATGAGTATCATTATAAGGTTTTTCATAGTTGTGGACCTCATCCAGCACCTCGTCAGGATTGAATTTAAGTATGTCCCGGTTCTCTTTCAGCCAGCGGGCACCATCCTGCAGGAACCCTGTCTCACCATGATCTTTGAGATGTTTAAGGTGTGCAACCACAGTATTCTTACCTTTTACCACCATCTGTTCAAGAACGAGGGCCTCATCATAGGGTGCGGCTTCCCTTCTTTCAATAGTTATTGCACCCTCCGGGCAGTAACCGATACAGGCGCCCAGTCCGTCGCACATCAGCTCACTTAAAAGCCTAACCTTCCCGTCAATGACCTGGAGTGCTCCCTCGTGACAGTTGGGAACACACAGGCCGCAACCGTTGCATAACTCTTCATCTATTTTCAGAATGTCTCTTTCCATATTTGTATTTATTTGATTTCGTTACTCTTTTTCAATGCAAAAATACTCCGGTCAATCTATTGAATATGTAACATATGTTACAATCTGCTCCCGCTCTGCGGGATTGTTTCGCTTCGCTCGCCAAAATCCGCAATTCTTATTTATTATTTTTGCATTCTGATTATATATGTACATGACAGATTTTACAGCACTTCTTCAGACACCGGTATTCAAAGGATTATCCGCGGCAGAGATAAATGAACTATTATCGGGTATTCATTATCGCCGAAGGAAAGTCAAGGCGGGGACTATAATAGCATTTAGCGGGGACCAGGTTAATTCGCTTATTATTGTTGTGTCGGGAGTCGTAAAAGGTGAAATGACGGATTATGCCGGTAAAGTGGTCAAGATAGAGGATATACCTGCTCCGGGGGCACTTGCTGCGGCTTTTATTTTCGGCCGGAACAACAGGTTTCCCGTTAACGTGATTGCTGCAACCGACGCCGGACTTTTTATTATCAGCAAGGATGGACTTCTGAAGATCCTGAAGGAGAATGAGAGAGTGTTGGCGAATTTTCTTGACATGGTATCAAACCGCTCGCAGTTTCTATCTGAAAAGATCAGGTTTCTGAATTTCAAGACGATCAAGGGGAAACTTGCACAATATATTCTTGAGAGAGCCGGTGACAAAAACAACTTTGTCAGAATGGAATTGACACATAATGAACTTGCCGTATTTTTTGGTGTAGCGAGACCTTCTGTTTCAAGGGCTATAAAAGAGCTTGAAGATGAAGGCTCTCTTGAAGTGAAGGGGAAAGATATTAATATACTCGACAGAAATAAGCTATTATGGATAACAGGAGATTAACAGGGGAATCATACCGGGAGGATAATCGAAAAGCATGTCCCTTCGCCTTCCCTGCTATCGACAGAGATGCTTCCTTTATTAATATTCACGAG
>CAZWFL010000098.1:0-6410 GCA_964633195.1 uncultured Rikenellaceae bacterium | reverse complement strand
TCTGTGTTTACGGGTGCTGCTGCACTTTTTGCGCAGACAAGAGTCATTACAGGTACAGTTACTTCGGCCACTGAGGGGGAGGGAGCTATTCCCGGGGTATCTGTCATTGTAAAAGGTACAACTGTCGGAGCTATAACTGATATAAATGGTAGATATTCAGTTTCAGCGCCGGAGAATGCTACAACTCTTGTGTTTTCTTTCGTAGGGATGAGAACGGAAGAGGTTGACATAGCAGGACGTTCTGTAATTGATATTGCTCTCGAATCGGAACTTGTTGGTCTGAATGAGGTAGTTGTCACAGCCCTTGGAATAAGAAGGGAAAAGCGGGAAATTACTTATCAGACCCAGAAAGTCGATAATGAAGAGCTTGCAGCTGCTCAGCCGACCAGGGCATCCAGTGCGCTTGCCGGAAAAGTGGCAGGTTTGCAGATCAACGTTCAGGATAATAGTGTTAATCCTACGACGCAGATCGTCCTGAGAGGGTTCAGATCCATCTCCGGAGGCAACCAGGCACTTGTGGTAATTGACGGAGCCATAGCTCCCCTGGGTGCTTTTGATGCTCTCAACCCTAACGACATAGCCGACATCAGTATTCTTAAGGGAGCTACTGCTGCAGCGCTTTACGGATCGAGAGCAGGTAACGGAGCTGTAATCATAACAACAAAAAGAGGTGCAGCAGGCAACAAATTCACCGTGGGACTTAATTCTTCCTACACTGCGGATATGGTTGCCTACATGCCGAAATTCCAGTCAGAGTACGGAACAGGCTGGGAAGGCGCCTATGATGCAATCGAGAACACCAACTGGGGTCCTCGTTTCGACGGTATTCCCCGGCAGATAGGTCCGACCTTCCCCGACGGGTCATACCAGGAAGTGCCATATGCACCGGTTAAGGACAACCTGCTCGATTTTTTTGACACGGGTCATAACCTGAACAACACACTGTATCTGAGCGGAAGCACAGAGACGAGTAAATTTTACCTGTCTGTAGGCCGTCAGGATGCCACCGGTATAGTTCCAAAAGACACATACAACCGGACAACCATCAGAGCTAATGCCAGCAAGAAGATGGGTGACGTTGACCTGTCGCTGAACACAAGCTTCTTTACTGACGATACTGACAAGGCCGGTGGTACAATGGGTGACCAGGACAGGCCTCTGTACTGGTTCCTGTTAAACACATCAGCCAACATTCCGCTTTCGAGATATAAAAACTGGCGGACAGACAAGTTTTCAACCCCCAGCGGTTATTATAACGGTTACTATGAAAACCCGTACATGAATATAGATACCAACAGGGATACACGTATTACAAAACGGCTGAATGCCAATGTCCAGTTATCATGGGATATATCCAGCTGGCTGAACCTTACAGCCAGGCAGGCAGCCAACCTGTCATGGTGCGACGGCAAGAACTATCGCGATGCCATTACTTTTGACACTGACATTAAGCCGACCGGAAGTGACATCTCTTCATTTCTTGAAGTTGGCGGATCCAATGTGTCGTCATATATATCTGACCTGTTGCTGACATCCAATTTTACATTCAATGACTTTTCTCTTAAGGCCATAGTGGGAGGTGCAGCTTTTGCATATTCATACTTATGGAGAGAGATCAGGGTCGAGAATTTAAGTATTCCGAACTTTTATGATGTATCAAATGGTTCCGGCACACCGGATGTTTTTGATGATAACTCAATGGAGCGGAACCTGGGTGTCTTTGGAGACTTAACATTCGGATACAGGAACTACCTGTTCCTGAACCTGACAGGAAGGAATGACTGGACATCAACCCTTGCCAGGGGGAACAACAGTTATTTTTACCCTGCAGTGGGTCTCTCTTTCGTTCTGACGGATGCCATAGAGGGACTCAGGAACAACAATGTACTCTCCTATGCAAAAGTCACAGCCAGCAATTCGACTGTATATAATGATCTGGGGGCATACCAGATAAATGAGAGATACACCAAGCATTCTTCATTCCCGTTTGGAAGCATCAACGGCTTCGTACTCAGCGGAACCACTGTTGATGCCGATATAAAGAAGGAAAGGCTCAACACGACTGAAATAGGGTTGAACCTTGGTTTCTTCAAGTCAAGAGTTAACCTCGACGCATCATACTTCATTACCAAAACCACAGACCTGATCACCTCAACAACTCCTTCAAGAGCCTCGGGTGCAACTTCATTCCTTACAAACATCGGAGAATTGAGCGGAAAGGGTTTTGAACTGACACTTGGCGGACAGGTGCTTCACGTAAGGGACTTTATCTGGGACCTGAACCTGAACTACACCACAAACCGTACAGAGGTTGTTGAGATCAAGGAAGGGCTTGATGAGATACAGGTATATGGAGGCCTGGGCGGACAGTACGGTATTTTTGCCGTTAAAGGCATGGATTATCCGCAGTTAAAGACCAATACATACCAGAGAGATCCGCAGGGCAGAATCATAATCGATCCTAGTACCGGCTGGCCAAAAACAAATCCTGAACTATCACCCATGGGCAGCACAATTCCTGACTACATTCTCGGACTGAATTCTGCCATGAAGTATAAAGGTTTCAGTCTTTCCGCCACAGCGGATTACAGAACAGGTCATGTCTTTTATTCCCAGGGGCTTGATTACATGGAGTTTACCGGAAGGTCGCTCGAGTCAGTGTCTGCCAACAGACAGGATTTCGTTATCCCCAATTCAGTTATTGAAGTCAGCGACGGTGTCTATGTTGAGAACACCAACATACCTGTTGCAGGCGGACGCCAGAGCTACTGGACCGATGTTTATAACGATGTCAAGGAGAACTATGTAAGAGATGCTACTGCACTTAAAATAAGGGAGCTCGCTCTCAGCTACACTCTTCCTTCATCACTTCTTGCAAAAACACCGATGCGTAAGCTTACGGTAGGATTTATTGCCAGAAATCTTCTTACTCTGCTTCCTGCTGAGAATTCTTTCTCGGATCCTGAGTTCAATAATCAGGAAGAGCTGTACGGTTATGGATCGATATCCAATAATGCCGTGGGTATAGGCGGATTCCTGCAATCTCCGCCAACCAGATCATTCGGTGTAAACCTGAACATTGAATTTTAAAAACCACACAATATGAAAAACACTATAAAATTCGCAATATTGCTGGCAGCCTTCGGGCTTCTGACAGCATCGTGTGAGGAGTGGCTGGATGTTAACACTGATCCCAATAATCCCACGAAGGTGACTCCTAACCTTGTTCTTCCTGTTGCCCAGTATTATACTGCCTATGTGATTCAATACAGCAGGTACTATAACACTCTCGGCAATATGCTCATGTACAACTGGAGCCAGAGCGATGGATTCTCCTGGTACACTGACGAATTCAAATATAATGTGACCTCTTCATTCTATCGCCTGATTTTTGAGACGTCATATTCATCCACCCTGAAGCAGTATGCCATTCTCGATCAGCTTGAAGATGGCTATGATTATTACAAGGCAATAGGCAAGATCATGAAAGCATATCATTTCCAGTTGCTTGTTGATGCTTATGGCGATGTTCCTTACTCGGAAGCCCTTGGCAGAAGCGAGGAGGCAACCCCGAAATATGACGATGCAGAGGAAATATATGAAGACCTTATCGTTCAGCTGACGGATGCCATTGCCACAATAAAGAATGCCAACGAAGACAATCAGCTTTTGGTTCCCGGAGATGATGATGCGATGTTTGGCGGGGATATGAGTGATTGGGTAAAATTCGCAAATACCGTTAAGCTCAGAATACTGGTCCGCCAGTCAGATCTGAGCTCCAAGGCTTCATATATCCAGACCCAGATCGCAGCGATCAATTCCGAAGGTTCAGGTTATATAACTGCTGACGTTGGTGTTAATCCGGGTTTCCAGGATAAAATAGCCGGCAAGCAGAACCTTATCTGGGATTATTTCGGCTGGAACTCTTCAGGCACCGAGACCATGGATAACAGGGCGACCTGTGCCACCGACTATGTTATTAATGTACTTACTTCTTTCAGCGATCCGCGTATTGACAGAATATATGAGACACCCGCTACCGGCCATCTTGGCGTGCCTCAGGGACTGCTCGATTATGACACTCCCGTGGTTGATGCCTACATGCCAGAGTTTGTGTCGAACATTGGCCCCGGGATCCTGAAAAGCTCAACTCAGGATGCCATTATTTTCACTCTGGCAGAAAGTTATTTCAACCAGGCTGAAGCTGCCAATAAAGGCTTTATCACGGTTGCCGACGGAGGCCAGCAGCTTTACGAAAGTGGCATAACTGCCTCATTTCAGTACCTGGGCCTTTCAGGCAGTCAGGCTGCCGCATACTATTCACAGGTAAAGGATCTTGTAGGATGGAACTCATCAACCAATAAGGTTGAAGCGATAATTACGCAGAAGTGGATAGCAGTCAATGGCATTACGGCAGAACAATCGTGGTTCGATTATAACAGGACGGGATTTCCCAAAGACATCCCAATTCCTCTGAATTATTCCAAGTCAGATGACAGACCGGTAAGACTTTTCTACCCTGCAAGCGAGTATTCATCGAACGGGGAAAATGTTCCTTCTCAGAATAACCCGACAGCGGCCTTTACTGATAAGATCTTCTGGGCTAAGTAATTTTTAAAAAATCAAGAATTATGAAAACATTTAAATATACATTATTATTCATCTTCGGCTTGTTCCTTGTGAATTCCTGTCTTGTGGACGATGAGACCAAATATGATCTGAACGATAAAGGGCCAAATCTTGCGGGATTTGAGCAGACGAGCCAGACCATTGCTGCTGTTGCAGACGGAGAAGAATACCAGTTCAAAATAAGAATGAAGGTTGTGGGCCCCACCTCTAAAAATATCACAAATGATATTTCCCTGACGGTTGCTGCCGATCCTTCGTCAACAGCTGTCGAGGGGACCCATTACCGGATTGACAATCCCACAATGACCCTGTCACCGTCCAACAACCTTCTCGGGCTTTTTACAATAACCATGCTCACCGAAGGCATAGAGACGCCTCTGGCCACGTCTCCCAAGCTGATACTCAGAGTTAATTCGGCATCGGGCGATCCGACAATCATCAACAACGGCAAGCCGATAACAATAACCATGAACTATGCCTGTCCTTCATTCCTTGAAGGCACATATACCCTGACCATTGACAGGGTAAGCACCACCGGTGATCCTTCACAGATAATAAGGACCGACGAGGTTATTACAAAAATAGGCGTAGGTACTTACAGGACCACATACGTCGGCCACTGGACCCCGGCTCAGCTCGCTCCGGGAACGCCCGGGTTTACATTCACCGATGTCTGTGGCGTAATTACGGTACAGGAAAACTACCTGGCTGATTACTGGGCTAACTGGGTTGCCGGAACGGACTTTGGTTCAGTCGACCCTGAGACAGGCAATCTTTACATAGAGTATTCTGTCTGTTATGCAGGAGCCTGCAATTATTACAAATGTACTTATGTAAAACAGTAGTGCAAGCTGAATTAACCAATAATAAAATAACGTTATGATGAAAAAATATATTTCATACAAATTGCTCGGACTTGCTCTAATAGTTGCAGGAATGATTTCATGCGACACGGCAAGCCAGGATGTAGAGCCCATTATAAGCCCCGACGGTTATCCTCTGGCCACAATTACAGCCCTGGGCTCCGGGACGACGATCAACGAAGGAGATACCCTGGTCTACAGCGTAACACTTGATAAGATGCTTGACAGGGCAGTTACTTTTTCAGTCGTTATCACCGGAGGTACTGCAGATGAGGACGATTTCGTTGCAGAACCTCTTGTACTGGGCCCCTACGCCAAAGAAGGGAAGTTGTACATTATTGCTCAGGAGGACGATGTTCCTGAGCAGGACGAGACCTTTGATTTCAGGATCGCTATCGAGAGTATTGCAGAAAGGTACCTCGTCAACCCGTCAACGGTTTTCCCGTCCGGCAAAGTGACGATAAAGAACCAGAACGATCCCACTCTTCTGACTATCATGTTCTCATGGCCTACAGATGATGATATGGATATCGTTATCTGGAGTGATACGGATGATTATCCGATGACAGAATGGGGCGACGGAGGCGCAACAGGTTCCAATCCGGAAGTCGACAAATCAATATGGCTGGCAGATCCTCTGGGTACATATTATGTAAACATAATGGACTGGGATGCCGGAATAGATTTTGACTACACTTTTACCATCGGCCATCCTGATGGTTCGGTACAGGTTATCGAAGGTACTTTCACCGGAACCGATAAGAGCGGGTATATTAACGATCCATGGACTGCATGGGGAGGAAGCTATGATTCATACCGCGTTCTCCAGGTTGTTAATGACGGTACCTCATTCACTGTTACGGCTCTGTAAGATTCAGATATTATTAAGGTGAAACATTCATTACAGGATGTTTTACC
>CAZWFL010000097.1:0-6585 GCA_964633195.1 uncultured Rikenellaceae bacterium | reverse complement strand
CGACATACCAGATGCTCTTCTCATACAGTAATCACCCCGGGGTGTTTGATGATAATTTCCTGGCCAATGGTAAACCCGGCTCTGACGGCATACCCGATATCCTCAACGAGATAAGGTGGGGTATCGACTGGCTCCTCAAGATGAATCCCGAACCACGAAAGATGTATAACCAGATTGCCGACGACCGCGACCATATAGGATTCAGGTCTCCAAACCACGACACAGTTAACTACGGGAAAGGGAAAGAGAGACCGGTATATGTATGTACCGGAGAACCACAGGGGCTGTTACGGTATAAAAACCGTACTACAGGAATAGCATCCACTGCCGGCAAATTCGCTTCCGCATTTGCAAGGGGATCGCAGGTCTTCAGCACAATGGACCCCGATCTGTCAGGATTACTCAGGAAAAAAGCCATTGATGCTTTCAGGTACGGACTCGAAAACCCCGGAGTATGCCAGACTGCACCCGGAACCGCTCCCTATTTTTACGAGGAGGATAACTGGGTTGACGATATGGAACTTGCCGCGATGGAACTCTATAACCTCACCGGTGACGACACCTATCTTATTCATGCAGTTGATTTCGGGCGCAGGGAGATCGTCACCCCCTGGATTGGAAGCGACACGGCACGGCATTACCAGTGGTACCCCTTTGTGAACATGGGTCATGCACTCCTGGCCGGTGCAGAAAACATCCCCTACAGTACCGAGTTTGCAGGTTATATGAAAGAGGGTCTTGAGCTTACAAGCAAAAAAGCCCTGAAAAATCCCTTCAACGTCGGGATCCCGTTTATCTGGTGCTCCAACAACCTTGTTGCTGCTCTCCTTACCCAGGCCCGGCTCTATGAAAAGATAACAGGCGACGATTCCTTCAGGGAGCTTGAAGCATCACACCGCGACTGGCTATTTGGCTGCAATCCGTGGGGCACAAGCATGATCGTGGGTCTTCCCGCCGACGGTGACTACCCGGTCAACACCCATTCATCCTACGTGGTTAAGGGAGGACAGGTTTACGGAGGCCTTGTTGACGGTCCTGTCTATCCTTCGATATTCAACTCGCTTAAGTACCTGTATCTCTCAAAAGAAGACGAATACGCTCTTTTTCAGACCGATATGGCCGTTTACCACGACGATTTCGCCGATTATTCAACCAACGAGTGTACGATGGACGGAACAGCCTGCCTTATCTATTACCTCTCATCCCTGCAATCACGATGAGAAGGATCCGCAGGACATTAAAGACGCACAGGCAGACCAGGGAAGTTTCCACTGAGAAACAAACCAACGGTATATCGTATACGGTCATTTACTCCCGGAGAAGGAGCATGGGTATAAGCGTGCACACCGACAGAAGGGTGATTGCAAGGGTACCTGTTGGCACAAGTGACAAGGCTGTTGAAGAGATGATAAGGGGAAAAGCGGATTGGATAAAAAAAGCCCTGAACCATTATGAAACCCTTACCAGGATAGACCGGGGTGAGAGCCTCAAAGACGGTGACAGGCTACTTTTTATGGGAAAGGAGAACCTGTTGAGAATAATACCATCCGACAGGTATTATATCAGGAGATCAGATCACACCATTGAGGTTGGCATCAAAGGGGAAAATAATCCACGGATAGTAAATGCAATGCTTGAGCACTGGTACGGAATGGTCGCAAAGCCTCTGCTGATAAAAAAGTTCCATGAGACTCTGGATAAATACCGCAGACACAATTTCTCTCCGACCGGATTTGCGGTAAGGAAGATGAAGAAGAGATGGGGAAGCTGCACATCGAAAGGCAGAATTGCGATCAGTTACGATCTTATAAAGCTCGATCCGGTCTTTGCCGAGTATGTTATCCTCCACGAGTTGTGCCATCTCAGGCACCATAACCACGGACAGGGATTCTATAAACTCCTTTCGGAGGTCTATCCCGACTGGAAGGCCGTTAGGACAGAACTGAAGAAGATAATACGATAAGCTCAGAGCTCAGAGCGCAGAGCAGAGGGCAGAGAACGAAGGAGCGATGGAGCGATGGGGCGACAAAGCGAAAGAGTGATTCATTTGGTCATTCAGTTGTTTAGCAATGAATGACGGCGCGAAGCGCTGAATGATGCCGCGCAGCGGCAATTGACAGCGAAGCGAATGACGGCGCGAAGCGCCGAATGACACGGTTTTGCCCTGTGCCCTGCATTGCCAGCCGAAGCTTTCTTGACCTCCGTATCCGCCAACCGGCGGAGAAGGAGGTAGCGTAGGCTGGAGCCCTTTGCCCTGTGCCCTGAGCCTAGATAACGTACTCCTGCTTCCTTGCCGGTATCTCAATATTGCTGAAGCCTGCTTCCCTGAGAGACTCCGCATATTTCTTCTGGGTTTCATAATCTCCATGGACCAGGAAGGTTTTTTCAAGCGCTTTCTTATCCTGGCATTCCAGAAAACTTATCATTTCCTTATAATCGCCATGACCGCTGAAGGCATCTATCTTCTTCACATCGGCCTTTACTTCATACAGGTTTCCATGAATCGACACCTCCCTGTCGCCTCTGAGTATCCTGGCGCCCAGGGTTTCGGGAGCGCAGTAACCTACTGCAAGAATGGTATTTGCCGGATTTGAGATATTGTTGGCAAGGTGATGCTTCACTCGTCCTGCTTCCATCATGCCCGACGCCGAGATTATGATGCAGGGCTTACTGATATCATTAAGCTTCTTGGAATCTTCAACTTTTGTGATATAGAAAAGGTTGGAGAATCCGAAGGGATCCTGATCGTCTTCCAGCACCTTCTGAAAACCCTTATTGAACCATTCATAGTGCATCCTGAATATGGTGGTCGCATTTACGGACAGAGGACTGTCAACATAAATGTCGGTCCGGGGAAGTCTTCCTGCATTATAGAAATTATTGAGGATGTAAACCAGCTTTTGTGTCCTTCCCACGCTGAATGCCGGGATAATGAGTTTTCCCCTCTTTTCAACGCAGGTATATTCGACTATCCTGAGAAGCTCCTCATCGGCCTCCTGACCAATTGAGTGGAGCCTGTCACCATAAGTCGATTCGGTGATCAGGACATCCGCCTGAGGGAAAGGTCTGGGAGGCATCAGAAGATAGTCTGTCGGACGTCCTATATCACCTGTATATGCAATACGGCGCATCTGGCCGTTCTCCCTTAACTGGAGATTTGCTGTGACACTCCCGAGCATGTGGCCCGTGCTGGTAAATCTCACTTTAATATTGTCGTCGATCCTGAAATTCATGTTTTCAGGTATACCGATGAAAAGGTTCATACAGGCTGCCGCATCCTCGCGGGTATAGATAGGGGTAACCAGAGGAAGTCCTTTCCTTGCTCTCTTCTTATTGAATGTACGGGTATCATTCTCCTGGATATACCCTGAATCGGCAAGCATTATTGAGCAAAGATCGCGGGTTGCGTTCGAGCAGATCACCGATCCACGGAAGCCCAGTCTGTAAACATAGGGGATCAGTCCTGAATGATCAATATGCGCATGAGTGAGTATTATATGGTCGAGGGTTGACACATCAAAACCGAAGTCGCGGTTCATCTCATCCGTCTCGAGTCCCTTTCCCTGGAACATACCGCAATCAAGCAATACTCTCTTGCCCGAGGCTGTTTCCAGGAGGATCTTACTGCCGGTCACCTCCCTTGAGGCTCCTATGAATCTAATCTTCATCGATAAGTTTAATAGTCCACTGCAGATATAAAATATGAATTCGCAAACATGTTAAAATTTTCAATCTGGCAAGGACTTTAATGCCGGTAAAATTCAGAAACACAAACTTAGTAAGAATAATCCGCTTCCAAAAAAGCTAGTAGTTTTAAGGACTGCAAAACCTGTTTCATCACCGGTGACCATTAAAAAAACCTGTATGCTTTTTTCTATTTCAGCTATAAGTCCCTCTAATTTCGGAATGTCCTCTTTTATTGTTTTCCAGACCACTATTATATCCACTCCTAAATAGTCATGTATTAGTTTATCTCTCATTCCGGCAATTTCTTTCCATGGAATCTTATAGTATGTTTGCTTCGTATCTGCCGTTATCCTTTTAAATGCTTCGCCAATTACCTCAATGTTTCGGATAACTGCATCCTGAACCAACTCGTTACTCTTAAATTCCTTTAAAGATAATCCTTTGCTAAACTCATTAATCTTCCGGATACATTCAGAAATATTGTCAATATATAATAGATCTTCCTTAATCATTATAATATTTTAATGAGGTCTTTTTTAATACTTTTTTTGATCCTTTTACTCTTCAAAGCTCCGGTTGTTACCAGATCTACCTTAATCCCAATAATCTCAGAGAGTTCGTTCTCTAATCTGATGAGTGTTAAGAGTGATGGAACATCTTTAAATTCAACCAGGATATCAATATCACTGCCCGGTCTGTTTTCTCCTCTGGCAAAAGACCCGAATATGCCAATTTTACGAACTTCGTATTCCTTCAGATGATTCAATATTCTGTCTTTAATTTCTGAATGTCCCATCTGGTATGTTTTATACAAATCTACTTAGTACATGACAAAAAACACCAACTAATTGAATGTTAATATTTTATATCATTTTTGTTAATAACTATGGATTGAAATATTAGCACAAAACCTTGATATTCAATAAATTAGAATAGTGTTACCAATACTATTTCTAACAATGGATACCAAGGTTGAAAGCAAAGTTACAATATTATCAGATACGTTGAAAGAGTTCTTCGGAAACAAAATGAACCTTGCTCGTATTAAGTTCTTTGGCTTATTTATCAGTGCATTATGCAAAGTCCAAACGGTTTGCTTTGAAAAACTGGCCTGTGGATTTGACTCCAGTGTTAAAGCTGAGTCCTCTTTACGCAGGATACAGAGGTTTATATCGGAGTATTCTCTGGACTCAGACCTGGTTGCCAGGTTTATATTTGCTCTTCTTCCACATGAACCTCCATATAGGCTGGTTGTTGACAGAACAAACTGGAAGTTCGGCACGAAGAACATCAACATTCTTACACTTGCAATTGTATATAAGGGAGTTGCCTTTCCTGTTCTTTTCCATATTATGCCAAAGTTCGGGAACTCTTCGATGCAGGAACGAATATATCTGATGGATCGTTTTATCAGGCTGTTTGGATCATCAAGTATTGAATGCCTTCTGGCCGACAGAGAGTTTGTCGGGGACAAATGGCTTGAATATCTTAACAGATTAAACATTGAATATCATATTCGCATTCGTGAAAACTTCTGGGTTGAGATACCTCGCAACGGACACATGGTAAAGGCTTCTTGGTTGTTCGGTAGTCTTAAAATAAATGAATGTGGCTTTTATCGTAAGATTGCCCGGGTCAATGGAGAACTCTGTTATCTTTCTGCATCCAAAATAATAAACCGGGAAAACAAACCGGAACTTCAGATAATAGTATCGTACAACAAACCGGATAAGGCACAGGCTCTTTATAAGGATAGATGGCAGATTGAATCTGCCTTTAAGGCATTGAAATCCAGTGGTTTTAATATAGAAGACACTCATCTGACGGATATTGATCGTTTGTGTAAACTATTTTCTCTGGTTTTAATTGCTTTTGCGTGGGTTTATAAGGCAGGAATATATCTCGATACTCTGAAACCCATTAAAATCAAGAAACACGGTAGGAGAGCAAAGAGTCTGTTCAAATATGGATTGAATTACATTGCCAACTTGCTTTTTAGCAACGATATAGATAAATTTAACCAATGTTGTAAATTTTTGTCATGTACTTAGACAAATCTATTAAAAATAGCACGTTTCGCAATACTAAAACCTTTCTTATTACATATTTAAGAACTAATTGATCTGGATTAACAGCAATAAAACGCAGGAAATTTTGAGTAGTTACGGGTAATTTCAGGTCAATTTGGGACAAAAACGGAAGAAACGGGAAATAGCCTGCTATTAGAAAGTCGTGCCAGTCATGCATTCCGTTTCACGGAACTTCCTCTCTGCGTTCGTCAGAGTTGTGCCGGTCATGCAAGTCGTGCAAGAAGGCTCGAGACTTGAAAAGAATTAGGACTTGCAAGACCGCATGACTGCAAGACTCATTTGGATATTCCCAGAGTATTCCTATAAATACTTTGATCTTATAATTATCCCGGTTTTTATAACAACGCTTCCAGTTTGTATTATTTCCTGAATGTTACAAGCATTAAAACAGGATTATCAAATTCGCTCAGGCTATTTGCCAACCTTTCAAGCTTTTTTTTCTTTTCGGGATGTTTTGCCTCACCTTTCTTAAAGTCATCACTTGTAATATGGTCTTTAAGCTCTTTTGCACTTACCCACATAATCATAACAGAATCATTTACCTGCCACTTTGGAAAAAACCTTGGTCCGTCATCAATATCATTAAAGAGGCCGGAAGTAAATAACGGATTATCTGTATCAGTGGGTTTGCAGAAAAACAGACTTTTGTCCTTCTTATTAAAGATACCCAAAGCATTTGACGTGTTGCCCATTGATACCATTCCCGGTAATATAGTTTTGGGAGTTAATCGCTTAGCCGGAAAATGGTTTTTAAAATCGCAGTTAATAAACAGATAATCATCTGTCTGGAAGACTTCCCAGATAAATA
>CAZWFL010000096.1:0-6602 GCA_964633195.1 uncultured Rikenellaceae bacterium | reverse complement strand
TTCATCGGTACTAAGTTAAAAAATTCTGAAATAGGCGCTCAGGAGAAAGATAAAACCTTCCGGTCGTGGATACTCGGAACCCTTAAATACCGGAAAGACATAACCCGCCTCTGCTTCAACCGACATACGGTCGGTATTCAGGGCCACCGGAAGCCCCAGATCAACATCAATTATGCCGAAATGATGTGTATATGTTGTAGTCGTACTTTGGCTATCTGTTCTCCATTTACGGTAAGGTGGGAAAATAACTATCGGAGCGCCGGTAGTTGTTTCAGCCTGGGTATAGGTTCCCATCAACAGGTTAACATAAGGATCGAAGGATATGTTGGCTTTGCCTTTGAAGATATCCGGAGTCTGAAAATATCTTGAATTCCTGATCTGGATATAGAGCTGGTTATCATATGACATAAGGCCTCCCACTGACACTTTTGTATAAATGAGTTTCCAGTCAAAACCCATTGTAAAATCAGCATAGGTAAAACTGCCGAACAATGTGTCGGAGAGTGATGGTACAACCTCATACCTGTATAGCCCGGATGAGATGTCAAACCAGTTATTGAACACATGATTATAATTAATTGAACCGGTATAGAAGGCCAGAAAGGGATCTGTCTGAGAAAGATGAACTGCCGACAAAGTCACATAAAGCTCATTGTTAAAACCATAGGTCAGTGCGCCATAGCCGAAAGGCTGGTTCTGAGAAATGGTTGAGCCCAGCCATATCATATTACTGCCATATCCTAATCCTGTGAACAATGAATGTCTGGAAGCTACAGGTGATTCAACTGCATCCGTGCTGTCCGCCTCAATGGTTGTAGTTCCGGATTGTGCAATAATATTGAAGGGAAGCATAGAAATCAGCATCCCCAGCAATGGTAATGGCATTAATGAACGTGGGAGTCTCATGCTGCGGGAGATAAATAATTACCTTCCTCCTTTTCGGCCGACTCCTCCGGGTTTTCCGATCCCTTTCGGGATACCTGATCCACCCGGTCTGACAATTGTTGGAGGACGGGCTCCCCTGGCTTTGCTCATGTCGGGACGTGCAGATTTAATCTGCTTTGCTGCATTCGCTGCATTTCCTGCATTCGCTTTTGCTGCATTTGCTCTTGCCTCAGCTTCCTGAACCCTGTTCTGATTCTGATTCCTCTGCATCAGCCGGCTGCGATCTTCATTTACAGACTCTGCCTGTGTTGCCTGGTCTGTCCCGAGCCTGAGGGTGTCCCGCTGCTGTATAACCTGTGCCGTGACTTCCTGCCCCGTGAGAAGCAGAAATCCGGAAATAAATAATATATATAGTACCCTTTTCATTGCATCTTCATTTTTCCACTATTTCTTCATCACAATAATCCACTGCAATTAAGCATATTAACAAGTTGATTCATCCTTATGTATACAAAAATATGAATTAAAGATGAAGAAAAGATGAAAAATCATCATATCTCAATTATTCGGACCGGCCACAAGATCCTTGTTCGTCAGATTCCTGCCTTACCCGGTATCCCTGGCCGGACAGCAGGGGCGGTTCTTGCCGGAATACCTCTCTTCTGCTGTGTAGCGGGACGAAAGGTTTTCTGTTTACTGCCAAGCTTCTGAACAACATTCGCAGGTGTAGTGCAGGATGCGCACTCATCAACGAACAGGCTGTAGCCCAGCTCGTGGTTCTTATAGATATACGAGACCGTCTCAAAAGGATGTTTGCGGTTTCTTGACGGATCGATAACATCAGCGGGGGACTGATACTGGAAAACGGCCTGCCAGGGGCCTGTTTCAGCAATGGCTGTTCCAGGGTATCCTTCAACCGGACTCAAAGACACCACCGTTGAAAACCAAAGTGTTGCCTTAACCGCACCGGGATACTCCGGTACCTTAATGGGTGAGATGACAGATGCGTGCCTTGCGTCGGCACCTTTTAAAAGCTTGACATTGCCTGACGGCGGAGTTGTACCCCTTACTGCGCTTACCAGCACAAAGCTGTTCCGGGCTGAAAGATTCTCGGTCTTAAGGCTGGATACAAAACCAAACTGATCATGTTCGATCTCTGAAACAAGCAAACCATCAGTCTCTATCCAGTCTGATACTACTGTAAATCCTTCTACCTCTATTACAGCCTGCACAAGCTGGCCGGGGCTGAATTCAAGACCGTTAACAGAAAACATACCGAGAGGTGAGTCTACATTTCCACTGTTATTTTTAATCTTCAGGTTACCTGCTCCTGCCGGAAATTGTGGCCGCATTACTCCCTGACCCGCAGCCGGTTTTGCTGTGGAAGGAAGGGTTGCAGCAGGAGTACCGCGTTGAGTGGCAGGTGGAGAAGCTTCAGATACATTCCGGGTCATAAACTCAATTGGTCCCCGGTATACTGTCAGATTGTTACGGAAATCATTCATCCTTTTCGCAAATTCGGCCGGGGCAGCTATACCTTTAAGGGATGAAGCAGGCGCACTTTGTATTACTGGATTTATTCCTGCCGGCACCGTACCCCTGGCAGAAGCCTTCGCGAGATGGGCCCATTTACTTTTTGTAGCTGCAACGGCTCCATAAGCAGTACCATTATAATAATCGGCTGCGTAGAGAGCTATTCCCTTAAAAGGGATAGAAGCATCAACAGGATTGCTGGCATTGGCTACATCGGGCACTCTTATCATAACCTTATCTCCTTTTCTCAGCGGCACACCGGCAGCTACAAAAACACCTTTGTCATCAGTACTGGCATCATATTGTGATAATTTGTTATCAGGATGCCTTACCACAACTGTAATGTTTCCTCTGTAAGGAACAGAGTCGCTCCCGCTCTCCCTGTAAACCTCCCCGGCAACATAATCACCATAAGCGCATGCCTCGTGAATATACATTTTATAACCTTTCATATCTGCAATCTGAAGCTTATAAAGCGAGTAATACTTATCAAGCACCGTAAAGCTTTTTGATACCACTTTCCCTCCTGCCTTCACCCTTGCTCCAATATCCGCGTTGAGGGTTGTGCCGTCAGTTTCAACAGATCCTTCCATACCGCCTTTAGCATAAATATCAAGTGCATTGTAGCTCTTGATCTTCAGATTGGCCCGGCACTGTATCCCTGCAAAAACCGTTAGCTTCGACTTCACTTCATACCCGATGTCACAGTAATGATCGAGGGTGGAAATATTATCAATGCTTGTTGGAATATAGAAGAAAGTGCCGCCCTTTGCTCCGATGGCCATATCAATACCCTGGTTTATATCTGCTGTCAGGTTAACCTGTCCATCACCACTCAGCAGTATTGACAGTGTCACCTTGCATGATCCGAGATCGCCCGCTTTTATTTCAGTGCCCCACAATGGTATCTCTTTTTCGTCCGCAAAGGTCATTTTCGCATCAACTTTCAGGTCAACCTGTTCCGAAGTTTTGAATACCAGCCGGTAACCATTGTTCTTCGAGTACTTTCCTTCGATGCGCGGGTTTGTTACTTTGATCTGCCCTGTAAGAGTCACTATAAGACTGTCTTTCTTCTCCTGGTAAAGCTGAAATTTTGTTTTGTTGAACACCAGATTCACTGCATAAGCATTCCCTATACCGATAGCCGATGCCACTATGCCCTCAGCCAGTGAAACAGTGTTAGCCAGGCTAATTCCCACCTCCTGCTCCGGGATCTCCACATCTTCAAAGACAGCCGACAACCGGGGCCTCAGCATAATCATCTGCACATCACTCACCGGCATTGCCTGAAAAACAAGGTCACTCTGAGGATCAATGTAAACAGTATCGGGATGAGGAACAAAAGCCGGCTTGCCGGAAAGATCCAGCAAACCGTCCTGCTTCATGGAAATCTGACTTAACTGCCTGGCCGATAAAGGTTTTACATTCGAAGCATAACTGTAGGTGACACCCGTAAACTCTCCGGGCTTCTCCCCCCTGGCAATAGCCTGGGTTGCTATTTTATGTCTCAGAAGAGGTTTGACCCTTAATTCCTGAACAGTGATAAGGGTATCAGACATTACCGGATTAATAGTCAGACTCTGCTGGCCACTTGCGACTGTTCCGTAAAAATAAAACACAATCGCTGCCAGCAACAGAAATGTTACTTTTCTCATGAAATCTATTTTTAGTGGGATTTGTTAAACATATTCGAAATTAAACATTCATTCAACCAATTCAAAGCATTAAACGAATGTTATCTCTCCATTATTACGCTTACTGCACCTATCTTCCCCCCCATGGGCGGATTTATTTTTGATACTTTAACTCTTATTTTCCTGATTCCTTCCATCTCTGCATATATCGCACTGATTATCCTGCCGGCTATATGTTCCAGCAAATGAGACTTTTTCTCCATTTCGATCTTCACAATCTGATAAGCCCGCTGATAGTTAACCGCATCTTTAAGGTTGTCGCTTCCGGCAGGAATATCCATATCGGTCTCCATTATGAGATCTACAAGGAATTTGTTCCCAACCTTCTGTTCTTCCTGGAAATGACCATGGAAAGCGTAAAATTCCATGTTCTCTATATGTATCTTGCCCATCTTCTTGATTGATATCTGATTTATAACCTTGTTTCTGTTCTGGTGACTGATAACGTAAATTTAAGATGTTTTTTGCAGGGGGCTCTTAAATTCACCTTATTTTTGTACTCTTAAAATCAAAAAGGATGACCGAAGCAAATATCAGCACCAGAGATGAGTCGAAAACACCTGTCAGTTTCATAGAACAATTCATCATAGACGATCTCAAAGCCGGCAGGAACGGAGGACGTATCCACACCCGGTTCCCCCCGGAGCCTAACGGTTACCTCCATATCGGGCATGCAAAGGCTATCTGCCTCGATTTCGGTATGGCCCTCAAATACGGGGGAAAATGCAATCTTCGCTTCGACGACACCAACCCGGTAAAGGAGGAGTTGGAATATATTGATTCCATAAAAGAAGATATTCACTGGCTGGGATTCGGCTGGGAGGAGCGGGAGTTTTATGCTTCGGATTATTTCGGGAAGTTGTACGATTTTGCCGTTGATCTTATAAAAAGGGGACTCGCTTATGTTGATGATCAGCCTGCAGAAGTGATATCTGCCCAGAAAGGCACTCCTTCGCGTCCCGGGACTGAAAGCCCTTACCGAACGAGGTCCGTTGCAGAAAACCTCGACCTCTTTGAAAGGATGAGCAAGGGTGAGTTTGAGGAGGGGAGCCGGGTGCTCAGGGCAAAAATCGATATGGCCTCACCCAACATGCACATGCGCGACCCGATCATTTATCGCATTATCAAAGCCGCCCATCACCGTACAGGAGAAGAGTGGAAAGTATATCCGATGTACGATTTCGCTCACGGTCAGTGCGATTATTTTGAAGGCATAACTCATTCACTCTGCACCCTGGAGTTTGAGGTGCACCGTCCGCTCTACGACTGGTTTGTCGATCAGTTAAAAACCGATGATTACCGGCCCAGGCAAATAGAGTTCAACAGGCTTAACCTCACCTATACGGTAATGAGCAAGAGGAGACTCCTGGAACTTGTTCAGGAAGGAAAGGTAAACGGCTGGGACGATCCCAGGATGCCCACCCTGTGCGGTTTGCGGAGAAGGGGATACACCCCCGAATCAATTAAGCGCTTTATCGACATGATAGGCTATACCAAGGTGGAGGCTATCAATGATATTTCGATGCTTGAATATGCTATCAGGGAGGAACTTAATAAAAGGGCCCCGAGAGTCTTTGGCGTACTTGATCCGCTGAAAATAATCATCACAAATTACCCCGAGGGTAAAACTGAGGAGGTCGAAGTGATCAATAATCCCGAGGATGTGAGCATGGGAAAGAGAACCGTCCCTTTCAGTCGCGGGATCTTTATCGAGCGGGAGGACTTCATGGAGGATCCGCCGCATAAGTTCTTCAGGCTGGCTCCGGGAAAGGAGGTCCGGCTAAAGGGTGCCTATATAATTAAATGTGAAAGTTTCAAAAAGAATTCCTCGACAGGTGAGATCGAAGAAGTATATTGCACTTATGATCCTGAAACCAGGAGTGGCGGCAATTCCTCCGATAAAAAGGTGAAGGGAACCCTGCACTGGGTCTCCGCTCCTCATGCCATTGATGCAGAGGTCAGGCTCTACGACCGCCTTTTCGACCATGAAGATCCTGCCGGACAGAAGGAGGAAAATTTCCGCAACTTCCTCAATCCCAATTCACTCAGGGTATTGAAGGGTTGCAAGCTGGAGCCCTCACTGAGATCTGCACAAGCCCAGGATAAATTTCAGTTCCAGCGTATCGGCTATTTTTGTGTCGATCCCGACTCAACCGAAAGCAATCTTGTCTTTAACCGTACTGTTCCGCTGAAGGATACATGGGCAAAGATCAGCAGGTGATAGTATGAGTAATCGGTAAGCGGCAATCAGCATCCGGTAATTCTGGTTAATACCAACTCGATAGTTGTTGATGTGACAAGGCTGTATGTATCGATACAGGAGTAGTAGGGGCGTTGCATGCAACGCCCCTACTATTTTGAACCAGACATTTACTATTATTTTACAGTTTTTTCTATATTTGCACCTCCGATACTGCTCCGTGGTGTAATTGGCAACACGTCTGACTCTGGATCAGAAAAGTCCAGGTTCGAGCCCTGGCGGAGCAACCA
>CAZWFL010000095.1:0-6890 GCA_964633195.1 uncultured Rikenellaceae bacterium | reverse complement strand
GCTGGCGTTGCTGGTGGGATTACAGCACAGGCCTTTCAGGCGATCTCCTGACACATGAGTTTGATGCTGTGAACCAGGTGATGAAACTGGGGATACCAGCTTCAGCCACTTCATCGGGGGGAGTATACTTTTTCAAGGATGGCCGTACTGTCCCGGATGTTCTCCAGACTGTATTCGAGTGGCCCGACAGGGACCTCAGCATGCTCTACAGCGCCACCCTGGCCAGTTCGAGGAACAGGGGAAAGGTATTCATGGGAACAGATGCCTCAATGGAGGTATCAGATGTGCTGAAGATAGTTGCCGACAGAAACTCTCAGAGATACGCGGAAAAGATCAGCCAGGGGGTTATTACAACAGATCAGCCCTTTTTTACTTACGTGCCGGGACAGAGCAATGTTGATGCAGTCACCTCAGCCACTGAGCTTTATTTTGCACAGCGGGGGCTTCTTTATACTTACGTGAACGGAAAACGATATGATACAACTCACCTCCACATGAGAGAGTGGCTCGAGTGCATCCGCCAGGGCCAGACACCCTCGTGCAATATTGATCAGGCCTTTGAGGAAGCCATAACGGCACATATGGGCACCAGGGCATACCTCGAGGGGAGAACCATGTACTGGGACAGCGACAAAAAAGAGATCGTGAGGGGCTGATTACCCTGAATATTCCTGAAATAAAGTAAAAGAAAAGAATAGAACACGGATGACACCGATGATACGGATTACCATGAATTTGTGTAAATTCGTGGTATCCCTATTTTGCGTGTGCTATTTATGAATACACATTATAGTAGAAATCTTATATTGAAAGAAAACAAAAAAACATTACATAGTTAAATGTTGCCATGAAGAACAAGAATACCGGATCCGGAAATACCCGCATCTCCCGGAGAACGTTCATTAATCGTACCGCTGCAGGGACTGCTTTTATCGCCTTAGGCAAGACCCCGGAACTGCTCGCAGACCAGATTCCGCAGGATGCAGCCTGGCCTCCCGATGCGACCAGGTACAGGTTTCACATGATAGGTCACGGGCATATTGATCCGGTATGGCTCTGGCCATGGCAGGAAGGTATCGCGGTTGTTCTGAGCACATTCAGATCGGCACTTGACAGAATGAACGAAACGCCCGGCTTCACTTTCACAACCAGCTCGGCACAATTCTTTGAGTGGGTTGCGGAAAATGATCCCGCCATGCTTCAGGAGATAAGAAAACGGGTTGAGGAGGGCCGCTGGAATATTGTGGGAGGCTGGTGGGTGGAACCCGATATGAATATTCCCTGTGGTGAGGCTATGGTCAGGCAGGGATTATACGGACAGCTGACCTTTGAGCGTCTGCTCGGACTACGTGCAACGGTTGCGACCAACCCCGATTCATTCGGTCATACGGGAACATTACCCCAGATAATCAAACAACAGGGGATGGAGAACTATATCTTCATGCGTCCCGGACCACATGAAAAAAATCTGCCGTCTGATCTTTTCTGGTGGGAAGGGCCCGATGGGACCCGGGTGCTTACCTATCGCATCCAGATAAGCTATAATGCCGGCGGATCGCTGAAGAGCCGGTTTGAAAATCTCCTTAAACAGGTGCCCGGACAACCAATGAAATCGTTTATGGCGTATTATGGCGTAGGCGATCATGGGGGTGGACCGACCAAAGAGACTATCGGGTCAATTGAAGAACTGAAGAAGGAAAAGGGAGCACCTGTGATCTTCTACAGCACGGTTGACGATTACTTCAGAGAGGTCCGTAATGACACAGCACTGAACCTGCCTGTTGTGAAGGATGACCTTCAGCATCATGCGGTAGGCTGTTATACGGCCGAATGGGAGATAAAGAAAAATAACAGGATTTCGGAAGCGGCATTGATAACAGCGGAAAAAATTGCTGTCATTGGATCATCCGTATGGGGAGGCGTATATCCGAAGCACGAGTTGACATCAGCCTGGGAGAGAATTCTTTTTCTTCAGTTTCACGACAGCCTCGCAGGGACTTCACTATATGAGCATTCTAAGCATGCCCGTGAAGGATATGGCTTTGCCCTCGATACGGCAGGTCAGGTTAGTGCAATTGCCCTTCAGAAACTAGAGTGGAACGTACCTGCAGAAGATCCCGATTCACAACATATCCTTGTCTTTAACCCTCATGCATGGGAGGTCATGGGTAATATTGAGTATGACCTGAACTGGGGGACCAACCGCAAGGGATCAAGGGTGGTGGATGAAAACGGTGTTTCTCTCTCACATCAGTGGACCGGTGGTTCAAGTGAAACGGGCAGTCGCAGGAAACTGATTGTCAGTACGGCAATCCCTCCAATGGGTTATCGTCAGCTTCGCGTAATGGAAGGGGAAACCCCTCAGCCTCTTGTACCTGTGAAGGCAGATGACAATATGCTTGAAAACGAATACCTGAAAGTGAATTTTTCATCTGACGGTACTATTGGAATATCAGACAAGGAGAACGGATCTGAACTCTTTTCCGGTGGCGCCACAGGTTGCAGGGCGGTTGTGATTGATGACCCGAGTGATACATGGAGCCATGATGTAAGAAGCTTCTCTGACGAGACCGGTGCTTTCGGCAATGCATCGGTAAAAGTGCTGGAGAAGGGCCCTGTGCGCGCGACTATCCGTACTGTAAGCACTTACGGCAACTCATCTCTTATTTTGGACTGGTCATTGACTGCAGGGTCGCGTCATCTCGATGCAAAGGTTACTCTTAACTGGAATGAACGTCTTAAGATGCTGAAGTTCTCTTTTCCTGTGAATGTTGAAGCACCTGTTGCTACCTATGAGACCAGCTATGGACATATAATAAGGGATACCAACGGCGATGAAGATCCCGGACTTAGATGGATAGATATAACCGGTGAACATAACGGGAAAACTTATGGCCTGACACTTTTAAACGATGCCAAGTATGGTTATAATGTCATCGGCAATGATATGAGGATATCAGTGGCCAGGGCGGCAGTTTTCGCCCACCATGTCCCCAAAAAGCTCGATAATGAGACGGAGTATTACTGGATGGATCAGGGTATCCAGACCTTCAGGATGGTGCTCGTCCCTCACAAAGGCACATGGAAGGAAAACAATATACCGAGGATTGCTGAGGAGTTCATGTCACAGTTAATCCCCGTATATCAGGGTATACATGGCGGATCCTTACCAAAAACAAATTCATTTCTGGCTGTTGATTCACCCGGCATTGTGGTTTCCGCAATAAAGAAAGCGGAGAAAAGCGATAACATTATAATCAGGTGTGTCGAGACTTTTGGTGAGGCTGTTAATGCAACGGTTGACATCCCATTCATAAAGGTAAAATGGAAGGGTAATTTCCGGCCATGTGAAATTAAAAGCCTCTCCGTGAACATAAAAACAGGTGCTGTTAAAGAGGTAAATTTACTGGAGGAGGAGTAATATTTTATTCTTCCGATAATTTTCATAACTTTTCAAGCTACATTATAAACCTGATGTTATGAAGAAATTATTACTCTTATCTGCTATCATAATTGCTTGCTATGCAGATTTTACTACCTCAGCCCAGCAGGATCCCCACAGCTATCCCTTCAGGGATCCTTCACTTGCAATTGAAGAGAGAGTCAATGATATTGTCTTCAGAATGACCCTTAAGGAGAAGGCGGACCAGCTTTTATACACGGCACCGGCCATCCCGAGGCTCGGGATACCTGCATATAACTGGTGGAATGAGGCGCTTCACGGCGTGGCAAGAGCCGGGTATGCAACAGTCTTCCCGCAATCCATTACCATAGCCAACTCATGGGACGAGGGACTGATGTACAATGTGGCAAACACCATATCAGATGAAGCAAGGGCTAAATACCATGAATTTCAGCGCAGGGGGAAACGTGGTATATACCAGGGACTTACATTCTGGTCGCCTAATATCAATATCTTCCGCGATCCAAGATGGGGGAGGGGTCATGAGACCTACGGTGAGGACCCTTACCTGACGGGCAGGATGGGTTACCAGTTCGTCAGGGGTATGCAGGGCGATGACCCGAAATACCTGAAAACAGTCGCAACAGCCAAACACTATGCGGTCCATTCGGGTCCTGAGCCCCTGAGACACTCATTCAATGCAAATGTGAGCGAAGTTGACCTGATGGAGACATATTTACCGGCTTTCAGAACCCTTGTGGTAGATGCGGGTGCATATTCGGTGATGGGGGCATACAATATGTTCAGGGATTTCCCATGCTGTGCCAATCCGATCCTGTACAGTATTTTACGTGATGACTGGGGCTTTAACGGGTATATAGTTTCCGACTGCTGGGCTGTTTCGGATTTTTACAGGTTTCAGGGTTTTGCAAAAGATGCCGCCGAAGCGGCGGCACAGGCTGTCAGGGCAGGAACCGACCTTGAATGCGGGGTAGATTACAGACATCTTATGACTGCCTTTGAAAGAGGAGAGTTGACAGAGGACGACATAAATACTGCGGTAAAAAGGATCTTCACTACCAGGTTCAAGCTGGGAATGTTCGATCCGGATGAGATAGTGCCCTATGCTCAGATTCCTTATTTCGTCAATTGCTCGGATTACAATAATTCCCTGGCCCGCGAGGCTGCTCAGAAATCAATAGTCCTCCTTAAAAATTCGAACAACATACTTCCTCTTGAGAAGGACATTAAAACAATAGCTGTAATAGGTCCCAACGCCGATAATTTTGAATCACTCATAGGCAATTATAACGGTATACCAAAAGATCCTGTCACTGTCCTGAAAGGGATTAAGAACAAGCTTAAGCCGGAGACGAGGATAATCTATGCGGAGGGAAGCGACCTTGCTGAAGGTGTTCATAACCTTACGGTAATACCTTCCCGGTACCTTCAGACACCCGGCGGCAGGCAGGGGGCTCTGGGTGAATATTTCAGCAACAGGGAGATGAAAGGGGAGCCGGTCTTTACAAGGATTGATGACCAGATCAGTTTCTACTGGGAACACCTTTCGCCCAGGTATGACATGCCTGATGATGATTTCGGTATCAGGTGGACAACATACCTTGTACCTCCTGTGTCGGGAACATACGCGCTCGGAGGATGGGGGTCTTCAAATTATGAGATACTCCTTGACGGGAAGAGGATAATCTCCGACAGGAATGAGCATCATGCTTTTCATAAAGAGTACTCCGTCGATCTGATGGCAGGTGAGAAATATAAGATTGAGGTCCTTTACAGGAATATAGCCGGAGATGCTGACATAAAACTCCTATGGGCCCCGCCAGGACCAAATCTCACAGAGGAAGCCGTAAGGGCTGCCGGTGAGTCAGATGCTGTGGTACTTGTACTCGGACTATCACAGCGTCTTGAGGGTGAGGAGATGAGCATCAAAATAGATGGTTTCGTGGGAGGTGACCGTACCAATCTGAATCTGCCGGCTGTGCAGGAAGAGCTTTTTGATGCAATTGGATCAACAGGAAAGCCGGTTATTGTTGTATTAATGAACGGAGGAGCATTGTCGGTCAATAATATACAGGAGAAAGCTGCTGCTGTTATACTTGCAGGATATCCCGGCCAGCAGGGAGGTAATGCCGTCGCCGATGTGCTTTTCGGTGATTACAATCCGGCAGGCAGGCTGCCTGTAACATATTATAAATCAGTTGATCAGATTCCTCCATTTGAAGACTACGACATGAAGGGCAGAACTTACAGGTACTTCACGCAGGAACCCCTATATCCGTTCGGGTATGGACTCAGTTACACCGCCTTTTCATACACTAACCTTCAGATGCCAGACAGGATAACGGCAGGTGAAAAGGTTACAGTAAGGGTAACGGTTACAAACTCAGGAGATGTCGCGGGAGATGAGGTTGTTCAGCTTTATCTCACCGATGAGAAGGCTTCAACGCCACGGCCGGTACGTCAGCTTGAAGGATTTGAGAGGTTAACCCTGGAGCCTGGGGAAAGCAGGGAGGTTGAATTCGTTCTTGAACCAAGGCAGTTCTCGATAATAAACAGCCGGAACAGGCGTGTTATCGAACCTGGGTTCTTCACCATCTCGGTTGGCGGGAAACAACCGGGCTTCAGCGGGTATCTCGACCCCGGTTTTACACAGGTGAAGAGAGCCCGGATCAGGGTAACAGGTAAAGAGGTTGCATTTGGCAACTGACAGGCCTGTGTACAATGGCAGCGAACATAAAAACCTGCCGGTTTGTTAGTTAAGAAAGAAGAAATGTGAATCCGATCGAAAAATTCGAACGCAAGACAAGGCTGGTTGTGCTGCTTACTGCCGCGGCTATGATCGTTGAGATTATTGCCGGGATTCTTACCGGATCGATGGCGCTGCTGGCAGACGGCATACATATGGGGTCGCACGTGCTTGCAATAGGATTAAGCTGGATCGCTTATATTATCGTAAGGAGACTATCAGGAAAGGAAAAATATGATAAAAGCACGACGAAAATATTGTCACTGGCAGGCTATACAAGCGGTGTGATATTGTTGTTATTTGCCATACTTATTATTGTTCAGGCTGTGGGAAGATTTATTGATCCGGTCGACATTGTGTACCGGGAAGCAATTATCGTTGCCATTGCCGGGCTGGCTGTCAACGTGGTAAGCGCCTTTTTGCTTCATCACGACCGGAAGGAATCAGATCACAATATACGGGCCGCATATTTACATGTGCTGGCTGATTCAATAACAAGTCTGGCAGCAATTACCGGCCTGACGGCTGCCATGATATGGAATATAACCTATATCGATACCGTAGCGGCTCTCGTCAGCTCAATGGTGATCATAAAATGGGCTGTGGGGTTGCTGAAAGACTCCGGCAGGGCTCTTATTGATTTGTGATTAAGAAGACGGAAGACCGAAGACGGAAGACCCCCGCCTGACCGCTGACGCAGTCAGTCGGGCAGGGAAGACG
>CAZWFL010000094.1:0-7191 GCA_964633195.1 uncultured Rikenellaceae bacterium | reverse complement strand
AAAAGTACATTTTTATTCAGTACTTTTAGTCCAACTTCTTAGGGGAGGGCACCACATGGAACATGGAACGAAAAATAAATGGGAAGAATAATTGGCATTGACTTTGGCATAAAACGAATCGGGCTGGCAGTAACAGATCCCCTTCATATGTTTGCTTCGCCTCTGGCCACTGTAAACAGTGCCGGATTTGATGACTTCCTGAAAAATTATCTCAAAACAGAAGAGATCGATGCTTTCGTTGTGGGTTATCCCGTTCAGATGAACAATACCCCGAGTGAAATTGTTAAATATCTCGATCCTTTCATTCGCAGACTTGAAAGGTCATTCCCGGGAAAGCCTGTCTACAGGGCAGATGAGAGGTTTACCTCACGGATTGCCCTAAGGGCAATGATTGACGGGGGGGTTAAAAAGAAAGGAAGACAGGACAAAGCGATGATCGACAGGATAAGTGCGTCTTTAATACTCCAGTCGTTCCTCGACCGACAGTCCGCTGAAACAAATAATAAAGGAACAGAATGACATACCCGATAGTTGTATACGGACATCAGATTCTTAGGAAAGTCGCTGAAGATATCGGCAGGGATTACCCCGACCTCGATAATTTCATAGACGACCTCTTTGATACCATGTACAGGTCGGAAGGAATAGGACTTGCAGCACCCCAGGTTGGAAGATCCATCAGGATATTCGTGATAGACGGTAAGCCGGTAGCTGAGGATGAACCAGCCATGGCTGAATTTAAGAAAGTTTTCATCAATCCGGAGATTGTAGAAAAATCAGGGGATATCCTGCCAATGACAGAAGGATGCCTCAGCATTCCAAATATCAGGGAAGAGGTTAACAGGGAAGGATTCATCCGCATTCAATACTATGATCAGCAATGGCAGTTTCATGATGAAACTTACACAGGGTACGCTGCAAGGGTAATACAGCACGAATATGATCACCTGGACGGGATCCTGTTTACCGATCGTGTCAACCCCCTCAGAAAAAGACTCATAAAAGGCAAACTGAACACAATCAGCAAAGGCAAATTCGAGGCTGATTATAAAACTATTCTTCCCGGACAGAAGGTAAGATTATTGTAAATTTCTTATCTTAGTACAGTCTCAATCAGCTGCAGACTGTGCTACATAAAGAGATACCTTTTCTCCGGACAGGCCTGCCCCTCTCATTCGGGATCATTTCAGGCCTCTGGCTAAGACCGGAATATTTCTTTTTTCTGGTTTCAGCTGCAATTGTCGTTTCCGGATTCTGCCTGAGTCTCTTCTTCAACAACCGGCAGTCAAATGTTATTTACGGGATTACATTAAACGTTGCTCTCTTCTGTTGCGGCCTCTTCATGTATAATCAGGAGAAATCGCGTCTCTCCGGCCTTAAACCCGAAGAACTGACCCTCCTGTGCGTGCTTTCTGAATACCCCGAGGAAAAGCCAAACAGCTACATGCTCACTGTGAGGCTTAAACAGGAGGTTGAAGGATTGACATCACGCAATCTGAACGGCTCAATGGTGATATACCTCAGGAAGGGAAGGCAGTATCCCGGATTTTTACCGGGCGAACACCTGCTGGTCACCTGTACTCCTCAACCTGTTAACAACAGGGGTAATCCGAACGAATTCAATTACCGGTTCTACATGGAGAATCAGGGGATAAAGTACTTCGCTTTTGCAGATGAGGATGATATAATGCTTTATTCCGTTCCCGGCCGGCGCAACCTGATGCATCTGGCCCAGATAACACGACAGGGTATTATTGATCTTTACAGGAAGCTTGGAATTGAAGGTGATGAACTTGCCGTTGTGGCAGCCATCACACTGGGCCAGAAGAATATGCTCGATCCCGACCAGAAAGAGAATTTCATAAAAGCTGGAGTTGTCCATATAATGGCAGTTTCCGGCCTTCATGCCATGATCCTCAGCCTGTTTGTCTTCAATATCCTCTTCTTCCTTAAGAGAAAGTACAACATACTCCGTGTTATCATTACCATTGTCATTCTCTGGGGATTCGCATTTGTAACCGGACTGGCTCCATCGGTACAGAGGGCTTCCCTTATGTTTACGTTCCTCCACGCGGGGAAACTGATGCAACGGCAAATCAACAGTATCAATTCAGTTCTCGCGTCGGCATTTGTCCTGATACTTATAAGACCCTCGGTGATTTTCGGGGCAGGTTTTCTCCTTTCATATTCAGCGGTTATTTTCATAATCTGTTTTTACAACGACCTCTATCTTAAGCTTCAACCCAATAATCGTCTGCTGGATTTTTTATGGAAATCAACAGTGGTCACCCTGGTCGCTCAGGCAGGGACCCTTGCTCTGACAATAACCCTGTTCAACAGGTTCCCGGCATTCTTTATACTTACAAATATCCTGATAGTCCCTCTGGCTACAGTGGTCATCGTAGCAGGGGCACTCACCCTGATTACTTTCCCGGTAACATTTGTTTCAAAAGCCATTGCATTTATCCTTGTCAAAACGACATGGCTGACAAACACCATCACCGGGAAAGTCGCCTCAATACCATTCTCATCAGTAGGGAATATAGGAATGACAACGGCAGAGTGCTGTCTGCTCTTCTGCTTTATCTTTCTTGCCATGTGGTTCCTTCTGAAAAGAGAATCCATTACTGTACACACACCTCTTGTTGCACTGTTACTTTTTGTTTCTGCGGGAACAATCAGGAGTATTTCACTACGGACAACCAGCGACCTTACTATATTTAACAGTGCCGGATCGCCGGTCACAGGCATCAGAACGGGCAGAACCCTCCATATATTCACAGACACAATATATGAAGGAAATGATGTCAGGCGTTATTGTGCTGCAATGGGACTGAGGCTCAGGACAACTATAGTAAAAGATGAAATAGTCACTCTTGATCTCAACGAAAAGAGAGCATTGCTATGTAATTCTCTAAATAATAACATCTTACAAAACAAGGATCCTGATATTATTATACTGACAGGTACTTACCCCCGGATTGTCAGAGGGATCAGCTTCATAAAGCCGCCCGAAGTACTGATAGTTAGTTCTCAGGCCTCATCCGGCTACACCCTGCCTGATTATTTTCCATCCCATTTGATCGATACGGTCCATTATGTAAGGCAGTCAGGAGCGTTCAGGATGCAACTGCAATAATTCTCCCAAAAAACTTGAGGATTACCCTATTTATGTCTTATTTTGTCATGTTTTTCATAACCATACAATGAGGATAGTAATTGCAGGTGCCGGCGAAGTGGGCACCCATCTGGCCAAGATGCTGGCCAATGAAGATCATGAAATCATTCTTGTCGACACGGAAGAGACCAGGCTCAGGCCTGTCGATGCTTCATCAGACATTCTCACCTATCATGGCTCGGCAACTTCTGTAAAGATGCTGCAGGAGATAATGCAGAAGAAAACCGATCTCTTTATTGCGGTCACACACTACGAAGATACCAATATCACATCGTCGATTCTTGCAAAACGTTTCGGAGCAGTGAAGACTATTTCAAGGATCGATAATATAGAGTATCTGGAAAACAAGACCCAGGAATTCTTCAAGACACTGGGAGTCGATTCCCTTATCTATCCCGAACTTATTGCTGCACGGGAGGTGCTCAGCCTGCTCCATGAAACAGGCACAACCGAGTTCATGGAGTTCTCCGGTGGAAAGCTTGCAATGTATGTTCAGAAGCTCGACGAAAAGGCTCCTGTAATAAACAAAACTCTCGAGGAAGTAGCCAGGACCAGCCGTACTGAAAAATACAGGGCCGTTGCCATCAAAAGGAATGAGAAGACTATCATCCCCCGGGGCAATGAGAAATTTCTGCCGGGCGACCTGGTCTTTGTGATCTCCACACACGAAGGGATTGATGAGATGATGACGACGTCGGGAAAAGAGAATTTCGAGGCTAAAAGCATCATGATCCTTGGCGGAAGCAGAATCGGGAAACATGTGGCTCTGTACATGCAGAGGACATCGGAGGTAAAGCTGATCGATTCGAGTGTTGAAAGGTGTGAAGATCTGGCGGAGATACTGGATAACACACTAATAATCAACGGAGATTGTCGCGACATTGAACTGCTTGAGAGGGAAGGTATTTCAAAGATGGATGCATTTGTTGCGGTAACAGGTAATTCCGAGACAAATATCCTTTCATGTCTCCTCGCCAAAAAAATGGGTGTTAAAAGAACGATTGCCGAGGTTGAGAATATGGAGTATATCAATCTTGCCGAGAGCTCAGGTATCGATACCATTATCAACAAGAAACTGTCGGCAGCCAGCAGGATCTTCCGGCATACGACCAATCCGAATGTTACACAGGTCAAATATATGACGGGTACTGATGCGGAAGTTCTTGAGTTCAATGTCCCGCCTAATGCAAGGATAACCAGGGGGACTCTGAGAGGAATAGAATTTCCAAAAGATGCCATCGTGGGAGGAGGAACAAGGGACGGTGTCCCCTTTATCGCAACCGGAGACACAACCATAAAGGCAAACGACATTGTTGTCGTTTTTACGCTGCCATCAGCATACGACAGGCTTTCGAAATTCTTCATCTGAAACAGGAGATGGTCAATTTCAGGATCATAGCAAGGGCCTTCAGCCAGATCCTAATTATTGAGGGATTGTTCATGTTCAGTGCGGCAGGGGTCTCATTTCTATTTAAGGAACCAGCCTCTCCTTTCATCTATTCAGGTATAATCACCCTTGTAACCGGAATACTTGTTTTTACCCCCCTTCGCAATGAGGAGCATGTTTACAGCACAAGGGAAGGATTCGTTATAGTAACAGGTATATGGATTATATTCAGTCTCTTCAGCACTCTGCCTTTCCTTTTCAGCGGATCCGTTACAAGCTTTACCGATGCCTTTTTTGAATCCATTGCCGGCTATACAACCACCAACGCTACCGTATTCAGGGACGTTGAGTCTCTGCCTCACGGCATACTCTTCTGGAGGTGCCTTATCCAGTGGCTCGGGGGAATTGGCCTGGTAATAATCTCTTTCTCTGTGCTTCCTGTTGTCCGAACACTACACATACAGCTCTCAACGACCGAATTTACGGTACAATCGGGCGAAAAGATCAATCCCCGGATTATCGGAACAACAAAACGGCTGGTCATGATTTATGTGAGCCTGACAGCAGCAGAATTTTTGTTTCTTCTAGCCGGAGGCATGTCGCTTTTTGATGCGATATGCCATTCATTCTCAACCCTTTCAACGGGTGGTTTTTCAACCAGGAACGGAGGATTAGTTTCTTTTTCCTCACCCTATATCCGTGCAATCATAACATTTTTCATGTTTATTGCCGGAACTAACATGACAATAATCTATTTTGCCTTCAAACGGAACTTCAGGAAAATAACCGGTAATAATGAATTCATCCTTTACCTGATTCTGTGCCTGGTATTATCTGCAGTCGTCTCCTTGCTGATTTTCCGCGAAACGTCTCTTAAGGGCGGTAGTACTATTATTGACGGGACTTTCCACGTTGTATCATTTATTACAACTACCGGATTCTACACTCAGGATTTTAATCTTTGGGGAGGAACATTGATTATCATAACTTTTATCCTGATGTTTATCGGAGGTATGGCTGGCTCGACTACCGGAAGCATCAAGGTACTCAGGCTGCTCATCGTAGCCCGTAACAGCCGCCATGAGTTCAGGAGACTTATCCATCCCGATGCTGTTATTCCTGTACGGCTCGATAAGAAATCCGTTTCCGGGGGGATAGTCTATAATCTTCTTATCTTCACCGTACTCTATTTTGTTGTGATTTGTGCCGGTGCACTCTTTATTTCACTTATGGGTTACGATCTGATAACCTCACTCAGCACATCGGCCTCGATGCTCGGCAATATTGGACCGGGAATAGGTGAGTTCGGTCCATTCTCAAACTATGCAGATATTCCGGTTGCAGGCAAATGGTTCTTTTCGGCACTGATGCTTTTGGGCAGGCTCGAATTACTGGCTGTTATCACACTGTTTACCAGGAGCTTCTATAAACGATGAGGATCTCACTATTATGGTTGTACGGGCTGTATCAAAAGCCCGCTTCCTTTAAGTCGCCCCTAAATCCCCTAAAGGGGACTTACTCATTATCTGATGTTTAATGACCCCCTTCTTCGCCTTCGCGTAGCCGCTACGGCGAAGCAAGGCAGGAGGTAGGGGGCAATAAAAAGGCTTTTGATACAGCCTCTACCATTCCAGCACACCCAGACCCTGCCTGACGATAACGGGTTCATCTCCGGTGCAATCGACAACTGTCGAAGCCTCATTCCTGCCGTATCCGCCATTGATTACCACGTCTGCAAAATCTTTGTATTTTTCAAATATCAGTTCGGGATCGGTAGTGTATTCAATAACTTCATCAGGGTCGTGTATTGATGTTGTTATGACCGGGCTGCCAAGCTCTCTTACAAGTTCCATGATTATGGGGCTGTCGGGTATTCTTATCCCAACTGTCTTCTTCTTGTTCTTGAATAATTTGGGTATCTGGTTATTGGCCTGTACAATAAAGGTAAAGGGTCCCGGCAGGTTTCGCTTTAGCAGTTTGAAGAGTGTATTGTCACGGATGATAGTATATTCAGATAACTGGCTCATGTCGTGAAAAATAATCGACAAATCCGGATTCCTGGGATTAAGGCCTTTGAACCTTGCGATCTTTTCTATTGATTTATTTGCACGTATATCGCATCCCATTGCATACACGGTATCGGTAGGATAAATTATAATGCCTCCCGCCTCAAGAATATCGGCTACTTTGCGGATCCTTTCTGCACTCGGGTTTTCGTGATAAATTCGTAACAGCATTTATGAATCAAAGTTAAATCAATTCAATAAATTAATATTCAGCCTTCTCTGCCACAGGAACGCCCCCGCCCCGCAAAGCGGGGCACCCCCTGAAGGGGGTTTGATGAGGCGCTCCGGTTAAGCCCCCTTTCAGGGGGGGTGGGGGGCATTTAAAAAAGGGGTAAGCTCCTTATATCGCACCGCTTCGACTGCCTACCCTTGCTATCTTCCGATCCTGGGGGAGTTCAGCAGGAGCTGGTCGTATAAGACTTACCCCCTGCAAAAATAATAAAATTCCCTGATGGCAGCAAAATATTTAATTATAGATCCTCACCTTCATTTTATCATATTTCAACACTAGTGGGCACTTAAAACCCACTGATTATTAACTGGTTATTTTTAAGTTCTTT
>CAZWFL010000093.1:0-7259 GCA_964633195.1 uncultured Rikenellaceae bacterium | reverse complement strand
ACCAATTACCAATTACCAATTACCAATTACCAATTACCAATTACCAATTACCAATCACCTAACAAATACCATTATGGAACCAAAAGCCAATGTCTGGAAAGCCAATCTTAATAACGGTCTGATACTGGGACTTGTTGGAATAGTATATTCGCTTTTAATGTATTTCCTTGATCTTTCCTTTAACAGAACACAGGGATATATCTTCCTTCTTATCCAGATAGTGCTTCTGTACTATCTTGTAAAATCATACAGGGACAACTACCTGTACGGCTATATCACCTATGGCCAGGCTGTTGGAGCCGGAGTAGTTATTAGCCTCTATTATGCAATTCTCATTGCTCTCTTTACATATATCCTCTACGCTGTGATTGACACAGGGCTGGCTGATAAGCAACTGGCATTTACGGAGGAGATGATGTTGGAAAGGGGTATGCCCCAGGCACAGATAGATGCCGGGATGGCGATTCAGCGAAAAATTATGGTGCCGGCCATAATTGCCCCTTTAAGTATTTTCGGAAATATGCTTTACGGAACGATTATGTCGCTCCTCATCGCAATTTTTGTCAGGAAAGAAGGCAATCCTCTTATCGACGCTCCGGAGAACCAATAATCAGATCTCTGATATGGATCTTTCTGTTGTCATACCCTTATATAATGAAGAGGAATCAATCCCCGAGCTTACCAGCTGGATTGAAAGGGTTTGTACCGGTAAAGGTTTTTCCTTTGAAATAATTTATGTTGATGACGGAAGTTCCGATTCCTCATGGAGCATTATAAAGGATCTGGCCTCTGAAAAAAGATTCATTAAGGGTTTCCGCTTCAGGCGCAACTACGGGAAAGCAGCTGCCCTGCACACGGCATTTGCTGAAGCCTCTGGAGATGTGGTGATAACCATGGACTCTGACCTGCAGGACAGCCCGGATGAGATCCCGGATCTCGTAAGGATGATCAGGGAAGAAGGATTTGACCTGGTGTCGGGCTGGAAGAAGAAAAGGCATGATCCCTTCTTTAAAAGATGTACGAGCAGGATCTACAACAGGACTGCGAGGATCGCATCGGGGATCAGACTTCATGATTTCAATTGTGGTCTGAAAGCATACAGGAACGAAGTGGTGAAGGGCATAGAAGTGTTCGGGGAGATGCACAGATATATTCCAATGCTGGCTAAGAAAGCCGGATTCGGAAAAATCGGGGAGAAGGTTGTTGCCCACAGTGCAAGGAAATACGGTGTTTCAAAATATGGATTCGACAGATTCATAAAGGGTTACCTTGATCTTCTTACCATCGGTTTCATAACCCGCTTCGGCAAAAGCCCCATGCACCTGTTCGGCTCTCTGGGAACCCTTATGTTTCTGGTGGGTATTGTAATGGCGCTATATCTGGGTATAAGGAAGCTTGTGTATGTGCATCAGAATCTCAGATCACCGCTTGTTACTGACAGTCCCTACTTTTACATCGCTCTTACTGCCATGATCATCGGAAGCCTTCTGTTCCTCACCGGTTTCCTTGCCGAACTAATTAACAGGAACTCGCCGGAACGTAACTTTTATATGATAATGGATAAGGTTAATGCGTAACCTTTATTTACCCATCGACCTGATAATCTGTCCCAGAAGAGTTTTGAGGAAGACCTCGGTTATGGAACCGGTCATTTTATCCCACGAGAATTTGTCCTTTTCCTCTTTTACATTTTTGCTGAATTCAATCTTGCGGTTATTATCAAAATAATCAGCAAGCGCTTCAGCGATCGCCATTGCATCAGGTCTTACAACATATCCGCACTTTTTGTCGGCAACGATCTCCCTTAATCCTCCTGTATCTGTCACCAGCATCGGAACCTCATAATGATATGCGATCTGAGTTACGCCGCTCTGGGTAGCGCTCCTGTAGGGCTGGACAACCAGATCAGCAGCGCTGAAGTAGAGATGGACTTCATCGTTGGGAATAAATCTGTTGTGGATGATGACATCATCTTCAATATCATACTTTCTGATGAGCTCCCTGTACAGGGACTCATCCTCATAAAATTCTCCCGCTACAATAAGCTTAAGCTTCCTGTCTCTGAATCTTTTACCCGCGAAAGCCTCAAGAAGGAGATCGAGTCCCTTATATTTCCTTACAAGGCCAAAAAACAGCATATAGCAGTTTTCCGGATCGAGCCCAAGCTTCTCAAGCGCTTCTTCTCTATTCACCCCTTTACCGTAATTATCGTATAAAGGATGAGGATTAATCACTACCGGGACATCCTTCCGGAAGCTCATCAGATCGTCTGACACCGTTTGTGACATCACCACTGCGCCGTCAATGCTCTTAATAAAAAATTTCGTCAGGCACCGGTCTCCGGGGCGCTTCTCATGAGGAATTACATTATCGAAAATACATATCACCTTCGTATACTGGTACCTGTTCCTTTTTGCTATCCTCGCAATCGTTCCCAGGCATGGCGCCATAAAAGGAATCCAGTACCTTATCAGCAATATATCCGGTCTCTCTCTTCTGATCCTGAAGCCTGTAATTACCCAGTTGAACGGATTCATTGAATTGATAACCCTCCTTATCCTGATATCTTTCGGTGGAGGAGAATCGCTTAATTGGGTTTTTCCGGGAAATAAGAACCGGGGATACTGCAGCTTAAATGTCAGTATATCAACATCATGACCCTCCCCGTCAAACTGCATTGCAAGCCTGTTGCTGAATTCGGCAATTCCGCCGCGGTAAGGATATGCAGGTCCGAGAAAGGTGATCTTCATCCGGTTCTAAGAATATTGTGCAAAAATATAAAATTATGATAGTAAACGAAATCTGCAGGCGAAATATTGGAAGATGCTGTTTTTTTGGGTACCAGCACCTATTCTTCTTCGGCATACTTCGCCTGAAACCTCCTGTACAGCTGTTTATGCTTGTTATCGAGATCGATGCTTCTGCCGGTGATGAAAGCATACTCGATATTGTTTGTCCTCATATCAAGTATATCTCCTGTTGAGACAACAATATTGGCATCCTTTCCGGCCTCAACCGATCCGGTCCTGTCATCTATTCCCAGTATTCTGGCATTATTCAGTGTTATTGTCTGAAGAGCCTCCTCCTTTGTTAATCCGTATGCAACTGTCTGTCCCGCAGCAAATGGAAGATTGCCGTATGCCTGCGACGAATATGTCAGTCCTGTCAGAATACCCTCTTTAATAAACATTGACGCCAGTTTGAAGGGCATTCTGATATCGCTGTAATCATACGAGGGCAGGCTCAGCGGGTTTGAGAGAATGACAGGAACATCATTCTCCTTAAGAAAATCCTTCACTGACCAGGCAGTCTCATTTGCGCCCACCAATACCATCTTCTTTACACCATGTCTTTTAGCAAATGTTATGGCTGATATTATTCCCTTTGCTTCCGGTGCATTGATGAACAATATTTTACTTCCGTCAAAAAGACCTCTCATAGCCTCCAGTCTCAGGTTGACATCCTTTGGTTTCTCAATGGCAGAGTATGCAACTGCATCGGTGAATATTTTCTCCAGAAGCTCCACATTCCTGCTGTATGTATCTGTGCCTGAAGGTGCTGCCTGTGTATACATGGCTGCTCCTCCTCTTCCTCCGGCTGCCGATTTGCGCGGCCATCCAAGCTGAATTCCGTTGTCAACGGCATATCCGGCATCCATCCAGTTCCATGCATCAAGCTGGACTACACTCGATGTACCCGGAAGCAATGATCCCTGCGGCACTATCTGGGCAAGGAGTATCCCGTTTGATCTTATAACCGGCATAACATGGGAATCGGTGTTATAGGCTGCAATAGCCCTTACATTGGGATTGAGATCGCCAATCTCACGGTTATCGACAGTGACCTCCACCCCACTTCCTATCTCCACCAGACCAAGGCTGGTATTGGGAAAAATAAGTCCGGGGTATACGTGCTTGCCCTTAACGTTTATGACTTCATATCCATTCTCCGCGGGCTTACCGGTTGCGCTCCCCACATAGGTTATTTTGCCGGCTGTAAAGGCTACAACCCCATTCTCAATTACCTCTCCGGTTCCCGTATGGATAGTTCCTCCTGTCAGCATAACCGGTTTGTTCTGTGCCGGTGCCACAACAGGAACCTGTGCCACTGGCTGTGTCAAAAAGGTCGCAATTATTATCGCTGATATAAATAGTCTGGCTTTCATCGTCTTGGAATATTTAAAGTTGTTGCTGAAGGTGTTTGAGACTCCCTGAGGATATTGGCAATGATCCTGTTTCTGTCTTTGTCGATCTGTTCTTTCATTTTTGCATCAGTCTCCTCATCAAAATAAATTATCCCGTCAACCATTGTTTTGCCGGCCCGGGCATATATCGACAGCGGATGATCCGTCCATAAAACCAGGTCGGCATCCTTGCCAACCCTGATACTGCCAATCCTGTCGTCGAGATGCAATATCTTCGCCGGATTAAGTGTGACAAGTTTAAGAGCTTCAATCTCTGACACTCCTCCGTATTTCACGATCTTGCCGGCCTCCTGGTTTAGTCTTCTGCCCATTTCCGCATCATCGGAATGGAGGCATGTGAGAACGCCCTGGCCGAGAAGGGTGGCTGCATTGTATGCAATACCTTCATACACTTCATATTTATAATCCCACCAGTCGGAAAAGACAGATGCAGCAGACCCGTTGGCGGCTATCTGGTCAGCAACCTTATAGCCTTCGTTGAAGTGGATCAGTGTATTGACCTTTATTCCGAATTCTCTGGCAAGGTTCATTATCATGGTTCCCTCTGACTGGACGTATGTATGACACGTGATAAAGCTCCTTTCTTCAAGGACATCCACTATCGGATCAAGTTCAAGATCGCGCCTCGGTGGTATCTTTCCTGCTCTGTCGGCCGGTTTGAGTGCGTTCCATGTCTTCCACTGATTGCTGTAATCAACTGCCCGCTGATAGGCGTCCCTGATAATCTGTTCCGTCCCCATCCTGGTGTTGGGATACCTGCTGGTTGATCGCTTCACATTTTCACCAAGGGCATGCTTAAGGAAGCCGACCTGGTTCTCTACCAGCAGCTCTGATGCAGGGTGACCCCAGCGCAGTTTTATGATAGCTGATTGTCCGCCTATGGGATTTGCCGAACCGTGAAGGAGATGCGATGTCGTGACACCCCCGGCAAGCTGCCTGTAAATGGATATATTCTCGGGATTTATCACGTCGCTGATCCTGGTCTCGGAGGTGATAGCCTGTCCGGATTCGTTTGTCGCATCGATGGCAATATGTGAATGTTCATCAATTATGCCGGGCGTCAGGTGCATCCCAGTAGCGTCAATAACCTTTGCATTGCCAGCTTTCAGGTTCTTCCCGACTGCTGTTATTTTTCCTTTCCTTATCAGGACATCGGTGTTCTCAAGATTACCCTCCTTCTCATTTGTCCAGACAGTTGCGTTCCTGAATAAAACATCCTCCTGTTGCGGCAGTTCATTCCAGCCATACGCAGAGAAAGGATAGATCATCCTGCCGGGTTCAGACGGAGCGGGAACAGGTTTCTTCTGCTTGTCGTCGGTCTGCGGGGCATCGCCTGTCCGTGTCGCCTTCCAGGTGATCCAGGTGCCGTCGTCTGTCTGCCCCTGACCTGTAAGATTCCTGTCTGATAAATAGCCTGACAGTCTGTATCTTGTTCTTCCTCTCTCAAAAGTGATGCTTACAAGATCCTTTTCAAGAGTAAAGGCAGCTCCTCTTATTTCAGTCGAGTCGTGAACAAGCTTTATGGCAGGTTTATCCAGTGTTCCTGAAAGCGTCATCTGAAATCCTGCAGTATCGGCCATCAGTGAATAGACTCCTCTGACATCCTGCGTTCTGAGATCAGTAAATCTGTATGGCACACCCTGTACCCAGTTTTCGAATATTATACAATCGTCCTGGAATATGTTGCCTGATGTGATCAGAAGGTTTGCCACCATATTCTTCCTTACCGCACCAACGAGGTTTTCGGCGCCCACCATTGCAGCCGGAGTAAATGTAAGAGCCTTAAGTGCCTCACTCCCGGGTAGCCCGTACCGGACTGCTTTTCTGATATTGGCAAGAAAATCAGCCCTTCTTCTCAGGTCTGAGGAGGTTATGGCAAAAGTCAGCCCTGACGTTGATAATCTTGCGAGGTTTGACGGGGCAAGCTCATAATGCTTTAATGTGGTATAGGGCACCGTAAGGGCTTCATAAGGATCCTTCACATCGGGTGCTTCAGGGTAGTTGACCGGTACAATGAGGCTGCTCCCTGTTTTAATTATATCGCTGAGCGCCTGATATTCATCGCCCGATCCTTTAATAATATACTTTATGCCAAATTCGCTCCCTATCCTGTCGAGCCTCATTACCTGAAGCTTATCGGTTACTTCAAAGATCTGCGGTAGCGAAAGGTTCGCATTATATGCTTCAATACCATCGTCGTGCAGGTATCCCTGCGGGAGGCTTTTGTACCACTGCGCATCATAGTTAAGTTGTCGCAGGAGCGAATAGATACCAAACTGTGCTGAGGGGTACGGATCTGCCGAACGGCTTCTGGCCATGGAGTAGTTTGCAGATGTTTTGTTCTTAAGTATGACATTATTGGCTTTTCCTTCGCCGGTGCTGACCAGTGCCGATGTCCCGCGGGCTATACCTGTCTCTCTGAAGGATACTACCGCGCCAAAGCCCGCCTGACGGTACTCTCCTGCAATCCTTGTATCGGGGACAAACTCACCTGAGACATCATATGATGCATTGATCCCATCGTTCCAGTAATCTGCCGGTCTGGGCTCCTGCGTTGAAGCTGTCATGAAAGCCAGGGCAGCCTGCGGAATATTCATCATTCCCGGAAGGGGGCTCTGACCGGAGGTTGATGTCTGTTGTGTTCTTATCCCGTAATTCCCGGCATAAGCATCAACAAAAGATGGATAGACCGTTTTTCCGGTAAGGTCGATCACAATTGTCCCTTTCGGAAATGTAAGATCCCGGCCCACATCGGTTATTCTCCCGTCGGAGATCAGGATGTCGGCATTTTCAAGAGTGGTCTGATAGTCGACCACCACACGGGCATTCTTAAACCCGTAAATCTCCGTCCGCTTATCGCTCACCCCCACCACAGGTGCGTTGTCAACCTGGGCAGTCAGCTTAAGGGACGTAAGGAAGACTAGTAGAAAAAATAGTGATTTTTGCATAAATTTTAATTTGGTCCTCGGTCCTCGGTCCTCGGTCCTGTTATTAATTATTTGTACTAACCCCTATAAAACTGGACTAATTTTCTGTGTTGTTAATACTAGATTTT
>CAZWFL010000092.1:0-7535 GCA_964633195.1 uncultured Rikenellaceae bacterium | reverse complement strand
ATGAACATAAAAGTACATTTTTATTCAGTACTTTTAGTCCAACTTCTTAGGGGAGTGCACCATATTCCAGTTTGATTCTACATATTGAATATAATTGTTGATTTTTCGTCCAAGTTTATCATATTCATCTTCAAATTCAGAAAATTCTCCTATATCCGGATAAAGTGTTCTAATTGTTATTATATGATTAAGGGTCTCATCGCAAGACGCAATTGAGTATGTTAAATATTTAATATATTCTTGTTTATATCTCCGTCTTCCATAACCTTCGACAATGGTATCTTTAACACCCTTGGACGACCTTCTTATCTGGCTTCCTTGTTCATATAGCTCAAATTTAGGTAGTTTTAGTGATGCTTTATGGATTTTTATTGCCAGGTTAAAAGCAAGCTGATATATTTCCAAATCTCTGTAGCTCCCCATAATTCAGTCATTAGATGTTCTTCTAATAAAAATTCACCTAATATATAATCTTTTTTCATACCGAGCACCGAGCACCGAGCACCGAGTACCGAGTACCTAGCACCAAGGACGGAGCACCTCATTATCCATTCAGATAATCCCCCAGATATGCAAATTCCTTCATCAATTTACCTGCTTCGGTAATCGTCGCCCTTTGTATCATCGGGCTTTCTGTTCCCGACAGAAGGTCATGCATGACGCTATCCATCAGCTGTTCGCCGAAGTCACGGGAGGCATCGCGCGGAAGTTCGCCCGGCAGATTGTCAACAGACATTACGGTGATATTGCCCGGACGGGTAAAGGGAGGTTCTTCGCTGCCGGTTTGGGGATTATATCCATAGAAAGGATCGACAATGGTTGTTGCCCTTAAGGTGGATGGAATGGGGCCGTTGACATCGCAACTCACATCTGCAATGACCGAAATCCTGAAATCAGGATTTTTCATATCATCGCTTGTAAAGAAATGTGGTGAGTGCGAATCCCAGTAGTGGCCGGTAATAAGAATATCGGCAACTTTTGTATAGGGAAGGAAAGAAGAAACGTAGTTTCCGGGGTGCTTCACAAAATCATCAAAATCAAAAGAGGCTCCTTCTTTATGTTTGACATAATGCTCCGGGCCTATCTGGCACACAACAGGAACATCAAACTCCCTTGCCAGGAACTCCTCAGGAGTCACTTTTACAAGGTCACATACATTCAGTGTCTCCATGGCGCCGTTAGCTACCCTGCCGGTGCCCGTAACCAGTATCTTAAGTCCCGGTTTGAGTTCGATCAGGCGCAACCCTGCCCACATCTCCTCGAGGTCGTGGCAATGATGTGCAGGCTTCAGTCTGAACCGGTTTGTTTTGATACCCCTTGCCCGCAGAGCGTTATAGGCACCTACAATTCCTGCATAACGTCCGAATGCCACAATCCTTTCGCCATTATCGTTTGTAAGATGCTCATAGTCAATGAGTCTGATATTATTCCTGACTATCTCCCTGAACATCTCCCGGTTATAAGGCTGTTGTTTTCCGACATGAGCAAAGAAAAGATAAGTCTTTCCATGAATAAGAGTCTGCTTATCAACCTCTTTTACCCCCATCAGTATATCGCAGGAGCTCAGGTCTTCTTTAAGAGGTATGTCGAGATATTCATATTCTTCATCGGTGTAGCAGCGTATATCTCCGGGTTGAACAAAAAATTCGGCATCGGGATAGAGTTCCTGCAGAGCTGTTATCTGAGGCGGTGTAAGTGGCACTCTTCTGTCCGGCGGGTTTTTTGTCTCGCGCAATATTCCGACTTTTACTGGCTTGGTCATAACAGCAAATATACCCATTTGACCTCAATTTATCATGTCCGGAAGCAGCTTTGGAACAATATTTGTATCTTTGCAGTGTATACATACGGGGCTGGCATGGATTTGACAGCATGAGAGGAGGTATGTAAGCATGCAGTGTGTGGTGGCGCGTCACTTGAACAGTGTCACAAAACAACAAAAGGCGAATACAATTACGCTCTCGCCGCGTAAGCGAATAACAGTAGCTTATGCTTTCCCGGCACAGGTGCCGGGACGAGACGTCTCCCGGGCGGTTCTGCCCTGATCCAACCCGAAACGGAGGCGCTCGCAATTCAGGGATAGTCTGAAGGTTGTTCCGGCCGGATGATGAAACCAACAGGAACTAAGGACCGGTTAGGTTGCTCTGCGGCTGACAGGTCACGAAAAACAAGCAGAGATAAGCATGTAGAAAGCATATGGCCATTATGACTGGACCGGGGTTCGATCCCCCGCAGCTCCACCTCCGCCCTCCGACTTCGTCGGACGGAGTCCGAAGTCCCGATTTATCGGGACGAAGGAGGGCTTTTCCTTTTCCAGGTAATTCCCCGGCGCTAAACCTTCTCCGGGCTACGGTGGAGACTGTCCGGGATATTATTGTATTTTCAGGACAAGGAGCCGTGCATCCAATAAATTATGGTATTTACCCTTCATCTCTTTTGATAAAAAACTAATGTCAATAAGTTCTTTCCACCCTGGAACTGATAAAGCGATTGTCTCCAGTGTATTATCAATACTCCTGGAAGTAAGTTCACAACTTTCTTTCCCAAAGTAGTCAACTAAAAGGTTACGTGTTAAGTGCTTCTTTTTACCCTTCACAGGTAACGCAATTTCTTCGTCCTGTTTCTTATATTCGATGGTTGTATTTATCAGGTCATAACATGGAGAAAGCATTACTTTATTGTCATCAGTGATGACAGAGAAGTTTTTCAGATGCATATCTTCATTACCAGTCAGATAATTAAATATGACCAGTTTAAATAGTTTTATCTTCTCAATAGCAGGGAAAGTGCAATAAACATCTATCAACTTAACAATCCGTTCCATACTGTATTCATACTTAGTATCCCTGCTTAAACCAGCCAGTTGAGCAAAATCTTCCACTGCCACTTTATCATTTTGCCCCTTCCTGTCAAACCGTTTGATAAAGTATGTTAAGGTGTTGTCTTTTGACCAAATTAAGCCATGCAATGGAATATCCAATCCGATCTCCCCTGCAAGTCTCATGGTCAGGTCTTCATTCTCCGGCATTTCCGGATACAGGTGATGTTGTGGTTTGAGAATGTATCTCCCGCCTTTGTCAACAATATCGAATTTTCCTTCTTTGATATTCAATTTTGCGCTTAGCTTCGGCTGTATGCCCTGTATCGACATCTTTGATGCACGGTTATAAGCCTCAATTCGTTGTTCTTCTGCAGTATATTCAAGGTCTTTCAGGAATGTTAATGCAGTTGACAACAGTCTGAGTCCTGACTCACTGTAACGATTATCTCCACAAGGAGCATAAATAATCGGGCAATAGTTCATTACGTAACTTCTTTTACTGTAACAACGCCAACCATATCCTCTCCAACAGCAATCAATTGTGAGAAATAATCATACCTGTCAATTTTTCTGATTTTTAATAACCCTTCTAACTGAATCCCTTCAGGCAATAATCCCTCAAAAAATGGCGGAAATCTGTCGAACTTATAAACCCTCTCCTTCGTTGGCATCGTACGTGAAACTGCAGGACCAGCATAATCGTCAAGGTATTCAAAAACGTATTCTTTGCCCTGGACAAATTCGATTAAAATTCCTGCTTCAATTCCTTTTACAAATACCTTAGCCTTTCTCATTTGCTGTAAATTGTAGATGTTCCATTAAAGGACTTGTTAATACTATTTTTATGTTAAGTACTTTGAGTATTTTTCGCAATGTATCCAACTGAACAGATTCCTTTCCTTTCTCAATATCATAAATCACGGTTTTCCCGACGCCTGCCAGTTCTGCTAACCTGACACGACTTAATCCGGCTGCCTTTCTATGCATCCTTATTACCTCTTTTAATTCCTGTGATTGTGCCATTTTTTACCTTTATAGCGGTAAATATAAGCGTTTTCTTTTAAAACAACAAACAATTAGCTTTATTTTACTGCCATAACAGTAATTATCGCCATTTTGCTCATCTATTTAATAAAAATCAGGCTTATTTACTGCTAAGGCGGTAAATTTTATCAGAACCTGTTGATTTTTCAAAGTCATCCGCTCCTGCAGAAAACAATCAAAAGCAGGTTGGTTAATTTTGGTAAGACGGCCAGGGTTTCAAAGTCAGTTAGCGACCAGAAAGGATATCTGCAGGAATATTATAAGAATGATGCCTTTGTGTTTTCTGCTATTCATTTGATTAACAATTAATAATTACCTGTTAACTCATGGATTTGTGATTAGTTCCCCGGTACTCGGTACTCGGTACTCGGTCCTCGGTCCTGGATCTTAAGCTCCATGCTCCATGCTACATGCCCTCAGCCTATCTGACTATGCGGGACTACGCCTGACAAAGCCTGTTTCTTGCCCTGAGCTCTGCGCCTTGTACAATCCGCCACCTACTCCGGGTAGACCCTGTTCGGTTTAAAATGTCTGAAGGCATTCTTCCTGTATATTACTCCCAGTTTAAAATTAATATATGATATCCGCGACAGGGATGACCGTGACTGCACCACATAGCCGACAGAAAAGGCCACTTCCAGCTTTGGTGACAGGTTGCGGCTTATACCTGCCCCGGGATTTATGAAAATTTTCGACTCACCATAAAGATTTGTCGGATCAATCAGCCCTCCCCCGTCAGCATACAGAAATGGAGTAAAGCTACTAAGGTAGGCACTGTATTTATATTCAAGGTAAACAGGGACAAGAAAAGTGTTCTCATACAGGAAGCAACCGGTTCCTATTCCTCCTGAAAAGTTCCTGTTTATCTGGTATCCGAAAACGTTTGTCAGACCGAAGTAATATTTGGCATTCCCCGAAATTGAGTCCTCGGTCCCTATTGCCCCGTTTATCTCCGAGATATTAATAAAACCCGGACTTGCAACATATCTGAATGAGGAACTTTCACGGGTATTACTGTACTGACTAAAGGTCAGAAAGGAACACATCATAAACCCGGTCAGGAACAGGACAAGTTTTTTCATCGGTCAGGTTCAGAATGATAATCACTCCCAAATTAGGAAAAATAGCTGACAATGCAAAGAGGGCCGAAAGTACTGCGTTATGGGTTAAGCTATCAGCTGTCAGCTGTCAGCGATCAGCGATTTAACGGTACAAAGGTGCAACGGTACAACGGTACAAAGGTGTAACGGTACAAAGGTACAAAAGTACAAAGGCGCAGCGGCGCAACGGTTAAGAAAAAGTTTCTCGCGGATATGCGCAGATTTATCCGCTGAGTTATGCAGAATTCCGAAGCCCCCCGCCTGACCGCTGACGCAGTCAGTCGGGCAGGGAAGCCCGAAGTCCGCGTCATTCGGCTGTGTCGTCATTTGCTTCGCTGTCATTCGGCCTGCGGCCGTCATTTGCCCTTCCACCTTCGCTAAAGCTACGGTGTACGATGTCGGGCGTCATTTGTCCTCCTTACGTCGGACGTCATTCGGCCATCCACCTTCGCTAAAGCTACGGTGTACGATGTCGGCCATCATATTTAATGACAATTGAATGACTATCGAATGACCAAATAATTCGCTTTGTCGCTCCATCGTTCCTTCGCTCCCTGCTCTGCGCCCTGCCTGCCATCCGACTTCGTCCCGATAAATCGGGACTACGTTGGGCGAAGTCCGAAGCCTTCTTCGACAGCCGTAGCTTTCGCGGAGGCTGTGGCGAAGGCTGGAGCCCTGCTTGCCAGCCGTAGCCTTCTTTGACCGACGAAGCAATGGCGAAGTTGGTGGCGAAGGATGGAGCCCTGAGCCCTGAGCTATAAGCTCTCAGCCAGTCTAATCTTCAATGGGTTCAAAGGTGCACTTAAACCTGACATTATCCCTGTAATAATAACTCTGGAGATACCTTGAATAGCAAATCGGAGCCCTCATATCGCCCTTCATTGTCTTTATGGTCTGAAAAAGCTGACTCCGCGAAATTCCGAGTCTGTGTGCCAGTTCAGCAGGTGTGCCTGTCGCCCTGCTATAGATCAGGTAATCAATGTGCTCGATCCTTTTGAGTTGATTAAATAAGTTCATAACAAGGAGTTTTAGGATAGTTAAACAGACATGATTCAAGTTTTAGATTATCATTATGATTGGCTTTCTATTGTTACATGTCAGAAAAGGGCATTTTGTGACACGATTTTTCGAAGAATTTTTAACAAAAAATGAAATTTAGAATCATTCTAAATAAGAAAAAGCCATAATGTACTGGTTGTGTGGTAAATAACACAAAAGACAACCAGTAAAATGAATAAGGGAAAATTTATGCCTGAATGATGAAGAAAATAAAAGCTTCACATAAGGAGTTCGGCGTTCAGCGGACCGTTTTTTTCATCCTTGCTGAGCAACTTAACAGTTCCGGAAATGATTTATGGATATAATTTATAATTTTGTAAACTAGTAAGATATTGTAAATTGTCATCTGATATGGAGAAAACTGAAAGAAATAAGCTTTTCAGGCAGATCATGTGGGATTATAATATATCCGAAGATGATATTGAAGCACTTTTTTCCGGGGAGAGAATAAAAGCAGGTCATTACAGCCGTGAGACACTCTTCCGTAAAATGCTGGAATCTTATTCATGGTTTACGCTATTGAATGTTTTTACGCCTAATGAGATTAGAATTTTACTTACGAATGATGTCATCACCGGGCTTAGATCTGAAGCATTAAAGAATAAATATGAATTCATTAAGCAAAGATTACAGGAAGTTATATCTTCTTCAGGATAAGTTTCTATATTGGTGGGGCACTCTGGATTTGCCATTTTATCTGACAGGAGGAACCGCATTGGGGAGGTATTATCTGGGGCACAGATATAGTGAGGATCTCGATTTTTTCGTAAACAATGATGTTAATTATGCACGTTACATTGACAAAATTAAGCATGATATAAATCAAGTCTTTGAAGTCAATTTGCAGCAGGCGTTATTTGCTGACGATTTTACAAGGTTTTTTGTTCTATCTGACGCTACCACACTTAAGATTGAATTAGTAAATGATATTGGTTACCGTTCAGGTGCACCTGTTATTTATGATTATGGACTTCTCGATACTCCTTTTAACATTTTATCAAATAAGCTGACTGCAATATTGTCAAGGGATGAACCAAAAGATGTATTTGATATAGTTTATCTTGCCATGAGCTATTCTTTTAACTGGCAGGAGGTTTTCAATGAATCGAAGGAAAAAGCTGTAATAAACGAAATAGATGTGGAGGAGAGGTTATGCACATTTAATCCTTTGATGCTTGAAAGTATTGACTGGAGTGTTGAGCCGGTTAGCACCGATCTCTTTGGCAGACTGCTGAAACAGGTAGCTGATGATTTCCTGCTGGGTGCTGACAATTCACTATGCCGGCACAATAATCCTATTCAAGACGCACTGCCCTTACAACGTTAGAAACGCAGATGGCACGGATTCAACCATAAAGACTGACGGCTGATCCGTGCCCCCGCTCTAATGCAAAAACAATACGCATGAAGAAATGCAGCGAGACATTTTTGTTTTTGCAGATGATGCAATATAAAAATTATAATACTACCCAATAATAAGACCACTGGTTAAGTTTTAATTTAATAACTTT
>CAZWFL010000091.1:0-7548 GCA_964633195.1 uncultured Rikenellaceae bacterium | reverse complement strand
CCTGCCCGACTGACGTCGGTCAGGCGGGGGTACTGGGTACTGGCTTCGTCCGCCGTAGCCTTCTTTGACCGACGAAGCAATTGCGAAGTCGGTGGCGAAGGCGGGCCAACTGCCAACTATCTGGTTCATTAGAAATGCCATTTTAAGTGTAAAACAATGGTTTGGACAGAGGAAGAGATCCGTTTCCTGAAAGGGTTAAGGGATCCCTGGGCGATACAGGAGTTTCTTGATTCGATTGATTATAACCCGAATGAAGAGTGCAGGTCGCCGCGGTGGGTCATAAAGAAAAGGGCCGCACACTGTTTTGAGGGTGCCCTCTTTGCGGCTTCAGCACTTGAGTTCATTGGACACAGCCCCCTCATTGTTGATATGAGGGCGGTGAACGACGACGATCATGTTATTGCCATATTCAAAGAACATGGTTTGTGGGGTGCAGTTGCCAAGTCAAATTTCACGACGCTGCGGTACAGGGAACCGGTTTACCGTTCCCTGCGCGAGTTGGTAATGTCCTATTTCGACTTTTATTTTAACGTAAGGGGAGAAAAAACACTTAGGTCATATTCACGTCCGTTCGACCTGAGCGTTTTGAACTGCCGCAATTGGAAAACCACCGACGAAGACCTGGAATATATCGGCGATAAGATCGAATCTTTAAAACATTATCCGGTTGTATCCGATGAACAGATTAAAAGATTAAATAAGGCCGGCAGATCATTGCTCGAGGCCGGCTTGCTGGGATCGAAGCCGGAGGGATTGTTTAAACCAGAATAGGAAGGACTAAGCGACTAAGAGACTGAGAGACTAAGCGAGGGAGCGATTAACAGACCTGCAAGACAAAAAAAGGCTGCTCTTTCGAGACAGCCTTTTTTCTATGCTTACTGCGAACGATTAATTATTCGGAGTCATGAGGTTGTTATAGTTCAGTTCGCTTGCCGGAACCGGCCAGATATATGACGGACCGGTTGTCGGGATAGTTGCAACTGTTCCCATCTCAGGACTTGACTTGCCGGGGATCGGAAGTCCCAGGCGCATCAGGTCCTGATTACGGATACCTTCGCCAAGGAATTCAATATTCCTCTCAAGAAGAACTGCATTATAGAAATCATCGGCAGTTGCAAAATCAGTAACATCATACTCACCAACCGGGAAGGAACGTGTTCTGACAGCATTCAGAAGATTGACTGCCTGTCCGGTCACTGTACCACCACCGTCACGTACAAGTGCCTCGGCACGGTTGAGAAGCACTTCCGCATATCTAATCACGGGAACCCATTCAGCGCGTGTAGCCTGATCAACCCATTTGGTTAGGAACACCTTGCCATCAGTATGAGTATAGAGCATCTCTTTTCTTGCATCATCATCGGCCAGTGCTGCAAAGGCATATCCGGCATTCAGATTAAGATGATATGCTTCATCAGAGCCCGATCCGAAATAGTGAGCCATATGACTCTGAGTTCCTGCATTATTGGTTGAAGTCATCGGCATGGAGAATATTGATTCCTTTGTAACGTAAGGTGACCTGAAAACTTCCTCATAGTCGGAATGAAGGGCATTAGCCACACCGGCAGGTGATGTATACGGGGCAGCTGCCGGCACTATTTTGGCTGATTCCGTAACAACCTGGGTCCAGTTGTGCATGTGTAGGTAAACCCTGGTTTTAAAAGCTATGACAGTGTTCTTGTGAATTCTTGTTGTATTAAGAACGTCAGTGCTATAGCTTGCAACTGCCAGCGGTTCGGCAGCATTAAGGTCATTCAGAATCTGAGTATAGACTTCGGCAACGGTGCTGGGTGCGAGATCGTTTTCTTCAGCTGATTTCATTGCCTTGATTCTCAGAGGCACACCCTGATTGGCGCCATTACCGACGTGATATGGCTTCGAATACATCTGCATCAGGTTGAAGTAGCATATCGCCCTTATGGTGTATGCTTCACTTCTGTACTGATCATATTCTGACTGCGTGATCACACCGGTCAGTTTGCCTTCGTCCCATGCTTGTGCAAGGCCCTCGAGAAAGACGTTTACCACATTGATGGTGGAATAGACGGCACCCCAGAGGTTCTGTACCTCATTGGTTCCTGCAAGCACAGAATGGTTCCAGGTGGCATAGCATGTCACCAGGTTTGTGCTTTTGGGAATGAAGTTATCACATCGTACATCGTTATATACATGGAACCTTCCCCCCAGGTGCTGTCCGCTTTTGAGCGATGCATACATTCCGTTGACCTGTGCTTCAATCCTTGTCTTGTTATCAAACACTGAAAGGTCTGACAGTGAGGTTTTCGGCACCGGATTCATATACTCCTCCTGGGAGCAACCGGTCATCAACAATATTAATGTGAATACTATTGAACCTTTTAATATATTTTTCATATCTGTTTCTATTTTAATTGGTTAAAAGCTGATATTCACACCGAAGGAGTATGTCCTTGCCTGCGGGGAGGTATTTCTGTCAACACCTGGTGCCAGGTTGGAATCAGCGTTAGTTGAGACCTCAGGGTCCGAACCACTATATTTTGTGAAGAGATATGCGTTGAAAACCTGAGCATAAACTCTTAACCTCTCTATGTTAAGCACATCAGGCATCACATTCTTGAAAGCGTAACCCAGTGAAATGTTCCTCACCTTTACATAGTCTCCACGCTCAATATTTTCACTGATTGCCATTGCAGAACCGTTCGAAACATTATCACCCCAGACTGGTTTCGGGATATTTGTGATATCTCCGGCTGCTTTCCATGCAGTTTCGGCAACCTCTACGGAGTTGTTCCACCATCTCTGGTCACGTATTCCTGCCTTCGAACCGGCATAAATATAAAATCCCATTGCATAGGTAAGATTAATGGCAAAGTCAAAATTCTTGTATGTGATGTTGTTATCAAGACCACCATATATTCTGGGCAGCGGGGAAGCCCATGGAACACCGTCAGTTGCAATAGAAATAGCCGGTGCTGCTGAACCATCCGACCTGAAGGTCCATCTCTGGGCTGCTTCATGACTGTAAAGTACTTCCTGTCCGGCACTATTAACGAATATCCTCCTTCCTGTCGTAGGATCAACACCGCGTGTTTCAACAGCCAGCAGGTTTCCGACAGGCTTCCCGACAACTGTAATGTTGGTGGTTTCAAGTCCTCCCGTGGTTGCACGTAATTCATCGACACCCGGAGCCAGCTCTGTCACTTCATTCTTAATGAAAGTAATGTTGAATGTGGTTGTCCAGCTGAAGTTGGGTCTGGCAATGTTATAACTGGTAGCCTGCAACTCAAGTCCGGTATTGTACATCGATCCGACGTTAGCTGGTATTGAGTTACCCGGGATACCTTTTGAGGGTGACTGGGGAACATTGAGAATAAGGTTACCCACATCGTTATAGAACCAGTTGATATCTGCCTGTATCTTATCCCTCAGTATGCCGAAGCTCAGCCCCACGTCGTACTTATCGCTGGTCTCCCACTGCAGGTCAGCATTACCTGCCTGTGAGAAATAGAGGGTCGGCACAGTTGCATAAAGACTGGAACTGTAAAGGAAGAGCGAGCTGAAGTCACCAATTCCGAACATATTCCCTACACGGCCGTAGCTCAGCTTTAACCTTATATCTGAAAAAATATTGTTAACGGACGAGTTGGCTACGAAATCCTCCCTGGATATATTCCACATGAAAGATGCTCCTCCGAAAGTACCGAATTTATTCCCTTTCGAGAGACCGCTGAAACCGTCCCGTCTTATACTACCCTCAAGATAATATTTCCTGTCCCAGTTGGTATTGACACGGCCGAAATAGGAGATGTAATAATTCTCTCCGTATCCGCCACCTCCGATCTGGGCAGTAGACCATGAGCCCTGATACTGGGTGAAGAACGGATCAGAGACACCTGTTTTCCAGCCTTCCCAGCTTGTGTTAACTGTTCTCTGCTGTTCAAAACCTCCCAGAAGACCAATGGTAAGCCTTTCAAAAAATGTTTTGTTATAGTTGGCTGTATTGGTCCAGGTCCATCTATTATTGCGATAAAAAACATTGTCCGCAAGACCATTATAACCGTATCCGTTACCTGTAACGGGAGACCAGAATGTGGTTGTCTCCCTGGCGAGGTTGTCAATCCCGTAAACAGTCTTGAAGACAAGGCCGGCAAGGGGTTCAACGGTTGCTGAAAGGGTTGCAAGTAATCTTTCTGTTTCCGTGGTATGCTTGTTGAGATCAAATATTGCTACTGGATTATGGTAGCCGAGTGAGGCACCAAGGCCTGTTCCCATACCACCGATACCTGAACCGGAAATATTGTATGATCCATCATTCAGATAGGGGCCGATTATCGGCGGCAGAACGAAAGCCAGACGGGCAGCTCCTGCAGTAGAAAATGAGGCACCTGTATCGGGTGATTTCGTGTAACCATTTGTATATGCTATACTGGCTCCGATGTTGACATACCTGTTAAGCTTGTGGTCTAAATTCATTCTTGCATTCTGCCTGTTATAAGAGTTCTTCTTGAACATACCATCCTGATCAGTGTAACCGACAGAAAGGAAGTAGGAGGTTGTAGGTGATGAGCCTGATGCAGTTATTGCATGGCTCTGCTGGAAACCTTTTTGGTAGACATAGTCGGGCCAGTATGTTTCAATCGGCTTTCCGCTGGCATCGGTTGGCCATACGAGTCTGGCTGAAGAGCCTGCGTTCTCGAGGGCAAGGTTCTTATGATTAAAATACTGCTCGGGGTTCATGAGGTCGAACATCCTGTACGGCTCTGTCCATCCTGCATAGCCATCGTATGTAACCCTTGTCCTGGCACCTGCGCCGCGTCTGGTTGTGATAATTATTACACCATTGGCAGCTCTTGAGCCATACAGGGCTGTTGCAGAAGCATCCTTCAGAACCTCCATTGACTGGATATCTGCAGGGTTTATATCTGCAAGAGAGTTCTGGATTGCTGTTCCCCCAACATTACCTGTAAATACAGGAACACCATCAACGATGATGAGCGGATTAGAACTGGATGTGATCGAGTTGAATCCCCTGATCCGGATAACCGGCGGGTTGTTGAGCACACCGTTGGGCATAACAATAGAAACACCTGCGGCCCTTCCTGCCAGCGCCTGGTCAAAGCTCTGCACTGGAACCGACTTGATGGCATCACCCTTAACGGTGGTGATAGCTCCGGCAATGTCCCGCCTCTGCTGCGTACCATAAGCTACAACGACTACTTCATCAACGTTGTACAGATCCTGCTTCAGCGTAACGTCGATCCTTGTCCTCCCCTGGATAGGTTCCTCGTGGGTGACAAAGCCGACAAAGCTGAAAACAAGATTCTGGGCCGAGGCAGGTACTGAAAGGGAGTAATTGCCATCGAGACCAGTAATTGTTCCGATGGTTGTCCCCTTCACCTGTACGAAAACCCCGGGCATCGCAAGACCGTCCTCCGATCCTTTTACATTCCCGGTGATTTGCACTGTCTGAGCGATAACAATCGAACCTGTTATCAGCAACAGCGAAATAAAAACTAGGACTTTTTTCATAAATACTTGATTTTAGGTTAAAAAGGTAAATCCAATTTCTGCGAAAATAGAAAAAAAAATCAAAACCAAACAACTTTCGTGATTTTTGCCATTATTAAATTGATAAATTAATGTTTTTAATAGACCTCAAAAGACCATCAGATGGAGCCTTGAAGCTCTTTATCCATAAATCGGAAAAAGAGATTTATTTATCGCTTTCTTTCGTGGTCGAATAGAAAATAAAAATAATCAACTTATATACAATAGTTTACTCAACCAGTTTGCCAGACGTTCGAATCTTTAATTTGCAATTAAGTTAAGTTTGACTATTTTTGAAGCCGTTTGAAATACCGGGTGACTCTTAGCAGAGGAACTCATATATATAATAAAAGGTATAAAAATGGATTTATCCGGAAGGTATTACAAAGCATTTCTTGAAAGGCAGGAAGCGAGAAAAAAACAGTACAGCTCCAAGCAGGCCGCAAAACAGCACTCCAAAGGCAAACTCACTGCTTATGAACGCATTAACCTTCTTTTTGATCCCGGCACTTTTGAAGAAATAGATGCATTTGTAACTCCGGCCGACCAGCCTGTTGAATTCGGGAGGGTCGAGAAATCATATGGTGATGGTGTAATAACAGGGCACGGAAAGGTAAACGGGCGACTGGTATTCTCGTATGCTCAGGATTTCACCATAATGGGTGGTTCACTGGGCATAGTCCATGCACGGAAGATTGCCAAGATACAGGAGATGGCGCTCAAGATGGGCTCACCGATCATAGGGCTCATTGATTCCGGCGGAGCCAGAATTCAGGAGGGTGTGGCAAGCCTCAGCGGGTACGCTTCAATCTTTCATAACATAATACACTCCTCAGGCATTATCCCGCAGATATCAGTCATACTGGGCCCGGCAGCCGGAGGTGCGGTCTATTCGCCTGCGCTGACAGATTTTGTCTTCATGGTGAATCATACCAGCTACATGTTCGTAACCGGACCTAACGTTGTGAAAGAAGTTCTTAACGAAGATGTTACATTCGAACAGCTGGGAGGAGCTGAAGTTCATGCCCGTAAAAGCGGAGTGGCTCATCTTATCTATGATGATGAAGAGAACACAATACTGGCACTTAAAAAATTTCTCTCCTACCTGCCGTCAAATAATGTTGAGAACCCTCCCGTTGTGCCTGATGATGGTTCGGTACCCGATGTAAACAAGAAACTGAGGGATATGATCCCGGACGATCCCAACAAGGCATACGATGTAAAGGATATTATTAACCAGATTGTTGACAGGAACAGTTTCTTTGAAATATCAGAGCTGTTCGCACCAAGCCTGATAACAGGCTTTGCAAGGCTTAAGGGCAAGAGTATCGGAATTGTAGCAAATCAGCCGAAGGTACTTGCCGGAGTCCTTGATATTGATTCCTCAACAAAAGGAGCCAGGTTCATAAGGTTCTGCGATGCATTCAACATTCCTATACTGACACTCGAGGATGTGCCGGGATTTTTACCGGGAATTGACCAGGAACACGGAGGAATAATACGCCATGGAGCCAAGATGCTTTTTGCCTACAGTGAGGCAACCGTACCAAAAATAACGATCATCCTGAGAAAAGCATATGGGGGTGCATTTATTGTCATGAACAGTAAGAATCTCGGAGGAGATTTTAATTTTGCCTGGCCCTCAGCTGAAATTGCTGTAATGGGACCTGATGGAGCAGTGGCAGTTCTTTACAGGAGAGAACTTGCCCAGGCGGCTGATCCTGCCGGGCTGAAAAAAGAACTGGTGAAGAAATACCGGGACAAGCTTGCCAATCCTTTTGTAGCTGACGAAAGCGGCTATATTGATGAAGTAATTGACCCTGCAATAACAAGGAAGAAGATCATCTCGGCCCTTACCGCTCTGAGCAACAAGTGGGTTAAGGTTCCTGCCAGGAAGCATGGGAATATGCCATTATAGAAAGACGGAAGACCGAAGACGGAAGACGGAAGACGGAAGACCGAAGACGGAAGACCCCCGCCTGACCGCTGACGCAGTCAGTCGGGCAGGGAAGACCGAAGACC
>CAZWFL010000090.1:0-7744 GCA_964633195.1 uncultured Rikenellaceae bacterium | reverse complement strand
CGGCTGGGCTCAGGGTACATTAATGTAGTAACAGTTTAACGGCATAACGGTATAGCGCCACCTTCGCTAAAGCTACGGTGGCCAAAGGGCGTAACGGCATAGCGGCGTAACGGCGAAAAGGTAATAACAACCGTTGTACCGCTGAACCGCTGGACCGTTGTACTGTTGTACCGTAAAGTATATAATAACTATTTAAATCAAATGACATGAATAAATTCAACCTGCTGATTACTTTTTTTGTTTTGACATCGTGCGTTACAGAGCAGGCCAGGGATATGCCTTGTACTGACAATTATTCACAGTCTCCCGATACCGCGGAAGTGACCAACAATTTTTACGACAACACCGAAACATATCCTCTTCCCCTGCAGAAAATAACTGTTGAGGGCGAGGTAGCCAATCCGGGTGAAGTCGATTTTTCACGGCTTGTAAAAAGATCGGTGATTGTTAAGGAGACTCTGCTGCAGGATGATGGTTCCGATAAGTTTTTTGGAGCGTACAGGTACGACGGCTATTCGCTTTTCGATATCCTTAATGACCGTATACCGCAGAAAGCCAATGAGGAGGAATTCAATTCCATAATCGATCTCTATGTTGAAATAGAGAATGATAATGGTGAAAAAACTGTTTTCAGCTGGGGTGAGATTTTCTACCCGAACAACCTGCATAAGATAACTGTTGCAACCGATGTGTCAAGAATAGTACCGTCGAGGTCGCCTGATCTCTGGTTTTTGCCTTCCGAAAGCAAGATAGTTGCGGCAGTTGATCTGATAACCGAAAGGAACATATCTTCTCCCGTAAAGATAAGTATCCGGTCATTTCCCCGCTCCTTTGAGGTTCAGAGAGGATTATCCCCGATGTATACCGACCATTTTAAAATCTTCAGGGAAGGAGAAGAGATTGCGAGGATATCCGAATTACCCCGGGGGCTTCCTTTGATGGCCTATAACACGATATTTTACGGCAGGGGAAGGGGCATTCACAGCACACAGCCTTTCAAGGGATATATTCTGAGAGATATTCTTCTTCAATATTATCCTGTTGACAGGGAATCTTTAGCGGAGGGTATGATTTGTATCGCCGGTTTGGACGGATACAGGAGTACTCTGTCATTTTCCGAGCTATTCAACCGGAACGATCAGCAGGAATTTCTTCTGCTAAAATATCAGCCTGACGAAGACGGAGGCCTGTTCCGGATGTTTGCCACTCCCGATTTTTTCTCCGACAGAGCCATTAAATCGGTAAGTGAAATACACCTGAATTAAAATCTAATGTTCAACACTAAGACCAGCAGGGAATCAGCCGAACAGATATTTATGGCCGGGATCAGGGGAGTCCTGCCCGGAAGGCTGATTATGAGCCACTTATCTTTTGCCGGAGAGGTATTGAAAGCCGGGGGACATGAGATACCTCTTGGTGAAATTGATAATATTTATGTTATTGGCGCGGGGAAAGCGAGTGCTGCAATGGCCCACTATATGGAGAGTCTGCTGGGTGACTGCATTAAGAGTGGGCACATAATTGTTAAATACGGGTACTCATGCTCCCTGAATAATATCAAGGTAACCGAAGCCGGTCATCCTCTTCCCGATCTTAACGGTTTTATGGCAACGGAGGAGATTCTCCGTATTGCAGGCAACGCTATGGAGAGAGACCTTGTGATAGGTCTTTTCTCAGGAGGAGGATCCGCACTGCTTACAGATATCCCCAAAGGACTACTTCCTGAAGATATAATCATCATCAATAACCTTCTGATAAGGTGCGGAGCTGACATAAAGGAGATCAATACGGTGAGGAAACATCTTTCGCTGGTAAAGGGAGGTCAGCTTGCAAGGGCGATAATGCCTGCAAAATCCTTAAATCTACTCCTTTCTGACGTTATTGGCGATCAGCCTGAAATAATTGCATCCGGACCGACTGCACCTGACACATCTACATTCGGGGAAGCGATGAATGTACTCGAAAAATACAACCTTACCGGAGATGTGACTGCTGGAATACTTAATTTCCTTAATGACGGAATTGAAGGCAAAAGGCCCGAAACACTCCGGCCGGATGATCCGGCTTTCAAGCGCACTTTAAATATTATTGCCGGGACCAACCGTACGGCGCTTAAAGCTGCGAAAGCGGAAGCTGAAGAGCTGGGTTTTAACACTATTATTGTTGACTCCGCCCTTCAGGGTGATGTGGAAAATGTTTCGCAATACCTGATCGATAAGGCCATGTGGTATAAGAATGACCCGGGTATCCCCAAACCGGTTTGTCTGCTCTTTGGAGGAGAATCGACCCTCAGGGTCGCCGGTAACGGGACCGGAGGCAGAAACCAGCATCTTGCCCTTCTGACAGCCATGAAGCTTCAGGAGTGTTCAGGAATAACTGTACTGACAGCCGGGACAGATGGTAATGATGGCCCCACCAACGCTGCCGGTGCTATCGTTGATTCAGCAACGTTCCATCTGGCATCATCCCTTAATGTGGATGCGTCGCAATACCTGGCCGAATTCGATTCTTACAACTTCTTTAAAGCCACCGACGGGCTTGTTATCACCGGACCTACAATGACGAATGTGATGGATCTTGCCATAGTTATAGTTGAATAGATAAATAGATTTTGCGGTTCATGTTCCAGGCTTTGCCCACCGAAGCATGAGCGAAGGTGGGTTCCAAAGTTCCAAAGTTCCAGGGTTCGAAAGTTGGAATTTTCCTTTTAATCCTTGAACCCTGAACCGAGGAGCAAGGCGACGAGCTCACCGGAGGCGAAGCCGAAGGTAAACCCTGAAACCCGATTTAAGCGCTTTTTCTTATATTTGTCATCTTACCATATTTTATGTATGTCAAATAAAATTTTTAACATTGCGATTGCCGGCTGCGGGAAGGTGGCTCACCTGCACGCAAAAGCCATCCAGAACATCCCGCATGCTAATCTTTCAGGGGTGTGGAGCAGAACTCCCAAAACAGCAGAGGATTTTGCTGCCACGTACAAGACCTCTCCATTTTCTGACATTCCAGGAATGGTCAGGGAAAAGAATATTGATCTGGTGCTGGTCTGCACACCACACCCCTTCCACCTGCAACCTGCCGTTGAAGCGGCTGAGGCAGGAGCGAATGTTCTGATTGAGAAGCCTCTCGCTTCTGATCTTAAAGATTGCGACGTGATCATTAATGCCTGCAAAAGGGCAGGGGTGAAGCTGGGAGTAATCAGTCAGCGAAGGTGGTATCCCCCTGTTATGAGAGTTAAGGAAGCTATCGATGCAGGAAAGATAGGGAAACCTGTACTGGCAACCGTTACCATGCTGGGATGGAGGGATAAGGCCTATTATGATTCTGATGCCTGGAGGGGAACATGGAAGGATGAAGGCGGCGGGGTGCTTGTCAATCAGTCGCCCCATCAGCTTGATATCATGCTCTGGTACATGGGAGAGATTGATGAGGTTTACGGGATATGGAGGAATCTTAACCATCCCTATATCGAAGTCGAGGATACGGCTCTTGCAATCATTAAGTTCAAAAGCGGGGCGATAGGCAATATAGTAGTCAGCAACTCACAGAAACCAGGACTTTACGGTAAGGTTCATGTGCATGGTGAGAACGGAGCATCGGTCGGGGTCCAGACCGATGGCGGATCAATGTTCATAGCCGGAATGACAGGCATTGCCGAGCCGCCTGTAAACGATGTATGGAGTGTTCCCGGTGAGGAGAAACTGCCTGAGAAGTGGAAGGAGGAAGATACGGCTCTCTTCAGCACTATTGATCCGATGGTATACTATATGCAGCGTCAGGCAGAGGATTTCCTGGATGCCATCGCTACAGGAAGGCAACCGTCTGTAACAGGGGAGGATGGACGAAGGGTGGTGGAACTTTTTTCCGCCATCTACCGCTCAACACGCGATAACGCTCCCGTAAAATTCCCTCTTGCCCCTGAACCCGGCATGGACGGACGCCTTTAAGCAGAGCTCAAAAAAGCTCAGGGCACACAAGGAGCGTAGCGACGCAGTCCCGCGCAGCGGGAGAGCACAGAGCACAGAGCACACATGGAGCGTAGCGACGCAGTCCAGCGCAGCAGGAGAGCACAGAGCACAGAGCACAGAGCACAGAGCACAGAGGACAGACACAAGGAGCGTAGCGACGCAGTCCCGCGCAGCTCAGAGCAGGGAGCTGGGGGCAAGGTTCTTTGGTTTTTGAATTGTGATTTTTGATTTTAAATTACAAATCCAGACTTACGAATCACAAATCAATCTTCCTCCTTCGGGCTTCGGGCTTCCCTGCCCGACTGACTGCGTCAGCGGTCAGGCGGGGGTCTTCGGTCTTCGGACTTTTGTGACTAAAATAACTCATAACTCATAACTCATAACTCATAACTCACAACTTAATCCAGCCCTATGTCCGCACCCTACATAATCCTGATAGTCCTGGCCGGAGTGACACTCCTGTTGCTGATGGTACTTAAGTTCAAGCTGAGCGCCTTTCTCGCGCTTCTTATCACCTCGATATTTGTTGGAATAATGACGGGGATGCCTCTGACGGCCATCTCTGAAAGTATACAGAACGGGATGGGAGGCACCCTCGGTTTTGTTGCCACCGTCGTGGGACTTGGTGCCATTTTCGGGCAGATGCTTGAAAGCTCGGGAGGTGCCGATTCTCTTGCACATTATCTTATTAATAAATTCGGTAAGAAAAGAGCGCCCTGGGCGCTGGTGCTAACGGGTTTTCTTGTAGGCATCCCTGTATTCCTCGATGTGGGACTGATAATAATTATACCTCTCGTATATGCCCTCACCCGCGATACAAAGGTCTCAATCCTCTATTATGCAATACCCCTGCTGGCAGGACTGGCAGTAACGCATGCCATGGTGCCTCCCACACCCGGACCGATAGCCGTGTCGGAGATACTGGGAGTGCAGCTGGGATGGGTGGTTCTGTTCGGGATAATTATAGGAATACCCGTGGCTGCGATTGCCGGTCCCCTTTTCGGACGCTTCATTGCAAAAAGGATGTATATACCTGCACCTGCGGATATCTTTAAGGCTGAAGAAGAGTCACCTGAATCGCCTAAACAGCTTCCCTCTTTCAGAATAATCGTACTCGTTATATCAGCTCCCCTGTTTCTTATACTTACAGGCACATTCGTAAATGTGGGAGTCGAGCAGGAGATTATTGCAAAATCAATCATAACTGATGTAATCTCTTTTCTCGGACATCCTTTTACAGCCCTCATAATAGGGGTCCTGCTGTCGATACGGTTATGCATCAGCAGGAAGATGCCCCGGCAGAAAATACTGGACCTGAGTACCAAAGCTCTTGGACCGGCAGGAATAATAATACTTGTAACAGGAGCGGGTGGTGTTCTGAAGCAGATACTTGTCGACAGCGGGATAGGTAAGATGCTGGCGGAGTCGATAGCAGAATCATCCATACCTCTTATATTGCTTTCCTGGTCGTTGGCGGCCCTTGTCAGGATAACACAGGGATCGGCAACAGTGGCCATGATCACCGCTGCAGGGATAATGGCCCCGATCCTCCCTCTGTTCAGCCTCAGCCAGCCTGCCACAGCTCTTATCGTCATCTCCATCTCGTCGGGAGCGACAATACTCAGCCATGTGAACGACAGCGGCTTCTGGATTGTGAGCAAATATCTGGGAATGAATGAAAAACAGACCCTTAAATCCTGGACAGTAATGGAAACCATCGTGGCAGTGGCCGGACTGGCACTTACTTTACTGCTGAGTCTATTTATCAAATGATCGTTTGACGCTGGCACTACAAATTACTGATTCTGAGCGAGGGGGAGAAGAAAGGTATAACGGTTACGCCGTTATGCCGTTGCGCCTTTACGCCTGTTTTTTCACTGTTTTAGTGAGGTTATATCATTTAAATTGCCTATATTTACAGTTAGCTGAATTTTTTGGCCGGAAACGGCTGATTTATATTGTTTTGCCAGTTTCATAACATGGGACTGACGGGGCGGAAGCATACATGTCGGGGAAATCCGATTCGGGATTTTTGATTTTTGATTTTTGATTCGTGATTTAACTCATTGAAATTTAACTCACAAATAAGACATTTTTTTATCATGAAGACAAGGCTATTAATCTTCTCAATTATCATTTTCTGCTTCTGTAGCAGAAAAAGTACTCATGAAAAAGATATTTCCGATTCGGTCCTGAGAATCGACCTGCTTTCGGAAGCTGAGGCCAAAGTGACAAAACTTTCAGAGTTTGCTGAAAATATTGACTATATACCGTTGCAGACTACAGAGAGTTCGTTAATTGACCGCTCTATATTAAAAATCGTAAACATAGATAAGAAAACCTATGTTAAAAACAGCGGGTTTGGGGGTGAGATAATGTGCTTCGATATGAACGGCAAATTTCTTTATAAGATTAGTAATACAGGAAGAGGGCCGGAAGAATATACATTTATAACCGATTTTGATATCAGTTCTGATGATAAAAATCTGATAATACTTTCAGGCTCAAACCATAAACTTCTGATATACAACATTTCCGATGTTGGATTTACTTTCCTGAAATCTTTAACTCTGAAGGAACCGACTCCCTCCAGTGTCAGCATGGTTCCTGAAACAGATAATGCATTTCTTGCAATACCACCCTGGACAGGAACTGTACCTACTTTAAGTTTATTGATCAATACTTCTGGTGACACACTTCATTTTAAACCGAATTGCTACAAGTACGAGAGACCCCCGGGAAGTCAGGGTGGTTTCAGATTTAAAGAATGGCTTGTTTATTCCAGTGGAAATATGGTCTGTTTTAAAGAAGAATTCAGTGATACTGTTTTTTATGTTGATGCAAAGGAAGATTCCTTTAAGCCCCGTATTGTTTTTAATACACATGGTACATTATACACTCCGGAGATGAAAGGCGGCTCAGAGAAAATAAAAAATAATACAACCACTTATATTCCCGGTATATTCGAGACGTCGAGGTATGTTTTCTACTGGTATTATACCGTGATTATTGAACAAAAAATTGTTAACCTGTATGGATATCTTTTCGACAGGAGGACAGAGACGAAGTATAAATTTGATATCGACAAGGAATATAGAATCAGACTAAAGGATGATTTGAGTGGCGGACCGGATTTTAATATAGGATTTCAGGATAATCTATGTAGTGGCGGCAGGCTTTTTTCGTATATAGACGCCCTTACACTAAAGAAATATATTGCCGGCGAAGATTTCAAAAATGCAAAGGTGAGTGATCCCGAAAAGAAAGAGGAGTTAAAAAAACTTGCCGATTCCCTTAAGGAAACTGATAATCCGGTTCTAATTGTAGTTACTCCAAAAAAGTAAAATCAATTCTTCTGGCAGCCCGATTTCATGGACTGCGGTCCAACATGTCTGTAATGATAACCTTTCTTATTGCATTATAATACATCAAATTACATTATTATTATTATTTTCTGCTCTTAAACGAACACTAATAAGTGAACTTATGAAACTTGTTATATATACTTTAACAGTAGCTGTAGTAATTCAAGTTTTATCCTGCAGCAGTGAAAGGACAACTGACGATAATTCTGAGACTATTGATATTGAATCCAATATCAGCAACATGAAGGAAGCAAATCTCAGTTCGTTTTGTGAGAGTTTGCGATATATCCCTCTCGAAACCGTTGATAACATGCTTCTCAGTGGCATAAGCAGCATTAAGATATTTAAGGATCTGATAATAGTGCATGACAGGTCAAATTGTCTTGTATATGATTCTAAAGGCCACTTTAT
>CAZWFL010000089.1:0-8841 GCA_964633195.1 uncultured Rikenellaceae bacterium | reverse complement strand
TGTCTATGTCTACTTTCATTTCAGGAATTTTGGAACATGAAAGTATTGTACCCATAGAAAAAACAAAAATTACAAATATCTTTTTCATTTGTCTATTGCTTTTTGATGTTAATAATATCTAACCTATAATTGGAGAAGTTGTATCCTAATTCATAAACATTCACATTATCCGAATAAAACCATCCATTGAAATCTCCACCCCACCCCCAATTCATGTCATAATAATAAGATATTACACCGCCTGTTGACCACGGACTTTGAAATGAGGGGACATAATCCCATTCATTTTTACTCGCGTAATAGTAAGATCCAGGACCGCCCATGAGAAATTCTACAAAATAAATATCCTCATTGGTTTCAGCAATATATCCATCGCATACCCATGCATGAGTAACAGTCGTATCACTGCTCGAATCTGATCCTTGCATCCAAACAGGCTGTTCAGAGTTGAGCTGTGTGCGAACAATAGAATTATTATGTGTCACTAAACTCATGGATGACGAATAACCATATTTACTAAGTTTTAGCGCAGCTATTGCAGCGCTAGCTGGAATAGACGTAGAAAGACTATCGTCACCGTTTCCAAAATCAGCGTTCATATCAACCGCCAGGTTGTATAAAAAATTTTGAGTCACCGTAGATGAACCTCCTTGTTGTATCATCGTATCCCAGTCAAGGTCACTGGGCCATGTATGATACGACATTATTGGTGCAATTGCAATAGTAGTACAACCCAGATAAGGCCGTTGTCCGTTTTTTAATGGTACTTGACTATTGTATGGTAACACTTGATCCCAGGCAGTCTGAAGAAAGGGACCAACCTGAGAAGATTCGGACCTTACACCTATTGCAACAATAGTGTGATCAGGAGTCCCAAACAAATCACCAATACCCCACCAACCCTGGTAATTGTTTAAGCTAATCAGGCCATTTGCAGACGCGCTTGATAAGCTATAAACAGTGAAACCCAATTGATTTAGTTCAGCTATTCGATTCTCCCTTGCAAGATCTTGTTCTGGTGTCAGACTTTAGTGACGACAGTGGAAGAAATCATATTGACATTTGTTTCATACTGCTGCCATAATCTGTGAATTTTTGCCTTTGTTGCCTCATCCAAAGATCCACTCTGACGAATAGCCTCTTTTGTCTCTTCCATCCAAACTGCCACACCTTCCATGTCATCACTTAGTACAAAATCATTTTCATCAGAATAGGCAAGAATTGGATAGTAGTCCTTAGTGGCACTCACGACCACAAAACCACCTCCGCAATAATTAATTACGTACATCATAGGAGCGTTGTCATTTTTAGCGTCCCTGACAGTTTCTGTTGAAGTATCCCGATCGTAGCTTTTTGTAAGAGGGTCATTCGTCAATTGGCCAAAGAATGTCGCTGCAATGTCGGTAGCTTTGGTGACGGAAACAAATGAATCATCGCTATGGTTAATTAACTCTTTATCTTGTGTTTCCTGAATGGAATTCATTTCTTTATTACAAGCAAAGAATAATAGCGTAATGCTCAGTGAAGCAACAAATTTAAATAAATTTTTCTCTCTCATATTCAGAGTAATTTAAGTATTTATATACGACAGTAGCAAACTTTTTCATTTCGATTTGATTTATTTATGCTCTACTTTGATTCCAGAGAGTTCAGGTCAACTTCTGGCAATTTATCTATTAAATCCCAGAAAGTCAATAGCCTTAGGAAAAGTTACGCTTTTTCGCTTCAAATCTTAGTATTTTCCTGCAATTTCTCAATTGATTTTGGAAATGCTGGAACGGATATTATCTGTTGAAACGTTCAACAAGCGGACTGTCGATGCATTGTTGTAAGTTGCGATGGCTCGGGATGTGGCAACCAGAATGATAGTTTTTAAAACAGGACGACTTTTTTGTTTCAAAAACACCTAAAAACCTTTCAAATAGCTAAAAGTCTATTGTTTATTTAGAATTATCTGAAAAATTGCAGAAAAAACATATTTTTGTATGAAACCCAGCGTCATAAAGAATGTTAATCAATCCTAAGGATAAAGAACAAATACTTAAGGAGAGTTTTCTGAATTATTCTCCCCGATTGATCAATTACGCGATACGTTTTGTTTCCAACCGCGAAATTGCCCAGGATATTGTACAGGATTGTTTCATACGCCTTTGGGAAAAAATGGAAAAATTTGATTTTCTGTCAATTAAGCCTCTGCTTTTTACTATGGTCCGGAATGCCTGCCTGAATCATCTCAAGCATCAAAATACTGTCACACTGCGGCATCTTAGATACATGAATGAGAATATGGGGGAAGAAAGGATTTATCATTACGATTTTAATGTTGAGCCTAACACGCCCATTCTTTACGAAGAATTTGAAAAACAGGTTCAGGTTGTTATTGACAAGCTACCAAAACGTTGTAGGCAGGTTTTTTTGTTAAGCCGTTTTGAAGGTTTAAAAAATAAAGATATTGCTTCCAGTCTGGATATTTCTCTGACGGCAGTTGAAAAACATATCCGAAGAGCTCTAGTTGCATTTAGCACTCACTTTGAAAAAAGATATCCATTTGATTGTTTCATAGTTATTCTGAGCTGGTTACTGTCCGTCTATTAATTGAATATCAAAAAAAGAGTATTTTTTTTATCTAATGGAGGTTAGGTAAAACAACAAATATTTGTTTTATAAACGATAAATACAATTGTGTAATGAAATCAGTCAACAAAGATATTCATCAATTGGCGGTATGTTATTTTGAAGGGTCTATTTCAGAAAATGATGAACACGTTCTTTTTGAATTTGTAACTAAGAATCAATATAATATAAATTTATTCAGAAACTGGGAAAACGAATGGACAGCCTGTCACCAGCCTCAGGAGAACACACTGTTGTTATGGGAAAGATTAAATTATCGGATTACTATACAACCAAATTCTGTATCACATTTTTCATCATCAGTGAATAAGGTTAGTAGAAATAGGATATGGTACCGTGTTGCGGCGGTGGCAGCTGTTCTTCTGATTGTTTGCTATTCAATAATCAGCTATAAAACATTTTCTGAAAAAACGCAGGTGGAATCATTTGTTTTTGAAACACAATGTGCTGAGAGAAGCAGGGTGACTTTGCCAGATGGAACTGAGGTTTGGCTGAATGCTGCCACAACACTCAGTTGTCCTAATGATTACAATAAAAAATCCAGAACGGTCAATCTGTCAGGAGAAGCTTATTTTGAAGTAAAAAAGAATGAAGATATCCCGTTTATTGTATACGCGAAAGATTACCCGCTTCTGGTTAAAGGCACAAAATTCAACGTTACAGCCTATCCCGAAGAACAGGTGCTGACAGCCGCTTTACTTGAAGGGCTGCTACAGTTTGGGAATGATGAGTCAGGCCTTTTGATGCATCCCGATAACGTAGTTACGTATGATTTGTCCGTGAATTCGAAATCCATTTATTATACCGATGCCAAACAATACATATCCTGGACAGAAGGGAGAATTGAGTATGATTCTATTACATTCGATGAATTATTCAGGAGATTGTCCCGACAATATGACGTAGATATTGTGTTCACTTCAGCTCGAAAAACAGATAAAGTTCTAAACATTTCTCTAAATAACGGTGAAACAATCACCGATGTCCTGGATGCATTATCTCTAATTATTCCTATGACCATTGAGCGAGACGGAAGAACCTTAACCATAACATTTAAATAATACATTTATGAAACGAAACCTAATGCGCAAAAGACTTCTGATCTCCACAGTTTTTATATTGTCGGGATTTCTGTCTTATGGACAAACGGTATCAAAAGTGTTTAACAACACTCCTTTGAAGACCGTTCTTAAAGAGGTTGAAAAACAGTCGGGAATGTCAATCATGTACGAAACGGGTGACGTGAATACAAGTCCTGCCGTAACAGCTTCTTTTAATAATGCCTCTGTTGCCACTGTTCTTGAATCCATTCTGGACAATTCTCTGGATTACTCCATTGAGGGGAAAATCATTGTGATTTATAAGAAATCCAGGGATGTATCCGGAGAGAAAAAGCAAACCATTTCCCGACAGAATACTCAGCGTATGATCCGAGGCTTGGTTACAGACGAAACGGATAGCCCAGTTGTGGGAGCTACTGTAGTAATAAAAGGAACGATGATCAATGCCGTAACAGATATTAACGGAGAATATAACATTGTTGCGGAGCCAGGCAACATTCTTGCTTTCAACTTTTTGGGTTATCAGCCCGTTGAAATAGAGTTGAATGAACAGGTAGTGGTTGACGTAAAGATGGCCTCTGCAGCCACACCACTGGATGAGGTTATGGTTGTTGCTTATGGTGTCGTAAAAAAATCTTCATTCTCCGGATCGGCTGCTGTTGTACATTCGCAGGATATTACAACCAATCCTTCCGCTTCTTTTGAAAAATCGTTGCAGGGGAAAGTCGCCGGACTACAGGTAACTTCGGCATCGGGACAACCCGGGGCATCTACCACTTACAGGATAAGGGGAACCGGTTCGCTGAATGGTTCCAACGAACCTTTATATGTAATAGACGGTGTGGCTACTACTTCTGCCGATTATTCAATGGCAGCTGATCGTGCCTATTCTACATCGAGCATCCTTTCTTCTCTTAACCCGCAAGATATAGAATCTATTACAGTGCTCAAAGATGCGGCCGCTGCTTCGTTATATGGTTCACGTGCTGCAAATGGCGTTGTGATCATTACAACAAAGAGCGGAAAGTCAGGAGAAGGCAAAATGTCTTTTAACGCTCAATTGGGAGTGGCAAGTGTACCAAAAACCTTTGACCTTATGAACTCTTCTGAATACTATCAGGTGGTGTTCACCGATTACTATAATACGAGAATGGCGGCCGGCCACAGTGCATCAGATGCCGCTCTTTGGGCAAATACCCAGACACAGGGCCTAATTACCTTTAATCCTTATAATATGGGACAGCCTTTTGGCGCAGACGGGAAATTGGTTTCTGGCGCTCATACCATAGTAGATACCGACTGGCAGAACGAGGTATTCAATCCAGCACTAACTCAGGATTATAACCTAAGTTTCTCCGGAGGCACCGATGACGTTTCCTATTATGTGTCGGGAGGCTATTATAATCAGGATGGAACGACGCCTGCTGCCAACTACCAACGGTATTCGGGAAAAGCAAATATTGACGCCTTTATCAAAAAATGGTTGAAAGCCGGATTAAATACAACATTTTCTTATTCAGAACAGAATACGGAAGTTGCCAGCGGTGCAGGAGCCTCTCCTTTATATAACGCATTAACTTTCCCCAGCGGTGTTCCAGTATATCTGACCGATGCCCAGGGAAATTACATTTTAGACGAAGAAGGCAATAAACAATTCAACTGGCTCAATCCGGTATCAAAAGACTTCAACCCGGTGGCCATACCACATATGGATACCTGGCTAACAAAGACATATCGTTTTCTGGCTTCGTTTTACGCTCAGGTGGAATTTACCAAAGGGTTGACCTTTAAGTCTACTTTCTCCCCGGATTATGTATCGTTGTATGAGATCATATTCTGGAATAAGGAACATGGGAACGGTCCGGCCTACGGAGGACGTTCCGAAAGGCACCAGACTCATGATCTGATGTTCACTTCAACCAATACACTCAATTATGAAACAACGTTTGCAGATAATCACCATTTATCTGTTATGCTGGGTTACGAAGTATGGAAAAGCAAACGGGAATATGCGCTAGCACAAGGTACAAATTTTGCGTTTGATTTTATGACAGAGCTGGATGCTGCCGCCTCGGTTTTATCGCCTTCTTCTTACACAACTCAGGAAAGCCTGATTTCATATATAGCTCGAACAGAATACGACTTTGCCGGCAAATATTTTGTATCTGGGTCCTTCCGTCGTGATGGATCGTCTGTGTTCGGATCGGATAACAAATGGGGTAATTTCTGGAGCGCAGGTGCCTCTTGGCGTCTTGATCAGGAAAATTTTATTAAGAACGTTCATTGGATCAATACCTTAAAAGTAAGGGCCAGTTACGGGACTTCCGGTAATAATCGCGGCTTGGAAAGATATCAGTCTTTAGGTTTATGGTCTGCCAGTGCCGATTACAATTATGCCAATGCTTCCGGATTTGCACATACCCAGCTATCAAATCCCGGATTGGGTTGGGAAAAACAGGCTATGTTCAATTTGGGAGTTGATTTCGCTTTCCTGGGCAATCGCCTTTACGGATCGTTGGAATATTTCAATAAAACATCAAAAGACCTGTTGTATGAGTATCCCCTGCCTACATCTACCGGTTTCCCATCCATAATGATGAATATGGCCAGGGTACAGAATGCCGGTATTGAATTTGAATTAAGTGTCGATATTATCAGAGATCAGGAATGGAATTGGAATCTGCAGTTTAACATTTCCGGTTCGCGTGATAAAATATTGGATCTTGCGGGAGATGACAACCTGCCAATGGATTTGGAGAAAAAAATATGGAAAATCGGATACAGTCAATATGAATTCTATATGCCTACATGGGCCGGTGTAGACCCTGCGACAGGAAGTCCTTTATGGGTAAAAGAAAATGGTACCACAAGCGAATATTCTTCTGCCACAAACGAGTTCCAGGGCAGGGCTACTCCCGATTTTTATGGAGGGCTGACCAATACGGTTTCATGGAAAGGTTTTGATCTGTCCATATTTCTTTATTACAGTGTGGGTGGACTGGTTTACGACGGTTTATATGCTTCCGTACTTCACGATGGGAACAGTGCCGGTGCTCAATTGCATAAAGACGCTCTGAACGCCTGGACCCCAACGAATACGAACACCAATATACCAAAATACTCCAACTCAAATTCCAACTTATCCAACTCTGCTTCATCACGTTTTCTGTACGATGCCACGTACATAAAACTGAAGAATGTAAATCTTTCCTACACCCTGCCTTCATCTGCTGTTAATAAACTGGGATTCCTTGCAGGAGCAAGGGTTTTTGTGAATGCTGACAATTTGTATACCTGGTTTAAAGATGACTGGAAAGGATATGACGATCTGGATATATACGGGATAGGAGGATTCAATGAATCTCCAACGCTTCCTCTTTCCAGAACATTTACTATTGGATTGAATGTTTCATTTTAATATAACACGATAATGAAAACAAGATTATATATACTCATTATGGCCTTTGTCATAGCTGGGTTGACTTCATGCGGAGAAGATTTTCTGGATCTTCAACCTTCAACTTCAGTATCGGACGAGCAAGCCTTTTCTTCAGTGGAATCCGCCCAAACAGTTCTCAATGCTGCTTATGCTTATGTAGGACATTATCAAAATCATACACTGAGTTACATTGCAGCCGATGTTATGGGAGAAGACCTGACCGTCACAAGCGGTGCTTACGGATGGCCTACTTATAACTGGAACCAGTATTCTTATATGTATGCCCAATCACCTGTGTCAAGCCCATGGTGGACGGGCTATGCCAATTATATCTGGCCTATTAACTATCAGGCAATAGATTGTGTCAATTCAATCATTGGGCATGCCAATTTACTGCCCGAAACATCAGAAAGGACGGAACTGCTGGCACAAGCCCATGCGATCAGGGGGTATTGCTACCACTGGTTGATCAGATTATTTGCCGGTGCTTATAACTACAAACCTGAAGGACCCGGAGTGATCTTAAGGACAGACCCCGCAACTGCTACTTCAGAACATTTGCCCAGAGCAACTGTTGCCCAGGTGTATTCACAAATAATTTCCGATCTGGCTTTTGCATACGAAAATGTTGCGAATTCGAGTACGGATTATGTTACAAAGCAGAGTGCCGCATTATTGCTTGCACGTGCCTATCTGGACATGAATGATTTCAGCAATGCAAAGAAACATGCAGAAGCTGCGGCCGGAAACGTATTCGACGGGTCAAATCTCATGAGCCAAGAAGAATGGGGTTCAGGATTTAAAGATCATAACAATGAGTGGTTGTGGTATTTTAATTTCACTCCTTCTACTTGCAATATTTATGCTTCAATTCCATCATTTTATTGGTTTGCCGAGAGCATGGAAGGAATAGAATATGGTGGTCAGGTTGACGCCGGTGCCGTTCATGATCTTGGGAATGAGATCTGGGATGGTTATGGAACCATTCGGGCAACAAAAGCATTTGTTCAACTATTTGATAATAATGATGTCAGAAAACGTTTCCCGTTTTATGTAAATGAGGAGGACGGTTTCTTTACCTCAAAATTCGGACATCGTACCATGATGGGCGATGCAGAATTCCCCATGGTCCGTATTGCCGAGGCGTATTTAATAAAAGCCGAAGCAGAGGCAAATCTCGGAAATTCCGCCACAGCCAAAAATGTTCTGAACGCCTTACAGCTCAAACGGGGAGCGACTCCTACAGAGGGGACCCTGGACAAGATATATCTGGAAAGGAGAAAAGAATTGTATGGAGAAGGTCACCGTCTGTTTGACATTAAACGATTGCGTCAGCCCCTGATTCGTTCCGTATATCCCGAGCAATGGGTTGCAATTGATCTTCCCGCAGACAGCCCTCGTTTTATGTTACCACTTCCCAACAACGAAATGTTGTATAATACGGCCCTGACTGAAAATGATCAGAACGACTACTGGAAATAGAGGAACAGAATGAAACATTTATATACTTTACTGATGGTGGGAGCACTTTTATGTGTGCTCCCTCTTTCTTCATGCCGGCAAAACCAGGCTGAGGGAATGGTTCATTTTCAGGACCGTAATATCAACATTAAAGCTTTCCTGACAGATTTTCCTTATCAACCCTATTCTTTTAGTTTAAGCGAAGATTGCAGCAAATTGTTTTATTTAAAAACAGATACTGTTAAC
>CAZWFL010000088.1:0-9018 GCA_964633195.1 uncultured Rikenellaceae bacterium | reverse complement strand
ACACGTCTGACTCTGGATCAGAAAAGTCCAGGTTCGAGCCCTGGCGGAGCAACCATAATGCCGGCTCTTCAGCCGGTATTTTTATTTTGCGAAGCCAGGGCGAGACAAGGAATCCCGCCGTGCGGGATGACGCAGTTCCGCTTCAGCGGAAAGCCTGTCCGCCGTAGCCTCGGCGAAGGCGGAAGCCCTGACGGAGCAACAAGAAAATGAACCACTTATACAATCTCAAGTATAGGTGGTTTTTTCTTCTTGCCAGGTTTTTGAGTGTTTTAATGACTTCCCCTTATAGTACCTGACAAAGGCTGGTGTAAAATTACACCGTCCTTTGACCTCAATAGTGTAGATGCTCTAATTGTGATTGGACCAGTTTTACGGGAAGCCGACATGGGGTCAAATTTGATACCTTGATCTGACCTGAAATAAGGGGAGGTTAAAGATGGTTTTAAGATTATGTTCAGTTATTTGGGGGGTTAAGACACTAATCAATAATCTCTTTCAAATCCTTATTATATGTGGAAATGCCAGAGACCCTGACATATTTTGAAAAAAATAACTTTCCAGAAATTCTATTGCGAATTTTCTAGCATAAAAAAGTTAAGAATCATGCCTCTGGTGTAAAATCCGCCCACTCAGAGTACTTCATTCCGGATCAGCCTGGCAAGTGATTCCGGAAATGATTGAGCACTATAAACCGGAATGTAAACAAAACAATATCAATGCAAACCTGTTATATAATTTATTTATCTATGAACCGCTCACTTTGAACCGGAATAGAGTGCTCACACAGGCCGAATTTTCCAGTGATCACCTCTATTACTTTGGAATAGATTATGAGATTATATGGGATGTTGCATCCAATTATCTGCCTGAAAATAAAAAGCAAATCGAAAATATTCTGAATAAGGAAAAACGATCGATTACTATAAGATCAGAACCTTAATAGTCACTTGTATTACCTTTCTTCAATGATCGTTATCTGACAGATTTCAGTTGCGATTATCACTAATTTATAGCTATCAATTTTGACTAATTCAAACAAAAGCTTCTCATACAATCCCCACCAGCCCAATGCGGTCAAAAATCCGTTTTTCTTTACCAAAATGTACTAAGCTCTATTGATAAATCTCTACAAATTATGGGGGGTTGAGACAAGTGTAACCCGCTCCTGGGATCCAGAAACCAATTGAAATTTCTTACGAAAGGATACCGTTCAGGCTTTGTTTGGTTTAAGAAAACGAAAATACCCTAACCCTAAGGCGAAAAAGAGCCAAAGCGCAACAATCATCCATCCCAGGGAATTAAAGTTGCCCGACAATTGTCCAGAGAGCGCTACTATAAAACCAATAATGTCGGCAATAAACAAGGAGAGCGTAATACCTTTTAGTGTGCTCCAGTCTGCATCTTTGCATAACCAGAGAATAAGACCGATTCCAATAAAGGCTGCTCCAAAGAACCTCGTCATGATTAATCCGTCAGGATCAGGTGTGATTTCATAAATTGACCCTGTCAACGTCGGGATTACGACAAATCCAATGCCGAAGACGATACAGACAATGGATTTCATAATCAGGAAAGTGCTGATTTTCATAATTTAACCTCCTCTGTTAAATTAATAATAAGAAATAGGATACAAGTTACGCCTGGAAATATGGAAAGTCAAGTAAATTGATAAAAATATTGAATCTGGCACCGATCCTGACTATAGTTGGCCGTTCAAATTGACCCCAAAATACAATGGAATGGCGTTGCATGCAACGCCCCTGCGAATGGCTTCCCGGTAAATCTGTTAATACCGTTGATCCCATATATATTGTCCGGCATGACAACGAACACATCCAGACCGATAAACGGGAAATGAACCGGTATTTAATCCCAAATCTGAGATGCAATTTATGTATTCCGGACATTGCTAAACCTTAAAATTATATCTTTATCACCTTGTGAGGTTTCTTTAACAGTAAATTAAAACCAGGCAGCTATGAAAAAACTGATGTTTCTTTTCCTGATATTGACACTTTCAATGTTTTTTATAACAGAAACCAGCTTTACAAGAATTACTGATCCTTCCGGTTACGAAAGAAAGAATGGTAAAAAATCTGAGTTGAAGTTGTTCAACGGTAAGAACCTCGACGGCTGGTACACCTATATTAAGGACAGGGGAAAGAATGTTGATCCAAAGAATGTATTTACGGTCAAAAATGGTATGATCAGAATTTCCGGCGAAGAGTATGGCTGTATAACCTCAAATGATGAATTTGAAAACTACAAAATAACAGTTGAATTCAAATGGGGTGAAATAACCTATGAACCAAGGGTTAACAAAGCAAGGGACAGCGGGCTGCTGTTGCATTCGGTCGGCGAGGATGGCGGTTCGGGTGGTACGTGGATGCATTCAATAGAATGCCAGATTATTGAAGGGGGGACAGGGGATTTTATCGTTGTCGGTGATGGGAGCCAGAAATTTTCAATAACATGCCCCGTTGCTCCCCTGAAGCAAGGTAATTCATATGTATATCATCCTGAAGGAAATTTGGTAACGATAAATAGAGGACGAATAAACTGGTTCGCCCGCGATCCTGAATGGAAAGACATAAAAGGATTTCGAGGAGTAAAAGATATCGAAAAACCTGCCGGAAAATGGAACAAAATTGAATGTATTGCAAAAGATAAGGAGATCTTCATTTACCTCAACAACACCCTGGTAAACCATGCTGTTGATGTACAGCCCCGGAAAGGGCGGATTCAGATCCAGTCTGAGGGTGCTGAAATATTTTTCAAACGGATAGTTCTTACCCGTTTGTGAGAAAGATATCAAAGCAATCGGCACACCTTATTAAATATTTGAATTTTGTTCAGAGAAGGCATATCTTGCATAATAAAATAGACCTCCGATGTCAAGTATCATTGAAGGATATAATTACGACATCTTCATCAGCTACCGTCAGAAGGACAATAAATATGACGGATGGGTGACAGAATTTGTTGATAATCTGAAGGGGGAGCTTGAGGCTACTTTTAAAGAGGATATTTCAATATATTTTGATGAAAATCCGAGCGATGGCTTGCTGGAGACTCACAGTGTTGACAAAAGTCTGGAAGGCAAATTGAAGTGTCTCATTTTCATTCCAATCATTTCACAAACTTACTGCGATCCTAAAAGCTTTGCCTGGCAACATGAGTGTTGTGCCTTCAATAAGCTGGCAAGGGAAGATAAGTATGGAAGAGATATAAGGCTTACCAGTGGTAATGTTGCAAGCAGGATATTACCTGTTAAGATTCATGAACTTGATCCTGAAGATAAAACTCTGCTTGAAAACGAACTTGGAGGAGTACTTCGGGGAATTGAGTTTATTTATAAAGAGGCAGGAGTAAATCGACCCCTAACTCCAACTGATAATCCTGATAAAAACTTTAATAAAACATTCTATCGTGATCAGATCAATAAAGTGGCAAACGCAGTAAAAGAGATTATTACTGCATTAAAAAAACAGGAGCAGCACCCTCAGAAAGTATCGGAACAAGATTCTGTTGCAAAACCAGTTCATCAGAAGAATCTAAGGACAAAAATCATTGCCGGAACAATCATTGTGCTGGCATCGATAATTCTTGGCCTTTTCTTTATTCCAAAACTGCTTAGATCTTCCCCTCCAGTAGAAAGATCGATTGCTGTATTACCTTTCCACAATGACAGTTCCGATGAAGAGAATCAGTATTTTATCAACGGATTAATGGATGCGATCCTCGATAATCTGTGCAAAATAAAGGACCTGAGGGTAATTTCCCGTACTTCAGTGGAACAATACAGAAATTCTCCAAAATCGATCCCTGAGATAGCAGGTGAGCTGAATGTGAATTATATATTAGAAGGTGGCGGTCAAAAATATGAAGAAGACATCCGGTTAACGGTTCAGTTGATTGATGCAAGAAATGACAGACATATCTGGTCCAAACCATATAACAGAAAAACGAAGGATATCTTTTCTGTTCAGAGCGAAATTGCGCAGCTAATTGCAGATGAACTAAAGGTATATATCACTCCCGAAGAAAAGCAACTGATTGAAAAAACTCCGACAACCAGCCTGACTGCCTACGATTTCTTCCAGAGAGGCAGAGATGAGCATTGGAAATACCTGACAGGAGGTGACGGCAGAGAGGCACTGGAAAGAGCCGAAAATCTATATCGTGAAGCACTGGAGTATGACTCAACATTTGCCCAGGCTTATTCGGGATTAGCTATGGTATACTGGAACAAGACCCGCTGGAGCGGTTTCTTTTCGGAAAATTTCATGGATTCTCTTCTGATCCTTGCGGATATTGCCCTTTCATTTGACAAACAATTAGCAGAAGCATATTGGGTGAAGTCAGCGTATTATTTTTTTAATGGTGATGCTGAACAGGCTATTGAAGAAGCAGATAGAGCTATAAAATTCAATCCTAATGATTGGATGCCTTATTGGGGTAATGGGAATATCTATTCTGATCTCGATTTAGTTAAGTCCATTGATAATTATACCAAAGCCATATCCCTTAATCGCAGCTCAATGTTGCCAAATCTTCTGACAAGCCTTGGCTGGGTTTATCATAATGCAGGATTTATTGAAAAATTTAGAGATTGTATCCAGGAAGCTATAAAATTGACTGGAGATTCAACCGGATATTATGAGGGTTTAGGCAGTTCAGAAAACCATCAGGGTAATTATGCTAAAGCAATAGAATTTCTGGAAAAAGGACATAAAATTGACACAAACAGAATAGGGATTATTCGTAGTTTAGGAACTAGCCATATGTTCCTTGGCCATTACAGGGAATCACTGAAGTATTACAAAACATATGTTGAGAGATTAGAAGCTTCCGGAGGTGGTGATCTGCAACATATGCACCGTGTAGGATATGTTTACTGGCAGAATGGCCATAAAAAAGAAGCGGAATACTACTTCAATAAGCAGATGGAATATTGTAATGAATCGATCGAATTAGGACGGGAATACAGTAGAAACTTAAATGCTTTTTATGATCTTGCCGGAATATATGCATTCAGGGGAGAGAGGGATAAAGCAATTGAAAATCTGAGAAAATTCAATCAAAGAAAATGGATTAACTTTATTATTGCCAGACTTATCAAACAGGATCCATTATTTGACACCATAAGGAATGATCCTGAATTTCTGGAGATCGTCAGGGATATTGAAGGGAAATACCAGGCAGAGCATGAAAGGGTTAGGAAATGGCTTGAGGAGCAGGGGATGCTTTAGAAAATGAAGAAGTATTTCAGGTTACGGATTATTCATACCTGAGCGTGTCGGCCGGATTTTGTTTTGCAGCGTTCCAGCTTTGCCAGCTGACCGTTAACAGTGCAGTGAAAATTGCTATTGCACCTGAAGCAACAAAGATCCACCAGCTGAGGGTAATTTTGTATGCATAGTTCTCAAGCCATCTGCCCATAACGAACACTGCAACAGGAACAGCAATAACTATCGCAATAAGCACCCATTTTACAAAGTCCTTGTTCAGAAGAAAAAGAACCTGTCCTATCCCTGCACCATTCGTTATCCGGATTCCTATTTCCCTGGTCCTTCTTGTTATTGAATAGCTCGATAATCCTGATAATCCAAGACATGCAATAAAAATGGCCAGAATTGAACATGCAAGAAACAGGTTGCTGAACCGCCGGTCTGCGTCGTACTGTTCATTGTAATAATCTTCGAGGAAGAAATAGTTGAAAGGGTTGTCAGGGTAATGTGAAACCCATATCTCTTCGATCCGCGGGATCAGCTGATCAATTCCTGAACTGCTGCCCTTTACGGTATAAAATACGTTAGCAGGCTGATTGAAAAATGCTATCGGGGCCGGAAGTTCTTTCAGTGACCGCTGGTTAAAATCGTTGATGATCCCTTTGATAGTAACATCCTGCTGGCCGCTTCGCAAAAGTTTGCCAACCGTGCTTACCGCATCCTTAAAACCAAAATAGGTGAGCGCTGCTTCATTTATAATGATGTTCCTTGAATCCTCCTGATAGGACCTGGCAAAGTTCTCACCTGCAACTAGGTTCAGACCGTAGGTTTTAAAGAACTGGTCATCAACATAATAAACATCAATTCTTTTTTCTGTGTTACGGCCTTCAACGGGGACCCCGTACACGCGTGAGTTTTTAATCTCGGTGCCGGGTATGCTTGATGAGGCACAGACATTGTTTACGGCTGACAGGGCAAGAATCTCATTCTTGAAAGATTCCATGTTAGTCAGCCTTGATTCAGCAGTCTTGGCCATGATGATGCGCGGGCCATCAATCACCATGAGTCCGTCCATATCGAATCCCAGGTCGTGATTCCGCATAAAGGCTATTTGACGGAAAATAGTTATCGTGCCTGTAATAAGCACAACAGATATAGTGAACTGGATAACAACCATGGAATTCTTCAGACTGGTGAGCCAGACCGAACCGGAAGGGTTTTTCCCCTTCAGGACCAGACCCGGGGAAAAATGTGAAATGTAAACCGCCGGCAGCATACCTGTCAGGAATGTACCTGATACCAGCAGTACCAGGAATAGAATCATGACAACCATAAAATTCATATGAAGAGGGCTTCTCATCGCCTGGCTGAAGAGTGGAAGCAGAAGAACAACACCGGTAAGACTAACGGCCAGTGCCAGGAAATTAAGTAATGCCGATTCTGTAAGAAACTGAATAACAAGATCTTTCTGAAATGCGCCTGATATTTTCCTTATCCCGACCTCGTGGGCCCGTTCTATCGACCGCGATGTTGCGAGATTTATATAATTAATAAACGCAATCAGCAAAACAAGAACAGCCACAATGCCCAGGGCAACGATACTGCGTATACTGCCATTGACATCCAGCTCGTTGCTTATTGATGAACGGAGATGAATATCAGTAAGCTTTACAAGCCTGAACTCAAGAAGGAAAAAGGCTTCCTGCATGAACTTGCCTATAAACTTCTCAGGAAGCTGTGGTAATTTGGCTTCCAGTGCCTTTGGATCCGCACCGGGAGTTAACAGGATATAGGAATAGACCCTCTCACTCACCCACGAATTATCATATGATCTTGAGGTTCTGATCAGATTTTCATACGACAATAAAATATCAAACTTAAAATGAGAATTACCGGGAACAGATTTACATACTCCTGCTACTTCAAATTCGCTGGCCCCGTCGATGATGATCACCTTTCCCATGGGATTCTCGTCACCAAAGTATTTTCTTGCCGTTTCCTCTGTTATCACTGCATGATTGACGGCCAGAAGGTTGGAGTCTGCTTTCCCCATCAGGAGGGGAAAAGAAAATAAATCGAAATAAGAAGACTGGGCATATAGTGTGTTTCTCTCCCTGAAGGTTTTTTCGCCATATTTAACAAGGCTTTCGGTACGTGTAAACCTTGTATAGTTCTCGACCTCAGGGAAGGCGTTTTTTATCTCTTTCCCGACAGCTCCCGATCCGGAGGCCGAATGCTGTTCAAGGATCCCCTCTTCGTAAAGCAGATAATCAACCCTGTAGATGTTATCAGCGTTACTGTGAAACTTATCGTATGATGTCTCTGCTATTATCCAGAATACTATAAGAATAAAGGTTGTGATCCCTGTTATCAGTCCAAGAAGATTGATTATGAAATATCCCTTGTTCGACTTCAGGTTCCTGACAGTTTGTTTAAGATAGATCGAAAGCATAACAAAAAGTTGAGGTATATATTACTTTAATAGCAATTCCCGATTCACTTCGTTCAATCTCCCCATCGCTTTATCGCTCCATCGTTTTTTCGCCGTTACGCCCTTGAGCTGACTAAGGGACGAATAGACTGAGGGTCCAGGTATCTTTCATGCCCTGAGCTCTGAGCTCTGAGCTCTGAGCCCTGAGCCTGCCACCTTATAAGAGCGGGAGATTTAATTTCCGCATCAGCTCCTGAAATCTGGGCTCATCGTGTAAAATGGCAAAATTTGGAAATACTCCAATATAAGGTGCAACCGGATCGTGCATTTCGCAAGCCTGCTCCAGACAATCCAGAGCACCCTCCTTATTCCTGGTTAAAGAATAAATACATGCTATATCAGCCTTCGACAGATATTTTGTTTTTGACTGCGCAAGAAGTGTGTCAGCTTCGAGGTTGAGTGTGCCGGCATAGCCTAATTTATCATATTGATCAAAAACATGGTCAAAATCTTTATACTGGATGGACATAGCCAGCTTCAATGCCTCAAAAGCCTCATTATATATTTCTTTCAAATGAAGTGCAATGTAAAGTTCTATCAGAAGAGGCCAGAAGGCGGTTGGATTTTTATCGTAGAATTCACGGCAGAACAAGATGCAATCGTCATACCGGTGATCAAATAAAAGAGCAGCACTATACCAAATAATTATCCATGGATTATGCGGATCGAGCTTAAGCGACAGTTCCGCATGTTCCATCGCTTCTCCGGTTCGACCCAGTATGATCAGTAAATGCGCATACAATGCATGTGCTTCGGGATGGTTGGGATTGATCTCAATGACTTTCTCAAAAGCTTTTTCACCTGCTTCCCAATCCCACATTACCAGGTAATTCATATTAGCCACTACATTATGCACTTCCGCCAGCGTACTGTCCAGTTCAAGAGCTTTTTCGACGGCTTCTGTTATTTTTGGACCTGCCTCATCTGGGGGTACGAGTCCCATTTGCTGACGAAACATCCATATCATAGCCATACCCGCATATGCCAGCGCAAAATCAGGATCTCTTTCTTTTGCCTGCTCAAAGAATTTCATTGCAGTATCCCAGTTAATGTCATCCTGATTTATGAGATTATACATATAAAATTTACCCTTAAGATATGCCTCATAGGCTGTCAGGTCTTTTGTCGGTATTTTCCCGATAAGCTCAACCTCCTTCGGGGACAGGACAGCTTTCAGCTCCCTGGCTACAGATTGAGCCACTTCACTCTGGATTATAAAAATTCGGGACAGATCACTCAGGTCTCCGTTGTAAATCTCTGACCATAAGTGGGCATCGGTTCCGGCATCAATCAGCT
>CAZWFL010000087.1:0-9877 GCA_964633195.1 uncultured Rikenellaceae bacterium | reverse complement strand
TCACTCTCTCACTCTCTCACTCTCTCACTCTCTCACTCTCTCACTAACCTCTTCATTCCTTCCGTCTTTCGTTCCGCTATCGTGGAATTGCGTCTCCGCCAGCCGGTGGGTCCTTATCTTCTGTCTTCTGTCTTCTGTCTTCTGTCTTCTGTTTATGGTACCTCAATAACATTAAGTATCTCAGTTATAATATTATCCTGTGTTATATTTTCGGCTTCCGCTTCATAGGTAAGGCCTAATCTGTGGCGCATTACGTCGGGGCACACTGTTCTCACATCTTCCGGGATCACGTAACCCCTTCTTCTGATGAATGCAAATGCTTTTGCGGCAAGAGCAAGATATATCGAGGCTCTGGGTGAGGCGCCGTAAGATATCATTCCCTTATACGAGGGGAGTCCGAATTTCTCAGGGTTTCTGCTGGCAAAGACTATATTGAGAATGTAGTTCTCAATCTTTTCGTCCATATAAACCTCCCTTACGATCTCTCTTGCCCTTACTATATCGTTTGTTTTCAGCACCGGCGATGTGGAGGGGAATATCTTTTCGAGGTTTTCCCGGATAATAAGTTTTTCCTCCTCCATCGATGGGTAGTCTATCAATACTTTCAGCATGAATCTGTCGACCTGAGCTTCAGGGAGCGGGTATGTGCCCTCCTGTTCAATAGGGTTCTGGGTTGCGAGAACGAGGAAAGGCTCTTCGAGAGGGTATGTTGATTCGCCTATGGTTATCTGTCGTTCCTGCATTGCTTCGAGCAGGGCGCTTTGCACCTTGGCCGGGGAGCGGTTGATCTCATCGGCCAGGATGAAATTGGCGAAGAGGGGTCCCTTTTTGACAATGAATTCCTCCTTTTTCTGGCTGTAGATCAGTGTGCCGATCAGGTCTGCGGGGAGAAGATCCGGAGTGAACTGAACCCTGCTGAACTTTGCTTCGATTATGGCGGCGAGGGATTTTATTGCCAGTGTTTTTGCGAGTCCCGGCACGCCCTCGAGCAGGATGTGACCATTTGCAAGAAGTCCTATAAGAAGTGAATCGGTGAGGTGTTTTTGTCCGATTATCACCTTATTCATCTCCATTCGGATCATGTCGACGAATGAGCTCTCTTTTGCGATCTTATCGTTAAGAAGTCTGATATCAGCGGTTTGCTCCATGTTTCTTAAAATTTAGGTACAAAGGAAGTTTGTGATATTAAAAAATCACGTTAATAAGTGTTAAAGTTGTGTTAAATGAGGGAGTGTATATGGGTTCCATCGGAAGGCTGACCTTACTGAGGTTCTGAGGAGTAGTATAAGGATCAGCGGGATAAAACTTGTAATGAATTCCTGCGGGAGGAACGGACCGACAATGAGGTAAAAAGCTGTTATGAAGAAGGTTATTCTGAACCATAGAAGTTTATTCAGGTTGAAGATCAAACTTATAAGACACATTATTATAAAAGGGTTGAGCCAGATGATATTCAGGTTCCATTTCATCTGCTGGTGATCGGTAAAAAAATTGAAGAATATCATCAGAAAAGCGAGAACGGAGAAGATTGAAAAGATCACAATATCGATTATCCTGTTTAACTTCTCGCTTCCTGACAGTCCGGTTATCAGAATTACAATAAGAAGAATCATTGAGAAGATGAATACCGGATTTATGATGAAGATACTCCTTTGTGAAGGGGAGTCATATTCAAGAAGTCTGACGGGCTTCTCAAGCAGTCTGACACTCTCTTCCCCTCTTATTACACTTGAGTTTGAAAAGACTTTCTGAAGCTCTTCAGGAAGGAACATCCTGTCCCTGAATGATGCCTTTCTATCGCCCGGTGATCCCATGAGGAGGTTTATTCCCAGGTTGAGCCAGGGGTATGGCTTCTGATACTCCCCTGTTTTTTGTCTGAATGTTGGTATTTTGCCTTTACTTTCCCCCGGAAAGATCAGCTTGTCACCCAGCGATTCTTCGATAAGGTCTCTCACTCGTGTAGAACAATCGTCGTAGAAGAAGTCGTACCTGTATTTAATATTTTCGGGTTTGAGGTTTTCGGCGATCAGCCGGAGCATTATTTCAGTCTCATCCGGTTGGAGGTTTATTTTCTGGGATTCAACCCATCGCTGTTCAAAGAAATAGTCCTGAAGGAAACTATTGAGTGATTCGACACCCAGCATATATTCGAGCCGGCCTTTTGCAAATTTCCATGCGAAGTTGGGAGTGCTGAAGTCGAATACGCCCCAGTTATAGACGAGGTCGCTATTTTGTGAAGGGATAACGATTCTGAGGGCCGTATGTCCGTAGATAGAATATGTTTCGGTACCGGGTCCGCAGGTTATAAGGTAAACCTCGACCTTCTGGTTTTCCTGGGCGATAGCATCAGATAGCCCCGCCAGAAGAAAAAGTAGTGCAAGGGTTAATATTTTCGGCATGGTGAAATGATTTCCGCAAACCTACGATAAATTAAGGAAAAAGGAGAAAGGAGAAAGGAGAAAGGAGAAAGACGCCCCCCTTCGCCCAGGCTACGGAGGGTAAAATAGGCGATCGAAACCCCGCTTACAGCGGGATAAACTCCGTGGAGATTCCGCGATAGCGGAATAGATGATAGATGATAGGCGAAAGGAGAAAGGGAAAAGGAGAAAGTAAAAAAAAGGAGTAAGGGTTACCGGAGTCGGGAAAATGGTTAAATTGCTCCCGGTTTGTTAACAAAGTGAAGCGTTATGAAAGGGATAGTATTATTGTTTTTCTCGGTATTGCTTGTGAACTATCCGGGAGGATCCCGGGAGAATGACAGAAAGAGTGTTGTTGAAATCAGGGAGGACCGGTTTTTCATAAACGGTAAACCCACATATGAAGGCAGGTACTGGAACGGCCTGAAGATTGAGGGTTTACTGCTGAATTCCAGAATGGTACAGGGACTTTTTGACGACCTGAACCCTGAAACGGTAAGCAACTGGGTATATCCTGATACAAAAACATGGGATGCTGAAAGGAATAATTCAGAATTTGTAAGGAATATGGAAATATGGCGCAATCATGGGTTACTATCGTTTACAATAAATTTACAGGGTGGTAGTCCCCAGGGGTATTCCCAATCTCAGCCATGGCATAATTCTGCATATTTTGAAGACGGAAGTCTGAGACCTGAATATATGTCGAGGCTTGAACGGATACTGGCAAGAGCCGATGAGCTTGGCATGGTCCCGATCCTCGGTCTTTTCTATTTTGGTCAGGATGAAAGGCTTAGGGATGAGGAAGCCGTTAAAAGAGCTGTGAATAATGTTATTGACTGGCTTTTTGAGAGAGGTTACAGGAATATCCTCATTGAGATAAACAATGAATCCAATGTCAGGTATGATCATGAGATATTAAAGCCCCAGCGGGTTCATGAGCTGATTGATATGGTAAAAAGCAGGGAACAGGACGGATTCAGGTTTTATGCCGGCACCAGTTACGGAGGAGGCTTTATTCCATTGCCGAATGTCGTAAAATCTTCAGATTTCTTACTTTTGCATGGCAATGGTGTTTCTGATCCCCTAAGGATCTCAGACATGGTTGTCAAGACCAGGGAAGTGGAGGGTTATACACCCAAGCCGATCCTCTTTAATGAAGATGATCATTTTGATTTTGAAAAGGAGAATAACAATTTTATCTCAGCACTAAAAGGTTATGCTTCGTGGGGGTACTTTGATTACAGGATGAAAGGTGAGCAGTTTGAAGACGGTTATCAGAGTGTTCCGGTTGACTGGGGTATCAATTCCTTAAGGAAGAAGCAATTTTTTAACCTGCTTAAAGAGATCACAGGAACAAAATAAAATTTAATTAATAATTTTTGAGGTATGAAAAACAGAGTTGTTTTACTATTTGCTTTTGCTATTGTTTTCGCAGGATGCAGGCAGAAGGCTGATTTTCCGATCACTGATCTGCATGTTCACATAAAGGGCAATTTCACGCTCGATGATGCTGTAAGGAAGTCGGAGGCGGAGAATATCCGGTACGGGATAGCTGTAAACTGCGGTATAGGTTTCCCGGTTAGCAACGACAGTCAGATTGATTCAGTGCTGGCCACTATGAAGGATTACCCGATGTTTTACAAGGCGATGCAGGCAGAAGGCCGGGAGTGGGTCGATATATTCTCGATAGAATCGATTAAAAAATTTGATTATGTTTTTACCGACGCCATGACCTTCACTGATAAGAACGGCAGGAGAAACCGCATCTGGATGCCGAACGAGACATTTATTGACGACGAGGAGCAGTTCATGGATGATCTGGTTGAGACTATTGTAACAATAATGAACAACGAACCGATAGATATATATGTTAACTCAACATTTCTTCCGGATCAGATGGCGGGCAGGTATGATCATTTCTGGACTCCTGAGAGGATGGACAGGGTGATCAATGCGGCAAAGGAGAACAATATTGCAATTGAGATCAACAACAGGTACGAGATACCTTCAGCGGCATTCATAAAGCGTGCGAAGAAGGCGGGGGTTAAATTCACTGTCGGGACGAACAACGCTGACGAGAATTTTTCGGGAGCCGAATATGCACGCAGTATGATAAGCGAGTGCAGGCTTGCCGAAAAAGACTTTTGGCTGCCGAAAAGGTAGAACGGTATAACGCCACCTTCGCTAAAGCTACGGTGGCCAAAGGGTGTAAAGGTCAATAAACGAAGTGGTTATTAAGACAAAAGACAAAAGTCACAAGACAAAAGACAAAAGTGAGAAAAAGATAAAACCGTTATGCCGTTGTGCCGCTGCGCCGTTGTGCCTTTATACTTTTTTATATTATTCATAAGCATAAACATATGGAGCATTTTGCACTGGCGAGGATTTTGAAGTTCCTTCCGGGAATAATAATAGGGCTTACGGTTCATGAGTTCAGTCATGCCTTCATGGCACACAGGTGTGGGGATTCCACATCGAAGGACCAGGGGCGGATATCACTTAATCCATTGCGGCATATAGATCCGCTGGGTTTTTTTATGATTATAATAGCGGGGTTTGGGTGGGCGAAGCCTGTGCAGTTCAATGAGCAGAATCTCAGGAATCCTGGCAGGGATATTATGAAGATAGCTGTTGCAGGTCCGCTGTCGAATGCTCTTACGGCCATGGTCCTGTCAGTCATTTTTGCCATAATCAGCAGTTTTCAGGCGGCATATCCCGGAAGCGGGATCAGGATAATGAATGAAGTTTTTCTTTATGCCATTTACATCAACTGGGGTTTGTTCATCTTCAATCTGATACCATTGCCTCCACTCGACGGATCTCATCTTCTTCTCAACCAGTTCAGGAAGTTCCCGATGCTATACCAGGCTCTTTACAAGTACGGTACATTTGTTCTGCTGGGTCTTATTGTCATTACGGCTTTCACAGAGCTTAACCTGTTCCCGATATGGCCTCTGATCAGGTTTCTGGGGGAAGGATTTCTTTCGGTGGTGGGGTATTCGTAAGTCGTGCAGGTCATAAAGTATATCGTCACATAACACCCTCCCCCCTTCCCCTCTTCTGACTAATAAGGCTGGAAGTTTTCTCCGGTTAACAGAATACCGACAGGGGGTTGACAATTTTTATATTTTTCTTTGGGGGTTGAGAGAAAATTAATATCTTGTAGAAAATGTACTGTGATGAAACGGGTGATTATCATATTTATCTGCATTATGGGAAGTTGCGCATATCCGCAGGCTGACAGGTTTGGGGCAGCCAGGGAGAGGATGGTGAATGTTCAGATAGTGAACAGAGGTATTACTCATTCCGCAACGCTAAAGGCGATGAGAAATGTTCCCCGTCATTTGTTTGTCCCGAAGGAGTACGAGACAGATGCTTATGAGGATTATCCTCTTCCGATAGGGTATGGTCAGACGATTTCCCAGCCATATATAGTAGCTTACATGACTGAGGTTGTCAATCCCACGAAGAAGAAGAGGGCTCTTGAGATAGGTACCGGTTCGGGATATCAGGCTGCTGTTCTTGCTGAGATTGTGGATACTGTATACACCATTGAGATTGTTCCGGAGCTTGCCAGGGAGTCGGCTGAAAAATTCAGGGATCTGGGTTATGGCAATATAGTATCGAAATTTGGTGATGGTTACAAGGGATGGCCGGAGCATGCCCCATTTGACATAATAGTCGTAACTGCTGCAGCGGAGGAGATCCCCCAGCCGCTTATTGACCAGCTTGCCGAGAATGGCAGGCTTGTGATCCCTGTCGGGGCGCCTTCGGCGGTGCAGGAGCTTATTTTGCTGACGAAAAGGGGTGGAAATATTGAGACGAAGAGGCTGTCGTTTGTGAGGTTTGTTCCGTTCAGGAGGCTGTAGCACAGGGCACAGAGCAAAGTGGCAGTTGGCAGTTTTGATTTCCTGATTGATATTGCTGAAAAAAAAACCGGTATGACCTGCTTCAGGTCAGAAAATTGTTTTAAATTTAACATGGATTGTGAAGAGTTAGTTTCACGCGTCAGGTGGGCATTTAATGGGGTTATGAACGCTTTTTACGCATGGGACTGACGGGGCGGTGCTTTGAGTAGTGTGTAGCTCAGGGCACAGTGCGAAGAGCATATGTATAAAGTAAAACAGGATGAGTATAAGAGGGGTTAATCTGGTTATCATTGGGGTGGCGATATTTACGGTATCCTGTTTGCAGTTATCGGCGCAGGCTGATTACGGACAGTTTTATGACAGGAGTCTGAGTACGACCACTTCTGGAATGTATGTATTGGGCAGCTGGGCTGTAATCAACATTGCTGCGGGCGGTTACGGGTGGCTGAAGAATGACGGGGAGCGGAAATATTTCAGTCAGATGAATCTTTTCTGGAACCTTGTTAACCTGTCGATTGCCGGGTTCGCAATAATCAATAACAGTCAGACGGATCTTTCTCTCATGTCCGGCGATGAGATGATGAACAAGCACCTGGGAACGGAAAGGCTGCTGTTGATCAATGCAGGTCTCGACATAGCTTATATAGGAACCGGGATTCTGATGAGTCATTATTCCTCACGCAGTAAAACGAGAGCGGATCTTTTTAAAGGGTATGGGAACTCCATAATTTTGCAGGGATCATTTCTTCTGGTTTTCGATGCGGTATTGTATGGAATAATGAGGAATCAGAGGGTTGATTTTCTGAGGAGTATTGATGTTGATATTACCTCGCAGGCTATTATGTTGAATTTCGGGATTAACTTCTGAACTTCCTCTATAGTCAGGCAAGAGATAAAGTATAATCCTGTTGAATCTGATATGCGTGACCCAATCCCAACAACGGAATTTATCACAGGCCTACTTAAAGCCTGTCGTCTGGCAGTTCTGGCGACAGAGGGCAATGGCCAGCCGCATGCAAGTTTGATAGCAATTACACCGGTTCGTGGTTTCCGGCAGATAATCTTTGCTACTTACAGGAACACACGCAAGTTCGAAAACCTTGAAATTAACGGCAGAGTAGCTATTCTCATTCAAGGGGAAGATAAGGATAGTTCGGGCCAGAATAAAGTTTTCGCACTTACCGCCTTTGGTGATGCTGTGGAGGTTGGGATAACAGAACAGGAAGAGGCTTTGCATGACCATATGGAAAGGCATCCTGATCTGGCAAACCTCCTGCAGTCACCGGATTTTGCACTTTTCCGAATTAATGTAGAAGCTTATCAGATTGTTCGTGGGATTGATGATGTTGTCTGGTTGAATGTAGAAGATGCCAGTACTAGTCTGCATATATAAGAGGATAATACAGTAAGAATCCGGCAGAAGCATTTGAGGGTTGCGGAAGGTTATTTGTCGGGATTTGAATAAGGAATTGATTTTACTATTGGGAAATATTATCTTTGAATAAATTACAGGTTACTTACAGAGGGAGAGTGGAATATCCCTTTACTTTGAATTAAACTGTATCAACTCGCTGCATTATGAAAAAGATTTTTTTAAAAAGGATCTATCACCGTGACGGATGGCGCATTGGTATTTATTTTGATTATGATGAAGCCGTTAAGGAATTGGTGAAACAAATACCGGGATCAGCTTACAGCAGTACCAACAGATGTTTTTATGTGGACGACTCTGCAGAGAACCTTAAGTTGATATTTAAAAATCTTAGAGACAAGGTTGAAATTGACATATCGGCTTTAACCGGCACAGTTGGTTCATCAGTAATGCCGGATGATTGGCTTTCAACATCCGGTCATTACGGTGTTGGGCCCGGCATAGCAGAAAGCTCCAATGATGCTTTAACAGACGAAAGCACAAAAGAGAACGAAGGGAAAGAAAAAAATGATTATTTACCCGGGGGGTACACTGGAGGCTTTCATGAGGACATACATCAAAGAACCCGACTTACAGATAATTACAGGAGCAGCAGGGAATTTGGCGCTGTTGAATTCAGAACAGGTGAGAACAGAGGAACGTTGATTATTAAGTTCATGGGAAGGTATGATCCGGAATGGATATCGGAGATTCGGAGTTACGGCCGGTGTTATTACGATAAAGCCCGCAAGGAGTGGATTTTGGGGTGGTCGCAGATGAAGTGTGATTCCCTGGCCGATTATTTTGCGCGCCGGGGTATTAAAGTGAACGTGATAAAGTACAGGGTCAACCAGGAGCTGTATGATGAGCGAAGGCTTACCGGAGATGAGGTCAGGTCGCGGTCTCTGGGAAAGAAATCACTTGATGCCTTGGACACTATGGCTGAGTATCTTGACGAGAACCGTTACAGTCCGAGGACAAGGGAGTCCTATCTGGCAGTGCTGGAGTTCTTTTTCAGATATTACGACGCTAAGGATCCGGCGGAGATAACTGAAGATGAGATTTCACGGTTTATTTATGATTTTATTATCAAGCTGGGTTATTCGGCATCATATCAGAACCAGGTAGTATCTGCCATAAAGACCTATTACGCTATTTCAGGCAGGGGGAGGGTTAATCCGGGTAAGTTGGAGCGGCCGAGGCGACAGAGGGTACTTCCCAAGGTATTATCGAAGGAGGAAGTAGGTAGTATATTGAATTCGGTGAGGAACATAAAGCACAAGCTTCTATTATGGATGATATATTCGTGCGGATTGCGCAGGTCGGAGGTAACGAATATCATGCTTCCAGATCTCGACAGGGACAGGAGTCTTATACATATCAGGGAGGGCAAGGGAGGAGTTGACCGCATAGTACCAGTTTCCGGAAGGGTATGGGATAAGGTTGATGAATATTTAAGCAGTTACAATCCGCGGAACTATTTATTTGAAGGTCAGACGGGAGGAAGGTATTCGGCTGAGAGTGTTTATCAGGTTTTCAAGGGAGCGTTAAAGCGTGCGGGGATAAAGAAGGAAGTAGGTGTTCACAGTTTGAGGCACAGTTATGCAACCCATCTGCATGAGAACGGTGTTGATATCAGGTACATCCAGGAGTTACTGGGTCACAGGAGCACCCGTACGACGGAGATATACACACATGTAAGCAGGCGGAATCTGGCGGCTGTAAGGAGTCCGATTGAAGATCTGGATATTAAGTAATATGAGTATCCGGAATCAATAATATCTGCTTGTGATTTTCTTCGTAAGCCCCTTACCTTAAAGGGTGCGAAGAAAATCACTTACTCCCTATAGGGTTGGGGCAAATAATTGATTTTCAGTTATCATATTTTCTATTATTGATAACCGATAGTCATTTTAAGTTATTGTTATTTAATACATAATAAAAGCAGAGAATTTGGAGGCAAGATTGGCCGACTGGGTTTGTTCTGAAAAGTTGACAGACCAGGGCATAATGAAAGAGGATGAAAGGATTAATAATCATTTTTAATCATCATATAACATAACATAACGATATCTGCCCAATAATATCAAATTTTATGTAATTTTACTAATGATATAAACAAGTTATAAGCCATTAAATTCCTGCATACTAGGAAGTGACTATGATTAATTTCTTTT
>CAZWFL010000086.1:0-10145 GCA_964633195.1 uncultured Rikenellaceae bacterium | reverse complement strand
CCTGCCCGACTGACTGCGTCAGCGGTCAGGCGGGGGTCTTCGGTCTTCCGTCTTCGGTCTTCCCTGCCCGACTGACTGCGTCAGCGGTCAGGCGGGGGTCTTCCGTCTTCACTAGTCTTCGAGGAATCCGAATTTCCCGTTGTAATAGTCAGTGTAGGCCTGTTTTATCTCCTCGTCGGTATTCATAACAAAGGGACCGTAGGATGATATTGGCTCATTAAGGGGTTGTCCGCTCATAATCAGCACCACCGATTCTTCCATTGCCTCCAGCTTAAAGAATTCGCCGTTATGATCGAAATAAACAAAATGATCGGCCTTAACAACCTGTTTGTCATTTACTTTAATCTTGCCTTCAATAACCAGTATGCCTGTATTGTATTCCCTGTCAAAATTAAAATCAGCTTTCCCGCCATTTTTGAGTCTGGCGTTGAAGAGGTTAACAGGAGAGAATGCAAATGCCGGACCCTTAAGCCCTTTATACTCCCCGGCTATAAGTTCCACGCGGCTTATTTTGTCATCAAGCGGGAAGACCTGCATCTCTTTATTCTCAATAGCCTGGTATTTGGCAGGTGTCATCTTGAATTTTGCGGGCAGATTTATCCACAACTGTACCATCTGGAATAATCCTCCTTTCCTGCTGAATTCCTTCTCGTGGTACTCCTTGTGGAGGACTGCTCCACCGGCAGTCATCCACTGAACATCGCCCTCACCTATTACCCCGCTGTTTCCTGCACTGTCGTGATGAGCAATTCTGCCGTGATAAGCAAGTGTAACAGTCTCAATACCTCTGTGCGGATGAACACCCACACCCCTTGGCCTCTCCGAAGGGGGAATAATCCATTTCGAGTTATAATCAAGGAGAAAGAAGGGGCTCATCCCGTCTTCACCGATAATACTTAGCTGCGGGAAAAAATTGTGTACTTTGAATCCATCGCCAACCATATGTGTTGGCGGAGGCGGGAGTATTGCTTTTATCCCTTTTACCTGACTGACCATTCTGTCTTGTATTTATATGTAATCAAATATTTTTTCAATTATCTCCAGACCTGCTCTTTTCCCGCTATCTTCCAGTATCAGGCCGTTCTCCCTGTCATAAAGCCTGATCAACACCTCTGAATCAATGCTCTCTTTAATGTGCCGCGACATTTTTCCTGTAACTGGAGCCCTGAGTTCCCCCGACAGATTCTTCGTTGCTGTGAGGCTAAGTCTGTGGTTTTTATTATTAAGAGTCAGTTCCAGCCTGTCCCCATCATATTTAACATCCGAAATGGACGAATTGTTGTAAGTGGAGAAGAGGTAAAATTTTCCTTTGAGATACAGGAAGGATATTAAACCTGTAAAGAATTTCCCGAGCCAGGGGATTTTAGCCACAGAGAGCATAAATGATGTTTGTGCATTGCTGAAATTATTGCTCTGAATCCATATCCATGCTTCGGGGAATGAGGTGCCCCAGTCTTTTTCGATATAACCTTTGCCACGGAAAAAATCCGTCATGTTCCCATTAATTGACAAATGGCCTGTAAGATCATGATTTACAGAAATAACCCCGTGTTTGCATTCCATAAAGGGAACAAAGGAATACCATCCCATTATCCCGGGTGAAAAGAGAGTCCCGGGATATCTGATCATGTTACTGTATTCTACTTTCCCCCTGACAGCAATTTTATCACTGTCAATGTTCAGGTCAAGATAACTTTCAGTGAATTCTGAACCGCCGACCTTAATATATAGTTTTCCGGTATCCCATCCAAATTCACCAACGGGATATTCGACATAATTTGTTTCTCCTGTTATACCGTTGATTATCTGTATAAAGGAATGGGAATCGTTATCCGAAAGTGATATCCCTGGTATAAACGAATAAACTTGTTTCAGGTCTGATGAAACATGTTTGAAATACCAGCCTTCGAAATAGTTCCGGTAAGAAGTTCTGCCTTGAAAGAGTCCTGGATTATATAAACGCCTGATCATATTACCTGCTATTTGGATTATTTAACAATCCGGACCGGCAGAAGTTCGGACGAAATTTCAATCTGCAAATTTACCGGTTTGCTTTCCGGTCAGTGCACCTATTCAACTATCTCTGCTTTATCGAATCCCGTTCTGTGAAAATTTACCCTGGCATGGCGTACCTGCTTCACTCCACGGCCACCGAAGAATCCCCAGCCTCCGCTACCGATAAGGAAGCCAAGTGCGTAAAGGCCGCCGTTATTGTTTTGGGCATACATTGTGATTTTATCGTTGAAAAGCATGGCAATAAAATCGAAAGGAGCAATAAATCCATGCCATAATCCCCCGAAGAATCCATAGGTATGTCCTGTGAGGCACGCTTCAACCGGCTCCCTTTGCGCACAGCCGGTCACTATTAATACCAATGTTACGGAAAAAAGGATCAAAAAGCCTTTGTTCTCTCTGAAAAGTTTCATCCTTGTAAAATTAAAAATGTCAATATTCTGGATAAAGTTAAGAATTTCCCCGCGCCTGCACCGCTACTCCTTCGCCAAGGCTTCGGACTTCGCCCGACGTAGTCGGCTTCGTCCGACGAAGTCGGAGTACAAAGTACGCCGTTACGCCTCTACGCCGTTACGCCCCTATGCCGTTACGCCTCTACGCCGTTACGCCCCTATGCCGTTACGCCTCTACGCCGTTACGCCTCTACGCCGTTACGCCTCTACGCCTTTTTATACCTCTCCGATGTAGACTTAATAAACCTTATATTCCTGAATCTCAGTGCAGACCAGTTATCATCAACAGCAACATTCCTTACCGCAAAAAATCCTGCATCGTTAAGAGGTTTCCATCCTCTATCCCTGTTAAGTTCGGAATATTTTCTGGTCGGCTTCTTTTTGGGGTAGAAGATCCAGAGGATTCCGTCATTCGTCAGGTTATGAAGGATAATCGGTGTTAACTCCCTTACTTCGGTAATCTTTCTTACAAATGCGATGATAAAGTTATAGGGATACCGCTGATCGATATCCCTGTCGATCTGTACACCTGTCAGTTGCAGCGATAATGCGGCAAGGAAATCCTCCCCGGCGTTGATGACGGCAATTCTTTGTTGCTCCTTATAATTCAGTTTCTTAAGCAGACTGGTCATCTTATTTCAGGAATAATTTTGCTAAAAATAGTAAAAAAAAACAAGTTGCCTTTTCTGTCTGGCCGCTGATTAAATCCCCGGCAGGAGGCTGTGCCTGTTTTCAGGTAATCAATATAATTAATGTGGAATTTGTGAATTGTCCGGATAATTTAATAAATTTGTATCATCAAAGAATGGGGTGCCTTAATACAACGGGCTGAGATCAAACCCTTGAACCTGATCCGGATAATGCCGGCGTAGGGAAGTGCAGGAAATCGTTTATCAGCTTATTAAGAGTATCTCATTTTCATGGTCGTTTAAAATTATGAATTATGAGAAGAGAATTCAGTTTAATTATTCTTGCCTGGTTTTTAATGTCGCAGAGCATATTTGCCATGCAGGAGAGGTCCGTTATCAGAGGGAAGGTGACAGACCCTGAAGGTAATCCCCTGCCCGGTGCTTCAGTTTCTGTACCCGGGACCTTTCTGGGAGCTGTGACCGGGGCAGATGGAACATATGTTATTGAAGGTCTGAAAGAGGGCATACATAAAGTACGGTTTTCTTTTGTCGGATACAAGAGTGTGGAAAGTGTGGTGGAACTAAGGGGTGAGACAGAAGCCGATGCGTTCCTTGAGCCTGATGCAATGATGACAGGAGAGGTTATTGTCAATGCTGTAAGAGCCGGTAGCAGGACGCCGGTTACGTTCACGAATGTTTCAACCGACGATCTGCGAAAGAATAGCAGCGGGCATGACATGCCATTTCTGCTCAGCCTCACACCATCACTTGTTGAGACTTCGGAAGCAGGTACCGGAATAGGTTATACTTCAATGAGGATAAGAGGTACCGGCGGGAACAGGATTAATGTTACGCTCGACGGGATACCTTTGAACGACCCGGAATCACAGCAGGTATTCTGGGTTGATCTGCCCGATCTCTCTTCATCGGTGGATAATATTCAGGTGCAGAGAGGTGTGGGAACATCAGCAAACGGAGCCGCAGCTTTTGGGGCATCTGTTAATATCATGACAAAAATTATTGAAGATGAAGCCTTTGCAGAAGCAGACCTCTCTGCGGGTTCGTTTAACACAATGAAAACCATGGCATCTGCCGGAACAGGCCTGCTCGCAGACCGTTTTGCACTTCAGATGAGGTACTCCTCACTTAAAAGCGACGGGTATATTGAACGAACAGGATCTGACCACCGGTCGGCTTTTATAAGCGGAATTTATAAAACAGCCCGTTCGGGACTCAGGGCCAATATAATACTGGGTGAGGAGAAGACAGGCATAGGATGGTGGGGAGTTCCCCTGGAGATGCTGGAGATTAACAGGCGCTATAATCCTGCAGGGGAGTATACAGATGATGAAGGCCGTGTTAAATACTACGATAATGAGACTGATAACTATACGCAGAACCATTATCATCTCATCTTCAGTCATAAAGCAGGCAATGAACTCTCTTTCCAATCGGCTCTTCATTATACAAAAGGTAAGGGTTATTACGAGGAATTCAGGGAAGACAGATCATACACCGATTATGGGTTGTTGCCTGTTTCATTAAATGGCATCGCGATCAACAGTACAGATATGATAAGGAGAAAATGGATGTCGAACGACTTCACCGGGATAGTCTGGTCGGTCAGTTATCGCAAAGCAGGATTTGAAGGTGTTGCAGGCGGCGGAGCCAGTCATTATTCAGGCGATCATTTCGGAAGGATAATATGGATGAGGTATTCGGGTGATTATGAAAAGGATCATCAGTGGTACCTGAACAACGGCACGAAAAAGGAAGTGAGCGCATATACCAGGGCAACATGGTATATTTCAGACAGGACAAACATATTCGGAGATCTTCAGTACAGGCATATCAATTACCTTCTCGACGGATTTGATGATGATCTGAGAGACCTCGGGCAGAAACATAAATTCAATTTTGTTAATCCGAAAGCCGGGATATTCATCTCACTGAAGCGGAACCAGGATATCTACTACTCCTTCTCCATTGCCGGCAGGGAACCGACACGTACCGATTTCAAGGAGGCTGCAGGTGATGTAAGCGCCATACCATCCAGTGAAACGCTCTTTGATCATGAGGCAGGCTACAGGATGAGAACAGAAAAAAGCTCCCTGACATTGAATTACTATTACATGTTCTACCGCGATCAGCTGATCCCGACAGGCGAACTCAGCAATGTCGGTTACCCCATAATGACCAACGTCGGGAAAAGCTACCGTACAGGTATTGAAATAAGCGGCGGCCTTAAGCCCTTTCAATTACTTGAATGGAGATTCAATCTGACGCTCAGCAGAAACAAGCTAATAGACTTTGTGGAATATTACACCGATTATAATACCACCGACTGGTCGTCAGAGTATAAAAGTAAAAACCTGGGGACCGTGGATATTGCATATTCACCTTCAATAACAGGCAGCAGCGAAATAGCCTTTAACCCTGGTGCCGGATTGAGGGTTCATTTCATCAGCAAATATGTGGGGAGGCAATATTTCGACAATACAATGAGCAGAGACAGAATGCTGTCACCCTACTTAATCAATAACCTGAGAATAGATTTTGAACCGGGGATAAAGGCTGTAAGAAATACCGTGGTTCAGTTGCTGGTAAATAACATATTCAATTCAGAATACGAGAGCAACGCTTATGGTGGCAACTGGTATGAGGATGGTGTTGAAAAGACCTGGGCTTACTACTTTCCGCAGGCTGGTATAAATTACATGGTAAGGCTGAACATAAAGTTTTAATAATGATGCTTCTGCCGTTACGCCTCTGCGCCTCTACTTTCCTTAGGTCTTTGAACAACAATAACCATCAAGATACACATGATAATAACCAGCTGGATATCAAATAACTGGATCGAGATCTTCGGTGCTGTTGCCGGCATAGTTTATGTTTTCCTGGAGGTTAAGCAGAACCTTTGGTTGTGGCCGGTCGGGATAGTGACATCTGCAGTCTATATATGGGTTTTCTTCACAGGCAAGTTATACGCCGACATGAGCCTTCAGGTCTATTACCTTGTAATAAGCTGCCTGGGGTTGTACTGGTGGATAAGAGGCTCAGAGCTCAGGGCTCAGAGCTCAGGGAGCGGAGAGCAGGGAGCCAGTCTCCGCATAGCTTCGGCTGGCAAAGCAGGAAACTCAGATTATGGTATTCATGGAAAGCTGACTGTTACGAGGTTGAGTTCAACGCTTGGTATTATATTGTTGATTATATTTCTGGTGTTGTTTTCCCTGATGTATTTCATACTTGCCAGATTTACAGATTCACCTGTCCCCGGATGGGATTCATTTATTACCTCCCTATCGGTTGTGGCGACATGGATGCTGGCACGCAAAATCTTTGAACACTGGTACCTGTGGATTGTGGTGAACGGTGTAGCTGTGGTTCTATTCATTACCAGGGGACTTTACCCGACAGTTGTGTTATATATTATATATGGTATCATGTCTTTCGTCGGGATCAGAGAATGGAGGCGATCCATGAATCCCTGATTTAATCTCAAAGAGGCCTGCCATACTCAGGATATAAATAAAAATCCTACCTTTATTGCCTGGTGTAAAGGCCGGCTTTAGCGAATAGAAGAAGTAAGCCGGAAAGTGTCAGGCCAAATAACAGATAAATGCTATCAGAAAATAAATACAGTTCGATTCTCTTATTCCTTGTCATGCTATGCTTCATGAGCTGCTCGACGGTAAATGATGAAGACAATCGTGTTGCTGACCGCAAACCGCATATTGAGCCTGATTATAAAGATGTTACCATTCCTCCGAATATTGCCCCGATGAATTTTATGATTAAGGAGGAAGGTAATTCTTATAAGGTAACAGCAGTTGCAGCGGGGGGCTATCAGATCGTTGTCAGATCATCGGACGGTAAAATCAGGTTTCCTGCAGGGAAGTGGAAGAAATTGCTTGAAAAAAGCAGGGGAGACAGGGTTACGGTAAGTGTTTATTCTTCAGAGGGCAAAAAGGGGGAGATGCAATATGATTCATTTTTCATGCATGTTGCAGATGAGCCGATCGATCCTTACCTTATGTACCGCCTGATCCATCCGGGGTATTACAGCTGGTCAGACATAAAGATAGTCCAGCGCTCGCTTGAGAGTTTCAGGGTGCAATCGGTTTTTGAAAACCAGGTGATGGAGAAGAACTGCGCCAACTGTCACTCCTTCAACAGTAACAATCCCGACAGGTTTATGATACATATAAGGGGGTCGCTTGGCGGGACCTATTTTGCCGAGAACGGAAAGATAACCAGGGCAGATCCTAAAATTGACGGAATGCCGGGAGGTGCAACCTACCCTGCCTGGCACCCTGACGGACGATTCCTTGCATTTTCATCAAATCAGGTAAGGCAGAGTTTTTATTCCATACCCGAAAAGAGCATAGAGGTGTTTGACCTTGTTTCGTCGCTGATTCTTTACGACAGGGAGAAGAATGAGACAATAAATATCACTGACAGCGATACGACGGAGTATCTGCAGACCTTTCCCTCGTGGTCTCATGACGGCAGGTATCTCTATTATTGCAGGGCTCCGCAGTACGAATCGGGTTACAGCCCTGAGCTGGAGGAGATTGAGACCACATATTATGATCTTGCAAGAAAATCTTTTGATCCTGAAACAAGAACATTCGGGGACGCCGAGATACTATTCAGCGGGTCGGAGATCAGAAAAAGTGTCTCTTTCCCCAGGATTTCTCCGGATGGCAGATACCTGGTTTTTACCCTGGCCGACTATGGCACTTTCCCGGTCTGGCACCGCGAAGCTGACCTGTATCTGCTTGATCTCGCCGGCGGGGAAGCTGAAAGGATGAGTATCAACAGTGATGAAACGGAGAGTTACCATACATGGTCGGTCAACGGGAGATGGCTTGTTTTTAACAGCAGAAGGACCGACGGGAGAAGCAGCAGACCCTTCTTCGCTTATATTGACTCAGAAGGCAATCAGGGCAGGGAATTTATTCTCCCTCAGAAAGATCCGGCCATGTATGACAGGATGCTCGAGTCCTTTAACATTCCCGAATTTGTAAGCGGACGGATCACACTTAAACCAAGGGATTTCGTTGCTGCATCCAGAAAAGAGATTTTATTGGCTCAACCGGGGGATCAGGCCGTTCCTTCACATTTGCGAGATGAAGAGAAGATAAAGGCAGCGATAAAAGAGAACGAAAGACCCATTCATGAATGACCGGAACAGGTAAAAAGATATCAGAAAGAAGAAATGACCTGGCTGTTGCAACAGGTCTCCTGTTTCTCGGGGCGTTCGCCTATTATTGTTTTCCCGGCAATTATATTCTCTATTTCCAGGAGACCCAGACCCTGTTTCTCTTTACCGGAGAATATCTGCATAAGTATCTCCTGAAGCCCGGCGGACCGCTAGAATATATTGCAAGATTTTTAGAGCAGTTTTATGCCGGCAGACTTGCAGGATCGATTCTGCTTGCAGTAGTTCTCACACTTCCGGCAATCATACTTCACAGAATTAACAGGCATCTTATCCGGGGCAGCTCCTTCTCTTTGCCCCTGTTCATGGTTCCGTCACTACTCATTATGGTTATGCAGGCTAATTATTATCACCTGATGGAGTATAACCTGGGGTTTGTGTTTGTTCTGGCTTTTTACCTCTTTTTTATATCATACGGCGGAAAATATAAACACTTCGGGGTTTTTGTAACCTTTCCGGTCTTGTATTACCTGGCCGGTGCATATATAATGATCTTTCTGGTCATGTATATTCTTCATAGTCTTGTTACCGCGGATGGAAAACAACGGCTGATTCATTCACTTACTCTGATCATCATTGCGGCTCTTACGTTTCTCCTATACTGGAAGGTCATTTTTCTTCAGACGGTTGAACAGATCATATTATCGCCATTGCCATTACTTGAGAATCCGTCATACAGGTTGATCTTTATCTTGTTGACAGGTTATATTGCATTTTACCCTCTTATTTGCAGGATTCCGGGAAGGTACAAAGGATACAGTCTTAAGAAGCGGATTTATCCGCTCTCACTCACGATTCTCCTTGCAGCCGCGGCACTCTGGTTTGTGTTCAGGATCTATAATCCCCAGACAGCCAGGGTGGTTGAGATTGAAAAGCTCGTGTTTGCAGGGAGATTTGAGGAAGCAATTGAATTTCATGAAAAGAAACCTTCGAGGAACCTTATAGGGCAATACTTTTACAACTATGCTCTGTCCGAGACCGGCCAGCTGTGTGAAAGGTTATTTTCGGGGCATCAGGATTTCAGTGCCGGAGCGCTGGTACTGCCATGGGGCGGTGAGCATCTAAACAGGGGCGGATACTTTTTTTATTCGGTCGGGCTGATTAATGAGGCACACAGGTGGGCCTATGAAGAGATGGTTGTTTATGGTATTCGTCCGCAGAACATGCAGATGCTCGCACGAACAAGCCTTCTCAGCGGAGATTACAGGATGGCGCGGAAATACCTTAATATACTGAAAAAGACAATATATTACAGGAAGTGGGCAAAAGAGTACGAAGAAATGGCTGATAATCCTGAACTTATCAGGATGCACCATGATCTTGGTGCAAGGATGGAGTTACAGCCGGAAAATAATTTTTTCATCCAGTTCAATGAGCCACAGAACAATCTTCCCTGGCTTCTTGAAGGGAATCCTGAGAACAGGAGGGCTATAGAGTATTATCTTGCCGGGCTGCTTCTTACAAAAAAGGTCGAGATTATCATAAACAATCTCAGCAGCATGCAGGAGTCGGGCTATACCTCCTTCCCCCGTCACATTGAAGAGGCAATACTTGTTTACTACAACAGCACCGGGGATTTCCCTGATCTGGGTAAGATCAGGATGAACCGCGAAACACCTGCCCGGTTTGACAGATATTTATCGGGCTATCTTGCCGCCAGGCAGGATCCATCTTCTATGAAGGAAACGATGGAGAAGGATTTCGGGAACACCTTCTGGTATTATTTTCATTTTCGATGAGCGGCAGGAGCTCGCCGAAGGGTTGTTGTTGCATGCCTGCTGAAACGTCAGTGCAGGCAGGGGTTTGGGGGCAAACCACCAGTGGGTT
>CAZWFL010000085.1:0-10259 GCA_964633195.1 uncultured Rikenellaceae bacterium | reverse complement strand
GAATAATTATCGTCGGTTACCTGGTATTTTTTTCCTGTCGGGATCTCATATACCCATACCGCTGATTTTCCGTTACCCGACTCCTTATTGTATGTTATCCAGCGTGAATCGGGAGAAAATGCGTAGCTGCGGATCTCATTGAACGTTGCTTCGTCAATATCGCTTGTCTTTCCCGTTGCTGCTTCTGTCAGTCTCAGCTTCAGCGTCCTGTCGGAAAATACCAGGTAGCGGCTGTCGGGTGACCATTCAGGCTGGTATTTCCATGCAGATGAATTAGAGGTAACCTGTTGGGGCTTCGCTCCTTTTGTGTTCTCAAGGAGATAAAGCTCATACTCCCCTGTGAGGTCGGAATAGTATGAAATATATTTGCCGTCGGGCGACCATGCAGGATAAATCTCACGAACTCCCTGACTCATTGTCAGGTTCTCAGTTATACCATTCTCAGCAGGTACCGAAAAAACATCCCCCCTGGCATCAAAAAGTGCTCTCTTGCCCGTGGGAGAAATGGCAAAGCTGTTAATATTATCCTGTACGCTCTTATAATACGGTAAAAGATTCGGATTGTCGAAATTGATGTTCACAACCACTCTTTCTGTGTTGCCGGTTCCGGTATCCAGCCTGTAAAGGTATCCGCCATTTTCGTATACGAGCCTGTCGCCTCTTCCGGATGGCCACACCACATCAAATTCCGTATGTCTGGTTACCTGGGTTGTCTCTTTTGATTGAATATTGTATTTCCAGATATTCAGCTTCAGATCACGGTCGGAGGCAAAAAAGATATTGTCGCCCGACCATACAGGCATCTGGTCTGATCCTTCGAAATCGGTAATCTGTTCCGAGGTATTGTTCTTAAGGTCATAAATCCAGAGTTCTGTCGCTCTTCCCCCCTTGTACCTCTTCCAGTTACGGAACTCCCTGTCGACCGGTGTGAATACCAGTTTTGATCCATCGGGTGACAGGGTACCAAAGCCCCCGTTCATAACAGGCAGTGGTTTTTCAAGCCCTCCGTCGAGGTTAACCAGATAATACCTTCCGTTTCTTTCACCAAATGGTGTACGGTTAGCCCTGATAAGTATCTGTTTGCTGTCGGGAGTCCAACCCAGGACCACATGGTCAAAACCTCCCCGTGGCGGCATTACTCCCACCGAATTGTACCAGGTGAGCTGACGGGGAACACCACCGCTTGAGGGTATTACATAAACCTGGCGGCTTCCTGCATACTCTCCCGAAAATGCTATCCATTTTCCGTCGGGAGATATCTTCGGGAACAGTTCAAGTCCCTCGTGCGATGTAAGACGACGCGCTTCACCCCCTGTAGCATCAACTGTCCATATATCTCCTGCATAAACAAATGTAATCAGGTCTCCGTTAATATCGGGAAACCTCAGGAGACGTACATCATCCATGGCCCATGCCAATTGTGACATACTGATGATCATACAAAACAAAGTCAGTTTTAATGTTATTCTCTTCATAATATGGTATTTTGATTTATTTAATCCTTTCAATAACCTCAAGGCACATCCTGCCGTTGTGGTACGGGCATATCCAGAAGCCCGCCTTGTCGCCGCGTCCGGGTTCACCCGACTCGGTGACATAACTGTACCACCCGCCGTTTTTATGATCAACGAAGTGTTTCTTTATATAATTCCAGCTATTCACAACCTTCTGAAGATATGCCTTATCGCCGCTGAGCTCATAGGCATTAAGGTATCCCACTACCGTTTCGGCCTGCTCCCACCACGATCTCCGTGTGCTGACATGACCTGTGGTATTATCCTTCTCTGTTAGCATGCTCCCGTCGGGCATTAATCCTTCTGATGCGCCGTTGGCTATTTTTATGCTCACCTCCTGCACACGTTCGGTAAGTTCAGGATCGTCAAGCAGATGAGCTGCTTCATATAATAGCCACGAGGACTCTATATCATGCCCGTATGAGTCAATGGAACCAATTGCGTTCCAGTCTCTGCCAAGAAAACAATTAAGATGATGTGTATCGCTGTTTATGATCTTTTCGAGAAATATATCCACCAGGTTCCTTAGTCGCTCCCTCATTCTCTCATCCGGCCAGACTCTGTAAAGATTCGCGTATGCTTCCATTATATGAAGATGCGTATTCATTGTCTTCTCAACACTCGCATTTTGCTCTCCTATCAGCCTGTCCGGAGAATGAGTCCAGTCGGGGCTGAATACTTCATAATAACCGTTAAGATCCTTGTCCAGGGCATGTTTCTCAATACATTCAAAAATCTCTGTTGCCTTTTGAAGAGCTTGCTTGTCGCCGGTAGCCCTGCAGTATTCAGACAGGGCATAAACAAAGAATGCCTGTGAGTAGATCTGTTTTCTTGTGTCCGACGGCTCACCGGTCGCAGTAAGACTTCTATAGGTACCGCCATGATCATTATCGATGAAATACTTCAGGATATACTCTTTTGCCCTGGTCGCCATGCGGAGGTACTCAGGATCTTTAAGCACACGGTAAGCCGATGAATAGGTCCACAGTATGCGAGCATTCAGGATCCCTCCCTTCTCAGCATCCGTATATACTTTTTCGTCCGCATCTATGCGCCCGAAAAATCCTCCGTTTTTGTTATCGGTCATCCTGTTGGTCCAGTAAGGAAGGATGTTCTTTATAAGATCATCCTGTACCTCCCTTTTAAGCTGCAACAGTATCTGGTTCTGAGCAGCCTCATTAGATAATCGTTCCCTGAAGCCTGAATTGCTTAAAAAGAACAAAATCAGGCATATAGGCACTAACCTCTTCATAATTTTACAATTCCTGAGTATGTGTTATTATTTCTCCACCCAATTTAACATTATTTTGAATTTCTGAATTCTGTTTTAGATTATATCTTTCTATTTTTGGTTCAGCTAACATAAATCACAATGCATATCCGAAAATTATCACTACAGGTACTGCTTCTTGCAGTTGTATTTAGTTTCTCAGGCTACAAAGCCCTGTCGCAGGTTAAGCTGACTGAGGAGGACTGGATACTCCCCACCTATCATGTTGCAACTCCCGATAAGAACCCGATGTTCTTCAGAGGTGAATCATACCAGGGCGCTTCGAAGGTTATTTACCCGTATGCCCTGAACGATGTCATTTCGCATGAGAGAAGTGAGCATGCCTGGAAAGCCCTTATCCTCGAAAACGAGTACATAAAATTATGTGTCACACCGGAAATAGGCGGTAAGCTCTATTACGCAACCGATAAGACCAATAACTACAACTTTATCTATAAGAACAATATAGTGAAGCCCTCCAATATCGGCATGACGGGGGCATGGGTTTCCGGAGGGATAGAATGGTGCGTTCTTCATCATCACAGGGCTTCAACTTTTTTACCTGTCGATTATGAAATGGTTGAGAATGCCGACGGCAGCAAGACCATTTATATCGGTGAGACAGAGCCGAGGCACAGAATGAGATGGACAATAGGGATCACGGCTTTTCCGGGGAAATCATACTTTGAGGCAGAGATTAAAATTCATAACGCATCCCCTTTAACGCATACCTTCCTGTACTGGGCCAATGTGGCTGCCCATACGAACGAAAATTACCAGGTAATTTTCCCTCCAAGTGTGACAGTGGCGACATATCACGCAAAAAACAGCTTTACCCATTGGCCCTTTTCCACCGGGATGTATGCAGGCCATAACTTCACAGAAGGTGTTGACGTCAGCTGGTGGAAAAATGTTGTCAACTCAGCCTCATTCTTCGCACACGATCTTAAAGAAGATTTCATGGGAGGATATGACCATGGCAGGCAGACCGGAACGGTCCATATCGGGGATCATAATATTGTAAAGGGTGCCAAATTGTGGGAATGGGGATCGGGACCCCGCGGTCAGGCTACCGAAGCAAGGCTGACGGAAAATGACGGTCCTTATGTTGAGATCATGACCGGAGGCTTTTCCGACAACCAGCCCGATTACAGCTGGATAAGACCTTATGAAGTAAAGATCCTGAAGCAATACTGGTATCCGGTAAAAGATATCGGAGGATTTAAAAATGCTAACCTGCACGGAGCCGTAAACCTGGAAGCGAGGGAAAAGAATACTGTTTTCCTTGGCTATAACTCGACTTCAGCTGTCGGTAAAGCCAGGATACTACTAAAGTGGAACGATAAGGTTATCTTTGAGAAAGAGACGGATATCTCACCGGAAAAAGCTTTTAGACAGACCATTAAAATCCCGGGACCCTATGATATGACTGATCTCGCCACCGAGATGATCAATGCTGAAACAGGAGAAGTACTGGTCTCATACAAACCGAAAGCTCCTGAGAAAGCTGACAGGCTTCCCGATCCTGTACGAAGACCCGATCCTCCGAAAGAGATACCTACAGTTGAGGAACTGTATCTTACAGGCAGCAGGATAGAACAGTTCTACAATCCGACAATGAGTGCGATGGATTATTACAGGGAGGTACTGGAACGCGATCCTGGTGACATAAGGACCAACACCGCAGTTGGGAATATCCATCTCAAGAACGGGGAGTATGAACTTGCCAGGAATTATTTCTTGAAAGCTATCAAAAGACTTACAAAGGATTACACGAGACCGTCAGACTGTGAGCCATTTTACCTGCACGGCCTTGCACTTAAGACTCTCGGCCTGTACATCGAGGCAGAAGATACCCTGTACCATGCCACTTGGGATTACGCTTACCATTCAGCAGCTTATCTTGAGCTTGCAAGGATCTCCTGCATCCGGGGTGATTTTGCCAAAGCACTGGCCCAGGTTGATGAATCACTCTCTACTAACAGCAGGAACAACAGTGCCATCGGACTTAAAGCGTCGATCCTGAGACATCATGGGGACCTGAAGGGTGCGGAAGCCACACTGACGGCTCTCCTCAGTTCCGATCCGCTTGACTTCCGGGCAACAAACGAGGCTTACCTTATTGCACTGGGATCAGGCAACAGGGAAGATGCAGAAAGACTTTTATCGACTCTTAACCGCGTAATGCGAAATTTTGACCAGAATTACCTTGAGCTGGCAGCAGGATACCTCAACGACGGCCTTTATGATGAAGCAGGAGATGTGCTGAAAAGATATCCCGGAAAAAATCCCATGATTGACTATTATCTAGGATATATTGCTGATATTAAAGGAAATAAAAAGGAGGCTGCAATATATTTCAAAGCAGCATCAGAGCAGCCTGTTGATTATGTCTTCCCATACAGGATGGAGAGTGTAAAGGTATTTGAGACTTCTCTGAAATACTTCCCATACGATTCGAAGCCATGGTATTATCTCGGAAACCTTCTGTACGACAGGCAGCCTCAGAAAGCATTAGAGTGCTGGGAGAAGGCTGTTGAATTTGAACCCTCTATTGCCATTGCCTGGAGAAATCTGGGCTGGGGCTACTACAGACACGAGGGTGACGGCCATAAAGCAATAACTGCCTATGAGAAAGCCATTTCGCTTAACAGGAATGAACCGGCCTACTATAACGAACTGGATGCCCTTTATGAAATGAGCAACTCACCTGTTGAAAAACGGCTCGCCCTTTTCGAGGGAAGCAACGAGGTTGTCGGACAGCGTGATGATTCATTCGTACGCCAGATAACCGTGCTGACCCTTGCTGGCCGGCCCGACAAGGCTGTTGAATATCTCACGGGAAGGGATTTCAGTTACCGCGAGGGCAGTTCCAGGGTCAGGGAAGTGATAATAGATGCCCAACTGATGCTTGGCAGCAGATATTTCGCTGAAAAGGATTACAAAAAAGCCCTTGAGCATTTCCTGCTTGCCCAGGTGCCTGATGAAGAGGCCGGCGGAGCAAGATCGGCAAACAGGGATGTCCAGGTCAACTATCATATCGGGCTGGCTTATGAAGCCCTGGGAAACAGGAGCCGGGCGAGAAACTATTTCTCACTGTCGGCCGAACAGAATGTAAGGGGATTATCATACATAAGATATTACCAGGCATTGAGTTATCTTAAGCTTGGAAAAAAGAAAGAGGCAACAGATATCTTCAACTCCCTTATTACAGAAGGCGACCGGCAGATAAACCAGAGAGCGGCGACAGAAGTTGACTTCTTTGCCAAGTTCGGGGAACAGGAAGCAGAGAATGCAAGGTTGTCAAATGCATACCTTATCAGGGGGCTGGGTCATAAGGGTCTGGGCAACACCGCCGAAGCAAAAGCAAGCCTGCAAAAAGCAGTCGAGCTCTCCACTGGTAATCTGTATGCGAATATTGAGTTGAATAACTAATTCCAGGTTCCAGGTTCTGTAATCTGTTATGTTCCGTGCTCATTGTTTTGGCCGCTGTGCCGTTGCACCGCTGCGCCGCTGTGCCTCTGCACTGTTATGCCCTCCGTCCGGTATAACCGTAATTAACGGATAACGGGACGCACAGTAAGGGTGAAATCATACCTCTGCGGCATCACCTGGTATTCGGGAAATACCCCCGTTGCCGTACAGCCGACACCGCTTGTGGCGTAATCAAAATTAAGGGTTATCCCGTCAAATGGCTTAAGCTGAAAGGTATAAAGGGCTTTTGTAAGGTTTGCAGCACTGTAGGGATGGGCACTGAAATTGAACAGCTTATCTCCTTTCATCTCTATCCCGGAACCTCTCTCGTCGGTGATCCTTATCCATCGGTTATCTGTCCTGAGCCCGTAATCCTGCGGTATAAGGTAAGGCTCGTACATTTCAGCCACGGTCGATTTATAAACACCCACCCTGTATCCGCTCTTGCGGTCGGGGTAATTCTCCTGCGGACCGCGCCCATACCATTCAACATTCGAAAGATCCTTGTCAAATATCCACTCAAGACCTATTCTCGGCAGCCACGCAGGCATCTGCCCGTTGGGTATCACCGAATTTTCAATAGTGATAACTCCATCGCCGTCGATGGTGTATGTCAGTTTGTTAACAAAGGCTCCTCTTCTTGTCCCAAGCGTATGGACATTTTCGGTGTTAATCACTATCGCCCCGTCATCCTGCTTCTGCCATGAGAAACCCGCTGGAACAACTGTAAGCCTGTCGAGGCCGGCTGAATACCACTCCGTTGCGGCCACCCTGCCGTAGCCTATTGACTGGTGTTTAATATTTGAGGATCTGAAGGTCCATTCATCCGTTTCATTGGCCAGAGGTGCACGCCAAACGTTAAGTACGGGACCTCTATTTATAATTTCTCTTCCGCCGGCCTTAAGAGAAATAATCGATCCGTCGGATTTGCTGAAACCATAAGAGAATGTTTTACCAGATACCACCAGCTCATAATTATCTTCGGTAATATTTAAAGGAGCTGATGATGGTTTTTCAGTCTGCCTGACCGGTAAGTACCAGGGCAGTTCCATCTGTTCCCAGGCAATCTCATACCCCTTGCCTGCCCAGGGAGTATCATTCTTCTGACAGAAGGTTAAGAGAAGGCTGTATTCGGCACCCTCTTCTATTACAGGTTTTTTGAAAGAAACAATCAGTTTCTGTGATGTCTGCGGAGCAATACTAACATCCAGTCTCCCTTCCTGTATCGTCCTCCCATCAGCCTGAAGTATCCATTTGGCATCTAGCTCTGCCAGGTTCGTGAAGAGATACCGGTTAGTGATCTCCACTTCACCTTTTTCGGCTGACACTAGTCTGACCGATACCGGCTGTCCTGATTTCTTAAACTGCCACATCTCGGGCTGAGGCCTGCGGTCGGGCCAGATGCTCCCGTATGTTCTTGCACCGATGCCATAGCTGTAAAACGTACCATCCTCGTTCATCTCCTCAAAATCGAGCCAGAGTACAGCTTTTTCCCTCAATCCCGCTCCGGCCTCCTTAAGCTGTCCGGATGATATTACCTCAGCAAACAGAGCTGCCTGATCGATTATTGCGTCGCATATATAGACCGTTGTCTCCTGTCCGTGGATCTCCACGTTCCTTCCTATATTGACCGGGTAAGGAGTGTTAAGAATATTTCCTGAAACTGGTCTTCTCTCACTCTCTCTCCCATCTATCGTGAGCCACATTGCCTGTCCGTCGTAATGAGCAGTAACATGATGCCAGTTGTATTCCCAGTTGTCCGGAAGCGGTATTACCACTCTCTGTTTCTGCCTGGTGGTGAGGTAGAACTGAAGGGAGTCTTTTCTTATCTGGTGTATCCCGAACTGGTAGTTGCCTTTGGTGATCAATGTCCCCGCCGAGCTGCTGAGCGACCGCGGGCAAACCCACAGACTGATTGTCAGCTGGTTACCGCTTATCTCGAGGGCATCGTCCCCATAAACCTCTACCCACTGGTCATGACCGTTAAGATCAATTCCTTTTCCTGAAACAGCATCCACAAGCTTTGCATTACCCATGATATTAACCTGGATGTCATTCGGTGATGAATCTTTAAGGTACTTCACCTTTTGTGTTATGCCCGTGCTGACAAAGTCCCAGATGGCTCCTCCCATACTCCTGGGATATTTATAGAACAGTTCCCAGTAGTCATCCATTGCTCCTCCTGCGTTACCTGTAACGGCAAGGTATTCATCGAGGAACGAAGGTCTGGGATCTAAACTATCCGGAACCAGGAAGGTCTGGGTAATAAGGCTGTGGAGCTGAGGGTATCTGGGCCCGATAATATCCTCACAGGGATGTGCATAGGCATTGCCCCCGTACATCCAGTAGCGTGTCGGGTCAAGTTTCTTCCCCTCATCAATAACCGCACAGATATTATCCCCTTCGCCGCTTTCGTTGCCGGCGCTCCAGAAAAGGATGCTCGGGTGGTTACGATCGCGCAGCACCATCTTCCTCGATCTGTCGCGGTACATAGGTTCCCATTCGGGTCTGCGCGATAAATACTCCGTAGCGTGAGCTTCAACACCTGCTTCATCCACGACATAGATGCCATATTCATCGGCGAGTTCCAGATACCTTGATACGGGCGGGTAGTGAGAAGTACGCACACAATTGATATTGAACTGTTTGAAAAGGTTCATGTCCTTCCTTATGGTCTGCTCGTTCATGGTATGCCCGAGTTCGGGATGCTGCATATGGCTGTTGATGCCATTCAGCTTCACAGGCACTCCGTTAAGGTAAAAGACCTGGCCACGGATCTCAGTCTCCTTGAAACCTATCCTTCCTGAAATCACCTCAAGTGTCTTTCCCGCGGGATCGATCAGCTCGTAAGTCAGAAGGTAAAGGTTGGGATACTCGGCGGACCATTTTGCAGGATCGGTTATCATCTCGGAAAAATTGATCTTCTCCCTGCCTTTTGATCCTATGCTGATATTATCTGATGAGAAGCTTTTCAGGGCCTTCCTGTCTGACCCGTAAAGGGTTGTCCTTACCTTATATCCATTCGCAGGTACATCAGAATAATTCCTTATATCGACATTGATATCGAGCCTTGCATCCCTGTAATTCTCATCAAGGTCGGTTGTTGCAAACCAGTCGGAGATATGGATTTTGGGAGTAGCAAACAGCCATACGTCGTCAAAGATTCCGGCTAGTCTCCAGTAGTCCTGGTCCTCGAGGTAATATCCCGCCGAGTATTTAAAGACGGCTACGGCTATTGTATTTTTCCCCGGCCTAACATACCTGGTAATGTTGTATTCGGCAGGTTCCTGTGCTCCCTTGTTGTATCCGACCTCCTGTCCGTTAATCCACACGTACGATGCTGATGCTGTCTTCTCCATTCTCAGGAAGATCTCCCTGCCTTTCCAGGATGAAGGGATGGAGAAGATCCTGCGGTAAGAACCGGCGGGATTGTATTCTTTCGGCACATAGGGAGGATTCGGGGGAAAGGGAGTCCTGACATTTCTGAAAAGGGGATCTCCGAAACCTTTCATCTCCCAGTTTGAGGGTACTGTAATGGTATCCCAATTTCTGTCGTTGAAATTTTCTCGAAAGAACCCCGGCTGGATACCCTCGGGAGTATCAGAGTAATGGAATTTCCATACACCATTTAGAGACAGGGCGTTTGAAGCTTTGCTGCGATTATTTATTAACGCTTCTGCAACGGTTGAATATGGCACCAGCGGAGTATGTCCTTCTTCCTGGTTTAACTCAAATATCTTAGGATTATCCAGATAGCTGTAAATATCATCAAGAAAGGCTTTCTGCTGAGCGAAAGACATTCCACAAACAGCACATATACAAAGTATTACAAGACCTCTTTTCATTCTTTCTAATTTTTAATTCCAGTACCTAATATATGCAAAAAAACCATCCGGTCGCTCAGGAGCTGATAAATGTTAACTGCAGGGCTCCAGCCTCCGCTTAGCTTCGGTCGTCGAAGTCGACCTATGGCCGACGAAGACGGCTGGCAAAGCAGGGCT
>CAZWFL010000084.1:0-11096 GCA_964633195.1 uncultured Rikenellaceae bacterium | reverse complement strand
TCAGCGTAGGCTGGAGCTTTGAGCCCTGAGCTTTCTATTCAAGAACAAAGATCCTTTCCGTCATCTGCCATTTCTCTGGTGTGGCGGCCTTTGAGCCGGCCTGCTGAAAGGTTGCGACATACTGCTCCCACTCACTCTGCCGGGGTTTTTCAGACAGCATCTTCATAGCCCTTTCGTGATCAAAATCAGGAAGGGTCTCCATAATCATAAAGGCAGTGTTGCCACTGAGATAGATTTCCATATCGATGATACCAACTTCCCGTATACCATGTATAATTTCAGGCCATACTCTGCCAGGCCGGTGAATATCCCTGTATTTTTCAATAAGTTCCCTGTCATTCTGCAGATTAAGGACCTTGCAGTAACGCTTGAAAGTAGAGTGTTTTGTGGTTTTTAAGTATTCGTTCATGTCATTCTGATTTATTTAACAGACTATTTTCTGTCATAAATGTACATAAATAGAATGTTACTTTCTTTGTCTTGATTTTATATTTGTTCATTTTTTGCTCGCCCAAAAAATGAACCAAAAAAGGGCGCCGGAAATGACAAATTCTACCTGTACGTACGCCCGCTACACAAACCCCTCGCTCTACCGTACAGGCAGAATTTCGCGCCATTTCCGGTTTGCCCGCGCGCGTACTGGATTAAGAATTCAGTATTAAAAAGTTTTTCAGATTTTATATGGCCTCAGATAATTTTGGGAACAAGCGATTGATTTTCAGCTTGCTGTGCAGGCCTGTGGTAAGCAATACTGTCTGACCCCGATTTATCGGGGGAGTTGTATTGCGTGGGCAAGCTGAAAATCAGGAGCCCCAAAATTATCTGCAGCCTTGATTTTTCTTTGGTTACTTTCTTTGTATCAAGACAAAGAAAGTAACACTATAAACACTATTTTTGTTTTTACCATACAAAACCGTAAAATTATCTTAATAATGGCCAGGCGAAAGAAAGTTTTTGTTTCAGGATGTTTTGATTTGCTTCATTCGGGTCACATCGCCTTCCTGAAGGAGGCTTCCCAATACGGAGATGTTTATGTTGGTCTGGGTTCGGATAAAACGATACGTGAATTGAAGGGCAGGGGTACCATCAATTCGGAGGAGGAGCGCGTTTATATCCTGAGTGCCCTCTCCTGTGTGCATAAGGCTATTGTTAACAGGGGAAGCGGTCTGATGGATTTTCTGGAGGATATAAGGATTCTGAAGCCTGATACCTTTATAGTTAACGAAGACGGCCACTCGCCTGAGAAGGCTGAGCTGTGCCGGGAGATGGGAATCGGGTACAAAGTGCTCAGGCGCATACCTCATGCCAATCTGCCTGCCCGTTCAACCACTGCTCTGAGGAGTGTCAAGCCGATGCCTTACAGGATAGACCTTGCAGGAACATGGATCGATCAGCCTTATGTATCGAAATATTATCCCGGGGCCGCGATCACTGCATCCATCGAGCCCACCATCGAGTTCAACGAACGTTCCGGCATGGCTACTTCAACACGTAAGAAAGCCATAGAGCTGTGGAACGACCATCTGCCGCCGGAGAATCCGGAGAAACTGGCAAAGACCCTTTTCAGGTATGATAATGATCCCGGCACGAAAGAGGTGAGCGGATCTCAGGACTCCATCGGGATAACAATGCCCGGAATCAATAAATTCTTTTATGAAAAGGGGAAATACTGGCCCTCGAAATTTGAAACTATATCGGATATTGAAACCATCACCTGGCTTGAGAAGAGATTGTCGATGCTCACATTGTGGCCGCGTCCCGGTGATTACCAGGTACTGAAGGATACACATATCAATACCGCGAATGTAAGGAAGCTTACAGAGGCCGCCGGGGTGGCATGGGAGGGGCTTAAGACAAGAGATATTACAACCTTTGCCACAGGGTTTCTCGACTCCTTCCATTCTCAGGTCAGGATGTTCCCGAAAATGATGACCCCCGAGATTGAAAAGATTATTGACCAGTACCGCGACGGGGTCCTGGCCTGGAAGCTGTCGGGCGCTGGCGGAGGAGGCTATCTGATATTAATAAGCGAAAATGAGATCCCTGATACCTTCAGGATAAAGATCAGGTTAAAGGATCTGGGGTTGTGAGGGGACGGCCCCCCAACCCCCCTAAAGGGGGGCTAAGAAGAAGAAGAAGAAGAAAGGAAGAGGGGGTGGAGAATTATTGATAAATGAAACCAAAATAACCGAATATGGGAAAGACAGCGTTAATAACCGGCGTCACGGGGCAGGATGGCGCCTATCTTGCAGAATACCTGCTTAAGAAAGGATATACTGTACACGGGATCAAACGGCGCAGTTCACTTTTCAACACCGAAAGAGTTGATCACCTTTACCAGGACCCGCATGTTGAGAAGCGGGACTTCATCCTTCATTACGGGGACCTTACCGATTCGATGAACCTCACAGGCATAATAAACGATGTTAGTCCTGATGAGATCTATAACCTCGCGGCAATGAGCCATGTTAAGGTTAGTTTTGACACACCCGAGTACACTGCCAACGCTGACGGTCTGGGAACACTGAGAATTCTTGAGGCGGTAAGGCTCCTGGGGCTCGTTAAAAAGACCCGGATTTACCAGGCTTCCACAAGCGAGCTCTACGGTCTTGTCCAGGAGGTCCCCCAGACCGAGAAGACACCCTTCTATCCGAGAAGTCCCTATGGTGTTGCCAAACTGTATGCATACTGGATAACAGTGAATTACCGGGAGGCATACGCTCTTCATGCAAGCAACGGGATACTTTTCAACCACGAATCGCCTATACGTGGCGAGACTTTCGTGACACGAAAGATATCAAGGGCCATGTCCAGGATCGCCCTGGGAATGCAGGATGTCCTCTATATGGGCAACCTTTCGTCGAGACGCGACTGGGGCCACGCGAAAGATTATATCAGGGCAATGTATCTTATCCTGCAGCAGGAGATACCCGATGACTATGTGATTGCCACAGGTGTAACAACATCAATCCGTGAGTTCATATTTAAAACATTCGCCGCTGCAGGAATGGAGCTCAGGTTCACAGGGGATAAAGAAAAGGAGACGGGAAGCATAGTAAGTATAGATGAACCTCTTTTCAACCGGGTAGTGGGGGAAATGTTCCTTGAAAATATGAAAAAGAGGATTTCATCCGATCCTGTTGTAGTGAGGGTCGATCAAAACTATTTTCGTCCGACCGAAGTGGATCTGCTTATCGGCGACTCAACCAAAGCCAGAACACAGCTGGGCTGGGAACCGGAATATGACCTTAACGGGCTGATAAATGATATGATCACCTCCGACATACATCTTATGAAGAAGGAGAGCCATATCAAAAACGGGGGCTTCAGAACATTCAATTATTTTGAATGAACCGCCCCCCCAACCCCCCTGAAGGGGGGACGCCCCCCAACCCCCCTGAAGGGGGGCTAAGAAGAAGAAAATGTAGTTGACTATAATATACTGACGAATGGAAAAAAGTTCAAGAATATATGTAGCTGGCCATACGGGTCTTGTGGGATCTGCATTGACGGCGACATTAATGGAGAAAGGTTACACAAACCTTATTCTCAGGAGGATGGAAGAGCTTGATCTTACCGATCAGGAAGCTGTTGCCGGATTCTTTTCAGGAGAGCGGCCGGAATATATTTTCAATGCAGCTGCAAAAGTCGGCGGTATAGTTGCCAACAACACCCTGAGGGCCGATTTCATCTATCTCAACATCATGATCCAGAGCAATCTGATCTATAATGCATGGAAACAGGGGTGCAAAAAACTTCTTTTCCTGGGATCAACCTGCATCTATCCTAAAAATGCACCACAGCCCCTTAAAGAGGAGTACCTGCTTACGTCAAAGCTTGAGTACACAAATGAACCCTATGCCATTGCAAAGATTGCCGGTATTAAGATGTGCGAATCGTTCAACATCCAGTATAACACCGACTTTATCTCGGTAATGCCCACAAATCTTTATGGTCCGGGTGATAATTACAACCTGAGGGAATCGCATGTCCTGCCTGCTCTGCTGAGGAAGTTCCACCTTGGCAGATGCCTTGAGGAAGGCAACTGGGATGCCATAAGGAGAGACCTCACCAGGTATCCTGTCGAAGATATTGACGGCAAAGCCGGTGAGGAAGGTATTATCGCTGTTCTTGAAAAGAACGGTGTGAAGAGAGAGGGAGGCGCTACGGAGAATGGCATATCGAAAGTTACGGTGTCAGTATGGGGCACAGGTTTGCCGCTCAGGGAGTTCATGTATTCGAAGGACATGGCGGAAGCCTGTGTTTATATTATGGAGAATGCTGATATAAAGGATATTGTATCTGCAGGCGAACAGGGAGCCTCAGACCCGGATGAGCATCCTCCCCATTTTCTTAATATAGGCACTGGTGAAGAGATCACCATCAGGGATCTTGCCATGAAGATAAAAAAGCTTACCGGCTTCAGGGGTAAAGTTTATTTCGACACTTCAAAGCCCGATGGTACCATGCGGAAAACAACAGACGTCACCCGGCTCCATAACCTGGGCTACAGGCATAAGACCAGCCTTGATGAGGGGCTTAAAAAGACGTACGGCCTTTATATTAAGTATAAGGTACGACGGTACAAAGGTACAGCGGTGCAGCGGCCCAGCGGCGTAACGGCGTAGCGGCGTAGCGGCGTAAAGGCGTAAAGGTGTAACGGTGTAGCGGCCTAAAAGCGCTCAGCGTTTCGTAAGGGGGTTCAGCTATCAGCTTTCAGTTGTTAAACGAACTGGTTTTTTCTTCTTACTTCTTATTTCTTACTTGCTCTGAGCTCTGCGCTCTGTGCTCTGCGCTCTGTGCTCTGCGCCCTGTGCTCTGTGCTCTGTGCTCTGCGCTCTGTGCCCTGTGCTCTGCGCCCTGTGCTCTGTGCTCTGCGCTCTGTGCTCTGTGCTCTGCGCCCTGCATTGCCAGCCGAAGCTTTCTTTGACCTCCGTAGCTTTAGCGAAGGAGGTAGCGTAGGCTGGAGCCCTGTGCTCTGTGCCATTATGGCTTCAGCTTTCGCAGGAAGGGTTTGGGTATTTTAAGAATAATATTCTGGTCGAGCCTGTCGACACGTATGATCACCCTGTTGGTACGGCCTATTTTTATCAGCTCGCCCTTAAGGCCGGTAAGAGATCCGCACACCACCTCAACCCTGTCACCCTGGGCGAATTCTTCTCTTGATACTTCAATCTCGGCATCACTGTTGACAATAAGTCGCAGATTATCAATCTGTTCCTGTGGGATAGGAGCGGGACGCCCCTCAAAACTTACAAATTTAACAACACCATTATCCGTATATACCCTCGGAAAATGTCGCGCATGAAGCTTGACGAATACGTATGATGTAAGCAAAGGCTTTTCTACCAGCTTCTTTCTGTCACTCCACACTCTGTAGGTCTTCTGAAGGGGCAGGAATACCTCTATCGCTGCTTCATTAAGCCTGTCCGCAACCTGTTTTTCAGCCCTCGGAAAGGTATAAACAGCGTACCATTTCTTTTCAACATTCTTTCTCTGGACACCATTTGAAAGCTCCCTGTTTGAACTGTTATCAGACATTTTTTGTTTTAATTTGAGGAGTTCAAAGATAGATAATTTTATGTTTTATTATTAACTAAAAAAGAGTACATTTGCGGCATAATTTTAATAGTTAACACCATGGCTGAAAAGACAAGATATTCGGATGATGAGCTTGAGGAATTCAGAGAGATTATCCTCGCAAAGCTGGATAAGGCCAGGAAAGATTATGAGATACTCAAATCAAGCATAACCCACGAAGAGAGTAACGATACCATGGACACCTCTCCCACCTTCAAGGTACTTGAAGAAGGGGCAACTACACTATCAAAAGAGGAGGCCGGCCGTCTGGCTCAACGCCAGCTTAAGTTCATACAGCATCTGCAGGCGGCTCTGGTAAGGATCGAGAACAAGACCTATGGCATCTGCAGGGAGACCGGCAAACTGATCGCCAAGGAAAGGCTCAGGGCTGTCCCGCATGCCACGCTGAGCATGGATGCAAAGATGAAACAGAAATAACGGTACAGCGGTACAGCGGTGCAGCGGTGTATCGGAGGAAGAGGAAAGGATTTTTTATGTTCGTGAAACGGATACCCTCACCATAACATCATCAATTTCAACTTCACGTATATTATTGGTTTCAGAAAAACTCTCCACCAGCGATACGGTTGTGGCAAGTGTCTGGGATCCGATGTATCCGGCATGCCTGTTTATTGCATCTCTTACAAGGTCATGATCTTCTATTAAGACATTAATGTTGTCTGTAACGTCAAATCCGCTCTCTTTCCTTATGTTCTGGATGCGGTTCACAAACTCCCTTGCAATACCTTCGTATTTCAGTTCATCGGTAACCGTAATGTCGAGAGCCACTGTCAACTTTCCCTCGTTGGAAACCTGCCACCCGGGAATATCTTCAGATATTATCTCAACATCTTCGGTGGTAAGTGTAATTTCGTTACCGTCGATCAAAAATGTGCACTTGCCGCTTTTCTCGAAATCGATGATTGCCTCGCGTGTAAGAGAAGAAATGGCATCACCGATATTCTTCATCAGCTTACCGAACCTTGGTCCCAGCAGCCTGAAATTGGGCCTGATCTTTTTAACCAGTATGGCTGAGCTGTCATCGAGGTATTCCACTTCCTTAACATTGACCTCTGCCAGCACGAGATCTTTTACTGCCTCAAACCGATTCACGAATGATCTGTCGGGAACCGGTATCATGATCCTTGCCAGTGGCTGGCGAACCTTAATGCCCACCTTCCGCCTAATGCTCAATATCATCGACGATACTTTCTGTGCGATATCCATCCTCTCCTCAAGCTCCCTGTCGATAAGCGACTCTTCAGGCTCAGGGAAAAGGGTAAGATGAACCGAATGTTCCCCGATCCTGCCTGTTGATTCATTAAGATCGGTAAAAAGCCTGTCCATGTAGAAAGGGGCAACAGGAGCAGCAAGTCTGCTAATCGTTTCAAGACATACATAAAGTGTCTGATAGGCAGCTATTTTGTCTTTGTCATAATCACCGCCCCAGTATCTCTTCCTGTTAAGCCTGACGTACCAGTTGCTGAGATCCTCGGTCACAAAGTCCTGTATCGCCCTCGCAGCTCTTGTGAGATCATAATCATCATAGCATTTCCCCACCTCCTTTATCAGCGAGTTGAGAAGTGAGATTATCCATCTGTCTATCTCAGGACGCTCGCTTACCGGGATTTCAGCTTCTGCATACTTAAATTTGTCGATATTTGCATAAAGAGCGAAGAATGAATAAGTATTGTAGAGAGTTCCGAAAAACTTGCGTCTTACTTCATCCACGCCGTCAATATCAAATTTAAGGTTATCCCAGGGTTGAGCGTTGGTGAGAAGATACCAGCGAAGCGGATCAGATCCGTATTCTTCGATGGTGGAGAACGGATCGACCGCATTGCCGAGGCGCTTCGACATCTTGTTACCGCTTTTGTCGAGCACCAGACCGTTTGAGATAATGTTTCTGAAGGCCACCGAGCCGGAGATCATGGTCGCTATTGCATGGAGCGTAAAAAACCAGCCCCTTGTCTGGTCGACTCCTTCGGCAATGAAGTCGGCCGGGAACATATCATTGAAAATATCGTGGTTTTCGAACGGGTAGTGAACCTGTGCGTAGGGCATTGCTCCCGAGTCAAACCACACATCTATAAGATCCTGCTCGCGGAACATCTTCTCACCACTTTCACTCACGAGGATGATCTCATCCACGAAGGGGCGGTGAAGATCAAATTTCTCATAATTCTCCTGCGAATTATCTCCTGCTGTAAAATCAGCCAGAGGGTTCTCCTTCATGAATCCTGCCCTGATTGATTTCTCTATCTCTGTTTTGAGCTCCTCTGCCGAGCCTATGCATTTTTCTTCTTTTCTGTCGGCCGTCATCCATATCGGGAGAGGTGTTCCCCAGAACCTTGACCGTGACAGGTTCCAGTCGACCAGGTTCTCCAGCCATTTGCCGAAGCGTCCGGTGCCTGTTGACGGTGGTTTCCAGTTAATTGTATTGTTAAGTTCAATCATCCTCTCACGGAAGGCCGTGGTACGTATAAACCAGGCATCGAGCGGATAATACAGGACGGGCCTGTCTGTTCTCCAGCAATGGGGGTAGCTGTGTACCTGCTTCTCTATCCTGAATACTTTGCCTTTCTGCTTCAGCATCACAGCGATATCCACATCTAGGGTATCGCTGTTTTCAACAGCGCCGGGATCAAATTCATTTTTGACAGGCCTGCCCTCGAACCCGGCATAAGTTTCAGTATTAACACGCTGTTGCACAAACTCTTCATCGAGGTCGGCAACAGGTACCATAAATCCTCTCCTGTCGACCAGTGGTCCGGGCGATCCGTCCTTCCTCCTGACGAGCAGGGGCGGAATGCCGTTCTCTTTACCTGCACGGTAGTCGTCGGCTCCGAAGGTGGGAGCTATATGTACTATTCCGGTACCATCATCGGTGGTGACGAAATCACCGGTTATAACTCTGAAGGCGCCTTCATCGGGCTTAACCCAGTCGATAAGCTGCTCATAATTAATTCCTTTAAGTTTCTCCCCGCGAAACTCTCCTTTTACCTTAAAGGGAACAATTTTCTCCCCTGGCTTAAAGTCATCCAGCTCATAGACCCTGTTGGCTTCGGGGAAAAAGGTGCCGAGAAGCTCTTTTGCAAGAATAACTGATACCGGATCTCCCGTATAAGGATTAAAAGTCCTGACTTCACTATAGACAATATCACTGCCGACGGCCAGGGCGGTATTGGAAGGGAGGGTCCACGGCGTTGTGGTCCATGCCATGATGTGCAGATCCGCGGTATCAGTCATGCCATAAAGGAACTCTGACCTCTCATCCCTGATAATTCTGAAGAGGGCGGTGCATGTTGTATCCTTTATATCGCGGTAACAACCCGGCAGGTTAAGCTCATGAGAACTCAGGCCTGTCCCGGCGGCGGGAGAATAGGGCTGAATTGAATAATCCTTATACAGATATCCATTTGAATGAAGCTGTTTAAGCAGCCACCACAGAGTCTCGATATAACGATTATCATAAGTCACATACGGATGGTCCATGTTGACCCAGTAGCCCATCTTCCTCGTAAGCTCCTCCCACAGGTCGGTGTATTTCATTACATCGGTCCGGCACGCTTTATTGAACTCATCAATTGAGATCCTTTCTGTTCCGATATCTTCCTTTGTTATACCAAGTGCTTTTTCCACACCCAGCTCGACAGGAAGACCATGAGTGTCCCATCCCGCCTTACGCTTCACCTCATAGCCGCACTGTGTCCTGTAACGGCAGATGGCATCCTTTATGGAGCGCGACATAACGTGATGAATGCCGGGAATACCGTTGGCAGAGGGCGGGCCCTCATAAAAAACAAATTCACCTTTCCCGTTCTGCTCTCGAACACTCTTGTTAAAAGTATCATTATCGTCCCAGAACTTAAGTATCTCCCTGTTTACCCCCGCGAGATCAAGTCCTTTATACTCAGGAAAACGTTTCCCCATCGGATCAGATAGTTATAAAATTGTCAACTTTTTTGAAAACGGGGCAAAGTTAGTAAAAAGCCGGACACAATCGCTAAACAAAATGGAAATGGGTACCGGGCAACCGGTAATCCCTGCCTGACTGACGCCGGTCAGTCGCGGGTGATCCTTATGGCGGGTTAGTTAGTTTATGAACTATTTACTTATTTTGTACCTTTTAAGATGCAACATAAAATACCACATATAATAATATTCACGCTGTTTCTGACACTCCCGTGTACCCTGCCTGCACAGGATTCTGATACTGTTACTTATGTCTCACTCGATCCTTATTACTTTCACCTTGAATATCTTATCGACAGCACATCCATACTGATCGACGTGAGGGAGTTCTTCGAGTACCGTCATGCAAGAATAAAGGATGCCGTTCACATCCCCACCTCAAAAGGTTTTGATGCAGCGGCAGATACAATCGGCAGGGAAAGATCCCTGTTCCTCTATTGCTACAATGATTTCAGGAGCAGAACTGCCGCAGAGTTCTTCATCAGTAAAGGATACACAAAAGTCTATAATCTGGAGGGTGGCATAATCCGGTGGAGAAGGGACAATATGCCGGTTGACAGGTCGAGGGTGAGGAGGAGGCGATAGGCCCCTAAATCCCTGCCTGCGCTGACGCTACGGCAGGCAGGCCCTAAAGGGGACTTGCTTTGTATCTGATGTCAACAGCCTCTCCACTTCTAATCCGCACAGACGCTTCTCGCTTCTAATTAGCCCCCCTTTTAGGGGGGTTAGGGGGTTAGTGCCCCTTATAAAAAGGTTGAGGATATCGCAGTAGCTTTACTTCTGTAGTTGTTGTTTTACGATTTTGGCGATGTACTTGCCGAGGATATCAAATTCGATATTGACGACTGTTCCCTTTTCTATCCTGTGGAAGTTGGTAACCTCCCATGTATAAGGGATAATGGCAACCTGAAATGATTTCGGCTGTGAGTTAACCACTGTCAGGCTGACACCGTTAACGGAGACTGACCCTTTTTCGACGGTAATGTAATCATCCTGAAGGGGCTCATACTCAAAAGTATAGTACCAGCTGCCACCGGCTTCTGTCACACCGGTGCAGAGAGCTGTCTGGTCAATATGTCCCTGAACCATATGTCCGTCGAGGCGCCCGTCAAGCTTTGTGCTGCGCTCGAGATTGACCTTGTCGCCGGGTTTCAGCAATCCGAGATTGGTCTTTTCGAGGGTCTCCTTAATAGCTGTAACAGTATAGGTGTCAGCTTCTTTCCTGACCACTGTAAGGCATACGCCATTATGCGATATGCTCTGGTCGATCTTCAGCTCATCCGTAAAAGAGCATCTCATCGTAATATGAAGGTTATCCTTCTCCCTCTCCAGTTTCACCACCGGAGCCGCCTCTTCAACTATTCCTGAAAACATTTTCTGCCTGTTTGGTACGGGGGCAAATATATCTAAATTGGAAGATAGTTACAAACGGCGTAGGGGCGTAGCGGCGTAGGGGCGTAACGGCGTAGAGGCGTAACGGCGTAGGGGCGTAACGGCGTAGGGGCGTAACGGCGTAGGGGCGTAAAGGCGTAGGGGCGTAG
>CAZWFL010000083.1:4439-11851 GCA_964633195.1 uncultured Rikenellaceae bacterium | reverse complement strand
ATATGAATATCCGGAATCAATAATATTCATTTGTATTTGTTTCTATTCTACATGTACTCATCCCCCAAGCCTTCGCATAAGCTTCGGCCTGCAAAGCCTGCCCCCTTCTCTATTTCATAAAGAAGGGGGAGTGTATTTAATTGCATATCAGATATTTCCCCCTCTTTACGAAGTAGAGAGGGGGAAAGCCTGAACGAAGTGAAGGAAGGGGGTGAGTACATGAATTCATAGAGTTGTATTTTAAGCACTTAGTATGTTTTATTAATCTTAACCGATACTCATTATATTAAATACTACGCCGGAATTATCCACGGTTTTCTGTAAGCTCTCGAAAGGAGGTAATTGGCAGCATCATCTCCGACAAATTTTTCATTAAGACTATCCCAGGTGAGTTTTCTTTTCAGCCTGAAAGAAATCAATGCCAGGTGCATAGGTATTGTCATTTCACGCACGTAATGAAGGTTACTCTCAGTTACACCCCTCGATTTTACATTATCGATGAAATTCTGCTGGTGTCCGGGAGAACGGGGAATTGTTACCGGCACATCGGGCAGATCTGTCAGGATCTCGTCATTGATCTTGATGAAACGGGTATTATAATCACAGGTAAGGGTTCCGTTCGTTCCTTCAAAATGAGCTCCGATATGCATTTTATCCGAACCGGGTGCTTCGGGAGGAACGGTTGTCCAGAACACATCCAGATCATTGAATTTAAAATCAACATCTATCCATTTTGGTGCATCAGCTATACCATCATATGGTCTTTCCCCCCTGCTTTCAATACCGGACAATCCTTTTGGATGAACAGACATAAACATAATATCGGCAATATGGCACCAGAAATCGGCAAAAACCCCGCCCGAATAATCCAGAAAATGGCGGTAGGTTCCGTGGCATCTTACAGGAGTATATTCTTCATATGGTGCAGGTCCTAACCAGAGATCCCAGTCAAGGGTTTCAGGTGGTTTCTGGCCGGGAGGGAATCCCAGTCCGGGTGAACCTCCTGTTTTCCATAATCGTACGGTATGTATCTTCCCAAGTTTCCCGGATTGTATTAATTCAGCGACTCGGTGATAGTTCTCTCCGGCATGTATCTGAGTTCCCAGCTGAAAGACCCTGTTGTACTTTTCAAGGGTCTTAAGCATAGCCTGTCCTTCTGCCAGAGAGTAGGTCAGGGGTTTTTCACCGTATACATCTTTCCCGGACTGAAATGCCATTATTGCTATCGGAGCATGCCAGTGGTCAGGTGTGGCACAGGTTACCGCATCAATATCCTTTCTGTCGAGGATATGACGGAAGTCCGTGAATATTTCTGCTTTGGATTCCGGATTTATTTTCTGCAGCTGAGCACGCGCTTCTTCAAGCCTGATCTTATCAGGATCACATAATGCAGCAACTTCGACATCCGGAAGATTGTTGAACCAGCTCATATGAGCTCTGCCCTGACTTCCAAGTCCGATGACGGCTACTCTTACCCTGTCACCAGGCGCTACATTATAGGAATGTGCTGAAAGAAGAGGAAGTCCTATTAATCCCAGGGTACCTGTTGTAATGAATTTTCGTCTGTTGATCTTTGTACTGATTCCCATAAAAGGCTTATTATTGAATTATACTTTTTTATCAGTCTCTGCATCAATATATTTTTGCAATAACAGATGTGATCAAAATATCAATATGTTCCTGGCGGCTTTAATTTACATAAATCTTTTTATAATTGTGACGTTGTCTGCATGTAAAAATAATACTGATCCCTGTTCCAGACAATCCACAGGAGATACTGTTTTAACCCCCCAAATAACTGGACATAATTTGAAGAATAAATCAGATCTGATTGACTTTGGAAATTCTGACCTGAAACCGGCGCTCAATATAATCCGAAATTGCAGTCCGCTGCAAAGATTTTTACATAATATTGATGTAAATTGCATTAATGTTTAATGGTTAGAGAATTTATTTCATTATAACTTCCTTAAAATTATGGAAACATTATTGATCACACTGGTTTTGCTGATATTTTCATTATCAACTGAAAAGAAAGAATATAGTTATCAGGAAAATGAATGGAACCTTATCTGGGAGGATAATTTCGATGGGAATACTCTTGATACGACAAAATGGACATTGATTAATACCAAACCTGCAGGCAGGGCCTCCGACTGGAACAGGCATATGTTCAGTGATGAAAGAGTCTGGTCTGTAAAGGAGGGGAGCCTTTATCTGACGGCTATCAGAAATCCGGGAATTGAAAATGATCCAAGACCCTTTCTGACAGGAGGAGTCGACTCTAAAGGGAAATTTTCATTCTTATACGGTAAAGTTGAGATACGTGCCAGGAAGGAGTGTGCACAGGGAGCCTGGCCGGCACTCTGGATGATGCCGGAGGAAGCTTTTTACGGAGGCTGGCCGCATAGTGGCGAAATAGACCTCATGGAGCATCTGAATTTTGACAATAACATCCATTATAATGTCCACACCCGATATGTAGATGTTGTTAAGAACAGGAGTAATCCCAGGAGCGGATCTGCAGCAACACTCGCAGATGTTACCCAATGGAATATTTATGGCCTGGAATGGTACCCCGATGTACTGGTATGGACTCTGAACGGAGAAGTGACCTTCAGATATCCCAGGCTTGAAAATTCCGATCCGGAACAGATACAATGGCCGTTTGACAGGCCATTCTATTTTATTTTCAGCCAGCAGCTCGGAGGGTCATGGGTGGGAGAGGTGAATCCTGATCATTTACCTGTTTCAATGGTAATCGATTGGGTAAAAGTGTATCAGCAAAGGTTTTCACAGGATTAGTATCAATGGGGTGTTCAGTAAGGGACATTGACATAATCAGGATTCTGCACCAGAACACCTTTTTGTTCTTCAACGGCCTGGCGGGGCAAAGGCCACTTTGGATTTTGTGGTCACAATGATCCTGCCAATTTTATTTGGATTATTAACTTCCTAAATGTTTTTATTACCTGTTGTGCGCTGAGCTTTTTGTCCTCTTAAGTCCATAAATTATAAATCCAATCCCCACTAAAGTGAAAGGAAGGCTTAAAAGCTGTCCCATATTAAATGCCATTTCATCCTCAAATCCGACTTGATTCTCCTTTACAAATTCGATTAAAAATCTGGCTGTAACAAATAAAACAGATCCAAGCCCAAAGAAGAATCCGTTTTTAAGTCTATCTCTAAATTTTTTGTAAAGAATCATCTCCAGAGGATGTGATAAATTGCACCAGCCGATGACACTGACCATTTATCGCTGGTACTCATTGACCACTCATAACCGGAATTAATCCTGTGATTTATAGATAATTATAAAATGCCCAATTTGCAGTCTGAATGTGGTCAAGGCGACGGGTTCATGCAATAAGCATGCAATTACAGTTTTATTAAATAATATTCAAGTATTGACCATACTCTATACTGTGTAGTTGCAAATTGAATGCATACTTTTGTTGCGATATCAGAAAACAAAATTTTTTCAAATGAGAATCATCATAACGGGTACAACAGGAATGGTAGGAGAAGGTGTTCTGCTCGAATGTCTGAACCATCCTGAAATAACGGAAGTATTAAGTGTCAGCCGCAAACCTGCGGAAATAACACACTCCAAACTGAAAGAATATATAGTTGCTGATTTTCTTTCCCTGCAGGAAAACGATGAAAAGCTTAAAGGGTATGATGCCTGCTTTTTCTGCGCGGGAGTAAGCAGTGTTGGTATGAAGGAAGAAGAATACAGGCGCATAACCTATGACACAACAATGAATTTCGCCAGGGCTGTAAATCCCAATCGGCAAATGTCATTTGTTTATGTTAGTGGCGGCGGAACTGACAGCGCCGAAAAGGGGCGGATGATGTGGGCAAGGGTAAAAGGGAAGACGGAAAACGATTTGATGAAACTTCCTTTTAAGCAGGCGTTTGGATTTCGAATAGGATTCCTGATTCCTAATCCGCAACAAAAACGGGTGCTGAAATACTATAATTACATATCCTGGCTTACGCCAATAATAAAATTAGTATTTCCCAACATTATAACCACAATGAAACAGGTTGCTCTGGCCATGATTTACGTTTCTAAAAATGGCTATAAGAACAATGTGATTTATGTGAAAGATATTAAGCTGATGGCAGGGAAAGAATCAAAATAAAGTATTAATGAAATTGGATTTTTGCAGTCTCAGCAGCGGAAGCAGTGGAAATTGTTATTACCTGGGTAGCGAATCTCACGGGGTTCTTATAGATGCCGGAATTTCAGCAACCTCCATTCGCAAGTTTCTGATGAAAATGGATATCCCCATGCAGACTATTATGGGTGTCCTGATAACTCACAATCATATAGATCATATCAAAGGCCTGGAATTGCTTACAAGGAAATACAATCTTCCTGTATTCACTACCCAAAGGATCTGGAAAAACATTCTTACTCCGCATAGGAAAATCTCTCCGGACTCTATCCGGGAAATTCCTTTAAAGCAAAGATTCCATCTGGCAGGTTTTGATATTGAGGCATTTCCCGTGTGTCATGATGCTCCTGAAACCATAGGATTCCAGATTTCCACACAAGATAAAAAGATAACGATTGCTACCGACCTTGGTCATATTTGCCAGACTGCAGCTCTGTATATCAAAGCAGCCAACCTGCTTGTTATCGAGTCAAATTACGATGAGCAGATGCTGGTGAGTGGCAGATATCCTCATTTTCTAAAGTCAAGGATAAAATCAGACCATGGTCATTTAGGGAATCATCAAACTTCGGCTTTTCTCGCAGATAATATCAGTGAAGATCTTAATATTATTTGTCTTGCCCATCTGAGTAAAAACAATAACACTCCTGAAAAAGTGCTCCAAACCCTTCAACAGACTTTCTCGGAGAGAGGTATTATCTTAAATGGTCAACAGCGAATATTTATTCTGAACCGGGATAAGCCAACTAACATGATAAGTTTGATTGAATGAACAAATTGATAATAAAATCCGTCCTCCTTTGACCACTTCAGAGAATGGTCTGAAAACAAGAAACATATATGAGGAAACAACAACGGCTTTACACTTCAAAGTTCTCCCATTCGTATTTTACCCGTTCCATTAACTTTTTAAACCGCTCCTCCCCACGAATGTTAACCAATAATTTATCTCGTTTATTTAACAAAGGATAATTTATAAATCCACGGCTTATTGCATTTTCAAGCCATTTGAAAGATTCTTTCTTATCATCAAGATATGCGTAAAAAGTTGCAATATGATATGAGTATTGTAAATCCCTCTGAATTTTTGTAACAAAATCAGTTGTCAGCAATGAATTTAATTTATTCTTGTCCCTTTTTATTATGTACTTAAGAAAAATTGTGACCTGTGACCAAATATTTTCACTTGGTTCTTCAATATTTTGGCAGATGAAATCATAAGCTTCCTCAGCCTGATCATTATAAACAAGAATCAAAGCTTTGAAATATTGGTGCATTGGATTTTCGGGGCTTAAATTATATGCTGCAAATAATGAATCCAGAGCAAGATCGAATCTGCCACCGAAAAAGTGATTCCAACCTGCTATTGCCTCGTTCAAGGGATTAATCGGATCGATTTTAGCACATTTTTCCACCAGGGATCTTGCAATGTCGTCCTTGCCAACTATATCGTAACCTAAAGATAAATAGACCATTATTTCTGGATCGTCAGGTTTACTCGCATGAGCCTGTGCCCAGTGATTAATGGCCCTGATCATGTCTCCATCTTTCAATATTCTTATTCCCCCCAGCGTAAAATGTGCTTCTGCTAATTCTTTATCAAGATCAATGGCTTTTTGTACGAATTCTTCCGCCTTTTTGATACTTTCTTCCTGTTTAATACCAATATTGGCATACATCATATAAGCGAATGCAACACCTGCATAGATAACTGCATTTTCACCAACGATATCAAGTCCCTTATGTAATAATTTTAATCCATTGTCCAGTCTTTCTTTTGACATTGAGTTAATTTCCGGATATGCCCTTTTATAACAATCATATGCAAATGCATTGTCAATTGGTCTCTCTTGAATTTTCTTCTTTTCTTCAGAACTTATTTTTATTTTAAGGGCATTAGCAATTGAACCTGAAACTTTTTCCTGGATGTCAAAAATGTCATCCAAAGTTCCGCCATATTTTTCTGCCCAGAGGTGTGAATCGTTGATCCCATCTATTAACTGTGCTGTGATACGAAGATTATTCCCCGCCTTCCTGACACTCCCTTCAAGGACATATCTTACATTCACCTCACTGGCAATCTCTTTGGTTTTCTTTTTAGTCCCTTTAAAAGTCATTGCAGAGTTGCGTGAAATCACAAGCAGATCATGAATATGTGACAGGTCAGTTATGATTTCTTCAGTTAATCCATCGCTAAAGTATACCTGGTCAGGATCGGGACTAATATTTTCAAATGGGAGAACTATAATTGATTTTTCCTGTAAGGTTGGTTTTTCAATAGCTTCAATAATTTCTTTTGGTTCACCAACAATTTCCATCGACTCCCCTTTCAATCCTTTTGTAATCTCTTTAACTGCAAGAGCAACTTTATTAATCTGATTTCGGTAACTGGTGTGGTTTAAGTTCTTCTCCTCATTGTCTTTTATTGTCAGGGGCCGGTTAACTCCTGGCTCCTTATAAATAAATTCAATCCCCCTTAAAAATCCACCCAATATTGATTCACATAATTTGACATCAGTGTTGTCCAGGTCATGGATCCGCACAGGCAGAACACGATTAGCCACATTTCCACCTGGCAGTTTTACCTTCGAGCCAAACTGATCCTTTGAAGCCTGTTCAACAAATGCTATAAACTCATGTTCCCAGGCAAAGGACTTTGGATCACAGTAAGTACGGGAGAATATTGGAATAAAGACCAGACACTTCAGCTTTTCCTTTAAAGATTCATCAACGTCATGAGTTTCCAGGAGTCCGTCATGAGGATTAATGTCGAAATAAACACTAATTCCTTCCTTGAATGTGGATTCAAGCTCAGTTTTCAATGACTCAACGAACTCACTCACCCACATGTCGCCTTTATTGTCCTTCTGGCGGTAAGAGATAAAGATATCATAATTATATCCTTCAATAATGCTTGACATCAGAGGTCTATTATATTATGCAAGATAAACCTTACCTGAACAAAATACAAATATGTAATCTTGCAGGACTGATCAGGATTCTATTCATAGAATGAATTTGATTTGTCATGCCAAACCACATACATGTGATCATCATTATTAACAGATTTACCGGGAAACCGTTCGTAGGGGCGTTGCATGCAACGCCCCTGCCACAACACGATGCAGCGCACCCGGTAAATGGATCCATTTCACCTGTTTCACTACACATGGGATCATCATTATTAACAGATTTACCGGGAAACCGTTCGTAGGGGCGTTGCATGCA
>CAZWFL010000083.1:0-4339 GCA_964633195.1 uncultured Rikenellaceae bacterium | reverse complement strand
ACGCCCCTGCCACTCCTGTTAGCAGTACAAAGCCTTCTATAAATGGCGAAGCCCTCCTTCGCTAAAGCTTCGGAGGGCGGAGGTGGGCCCAGCTGGGATCCCCGCCTGACCGATGTCAGTCGGACAGGGAACCAGCGAATCCCTGATTATGAGTGAGATACAGGATTGTTTTAAAGATTGTATTAATTTGTTCTGTTCTTCATTGTCATTCACTTACGATTTTTTAAGTTTACTGTTTTTCACTGGTTTTCATAAAACCTGGCGTAAAACCTGGCCGATTTTTATTAACGATTTGTTATGAATATTAAGGTTAAACTTAATGATTCAAATCAAACATATAACGCTCTTTCCAGAGACCTGACCATTTCCTTATGTTTTTTGGAATTTTCTTTCTTCAATCTTATAATATTCTGTAACTTCCAGTTAACAGCAGGGAGTTGTTTAGCGTTCCTGATTATGAAATTTCCCCAATCAGGAATTCCCTCTTTAAAACTCATTAAGAACAACCGGTCTTTTTCTGTAAGCTTTAAATGAATATCATTTACCAATTGTTCTCTGGTTCGTTCAAAATCATCATAACTGAACGGGATATCAGCCATTCCTGAAAACTGGGTTTCAAAAGCATGTCGCTGGTCAATAAACTTTGGCCTGATTACCTCATTGATTGGTCTCATATGAGATAGAAGTGCAACCATAAATCCAATCATTATATCATTAGAGAGTTCTTCGTTATCCTGAAGCAATCTGACATAAAACAAGTCACGGGGGTGCTGGCGGTCTAACGCTGCACATACCTTACCACCAAATAGCTCAGAAAAAGATACAACATTAATTGCTGCAAATCTTCCGAAAGCCTCTTCTACACCTTTATGCACCCTCATGAGGCCAGGCTGATTAATACTCCCTCGTGTTGTTGTATTTACCTCGATTTTTATCTGGGCTCCGTGTACCTGACAATTGATTTTAACATCCTGTCCTTCCCGGGAAGCTGGCGTTACAGATATTCCAGAAATAGACTTCTCCAGGTCAGCTTTAATTCGGCCTAATCCATCAGAAATACTTTTTAAAGCTGTTTCTCTGTCATCAATAGGCAGATAGGTCAAATCAATATCGACAGATAGCCTTGGCATACTTCGTACAAAAAGGTTAATTGCCGTTCCTCCTTTGAGTGCAAAGATTATTTCTTTAGCAACATACGGAATTGTCCTCAGTAATAAATCCGCTTGTGCTTTATACTTTGGATCGATCATAATTGAGCCAATTCTTTGGGTATTGTAATACGAAACTTCGGATCATAAACTCCATTTTTAACAATACTGCGATCTCCTTGTCCAAGATCAACAGATGATAAATCAAGAAATTGTGCCCACTGATGGTTTGTTTTATTTGACATGTATAAGAACAGCCGCTTTACTTTTACGGAATTGCATCCTTGAAGTAAACTTTGTATCATATCTGGCCTCAGATTAACTAATCCGGACATTATTTGATAAGCCTCCATCAGATCCTGCTTCTCAGGAGTAAGATAGAGGCATTCGAATATTGCTCTTTCGGGAGAAGCAATGGTCAGGGAGAATTGTTTCTCGTTATAATCATCCATTCCAACACCCTTAGGGAGAAATGAAGTTCTGATATGATTTATGGATTCTCTCCAGGAGTACTGTTTAAACCATGCGGGTAATCTGGTTTTCAAGTTGGAGAAAAGATATACTGATTCTTCACCTGTACGAATATAATGGGAGAATCCTAACATCGACAAGGCAGTAAGCCCTCCGATATATACTGGCAATTTAGCTTGTTGCTGAACAGAATAAAGAGCTCCTTGCCATGTAACCGTTTCGTTCGGGCGTTTGAATGCACCTACTCCAACAGATTCCAGCCAGCCACTTTTTCTATATCGTTGTTGCAGGTCATAGGAAAATCCATTGGCTTCGAGCCACGAAGCAAGAATTATTGTTCCCGAAACATGTAAATCCAGGAGTTTCTTTAATTTTATTTCATTATTAGTACTCACAGTACAAATATCGCAACATTTTTAAAGAATAACAAAGAATAGAGCGAATTTCCTTGCGGATTTTTTGAACCATCTCAACTCATTATGTGGTTAAAATAAATTTGACTTGTGTTGTATTGTGCAAAAAACGGTCTAACCGGTTCTTCGTCAAATTTGGGGATACTTTAACCTGCACGGGACAAAATAACTTTCTTCCGCAACAATTCGTAACTTGCCCTCCCATACATTCCCCTTTTTATACTTTTGATTCTATTAACATGTCCTTCCACAGCACCATTGCTCCAGCTCATTTTGATTCCATTTTCAACAGCCACTAAATCTGCCAATAGACCTCTGGCAAAGCTTTTTAGTCCTGCTAATTGATATTTCGAGTGTTTGACAAAATCAATCCATCTTTTAATATTTCCGCATCTTCTTACAAGCATTGTTTTAAAGATCTGCACCAGTTTTCGGACGACTCTTATTTCGGTTATATTTTCCAATAATGTTTGAAGGTAAAATCGTTCGTTATGATCCTTAATGTCCATTAAGTTACAACCAATATATTTCGCTAATTTTCTGGAACTAAGTGGTTTTATATATGGGATTTTAGGCCGGGCAATTTCTTTGTACCCTTGAGTTTCTATTTCATGATACTCCTTGATGCGTTTTATATGATAACACCCTTGCGTTTTACCACCGGTATATCCCAACTTTTTTATCTCTCTAAATATGTCCATTAGCTTATGCCCATTTTCACCTAATCGGTCTACAATAAGATCCGTAAATACTTCTATATTTGTCGATCTGGAGCTTTTTATGGGCGATAATAATTCTTGGCTAAAATATGATTTAACTGTATTTCGACTCATTCTCAAATCTGTTGCAATTCTTTTTATTGGAGTGCCTTTGGCCTGAAGTTCCTTGACTTTTAAAAAGGTGTCCATTCTTTGGTCCACCTTAGCGTCAATCGATTCTTTGGCTGATAGAACGAGTTGATCCACTTTTTTTTCTTCTCTTATATTTTTTGGCACTTTTTCAGGGAGTTCAAGAAAATCAGTAGTTTTGGCAGCTATCAGAGACCTTATTCTTCTACTTATGCTTTTGAAATAGGTATCCAATGCATCTGATAGATTCATCAATAAATGAAACCGATCCGCAATTTGAATGGCGCTTGGACAAGCCTCGATAATAGCAGCTGCATATGAACTTGCCCTATCTCTGCTAACAATCTTAACATCGTTATTGTTAAGTAGCCAATCCTTTAATACCTTGCCATCTCTTGATGGGAGTAAATCAATTGGCCTGGATGTCTCCATGTCTATTAGAACAGTGCCATAGCTTACTCCCTTCCTATATGCCCAATCATCCACGCCAAGTACTTTAGGTCGTACTATATCTGGAAGAGGAAGATTATGAGCTATTCTGGTCATTGTAGAGCTACTGACATATAGGTTTAGTTGTTTCGATAGAATACTGCCCAGCCTTCCTGTTAATTCAATTGCCAAGGTATCAAGGAGCTTTTCAGCTCTTTCTGTTCTCCTTGAATATCTTAAAATGGCTGGAGTCTGTTCTGAAAAGACTTTTCGTTGGCATTGTTTGTTTAAACACTTGAATTTGCGAGTCTTTAATAGGATTATGGTTTTGCTCTGAAATATCGGAAGGTCGGAAATAGTCCTAAAATAGTAATCATGTACCCGGTTGCTGTATTTTCCACATAAAGGACACCTTGATCGAGGAGATCTGATGGAAGCGTATATCCTAATAACACTTTCATAATTTTCAATTTTGTGGATTTTTACAAAAGGTATCTTAAATAGCCGTTTTATCATCCCAAGTAATTGTTTATCATTACTTTAAGATACAAAACAGGCTCGTCTTTACCAAAGAAAATAATTGATTATTTAGTTGATAACCAATTATTTATCAACAGTTGATTTGTTAATATGCATCCCCAAATATGACGAAGAACCGTCTAACCGACCACCTGAGGCCGGACTAAACTGACCACCCTACGCCGGAGTTAATCCTATGATCTATAGATAAATATAAAAATGTTAATTTTTCCGGCGGAATGTGGTCACGGCAACCGGCTTATGCACCGGTTCCATTAACCCTGCATATCATTTCTGTATGTTCAGTAAGGTACATCGACATAATCAGGATCCTGCTCCAGAACACCCTTTTGTTCTTCAACGGCCTGGCGGGGTAAAGGCCAGTAGTCATGTTTTTCAGGATCATAAACTGTTCCTGTCATGAACCGTCTGAATGCAACATCCCTGACTATATAATCATTCAGGACTTCATCGTCAATTTCCCAGCGGCGAAGGTCGAAAAAGCGGTGAC
>CAZWFL010000082.1:0-12124 GCA_964633195.1 uncultured Rikenellaceae bacterium | reverse complement strand
AAAAGTACATTTTTATTCAGTACTTTTAGTCCAACTTCTTAGGGGAGGGCACCAGTACTGGGTTCATTCGCGTAAGACCATGCAATTTCATCACCTGCCCGTTAAAACTTTTTTGGGGGGTATTCGGATAATAGAAATTTTATTTCTACATTTGCGACCGGATTTTTGAAACCGGTTTACGCATAGAAAATATTACCTGAGATGAACTTAATGAATGTTGTTGAGAAGGAGCTTGCAGTAACTAAGGATTTTCCCAGATTCAAGTCAGGGGATACGATTACTGTTCATTATAAGATTGTAGAAGGCAACAAGGAGAGGATACAGCAGTTTCGAGGAGTGGTACTGCAGCGCCGGGGAAGCGGACATACTGAAACATTTACTGTAAGAAAAATGTCAGGCAACATTGGAGTTGAAAGGATCTTTCCTGCGGCATCCCCTTTCATCGACAAGATTGAGATCAACAAGTACGGAAAAGTGAGACGGGCAAGGATATTTTATCTTCGCAAACTCACAGGCAAGAAAGCACGGATAAGGGAAAAGAAGTTCTGATCCTTCTGTTGCTGCCTACTCCTGTTAAATCTTCTTAAGAATATCTTCTCTTTTGGCTTTTGCCTCTTCCACAAGTTTATTTGCATTGGCATCAGCCTCCCTGATTACCTGTTCAGCCCTTTTATCAGCTTCTCTCTTTAGTACATCGGCACTCTTCTGTGCTGCGAGTCTGGCAACTGCGCCTTTCGATTCGGCCTCCTTCAATATTTTCTGTGCCTGGCTATCAGCTTCGAAACGTATCCGTTCTGCGGCCCTGGCTGCTTCATCCCTTAGCTGCTGAGCCCGCTCCTCTGCTTCACTTACAAGTCTGTTTCCCTGTATTTCTGCTTCGCTCCTGACCTTATCAAGAGTCTGATCGATCTTTTCATCAACAACCTGCCTTACTGCCTCCTTAACTTCAGCGGCCTTCTCAGTAACTCCTCCATCAGGAGAGCTTCCGAAGAATGGAGTAACAACAGGTTTTCCAAAAGTACCGGTTACCCTGACATTAACTTTAAGTATTTCAGATGGTTTATATGCAAACCCGAACATGGCGGCCTGCGCCGAAAGGTTATCAATAACGGCATTCATCGATCCTCCCAGACTGGAACGCGGAATTTCGGTCAGTATGATATAGTTAAGCGTCTGATCAATACCCTGGTCGCCTGAAATATTCATCTTTATATTCCCTGCTATAGCATCAAAAGGGGTGACATAGATCCTGCCCTCACTTATCTTAAAACTCACATTCAGATCTTTGAATGTGTTCGTAAAATTATCGCCAAGTTTCAGCAGCTCTTTCATTTTATCATAGGATGCCGATTCTATCAAAGTTACCTCTTCTGACTGCAGCCGTCCCCCTCCGTTTATCGTATGAATAACCGGCATCATGTCACTGCCGAGAAGGCTGTTGTAGTTCATCCTCAGATTGAACCTGCCGTCAATCCCTTTTGCGGCCGGAGCAAGCTTCTGAACGGTATTGAAAGTATTAAATGCATCCTTTACTGCCATTCTTTCCACTGCCAGATCAGCTTTCATCACCGGTTTAAGAGTATCGCGGGTATCATAATCAGCATTCATTGTAATTATTCCTCCGAGTATATTCATACCTGCGTCGCGGATGCTCAGAATCCCGTCACTGACAATAATATGTCCGCGGACATTCTCGGCCGTGATCCGGTCATACTCGAACCTGCTGATTCCGGCATTGAAATCAAAATCAATATTCTCAGGGACCTTAATAAGTGCAAGTGCGGTAGTATCCTCAACAGCTGTATCTGTCAGATAAGACATTATTTCGTTAAGATCAACAAGCTGTGAACGCATTGACAGAGTGCCCCTTATAACTTCATCTCTGATGAACCAGGGAATGTAGTTTTCAAGTCTCCCGCTTATACTGAAATCACTGTTACTCCCTATTTTAAGATCGGCTCTGGTCATAGCAGCATAGGCAGGGGTAAACTCAAAACCTGCTTCACTTAAAGTTATCCCGGGGTATCCGCTCATTCCGATCATCATATTCTTTATGTCCATCCGGCCGGCTGCCTTGAAGAGATCATATTGCCCTTTGTCTAACATTGACATACGGCCTTCCATCTCGACTGAAAGATCTATCAGGCCCGCGAGACTCAGCGAGTCCATGTGTAATGCCTGTGAGAGCGCAGTCAAATCAATCTTCCCCTTTACAGATCCTTTGAAATCGGGATCGCTTACCGGGGTTCTGAGTGTAAATGTCATGTCAAACGGGTTCCCGGCAAGCTCCATGTGAAAAGCATCGATATTAACGATTGTTCTGTCAGCATCTTTGCCGTCGACAAAGAGGTTTGAAGTGATATTTATATTACTAATCTTTTCTGGCAGTGAAGGATAATCTATCAGTCCGTCGCTGATTTTAAGATCCAGAGTTATATCCGGCAATGTTGAATCTGCATCGCTGTAGATCCCTTTTGCAGAACCCGAGAAACTGAATTCACCTGTTGTAATGAGATCCTTGTAATCAGCCATATAGATAGCGGGGACCAGCGACAGGAGTGTTTTGAAAGATGTTTTCTCCGAACTGAAGACCAGATCGGTCTCAATATCATCCCCGGGCATAGCGACCCATCCTGTAAAATTAACTATGAAATCATTAATTGCCAGGTAGTTTTCCCTGAAAGTAAATTTATAGTTATCGAGGTCAGCGAAAAGATCCATCTCGGTGTCAGCCACAGCATTGCTGATGTATTTCAACCCGTCCATAGTGAAGTTAAACTCTTCAGCTTTCAGTGTGATTATGAGGTCTGTTTCATTCAGCGTCATATCTCCTGATATATTGCCTCTTATCTTAGCCAGATTAGCCTCTATCGAGCTCTCATAATCGATATATGAAACAGAGCTGTTAAGCAGTGATATTTTCCTGAGCAGGATTTTCATATCAGATGTATCCTCTTCTATATCAGACTCATCGCTCTCCATAACAATATCCCAGTTCGCCGAACCGTCCTCCAGCACGAGTGTCTTAATCATGGCTTCGTTTACTATAATTGACTTTATTTCGTAGCCTGTTTTGCTGAAAAGGCTTGAGAGGTTAAAGACCAGGTTGAGAGATTTTACAGAAGCGAGAGTGTCGCTTTCGAACTTATCGATTCCTGTAATTGTAAGGTTTTCGAGTGAGAATGCAAGATTCGGAAAATTTCTGAAGAACCCGAGACGGTAGTCGCCAAAACTGACTCTGGCATTAACCGACTCATTTATAACCTGTTCAACCTTTGTCCTGATTTTATCTTTAAAAAACAGAGGGAACGTAATCAGCATTACAAAGGAGAGAATAATTACGCTGAGGATGGCGATCAGGAATATTTTTAAAGCTTTCTTCATGGTTTTTATTGTTTACTTCTGATTATCAACGATATGATTTGTCAAATTATTGCAGTCCCGGCTAAAATAAGAAATATGGCAGAATGTTGGGAAGTTTGGAGTGCCTGAAGTGCCTATAGGTCGGAGTGCCTAAAGTTTGAACTCCAAACTCACCTTACAGTTAAGCTAAAAGTAAAATCTAAGGCAAAACAAAATTTTATTATATTTGCTCCCGCACAAAACGAGAAGGACCTGTAGCTTAATGGATAGAGCATCTGGCTACGGACCAGAAGGTTGGGGGTTCGAGTCCCTCCAGGTTCACAAAAGGCGCAGGAAGCGCCTTTTGTGGTTCATTTAAAGTCTTCTTCTTTCATTTTGCCTGCCTTATCAAGCAGTTTTGCAAGATAGCCGGGTGTAAAATCATAAAGAATTATTGGGGCGATTGTCGAATCAGGCAATTCAGGATCATTTGAGATGGTGAGACTTTCGGGATATCCGAAATCAAAATATACTATATAGTTGCCCATCTGCCAGTAATACATTCTGTCCATTACCCATCTACCTTTTGGACCCGGGAAATAAACATCTGGTATTCTCCTTGCCAACCAGTTATATTCTTCCCCCGGACCAAGCAAGGCTGGTTTTCCATACTTTTCCGTGTACAATTCAAATAGTCTTTTAATTTCATTCAGGTTGCAGTTAAACGAAATTTTTGGTGCTCCTGTATCTGACCTGGTGCAAAGGGTTAACTGAATACTGGTTAACCTTTCATCAACAATATAAGTCCCTCTGAGATTAATTTTTGCACAAAGAGAGGGACTTATCTCTGAAAAATTGCAGTATAAGCTATTTTGTTTAATCTCAAGTATATCTGTGGTTTCATAATAATATAATTCACCAATGTCAAGCAGAGAGTCCATTACAGTTTTTGTTTTTGCATAATCCATATCAAGATAAAATCCAAGAATACCTGGTTCCCCTACCTGATCTTTTGACCTGTCTGATAATGTAGTACAGGAAGTAAGGAAGAATATTTGCATAACAATCAGAGCACAAATAAGAAGAGCGTGTTTGTAACCGGTTAATTTCATAATAAAGAAAGATGTATAATGTGAGATTTAGAATGAGTTAACTTTCTGCTTCAAAAAATGACAAACAGGTAAATTTTTGCCGGAACAAAACTAAGAAATATTAATCAGATTAAATCATGCATAATTTTGATATAAAGGAAAGTATTTCTTAACTTAATCAATTCATTTTTAGCAAAAATTCTGATATGAATCTGTCAAAGATTAGACTCACGGATATATTGGCAGGGTTGCTGTATATCGTTTGTTTTTTATTCGGATATGCAGGATTTACCCAATATTATGCCATGTATGGAGAGGCGGCCGGATTCTGGACAAAATCATTCCAGACACTGCAGCTCTTTATTATGGAAAGTGCCATAGAACACGATAAGATTCCTGTTCTGCTCAATATTACCAGGTTTATGGCTCCTGTCCTGCTTGCCGGCACAATTCTTAATCTTTTCTTTTCGACAGTGATCAGAAGGGTTAACCTGTTCATAATAAAGTACAGATTTAAAGAACATTTAATCTTTTGCGGGCTTGGATATAAATCATTCTTATTGATACAGGACTATCTCAGGACAGGGGATAACAAGATAGTTGTAATTGAAAAAGATCATGAGAACCTTCTGGCAGGAAACATCAGGGACAAAAGGGTAAGGTTCATTTACGGGAATGCGGAAAATCCTGATATTCTAAGAAGAGCCAATATAACAAAAACAACAACAGTATTTGCTCTCACGGAAAATGACAAGACCAACATCAATATCACTCATAATATAATCGACATATTCAATAAGGAGGATATTGAAAAGAAACTGAAGATCATTCTTCATGTCTCGGACCACTTCAATATGAATATTTTTAAGGAGTTCCAGGAAAGGAGTGTAAAAAATATAGATTTTCATGCGTTTAATATATATCAGAAGATTGCCGCCATTGTTATAGATGAATATTGTCCTGACAAGTTCAGGAGTTTTACCTCTGCGGATACGGAACAATGCCACATTCTGGTACACGGGTTGAACAGGATCAGCGAACAGATAATAAAAGAAGCCATTCAGCTTTATCATTTTGCCGATCTCAGGAAACCCGGAATTACAATTGTTGATGAGAGACTTGATGAGAAGGTTACAGAATTCAGGTTCAAGTTCCCCTTTATTGATCAGATTGCGGATATGACATTTATAAACAGTCCTGATCTTTTCAAGGATTTAAAGACCACGGGAATTCATGATGTTTCAGTATGTTTTATATGCAGCGAGACAGAGAGTCAGTGTTATGAGATAGCGAAAAGATACAGGCAGCTTTTCTTCAAGCTCAGACATAAGGATATTTATGACTTAAACGAGAGAGAACATCCTGACCTTAAATTATTGGAAGATCCGCGAATAGTAATCCTTTTGCCGAGAGATCCTGATATTCTTGATCTCTTTGTCAATTTCAAGAGTGTGACCGATTTTCTTCATATAGACACCTTTGCTTTTTACACAAACGTATGTAATAAGAAAATGATTGCTGACGACGAGGATTTGACTGATAATATTGCCATGCAGATACACAACATATATATAGGACTTGAGGAAGCGGAACTAATGCCGGCATGGGAGAAGCTGACCGACAGGGAAAAAGACTATAACCGTTATCCTGCAAGGCATCTGGCAATAAAGCTGAGGTACCTTAATGCGGCAATGGTGCCCTTAACCAGTACAGGTGTTCCATTTGATATTGAAAAAGTCCCCGCCGATAAGCGTCTTATAATGGCGAAAATGGAACATAACCGGTGGATTGCCGAAAAGATACTCGGCAGTTATATGGCTTTTGAGGAGATTTCTGACAGGGATTTACAACGAATGCTGAAATCGGGCCTCAGTCTTCACAAAGACATTCAGCCATGGGAAGAGCTGACTGAAGCTGACCGGAATAAAGATTCTATGATGATCGACAACATACAAAAAATAGTATCTGCACTTGGTAATAAGCTCATCAGGGTTGATGGGTGAAACTATTTCTGCCTCGCTTCAAATCTGCTCAGGCAAATAAAGCACTATCAGGCAACTGTCATCTTTTTGTTCCTGGCACTGAAGAAAACCTCCCCGTTAAATTCAGTCATGTCAAGTACCTTAAATCCATGCGACTCGAGCATTACGGTCACTTCATCCTTTTTCAGCTGGCGATCGGTTCGTGCATCGAGGAAATTCAGGAACCGGCTGAAAAATCCGTTGCTGTGATTAAAGTTGAAACCTTTGTTCCCGGGCGACTGGCTGTTTGTAAAGCAGCCTATGAATTTCGCCCTTGGTGGAAGCATGCGGAACAGGACATGTAAAAAACTGTCGAGGTGCTTAATGAAATTTAATTTCTTAAGGTTGACCAGTATTTTCACACCCCTAAGGTCCTCATGATCATAATAATAATGATGTTTTGACGACAATATCAGCAAATCAGGTTCATGAGAGAGCCCCATCCTGTCGAGATAATTAAAAAAGTATTCGCTGCCTTCTGACAACATTGTCTCCAGAACGGGATTAGACTTTGCTCTTTTTCTCAGGGGCGACTTATCAGTGCTGGCAACCACCTCAGAATAGAGGTTATTCGAATAAGCTTCTCTTTGCAATGCACCTGTATTTTCCATCGTAATTATAATTTTAGAACGAAATAAAATTATGGTTTAAGAGAGTGGCAGTCAAGTAGCTGCAAATCCATTTCCCGGAAAACAGGACGGCTTGCAAAGCCATTTGTCAAAAAAATAGGGAGACCCGCCCCGGCTAATAATCAACTGATAAATAATAACTGATTGTTCGTCAAAAGGAACCCTTATTTTATATATTAAATGGCCGGAAGACCGGGAACAAGGGTTTAAGTAACAAGGTAAATTATTTATTTACAGGCTTATGGCTTCAGAACGAAAGACAATTTGAACTAATTCTTAGGCCCGGGAGAGTTTTGACGAACAAAGGGTTGAATGTGACAAAAACCGGCGGATTTTGCCTTTATAGCCTGTTTTCTGAGAACAAATCAGGTATGAAAACGCATATTTTCAGTCAGCAGGTGCAGAATCAGCAGTTCCTTTCGGAAGAAATGACACTATAAGAGCACCGATAAGAGCAACGCATATAAGCAGTGTAAATCCGAATGTATAGTTGCCGGCAATGTCATACAGTCGCCCGATAAGCATTGGCATCAGCGACTCGGCAATCCCATCGGCAACCAGTATGATACCCATTACTCTGCCAAGGATCCTTATTCCGAACAGGTCACCTGCCATAAGTGGGATTATCATATAGTCGCCCCCCAGCCCTATTCCGAAAATAACAGCAAAAACATATATCCGTCCCGGGAAATCAGGCATGAGAAGTAATGGGATTGAACATCCTACAATGAGGTAGATCAGTATCATTACATATTTTCTTCGCATAATATCGGCAAGCATTCCCATCAAAACCCTCCCGGCCAGGCTTGAGAGAAGGACCAGAGAGAGGACATGCGCTGCCTGTGTCTGTGTGAAACTAAGGTCTCGCAGATAGAGCTTAAGATGCTGGTTGACGCCTCCGACGGCTCCTATGGAGCACATGCTCCCGATAGCGAGCAGGTAGAAATTCGGGTTCCGGAGTATGTTTGACATAGGCACTGCAGGCCCGGCTTTTTTTACGGTCTCAGCAGGAGGGTTTTTTGGTTCCTTAATGAAAAATGCCAGTGGGAATGCAATTATTATAATGAGGGCTCCCAGAGATGTCAGGGCAAGGTGCCAGCCAATGTTCCTCTCGAGTCCGGAAGCTATCAGGGGCACAAGGGCTCCTCCTGTACCAATACCCAGATATGCGATACCCATCGCCTTTCCCCTGTGTTTTGTGAACCATCTGGATATCAGAACCTGACACGGCAGGGGGCCTCCGAAAACATAACCGAGGGCATTGAGTACATAAAACAGGTAGAACATGCTGAGGGAGTTCATCATACTCAATCCTATCAGAGCACTCCCGGCCATAAGGGCACCTGCCATCATCATCCTTCTCGGACCGTACCTGTCGATGATCCATCCGGCAATAAATCCGAAGAGAGGAGCAACAAGGAGTTTGCCTAGCGCGTTACCCGAAGTTACGACTGTCCGCGACCATCCAAATTCCTCAATAAAGAAATCATAAAAGAAGGGCAAACCGTATAGGGCGAAACCGACTATAGCGAGTAGTGAACAAAAAGCTGCAGCCACAACATAAGGTTGTGAACTCCGCCTGGATAAAGCTGAATTGTCCGGTTCATTATTCATATCTCTCAGGATTGCAGGGATGGACTTTCATTATCTTTTATCTCTCTGTGATCACAGGGAATAATTAAATTGAAGATGTATTACAAAAATAAAATAACTTTAATAACATGGCCTGAGAAGTATTACAAAAAGTTTATCCGATAATTACAAATTAATTTTTTGATACTTTTGCGTTCGATAGCATCAGGAAAAAATGAAAGAGAGAATAAGAAGGATTTTGGAGGAAGAGGCACTTGCCATTAAAGGCATTCCCGTCACAGATGAATTCGAAAAAGCCATAGCTGTTATCCACCATCATGTTCATGTGCTTAACGGCAAGCTGATAACAAGCGGAATGGGCAAAGCCGGGCAGATAGCAGACAATATTGCCACGACTTTCAGTTCGACCGGCACAGCTGCGGTGTTCCTGCATCCCAGTGAGGCACAGCACGGTGATCTGGGCATTCTTCAGTCAAATGATATATTTCTGCTGATCTCGAATTCAGGAAAGACAAGGGAGATAGTGGAGCTTGTTGATCTTAAGAACAATCTCTTCCCTTCCGTGCCGGTTATATTAATAACAGGTAGCCCCGATACGCAGTTGGCTCTTAATGCCGATTGCTGCCTGACTACCGGTAATCCGCAGGAAGTTTGTCCGCTTGGCCTCACTCCTACCACATCAACAACAGCCTTTACTGTTATCGGCGACGCGCTTGTTGTAGTGATGATGGAGAAAATAGGCTTCACAAAAGCAGACTATGCCAAAAGGCATCACGGAGGATATCTTGGCGCAAAATCAAGATCAGCACGGTAATTTTTGACCAAATTAATTATTTTTTCTTGATTGCATTGGAGAAAAAGATTAGATTTGGCTTCTTCAGGATAACCATTAGCTAATACAAAATTTTATGACTACAAGCAGCTCTTCACACGAAATCAGCAGGAAAGATTACGTGTTTTCAATTACCATAATCGGTTTGTTCTTCTTCATTTTCGGCTTTGTCACCTGGCTTAACGGGATACTGATCCCATTCTTGCGAACTGCCTGTGAGCTGAATGATTTTCAGGCCTATTTTGTAACCTTTGCCTTTTACATCTCCTACTTTGTAATGGCATTGCCATCATCGGCGGTGCTAAAGAAGACAGGGTTCAAAAACGGGATGTCGGTCGGGTTATGGGTGATGGCAATCGGGTCATTGGTTTTCATCCCTGCTGCCCTCACGAGAAGTTACGGGCTATTTCTGACAGGCCTGTTTGTAATGGGTACCGGTCTGGCACTTCTGCAGACAGCTTCCAACCCCTACATCACGATAATAGGTCCACGCGAGAGTGCCGCCAAGAGGATCAGTATAATGGGTATAGCAAACAAGTTCGCCGGAGCCATTGCTCCTGTTATACTTGCCTCCGTTATCATGAAAGATGCCGACATACTTGACCAGCAGCTTGCCCAGGCAGCTGATGCAGTATCACGTGCCATTATCCTGGATGAGATGGCACACAGGGTCATAATGCCATACATCATAATGGCTGCAATACTTGTTCTGCTAGGCCTGTTACTGCGTTATGCCCATCTCCCGGAGGTCGACACTGAAGCTGAAGATGAGGTAGTAGGGGAAGCAAACCTTAACAAGACAAGCATCTGGCAGTTCCCTCATTTGATCCTGGGTGTCGTCGCCCTGTTCTTCTATGTCGGAGTGGAGGTTATAGCAGGTGATACCATCATCAGGTACGGACAATCGTTAAATGTTCCGATGGATTCAGCAAAATATTACACTTCGCTCACACTGCTGGCTATGATTCTCGGCTACCTGATGGGAATCGCTTTTATTCCGAAATACATAAGCCAGGGAAATGCGCTGAAAATATGCACAATACTTGGTGTTATCTTCACATTCTGCGCCATTTTAATCCCTTCAGATCTGGTATTTACCATGCCATTTGTGGATCTTGTCACCTTCAAGCCTCTTGAACTGGTTCTGCCGGTAACAGTATTATTCGTTGCACTGATGGGTCTTGCCAATGCTCTTGTCTGGCCGGCAATGTGGCCTCTTGCAATCACCGGGCTCGGAAGGTTCACAAAGACAGGTTCTGCAATGCTTATTATGGCGATAGCCGGTGGTGCAATACTCCCGCTTGTTTACGGCAAGCTTGCCGATCTCTTCTCAACACAGTCGGCATACTGGATCTGTCTTCCCTGTTATCTTGTTATAATGTATTACGCCTTTATCGGACACAAAGCAGGAAGATAGATGAGCTATAACCTGGAGGAGATATATCACCAATTCAAGACTGAAGGGAGATTCGAATCCGGCGCTCCTTTTGGAAGTGGTCATATTCATGATACCTTCAGAATTGTAACTGCTGAAAGTAACAGCGATGATTACATTCTTCAGCGTCTTAACAACAAGATATTTAAGAATATACCTGAACTTCAGAATAATATTGAAAGGGTTACAAAACATCTGAACCGCAAGATATCCGCCATTCCGGGGTCAGAAGTCAACCGGGAATGCCTTACCCTGATCCCTTCTAAAGATGAAAAAAGCTGGATCAGGGACAATAACGGCGATTTCTGGAGGATGTATATTTTCATCTCCGATCACAGGTCATACAATATCGTTGACACCCCCGGAAAGGCTTATGAAGGAGGAAAAGCGATAGGCCGTTTCCAGGCGATGCTGGCAGATCTTCCGGGAGAGCCTCTTTTTGAGACAATTCCATTCTTCCATGATATTGAGAAGAGGCTTGAAACCTTCAACAGCAAACTGGAGGAAGATCCCGCCGGAAGAGCAGCGAAAGTTGCCGATGAAACAGGCTTTGTTCACCGGAGGGCTGAAGAGATGAAGGTCATACTAAGGCTTGGCAGGGAAGGGAAAATACCGGTAAGGATAACCCATAATGACACTAAATTCAATAATATACTGCTTGACCGGAATGACAAAGCCCTCTGTGTGATCGATCTTGATACGGTAATGCCTGGTTATGTTCATTACGATTTCGGCGATGCAATAAGGACTGCTGCCAATATCGCTGCCGAGGATGAGAAGGAGCTGTCGAAAGTCAGAATGGATATCAGCCTGTTTGAAGCCTATTCCGAAGGTTATCTTTCTGAGACACGCGATACTCTTAACAGTGTTGAAAAGGATTACCTTGCGTTCGCACCCCGCCTCATAACATTCATCATCGCCCTTCGATTCCTTACTGATTTTATCGACGGCGATAATTATTTCAAGATACATCACGAGCATCATAATCTGCAGAGGGCAAGGGCGCAGTTCAGGCTGGTTGAGAGCATGGAGGAGCAGTACGGGGAGATGAGGGAGATCGTAAGGAAACTGGTGCTGGGTGCTGGGTACTAGGTGCTGGGTGCTGGGTACTGGGTACTGGGTACTGCCTGCCCGACTGACGTCGGTCAGGCGGGGGTACTGGGTACTGGCTTCGTCCGCCG
>CAZWFL010000081.1:7429-12324 GCA_964633195.1 uncultured Rikenellaceae bacterium | reverse complement strand
TAACTATACCATTGTTCATAATCCTCATCTGATGGTTGATTGATTCCTGGTGAATGGCTTTAAAGACACTGTCTATCATTTCAGGGCTCAATCCCTTGGCCGCTCCCTTGGCCATCACCTTCCTTACTATTTCGTTCCAGCGGGTAGCCTGAAGTATTGTAATGTTATTTTCTTTCTTGTATTGTCCGATGGTTTCGGCAACTTTCATCCTTTTCTCCAGCAGGTCAATCAGATGTTCATCATAGATATCTATCTGCTGACGCAGTTCCCCCAGGACATCCAGCAACCGGGGATCGGAAGCGACCGGATTACGCATTATGAGCCTGCTGAGAAGCTCTTTAAGCTCGCCGGGGGTGACCTGCTGCGCCGAGTCACTCAGTGCGCTGTCAGGATCGATATGCGACTCGAGCATCAATCCATCAAAATTCAGATCCATCGCTTTCTGGGAGATCTCATGCAGGAACTCCCTCGTGCCTGAAATATGGCTGGGATCGCATATTATGGGAAGCTCGGGGATCCGTCTGTGTAATTCGATGGGCAGCTGCCAGTTTGGCTGGTTCCTGTAACTTGTTTTCTCGAAAGTGGAGAACCCCCGGTGGATAGCACCAATCTTTGTTATCCCTGCCCTCGAGATCCTTTCTATGGCTCCGACCCAGAGCTCGATATCAGGGTTTACCGGATTCTTCACAAGTACCATAATGTCGACACCGTTCAGTGCATCGGATATCTCCTGGACGGTAAAGGGGTTAACGGATGTACGGGCTCCTATCCAGAGCATGTCGACTCCGTATTTAAGGGCTTCATAAACATGTTTCTGGTTGGCGACCTCGGTGCAGACCATCAATCCGGTCTCCTGTTTTACACTCCTGAGCCATTTCAGACCGTCGGTTCCGACACCCTCGAATGAGTCGGGCCTGGTCCTCGGTTTCCATATTCCTGCCCGGAAAACACTAACCTCCTTCATCTGAGCCAGAGCTTTTGCCGTCTCCATTACCTGTTCCTCGGTCTCTGCACTGCAGGGCCCTGAGATGAGAAACGGTCTTCCCTTGTACCCTTTCCATTCCTTAATAGGTGATACATTCATCTGAGATTCCATATAATTATAAATTAATGCAATATTTTCCTTATAGCGTTTGCCTCATCCATGATTTTTTTCAATCCTTCGAGGTTCTTCTCAGTTATCATCTTCCTGAAGAGCTTCATCTTTTCAATATAAGTATCCATAACCTCAATAATATATTCTGAGTTTTCCAGGAAGATTGGAGCCCATGTTTCGCCGCTGCTTTTTGCAAGCCTGACAGTACTCTCGAAACCTCCTCCGGCAAGTGTCATAATGTTATCCGCTTCTTTTTCCTTTGCCAGAACACTCAGTGCGAGGGAGAACGATGTGATATGCGAGATGTGGGAGACATAAGCCACATGAATATCGTGACTTGCGGAGTTCATATAAACGATCCTCATGTTAAGGACTCCCAGCATCCTAATTACCAGATCGAGTGCACCATTGTCGCTCTTTTCAGGGTCACAGATTATGGCGGGCTTATAGTCGAAAAGTCTTCCGACGGCAGCCAGCGGCCCGGAATATTCTGTACCTGCCATGGGGTGTGCCGCCACATATCTGCCCCGCCCCGGATGATTCTCAGAGATACGGGCTATACTGGCCTTTGTTGAACCCATGTCGGTAACTACCTTACTTGTCCCTTTGATCAAGTCGAGGATACCCGGAAGCATCGAACAATTTGTATCGACCGGAGTGCTAAGGACTATCAGATCGCTTTGCTCGACGGCATTCTCCAGTGTATCTGTCTCATCGACCAGCCCGCAGAGCTGTGCTATGTTCCTGTGCTGAATGTTATTATCCACTCCGATTATCCTGTCGGCAAATTCCCGCTTGCGAAGATCGATCATCATTGATCCGCCGATAAGGCCTATTCCTACTACTGCTATTGTCATGTTACTGGTGATTGGTTACTGGTGACTGGCTCTGCCCACCGAAGCTTTCTTTGACCTCCGTAGCTTCAGCGAAGGAGGTAGCGAAGGTGGGTGACTGGTGCTATTTTACTGATTACTGATTACTGAATACTGAATACTGATTACTGAATACTGAATACTGATTACTGATTACCTGTTTTTTATATAGTTACTGATCCTTTCCTTCGCCTCCCCGAGAGTCTCCATATTGGCGCAGAGGGAGATCCTTACATACCTTTCCCCTTTTGATCCGAAAATGAATCCGGGGGTTATGAAAACACCTGAGCTTTCCAGTATCTCCTCAACGTACAGTTCGCAATTAATGATATCATCAGGAATTCTGCCCCAGACAAAGAGTCCGGACTGGTTCCTGTCGTATGAGCAATTAAGGATATTCATGATCTCCTCAACCAGCCTTCGGCGTTCTGCATAGACTGAATTTATTTTGTCATACCAATCGGGAGGATTGTTAAGAGACTCGACGGCAGCCATCTGGACGGGAAGGAACATCCCTGAATCCATATTGCTTTTTATTTTCAGGATACTGGCTATGTATTCACTATGCCCGGCCACCATGCCCACTCTCCAGCCTGCCATATTATGCGATTTGCTTAACGAGTTGAGTTCAAGAGCGACCTCCCGGGCTCCGTGTGCCGACAAGATAGTGTGATAATCCCTGTTTAAGATAAAACTGTATGGATTATCGTTACATATCAGTATGGAGTGTCTGTGAGCGAAAGATACAAGTTCTTCAAAGAGTCTTGCAGAGCCCTGTGTGCCGGTGGGCATGTGAGGATAATTGACCCACATCAGTTTAACCCTGCTGAGGTCGCTCTTTTCCAGAGCTTTCAGATCCGGCAGCCATCCGTTTTTCTCTTCAAGATAATAATAAATGGTCTTCCCACCAACAATGCTGGTAACAGATGAGTATGTCGGATATCCGGGATCGGGAATAAGGACCTCATCACCCTGATTTACAAATGCCATGCTTATGTGCATTATGCCTTCCTTGCTCCCGAGAAGCGGAAGTATTTCATCATCAGGATTTAATACCACTCCGAAATATTTCCTGTACCATTCTGCAAAGGCTTTTCTAAGAGCCGGGATTCCAATATAGCTCTGGTAACCGTGAGAGGTTGGCTTTGAAGCGCTTTCTGCAAGCATGCTGACTGCTTTTTCTGAAGGAGCCTGATCAGGACTTCCAATGCCGAGGTTTATAATATTGGCACCGGCCTTCCTCATCTGGTCTATTTGCTTTAACTTCCTGGAGAAGTAGTATTCCTGAACGCTTTGTGTGCGTTCTGCCGGTTTAACTTTCATATAGTTTATCTCCTTTATTATATATACCAAGTATTTCGAGGTTGTTTGTATGATTCTCAAGAGCCTTTTCAACTCTTGTGACAGCGGTGCCGCCGGGTAGTTCCAGATCAAGATAGAACATATATTCCCATTCTCCGTTCAGCCTTGGTACAGACTGTATCTTTGACAGGTTTATATTCATCTCTGCAAGGATTACCAGAACTGCAGCCAGCGAACCGGGCTTATGTCCTGTGGCAAAGCAGACTGAGATCTTGTTGCCGTTCCTTATTCCTTTTTCTTCGTGCCCGACCAGAAGGAAACGGGTATAGTTCTTCTTGTAGGTCTCTATTCCTTCGGCAATTATCTCAAGGCCATACAGCCGGGCGGCATCGGTTGATGCTATGGCCGCAATCTTCTTTAGCCTGTTTTCACTTATCATTCTTGCGCTACCTGCAGTATCATCAGTCTCAACAAGTGTTATGCCGGGATGGAGGTTAAGAAAATTCATGCATTGAGCAAGGGCTATAGGGTGTGAACGGATCTGCTTAATATCAGCGAGGTTTTGTCCCGGAAGTGCCATAAGGTTTTGTTTTATCCTGAGGTTTATTTCACCCAGTACTTTAAAACCCGATTCACGTATGAGGGAATAGTTATAGAGGATACTTCCCGATCGTGCATTTTCGATGGCCATCATTGCCACATCAGCATCACCGGTCTTCACTGCCCCGATGGTTGAGTCAAATGTGGTACATGGTACAATTTCTATTCTATTGCCGGCGAAGTATAGTCTCGCCGCTACTTCGTGAAAACATCCTGTTTCTCCCTGTACAGCTACTTTCATATTAAGTCAGTATTAAAAAGCAAGGGCCCCTTTCTCAGGGACCCTTGCTGCCATATAATCTTCTTATCTGTATACAAAAATCCCTTTACCTCATCTTAAAATAAAAATAGAAGTAGAAAAAGGATGCGAAATAGTTGTATACAATATTCATTTTATCGCTTTGTCGGGTTACAAAAGTAATTTATTTTTCAAAACAGCAAATAAAATGCAAATGTTTTTTTGAAAATTATTGAATTTTTACAGGATAAACATGTCGCTCCTACGGAGCTCACCAACATCATTTCATACCATTTTTGACCTACAGACATGACGCTCCTACGGAGCTAATCCGGGATGTAATAACCTGCATTTGCTACAAACATGCCGCTCCTACGGAGCTCACCAACATCATTTCATACCATTTTTGACCTACAGACATGACGCTCCTACGGAGCTAATCCGGGATGTAATAACCTGCATTTGCTACAAACATGTCGCTCCTACGGAGCTAACCTATACTACTATAGTCCATCTATGCTACAATCATACCGTCCCTACGGGACTCGTTAAAGATATCCTGTCATAACATCAGCCGCGTAGCGGCGGCATGTTTGTAGGATGACGTTGTCCCGGATTAACGAGCCGCGTAGCGGCGGCATGTTTGTAGGATGATGTTGTCCCGGATTAACGAGCCGCGTAGCGGCGGCATGTTTGTAGGATGATGTTGTCCCGGATTAACGAGCCGCGTAGCGGCGGCATGTTTGTAGGATGATGTTGTCCCGGATTAACGAGCCGCGTAGCGGCG
>CAZWFL010000081.1:0-7329 GCA_964633195.1 uncultured Rikenellaceae bacterium | reverse complement strand
GTTGTCCCGGATTAACGAGCCGCGTAGCGGCGGCATGTTTGTAGGATGATGTTGTCCCGGATTAACGAGCCGCGTAGCGCCTGCCCCTGCAGAATTACCGGGGGCGTCAGGTCTGGTTTTTATGACGCGCTGCAAGTACCTCCTCCACATCAGTTAATGTTGCTCCTTTTGTCTTGAGAAGGATAAGCAGATGATAAAGAAGATCGGCCGCCTCGTTGAGGAACAACGCCTGGTTGTCATCTTTGGCTTCAATGAGGAGCTCTACAGCCTCTTCGCCGACCTTCTGGGCTACCTTGTTGATGCCTTTCCTGAAAAGCCGGTTGGTGTAGGAATCTTCAATGTTATTGTCAATTCTCTGATTCACAATTTGTTCCAGTTCATAAATAAAACCTTTTACACCTGTTTCACCGAAACATGAATCAGTACCTGTGTGACAGACGGGACCGGCAGGATCAACCTTTATCAGCAATGTATCATTATCACAGTCTGTTTTAATATCCACAACACTCAGGAAATTGCCCGATGTCTCACCTTTCTTCCATAAGCGGTTTTTTGTCCGGCTGAAGAAGGTTACCTTTCCTTCAGCCTGCGTTTTTTGCAGTGCTTCTTCATTCATGAAGCCCACCATCAGCACCTGTAAGGTATTATTATCCTGTATTACAGCAGGTACCAGACCGTTCCATTTATCAAAATTGACATTCATAATATTCTGACGTTTATATTATTATCTGACAGGTACCTCTTCAGGTCGGGGATTGATATCTCCCCGTAGTGAAAAATGCTTGCCGCCAGCGCCGCACTGCATGATGTTTTCAGGAACACCTCCCTGAAATGATCCATGGTTCCTGCACCACCCGATGCAATCACGGGAATATTAAGTGCACTGCTTACCTCTTTTGTTATTTCTGTAGAGAATCCCGATTTTGTTCCGTCGGCATTCATCGAAGTAAGAAGTATTTCCCCGGCACCGAGCCGTTCTGCTTTTTCCGCCCACCTGACGGCAAAGAGATCAGTGGGGGTCCTCCCGCCGTCGATTACCACCATCCATTCATTATTAACAAACCTTGTATCGATGGCTGTCACGACGCACTGACTGCCGAATTGTCCTGCTATCTGAGTTATCAGTTCCGGCGACCTTACGGCCGAGGAGTTTATTGATACCTTATCGGCTCCTGCGCTTATAAGGACAGTCACATCTTCAATCGTATTGATGCCGCCACCCACTGTGAAAGGTATATTTATTTCAGCAGCTATCCTTTCCACCAGAGAGGCCAGCGTTTTCCGGTTTTCCACAGTGGCGGTTATGTCCAGGAACACCAGTTCATCGGCACCCTCCTTCACGTACCTTGCTGCAAGTTCAACCGGATCGCCGGCATCGCGGATATCCACAAAGTTGATGCCCTTGACGGTCCGGCCCTCCTTAATATCGAGACATGGTATGATCCTTTTCTTCAGCATAATCTACACAGTTCCTTTAATGTGATCTTGCCTTCATACACCGCTTTGCCGATAATTACACCTTCGCATCCGATCTTGTTCAATTCGTTTATGTCCTTAATGGATGAAACACCTCCGCTGGCAATAAGATTCAGTCCGGGGATGCCGAGAATCTCTTTATAGAGATCTGTTGAGGGTCCCTCAAGAGTCCCATCTCTTTCAATATCCGTGCATACCGCATATTGCACCCCTTTCGAGTGATAATCTCTTATAAAAGTTATTATCTCTTTTCCGGAATCCTCAAGCCATCCTCCTGCAGATACTCTTCTCCCTTTTGCATCGGCGCCCAGAATGATCTTTTCAGGTCCCCATTTTTCGAGCCAGCTCATGAAGAGGGGCGGATCGTTAACTGCAACACTGCCACATACCACCTGACCGGCTCCACCTTCAAAACAGGTTCTCAGGTCCTCATCAGTTCTTATGCCACCTGAGAAATCGATTTTAAGAGAGGTATTTCCGGCTATCCTTTCGAGTATTTTGTGATTTGTTACTCTGCGGTTTCTTGCACCATCGAGATCGACAAGGTGGAGATATTCAAGTCCGCTATCCTCTATCTGCCTGGCAACATCGAGAGGATCCTCGTTATAGATTTTACTCGTCGCGAAATCACCTTTAGTCAACCTCACGCATTTACCGTCAATAATATCTATGGCAATGATTATTCTCATAATTCAAGGAAGTTTTTTAATATACGCACTCCGATATCTGCGGATTTTTCCGGATGAAACTGCGTGGCGTAAAAATTGCCTTTCTGCATGGCAGCGCTGAAGGGCAATATGTAGTCACATATAGCTGATGTGCATGGTGAGATCTCCGCATAGTAACTATGCACGTAATATACATCATCTTCCATCCTGATGCCTCTGAAGAGCTCACCCTTAATAGCCGAGAAATTATTCCACCCCATATGCGGCACTTTTTCGTGAGGGGGGAACCGGTTTACAATGGTATCAAATATACCAAGGCAGTAAGTGTTTCTCTCGAAGGAGTAGCGGCACATTATCTGAAGACCCAGGCAGATGCCCAGAACGGGCTGTTTCAGTGAGAGAATCAGTTTGTCAAGGCCTTTCTCCTTCAGATAGCCCATAGCTGATCTGGCTTCACCAACCCCTGGTATTATAACCTTTTCCGCACCTGCAATACTTTCTAAGTCGTCGGTCACGATGCTTTCATATCCCATCCTTGTCAGCGCATTCTGAACCGACCGGATGTTGCCTGCATTGTATTTAAGTATTGCAATCACAGTTTGCCTTTGGTTGTTGGAAGTGAGTAATTGCCGGTTTTTCTGACAGCCATTCTCATAGCCTTTGCGAAGGCCTTGAATATTGCTTCTATTTTGTGGTGTTCGTTGTCTCCTTCCGCTTTTATATTAATGTTACATCCGGCGTTATCGCTGAGTGATTTAAAAAAGTGATAAAACATTTCTGCCGGCATTTCCCCCACCATCTCACGTTTAAAGCTGACATCCCATACCAGCCAGGATCTTCCCCCGAAGTCAAGTGCGACACTGGCCAGAGAATCATCCATCGGGATAGTGAACCCATATCTTTCAATTCCTTTCTTTTCGCCCAGAGCCTTTTTTATCGCTTCTCCCAGGCAAATGGCCACATCCTCCGTTGTATGATGCTCATCTACAACCAGGTCGCCGCTGGCAGAAACAGTAAGATCTGTCTCACCATGTCTGGCAATCTGTTCAAGCATATGGTCAAGAAACCCTATTCCGGTTTTTATATTGCTTCTTCCGGTACCATCGAGGTTTATTTCAACTGTTACTGAGGTCTCCGAAGTAGAGCGTATTACTGTTGCAGTTCTCGGTAAAGATTTAAGGTACCTGTAGATATCATTCCAGCTTGTAGTGCTGAAACATGCGGAGGAATGATCTCCGGCATTGAAAAGAATTCCCCTGCATCCCAAGTTTTGAGCCAGTTGCATATCCGATAACCTGTCACCGATGACGTAAGATCCTGAAAGATCCACACCTCCGGCGAGGTACTTTACCAGCATGGCAGTTCCCGGTTTCCTTGTCGGTGCGTTTTCAGCAGGGAGGCTCCTGTCAATAAAGACTTCCCGGAAAATTACTCCCTCACCCTTCAGCACCTGAAGCATCTTGTTGTGCACCGGCCAAAAGATCTCCTCTGGGAACGATTCAGTACCCAATCCATCCTGATTTGTCACCATAACAAGCTCATAATCAAGCTCTCTGCTTATTGCTGACAGACCTGTTATTGCCCCCGGGATAAAGTCAAACTTTTCAAAGCTGTCAACCTGTTCATCTGCAGGTTCTTTTATTATGGTTCCATCTCTGTCGATGAATAGTACTTTCTTCATAGGTTTAGTTTTTTCAGGACACTTATCAGCCTGTTGTTCTCATACCTGGTCCCGACGGTTATCCGGATAGAGTCCCTGACCTGCCTGCTCCTGTTCCTGACAATTATATTGTGGTCAACAAGAGCATTGTATAGCTTGTCAGCATTGTTTACTTTCACCAGCAGGAAATTTGAATCGGATGGATAGATTTTTTCAACAATACTCATTTTCTGAAGGTTTATTTGAAGTCTTTCCCTCTCCATCCTTATCCTGCTCACCTGTTTTCTTACTTCGTCCTGCCGGCTGAGCCTCTTAAGGGCAGCTTTCTGGTTGATGGAGCTGATGTTGTATGGAGGTTTCATCTTATTGAAGTAGTGAATGATCCTGCTGTCGGCAAACATCATGCCCACCCTTACTGATGCAAGGCCAAATGCTTTGCTGAAGGTCTGCATTACAATAAGGTTTTCAAAACGGCTGGTCATAGCAGCAAATGACGGATTATCACTGAAATCATTATATGCTTCATCAATAACGACTATGCCATTAAAGTTACGTATAATAAATTCAATATCAGAAGTGTTGATACAATTTCCCGTCGGGTTGTTTGGTGAACATACAAATATCAGTTTGACTTTGTCATCCTTTAAATATGGCTCAACACTGTTAAGGTCTATCTGGAAATTCTCATTAAGCGGGATTTTTATGATCTCAACATCATTTACTGAAGCAGAGACCTCATACATTCCGTATGAAGGGTGGAAGGTGATGGCCCTGTCGGTACCCGGGTTGCAAAACACTCTGAAGCAAAGGTCTATTATCTCATCGCTCCCGTTGCCGAGAAAGATCCGTTCAACAGGTATGCCTTTCGTCTGGCTTATCATCTCTTTCAGCTCTTTCTGGTATGGATCGGGATACCGGTTAAGGTTACCATAGGGATTTTCATTGGCATCCATAAAAATACCCTCTTTACCCCGGAACTCATCACGGGCGCAGGAGTAGGGGATAAGTGATCTTACGTTATCCCTGACCAGTTTGCTTATATCATTCATTTCTCAGACTTTTAAGCCGTACTGCAACAGCATTCCTGTGTCCTGCAAGCATCTCGGCATCAGCCATCAGCTCAACTGCAGGTCCGATATTTTTTATACCCTCCTGTGTTACTTCCTGAAAAGTGATCTTCTTCATGAAGCTTTCGACGGAAACCCCGCTGTAATTCCGTGCATAACCGTTGGTTGGCAGTGTGTGATTCGTTCCGGTCGCGTAGTCTCCTGCGCTCTCACAGCTGTAGTTGCCCAGGAATACAGATCCTGCATTAATAACCCCGGCAGCAACGGAAGAGGGTTCAGTTGTTGCAATTATCAGGTGTTCAGGGGCATACAGGTTACTGAACTCAATGCAATCGATCATGGAATCGAATAATATCAGGGCACTGTTTTCCAGTGCTTCGAGGGCGGTACTCATTCGGGGAAGCGTGTGTATCTGTTTTTCAATTTCATAGAGGACCCGGTTGATCATCTCCTCATCATCTGACATTAAAAATACCTGGCTGTCAGGTCCGTGTTCTGCCTGGGAAAGGAGGTCTGCGGCGACAAATTCCGGAACAGCCGTTTTGTCAGCAATTACAAGCAGTTCACTCGGACCTGCCGGCATATCAACCGGTATACCGTACATCTGGATCATCTCCTTAGCCTTGGTGACATACTGGTTGCCGGGTCCGAAGATCTTGTCAACCCCCGGAACTGATTCTGTCCCGAAGGCCATTGCCGCTACAGCCTGGGCGCCTCCGGTCATATAAATGCGGGTTACACCTGTAATTGAAGCGGCATACAATATTAAAGGATTCACCCTGCCGTTTTTGTCCGGAGGGGTACACATCACAATCTCCCTGCATCCTGCAATAGTGGCAGGTAAAGCCAGCATAAGCACTGTGGAGAAGAGGGGCGCTGTGCCTCCGGGAATATATATTCCGGCTTTTTCTACCGGGATACTTTTTCTCCAGCATTTTACTCCCGGAGTGGTTTCGATAACAGGTTCATCGGTAATCTGAGCCCTGTGAAATATTTCAATGTTCTCTTTGGCCATGCTGATGGCTCTTTTCAGGTCGTCAGGCACAAATTTTTCTGCTTCCCTGATCTCTTCATATGAAACAATCAGGCTTTCGGGCCTCACACCATCATATTTTTCCGAATAATCGAGAAGCGCGCTGTCGCCCTCACTTCTTACGCGGTTCAGAATATGCCTTACTTTCTCTTCCAGTCCGCTTTTCTCTATCTGAGCCGGCCTGAAGAGGGATTCCCAGCTGTCGCGCACCGGGTGTTTAATAATCTTTATCATAGAACCATTTTTTCTATTGGTATTACAAGTATTCCTTCTGCCCCTGCTTCTTTGAGCTGGTTAATTCTTTCCCAGAATTCATCCTCCTTCACTACTGAATGGAGGCTGCACCAGCCCTTCTCAGCAAGGGGGAGTATTGTCGGGCTCTTCATTCCCGGCAGGATCCTGCATATTTCATCGACGGCCTTTTCGGGAGCGTTCAACAGGATGTATTTATTTTCCCGCGCATTTTTTACCGCCCGGATCCTGAACAGAAGCCTCTGAAGTATGACTTGTTTTTCCTGGCTGAGATTCTTTCCGGAAACAATAACGGCCTGGCTTTTCATTATTGTCTCAACCTCGCGAAGCCCGTTGGAGAGCAGTGTACTCCCGGAACTCACAATGTCACATATGGCATCTGCAAGTCCTATTCCGGGCGCTATCTCAACACTTCCACTGATCTCTTCTATCACGGCAGTTATGTTTCTTTCCGAGAAATAGTTTGCGAGCAGATTCGGATAACTGGTTGCCACTTTCCTGTTCATAAAGAATTCGGGCCCCTCATAAGCTTTCTCGTTCGGGATGGCAAGGCTGAGTCGGCAGTGGGCAAATCCCAGCTGTTCGAGTATTAATATGTCCTTCCTTTTTTCAAGGACCATGTTTTCTCCGATGATGCCGACATCAGCCACCTGTTGCTCAACATATTGCGGAATATCATCATCTCTGAGAAAGAGCACCTCAACAGGGAAGTTCATGGCTCTTGATTTAAGAACTCCTGTTCCGTTTGAGATCTTTATTCCGCACTCATCCAGTAAGTTGCGGGAGTTTTCATGCAGTCGCCCGCTTTTCTGGATCGCAATTTTCAGTTCACTCATTTTGATTTTTTATTTAAGTCGTCAGAGAACAGACGGGAACAAAAAACCCGCCTGATCTGCTCAGACGGGTTAATGATATTTCATTCGTTACCACATATCATTTCAATCTCGCCTGAGAGCAAGCTTTGAAATGATGATGATGGAAATTTTTTCCGGTCATTGTTAAAAATTGATGTACAAAGATAATGAAAGATTTATGAATTCAAAGTCATTACCCCGACTAAATTAATCTCGTATTTTTGCCCCCCAACCCCCCTGAGGTCTTTTGCCCCCCAACCCCCCTGAGGTCTTTTGCCCCCCAACCCCCCTGAGGTCTTTTGCCCCCCAACCCCCCTGA
>CAZWFL010000080.1:0-12360 GCA_964633195.1 uncultured Rikenellaceae bacterium | reverse complement strand
CCCTGCTGTCAATATCAATACAGCTGATATTCCTGCCTTCAAGAAGCCTTGCAGTAATGTCGAAGCTTACTTTCCTGCTGTAAATGCCGGGTTCTTCCTTTGTGCATGAAGAAACAAGCAATACCAATAAGGCGCCGAGAATTAATACCGAAAAAATCTTTGCTTTCATAAGTGACGTGGTATTTGTACAAAATTACGAAAAGAAAGTGGCACCTGGAATCATCATCAAAAATTGTACCGAAAAATCATAACTTTGTAATCCCTTGAACCAATCATAATGAAAGCTGAAATAATTACCATCGGCGATGAAATACTCATTGGCCAGACCATCGATACGAATTCGGCCTGGATAGGAGCGGAGCTTAGCAGCGCAGGATTCGATGTTCACAGCAGGATATCTGTTCACGACAGACATGAGGATATTATAAACGCACTCCGTCAGGTTGAAGGCAGGTCCGATGTGGTCCTTATAACCGGTGGCCTCGGACCGACAAGGGATGATATAACCAAACCAGCCCTCTGCGAGTTTTTCGATACCAGGCTGGTAACCGACGCGGAAGTCCTGATGATGATAGAAAAGATGCTGAAGCGCCGGGGCTATCCAATGAATGACAATAACCGCAGTCAGGCCGAGATTCCGGAATCCTGCACCGTCCTGAAAAACAAAATGGGTACCGCCCCGGGCATGTGGTTTGAGAAAGATGGGACAATATTTGTTTCGATGCCGGGTGTCCCTGCTGAAATGAAGTACATCATGACCGAGCATGTTCTCCCCCTGTTGAAAAGCAGGTTTACATCCCAGGTGATAATTCACAGAACTATAATGACCTATGGGACATTTGAAGCAAGACTGGCCGAAACACTTGCCGGCTTTGAAGCCTCTCTGCCAGTGGAAATAAAACTGGCGTATCTTCCATCTTTCGGAGTAATAAAACTGAGGCTCACAGCAACAGGGGCCAATGGTGAAATTCTTGCCGGACTGATTGAAGAACAGGTCAGGAAACTCTATGGTATAATACCCGATCTTATTTTCTCAGACAATGAGGAACCTATGGAGATGGTTACGGGAAGATTGCTGAGATCAGGAAAAATGACCCTCTCCACGGCAGAAAGCTGCACGGGGGGCAGAATATCTGCAATGATAACATCTGTGCCAGGCAGTTCCGACTATTTTAAAGGTTCAATAATAGCTTACGATAACATGGTAAAGACTCAAATACTGGGGGTCCCGGAGAATGTTATCAGGGAAAATGGTGCAGTAAGCGAGGAGGTTGTAAAATATATGGCGGAAGGAGCAAGGCGACTTCTTGACACAGACTTTGCTGTTGCCACCTCAGGTATCGCAGGACCCGACGGAGGCACATCCGCCAAACCTGTCGGAACTCTTTGGACAGCAGTGGCTTCTAAGCACCGGACTGTTGCAGAGAAGTACGTTTACACAGGCAACAGGAGCGTCAACATTGAAAGATTCTCCGTGGCCGGACTGAACCTGCTCAGAAAGCAGATTATTGGTAAATAAAAGATTTTTATCAGTTATGTTGAAAAAATTTATCCTTATTCTTTGGTTAATCAGATAAAAATCACGTATTTTGCGCTTCATTTTAAAAAATAAGAATTAACCAGGATATAAAACTGATTCCAATGTCAAAGATTTGTCAGGTTACGGGGAAGAAAGCGATGGTCGGGAACAATGTTTCTCACTCTAAAAGAAGGACTAAGAGAAGATTTTACCCAAACCTTTTCACAAAGAGATACTACATCCCTGAAGAGGAGAGATGGATCTCCCTTAAGGTTTCAGCAGCAGGTATTCGGCTTATAAGCAAGAAAGGTCTCACACCTGTGCTTAAGGAAGCTAAGGAAAAAGGATATATCCTGAACTATTAAAAACAAAAGGCAATGGCAAAGAAGGCAAAAGGGAACAGGCAACAGGTGATCCTTGAGTGCACAGAGCATAAGGAGAGTGGAAAACCCGGTACTTCAAGGTATATAACCACGAAGAACAGGAAAAATACCCCGGATCGCCTCGAGAGAAAAAAGTACAATCCGATACTTAAGAAACACACCATTCACAGGGAAATCAAGTAAAAGAAAAATATCATGGCAAAGAAGGTTGTTGCAGCATTGAAGACCGGAAAAGGTAAACTCTTCACGAAATGTATTAAAATGACCAAATCTCCTAAAACAGGGGCTTATCTTTTCAGGGAGGAGGTCGTTCATAACGATCATATTAAGGATTTCTTCGGAAAAGAATAGTAAGATCACGGACCGGAAGATATAGATAGCTTTCTTCTTTGCCGGAGAAAGCTTTTTTTATCTTTAGCTTCCGAAAAAGGCATTAATCAGATGAGCTGGTTTGGATTTACCTCGAAAGAGAAAAAGGAGAGCCTCGACAAAGGTCTCGAAAAAACCAAAGAGAGCCTGCTCACAAGGCTCTCAAGGGCTGTTGCAGGAAAATCAAAGGTAGATGAGAATGTTCTTGATAACCTCGAAGAGGTGCTTGTCTCTTCTGATGTGGGAGTTGAAACCACACTCAGGATAATCGAAAGAATTGAATCAAGGGTGGCAAAAGACAAATATCTAAACATCAATGAATTAAACCAGATACTAAAAGAAGAAATAGCTGCTCTCCTTGAACAGCACGGGAACGGGGAAACTTCTGATTTCTCTGCCCCACTGAAATCAGTCCCCTATGTTATAATGATAGTGGGCGTCAACGGATCAGGAAAGACCACCACGATAGCTAAACTGGCACATCAGTTCAAAAAAGGAGGCAAGCGGGTTCTTCTGGGAGCGGCAGACACATTCAGAGCTGCAGCAATAGACCAGCTTCAGATATGGGCTGACAGGGCAGGAGTCTCCATCGTCAGGCAGAAAATGGGATCAGATCCGGCTTCTGTGGCTTTCGATACCGTGAAATCAGCTGTTGCCGGAGGATATGATGTGGTGATTATAGATACAGCGGGAAGACTACATAATAAAGTAAATCTCATGGCGGAGCTGTCCAAAATAAAAAGGGTGATAGAAAAAGTACTTCCTGATGCTCCCCACGAGGTCTTGCTTGTACTGGACGGTTCAACCGGACAGAATGCGTTTGAGCAGGCAAAGCAATTTACCTCTTCAACCAGTGTTACAGCCCTGGCAATAACCAAGCTTGACGGGACGGCCAAGGGCGGAGTGGTAATAGGTATTTCAGACCAGTTAAGCATACCCGTTAAATATATAGGTATTGGAGAAAAACTTGACGACCTCCAGATCTTTAACCGCTTTGAATTTGTGGATTCACTATTCTCATCGGGAAAATGAGACTCACCTCATTATTCCCATGATCCCGTATGACAAAGAAACACATCAATATTGTCACACTCGGTTGTCCGAAAAACATAGTTGACTCTGAAGCCCTTTTAAGACAGCTACGTGCAGGCGGGTACACAACCAGCCATAACCCGCGGGATATTCTCCCGGGTGATGTTATAATCAATACCTGTGGATTCATCAATGATGCGAAGGAGGAGAGCATTGATACCATTTTGAGGTTCATCAGTGCAAAAAATGAAAGAAAGATCAACAGGCTGTTTGTTATGGGATGTCTGTCGCAACGTTATATGGCAGTTCTGAGGAAAGAGATACCCGAAGTGGATCAGTACTTCGGTGTGAATGATATGACGGGCATACTAGTGGAACTCGGATTAACACAAAGAAAAGATCTGCTTGGAGAAAGGACTTTAAGCAACCCTTCTCATTATGCATGGCTCAAGATATCCGAAGGGTGCGACAGGACATGCGCATTCTGCGCTATTCCAATGATAAGAGGACAATACGTTTCAAAACCATTTGAGACAATAATCAAAGAGGCTTCCTTTCTCGACAGCAAGGGTGTCAGGGAACTTATACTGATTGCACAGGATCTTACCTATTACGGTCTTGACCTCTACCGGAAACAAAGGCTACCTGAGCTGATATATGAACTTCTCGGATTCAGATCGTTTGAATGGATAAGGCTCCATTACCTCTATCCGTCATATTTTCCGCCCCAGCTTATAACTGTTATGCAAAATAATGACAGGGTCTGCAATTATATAGACCTTCCTGTTCAGCACATCAGCGACAGAATGCTTAAACTTATGAGAAGGTCTCATGGCAGGAAAGAGACTGAAGAGCTGCTGAACAGGCTCAGGAAAGAGTTGCCTGATGCAGCTTTCAGGACCACACTGATAACCGGACATCCGGGGGAGACTGAAGAAGATTTCGTGGAGCTGAAAGAATTCATAACCGGATTCAGGTTTGAAAGGCTGGGAGTTTTTACTTACTCTCACGAGGAAGAGACATATGCAGGAGACAACTATAGAGATGAAATTCCTGAAGAGGTTAAAAATGAAAGAGCTGCAGAATTGATGGAGATACAGCAGGGCATATCACTTGAGATTAACAGGTCCCGTATCGGAGAGGTTGTTAAAGTGTTAGTCGACAGGAGAGAAGGGGATTATCATATCGGCAGGACAGAACACGACTCTCCGGACATAGATCAGGAGGTGCTTATTCCGGCTAACCGGGATCTGACATCGGGAAAATTCTATGATATACGAATAACAGATGGTGCAGAGTTCGATCTGTCAGGGATACCTGAGAATATTTAAAATATTATTCGGGATCTGTTTCGTTCCCGTCGGATTTTTCATTCTTTTTTCTTAACCCGATCTTAATCTCTGATTTCTCAGTGTTAAAAGTCACATTTATCGTGTCTCCCTCTGTGAGCTCTGATTTAATGAGAACCTCAGCCATCGGATCTTCAAGATATTTTTGGATGGCCCGCTTAAGCGGGCGTGCACCGTAGTTGGCGTCGAATCCTCTTTCTGCAATATAGTCTCTCGCCGGAGTCGCTATCTTAAGCTGATAGCCCAGTGACTTAACTCTTTCGTACAACCCTTTCAGTTCAATGTCAATTATCTTATTTATCTCTTCCTTACCCAGTGAGTTAAACATGATTACATCGTCAACTCTGTTGAGAAACTCAGGTGCGAAGGTTTTCTGAAGGGCTTTCTGCAGTATGCTCTTCGCATGTTCATCCCTTGATGCTTTCTTGGCAGCTGTATCAAAGCCAATGCCATGCCCGAACTCTGCTATCTGCCGTGTTCCTATGTTTGATGTAAGTATCACAATGGTGTTACGGAAATCCACCCTTCGTCCAAGGCTGTCAGTCAGCTGGCCTTCATCAAGTACCTGAAGAAGAATATGAAATACATCGGGATGTGCTTTTTCGATCTCATCGAGCAGAACGACCGAGTATGGTTTTCTCCTTACTTTCTCGGTCAGCTGGCCACCCTCCTCATAACCGACGTATCCCGGAGGAGCTCCGACGAGCCTTGAAACAGAGAACTTCTCCATATATTCGCTCATGTCAATCCTGATGAGGTTGTCGGTCGTGTCAAAGAGAAATTTCGCCAGTACCTTGGCAAGCTGAGTTTTTCCGACACCGGTTGGACCAAGAAAGATAAATGTTCCAATCGGTTTATTCGGATCTTTTAGTCCGGCCCGGTTCCTCTGAATTGATTTAACGACTTTCTTTATTGCTTCTTCCTGTCCGATAACGCTTCCCCCGAGTTCATCCGCCATTTTTAGCAGTCTGGTACCCTCGGTCTGGGCTATTCTCTGAACCGGCACACCTGTCATCATGGCCACTACTTCTGCCACTTTCTCCTCATCAACTGTCTCGCGGTTAACTGCAAGTTCTTTCTCCCATTTCTTTTTCTCAAGATCGATCAGATCGAGAAGATCTTTTTCCCGGTCGCGGAAGCTGGCAGCCTTCTCAAAATTCTGGTTCCTTACTGCCATCATCTTTTCCTTTTTTGTATCCTCAAGCTGTTGTTCGAGAGAGAGTATCTTTTCCGGCACCACGATATTGGAAATATGGACCCGGGACCCTGACTCATCGAGTGCATCAATGGCCTTATCAGGCAGATGCCTGTCGGAGATGTATCTGTTGGTGAGCTTGACACATGCCTCTATCGCATCGTCAGTATAATTTACGTTATGGTGTTCCTCGTATCTCTCCTTTATATTGTGAAGAATGTGGATCGTCTCCTCAATGGAGGTGGGTTCAACCATAACTTTCTGGAATCTTCTTTCAAGGGCGCCATCCTTTTCTATATGCTGCCTGTATTCATCGAGGGTGGTCGCACCGATACACTGTATCTCGCCTCTTGCCAGAGCGGGCTTGAGCATATTGGCGGCATCGAGAGATCCGGTAGCACCTCCCGCACCGACGATGGTATGGATCTCGTCGATAAAGAGGATTATATTGTCGTTTTTAGAAAGTTCATTAAGAATGGCTTTCATCCTCTCCTCAAACTGGCCCCGATATTTTGTGCCGGCAACTATGGAAGCAAGATCGAGTGCCACAACCCTTTTGTTGAAAAGCACCCTAGAGACGTTCTTCTTGGTAATACGCAGTGCGAGCCCTTCGGCAATGGCTGATTTACCTACACCCGGCTCTCCTATTAATACGGGATTATTTTTTTTCCTTCGCGAAAGTATCTGTGCAAGACGTTCGATTTCCCTTTCGCGGCCCACAATAGGATCGAGCTTGCCTTCTTCCGCCGCTTTTGTAAGGTCAATGCCGAAGTTATCAAGTACCGGAGTGTCTGATGATGGTTTGGAAGAAGAGGAGGGAGGAAATGGTTGCTGGCCCTTTCCCTGACCACCAAAACCTTGTGACTCATCATCTTCATCACGGGGATAATCAGCTCTGCCAGAGGGTGATTCCGCTTCAACAGCCCTCTTGACTGACTGATAATCAACATCCATCTCTGTAAGGAACCTTGTTACCAATGCATTCTCGTCTTTAAGAATGGCAAGCAAAAGGTGCTCTGAATCTATGGTATTGCTTTTAAGCGCTTTAGCCTCCAGGTAAACAAGTTTAAGGATTCTCTCTGTGCTTCTCAACAGTGGTGTCACTTCATGATCAGCAACCGGAACGGGATTTTCAACCCTTATGCTCTTTTCAAGTGATCCTTTCAGCATAAGAAGATCAATGCCCTGGTTTATAAGTATTTCCACTGCAACCCCTTCTCCATCCCTCAAAATCCCGAGAAAAAGATGTTCCGGACTAATATGGCTGTTTCCCAGCCTTATCGCCTCCTCCTTGCTGTATCCCAGAATATCTTTTACCCTCTGTGAAAACTGTGAATCCATTGTATGTTCCTCTATATTTATCTTTTAATTATCTGTAACTGGTCAATTTGTCATTAAAACAGGACAAAAGTACAGATAAAACAAACTTCAAAGTTAATTTTTACACATTATACATATGGCAATTTTCATGCCCAGTTATAAACAATTAATGTTAAAAATTCACACTTTTAAAAGCTTAAAAATAAGCAAATAATAACTATTTTCGTATTTCCGGAAACTTTAAAGTCAGGTTAATTCTATGTATTTAATTTTAAATCTGTTATGTCGGATAGAGAGAGAGTCATCAAGGTAAACATTGAAGAGGAGATGAAGTCGGCTTACATTGATTATTCAATGTCGGTTATAGTGTCAAGGGCGTTACCGGATGTAAGGGACGGACTTAAACCGGTTCACAGACGGGTTCTGTATGGAATGTCGGATCTCGGGGTATTGTCGAACAGACCATATAAGAAATCGGCAAGAATAGTGGGAGAGGTACTTGGTAAGTATCATCCTCACGGTGACTCATCTGTATATGAGGCTATGGTGAGAATGGCACAGGAATGGTCGCTCCGTTACCCTCTGGTCGACGGGCAGGGCAACTTCGGATCGGTCGACGGTGACAGCCCGGCGGCAATGAGGTACACAGAGGCAAGGCTGAGGAAGATAGCTGAGGAGATGCTGGCTGACATCGAGAAGGAGACTGTTGATTTTCAGCTTAACTTTGATGATTCACTTACCGAACCTGTTGTGCTTCCGACCAGGATACCCAACCTTCTTGTTAATGGTGCATCAGGTATCGCAGTTGGGATGGCAACCAACATGCCTCCGCATAACCTTACGGAGATCATAGATGCAACAATAGCTTATATAGACAATAATGAGATCACACCTTTGGAATTATTGCAATATATAAAGGGACCAGATTTCCCCACCGGCGGTATTATCTATGGAGAACAGGGTATCAGAGATGCCTGCGAAACAGGGCGTGGACGCATCATTATAAGGGCAAAAACCGAAATTGAACATACTCATTCGGGAAGGGAATGCATCATTGTTACAGAGATTCCCTATATGGTCAACAAAGCTGAAATGATAAGGAAGATCGCAGACCTGATCAATGAGAAGAGGCTGGAAGGCATCTCCTATATCAATGATGAATCCGACCGTAACGGCATGAGGATAGTTGTCATCCTGAAAAAGGATGCCAGCGCCAGCGTGGTGCTCAACAACCTTTACAAACTATCATCATTCCAGACATCATATAACGTAAACAATATTGCCCTTGTAAAGGGCCGGCCCAGAACTCTGAACACCAAGGACCTGATTGAACATTTCGTAAAACACAGACACGAAATAGTATTGAGAAGGACGAAATATGACCTCGACCAGGCGGAAAAGAGAGCACATATACTTGAAGGCCTGATAATTGCCAGTGACAATATTGACGAGGTTATCGCTATTATCAAATCATCGGGAACCCCTGATGAAGCACGGGAAAGACTGATGGAAAGATTCAGCCTGTCGGAAATACAGTCGAGAGCAATAGTCGATATGCGGCTTCGCCAGCTTACAGGCCTGGAGCAGAACAAACTGAGGGCAGAATATCAGGAGGTGATGGAGCTTATCGATTACCTCAGAAAAGTTCTTGAAAGCATCGACCTGCAGATGAGAATCATAAAAGACGAACTCACCGAGATAAAGGGAAAATATGGTGACAAACGACGGACAGAAATAATACCCAATGCCGGAGAATTCAACCCTGAAGATTTCTATGCCGATGATGAAATGGTTATAACCATTTCACACCTGGGATATATAAAAAGAACACCTCTGTCGGAATTCAGAAGGCAAAACAGGGGAGGAACCGGATCAAGGGGTGGTGCAACAAGGGAGGAAGATTTTATTGAGCATCTGTATATTGCCACGATGCATAATAATATGCTTTTCTTTACCCGGAACGGCAAGTGCTACTGGTTGAAGGTATATAATATCCCCGAAGGATCAAGGACCTCTAAGGGAAGGGCCATGCAGAACCTAATTAATATAGAGCCTGACGACAGTGTCAGAGCCTTTATAAACGTAAAGAATCTGAACGATCCCGAATATATCAACAACAATTTCATTGTTCTTTGCACAAAAAAGGGGATCATCAAGAAAACATCTCTTGAAGCCTATTCAAGACCAAGGGTAAACGGTGTTAACGCCATAACGGTGAGGGAAGAAGATGAACTGCTGGAAGCACGGCTGACCAACGGAAATCATCAGTTAATGCTTGCTGTGAAATCCGGCCGCGCAATACGGTTCCCGGAAAAGGCTGTCAGGCCAATGGGACGCACTGCCTCAGGAGTAAGGGGTATACGGCTTGCCAGTGAAAAGACAGATTTCGTTGTCGGAATGATAACTCTTGAGAACAAGGAAAAAGATGTACTTGTCGTTGCAGAAAAAGGATACGGAAAAAGATCGGATATTGATGAATACAGAATAACCAACAGGGGAGGGAAAGGTGTCAAAACCATAAACATAACTGAAAAAACGGGATCTCTGATCGCCCTCAGAGATGTTACTGATAATCATGATCTGATGATAATAACACAATTTGGTAATATCCTTCGCAGCCCGGTATCGGCACTGAGAGTAATGGGAAGAGCAACACAGGGTGTCAGATTGATAAATCTCAAAGAAAATGACATCATCGCTTCTGTCGCCTGTGTGCTTGTAAATGAGGGCACTGAAGACTCCGGGGGCGAAAACGAAGAAGAAATTGAGGGTAATTCTGAGGAAAATGGCAAAGAATTTGAAGTTTAACAAGTAATGTTATAAATTTGGCAAAATTTTTATTGATATATTAATTAAAAAGAGAATCATAATCATGAAAAAGTTTTTATTACTGGTTATCGCAGTCACCATTTCATTAGGCGCTATGGCCCAAAGAGGAAGAGTTACAGCAGCCCTGAGCTATATCGATCAGGGCGTCCTGGATAAAGCAAAAGAGGCCCTTGACCAGGCATTCGCACATGATAAGTCAAAGGACTGGTTTAATACCTATTTTGCTAAAGGGAAATTCTGTCAGGCAGTTTTCCAGACTGATAATCCCAAATTCAAACCATTTTGCCCCAATCCACTGCAGGAAGCTTATGCCGCTTATGAAAAGGCAATCGAATTAGATCCCAAAGGCACTATTAAGAAAAGAATAATTACTAATATGGTGTATAATTCCCTTGCTCTTGATCTGTATACTCAGGCCACTATACAATTTGAAGAGGAGGACTTCGAGGGAGCACTGCTGTCCTTCGAAACCCAGATCGTGATCACTGAGAGTGATAAATATGCCGGCGCTATTGATACAGGAATGTATTACAATGCAGGGCTCGCTGCCACAAATTCAGGGAAATACAAAGAGGCTATTACATACTTCGAAAAATGCACGGAAATGCAATACCAGGGTATTAATCCCTATTATCAGATGTATGAGAGCTATCTGGGTCTTGGTGATACTGTTAAAGCAGAATCAATCCTGATGGGCCTCACTGAAAAATTTCCCGATGATCCCAACGTGACACTGAACCTGATAGACCTCTATATAAAGAGCGGAAGGGATGAAGAAGCACTGAAGCATCTGGTCCTGGCAAAGAAGGATGATCCGGACAACTACAGCCTCTGGTTCGCAGAAGGTATTATATACCTGAACAATGAAAGGTTCGATGAGGCAATAACCAATCTTACCAAATCAATTGAGCTTAATCCTGACCTGTATGACAATCAGTATGGTCTGGGAGCCGCATATATCAATAAGGCTTCGGAAATGTTCGTCAAGGCAAATGAAATTATGGATGTAAATAAATACAGCGAGGCAATAGACGAGGCAATGGTTGTATTTGCAAAAGCTCTTCCTTACATGGAGAAGGCACATCAGCTGAAACCCGACGATGTCTACGCACTCAGGAGCCTGAGAGAACTATATTACAGGTTGCAGCAGACTGATAAATACAACGAAGTCAGGACCCAGCTGGAAAGACTTGAGCAGCAATAGAGTACTGGTGCTCAAAGAGACATTTTACGATTGAGAACATGAAAGCCCTTCAAATAAAATGAAGGGCTTTCCGTTTTATGGAAGACGAAAAAACAATTATTACTTCCTGAGAGTGAAGCATCCTATTATACTTATTGTAATAACTGCCCTGCTGGCAGGTGCCTGCAGCAAACAGGAAGATCCGCCCGCAACTGAAGGGAAAATTATCATACTGATGTATCACCGTATAGTAAAGGGAGATACAGATAACCTGTATGAAAGGAGCGAAGAGGATCTGGAATCAGATCTTAAATATCTCAAATTGAACAATATAAGAATCATTGACTTCCATGAGCTCAATGATTACCTGTCAGCAGGAAAAATGCCCCCCGATAACTGTGCAATAATCACTTTCGACGATGGCGATTATTCATGGTATTCGCTGGCACGACCTTTATTGCTTCAGTATAACATGAAAGCAACATTCTTTCTATGGGTCCATATGATAGGCACCAATTCATTTCTCACCTGGACGGAAATAGAATATATGGGCAATTATACTCTTGATGGAGGAATACGCCCGTTCGTGTTCGGATCACACACATACTCACATCCGTTTCTGCTTGGAAGAAAGAGCAGCTTTGCAACTGAGGAGGAATATAACAGCTTTCTCAATTATGAAATGGCTGTTTCAAAGAATATTATTGAGGAGCATGTACCTGGCCGGGTTGACGTTCTGGCACTGCCATATGGTGACGGTTACGGTGATCAGACTATCATGACTGCTGCGGGGCGTAACGGATACAGGTTAATCAGAACCTCTAAATATGGGGTGATTGACAATGCCGGAATAAATATGTTGATGCTCCCGAGTCTGCCAATCCTCAATGACACTCCTTCAGACCTGATAGGGGTGTATCTGGGACTTTAAGCAGTAAATCTGTGCAACGGTAATACGGTACAGCGGTTCAGAGACGACGGTACACGTAGATTTTAACAGCTAGAAATTTAGAAGGGGAGAAGCTATTTTAAAAATGGTTAAAAGTATTATTTTCTATTTGACATAATATTAATTATAGGAATAACAAGAAAATTTGCGGCCCCGAGGACTCGGGGTTGACATAAAATCAGATATGAGCCGCAAGGATCATATCGGCTCGATTTTATGTCAAAGCAAATTT
>CAZWFL010000079.1:0-13112 GCA_964633195.1 uncultured Rikenellaceae bacterium | reverse complement strand
AGGAAGTATTATGTTCTGTCTGATAACCTGTCGGTTCAGTATGTATGCAACAAGAATTATTTCGGAGTTGAACTCCTTGATAAGGAGCTTGAAAAAGAAGGGTATTCAACCTCGCATGAGAATCTCAATAATGAGCAGTATTTTCATCAGAGGCTGATTACATGTGACAAGTACGGTGATAAGGAAAATACAAGACTTATCGCCGCTTACTATCCGTTTTTGTGCAAGGATCAGGAAGCCATTCTGGCAATAAAATAGGACTTTATGCATGGCCGTTCCGGCCCCGATCCTGATTTTAGGTTTTAATTCAATGAAAGAGGGGTGTCTTAATAAGGCACCCCTCTTTTTTATTCAACCTAACCCCTGAACTTTGACATGTGAGCCAGGAAGAGGTCCTTTCTGTTGCGTGAAATGGGAATCTGGGAATTATCTGTCATCTCAATGTAACCACCCTCTCTTCTTATGTACTTTTTTACATATTTCAGGTTGATGAGATATGAGTTGTGAGGTCTGAAAAAATGGCGGTCATTCAACAGATCCTGAAACTCCTTAAGGTGTTTGGACACCAATATCTTACGGTTACCGGTTATAAAAACCCATGAATAACTCCTGTCAGCCTCGATGCGGATAATATCTTTCGGATTAATATATTCCATTCCATCCGAGGTCGGTATGGCCAGACGTGTGGGCATTGCTGATCTGAGATTCTCCATCAGGATGTTGAATTTATCACCGCTCCTGTAGTTTTTATCCGCCCTCTTTTTTATGACCCGCTCAACCGCTTCAATAAACTCGTTGATATTAATTGGTTTCAGGATATAATCAACAGCGCTGAATTTAATTGCTTTTATTGCATAATGGTTGAATGCGGTAATAAATACAACATCAAAATTTTTTTCGGGGAACTGATCCAGGAGGTCAAAGCCGGTACCATTGGGCATCTCAACATCGAGAAAAACAAGGTCGGGCTTCAGTTCCCTGACCTTATGCACCCCGTCAATAACATTATGGGCTTTGCCAACAACTTCAACAGATGAGCAATACTCCCCGATAATCGAGCTGATGAAGTTCACCGCATCAGGCTCATCATCCACAATAACAGTTTTAATGTTCCTGCTCATGTAATAATGGGTATATGGATCTCCACCCGGGTTCCTGACGGTTCCCCGTTATCATTTTTCAGGTCGGTATAGATCGTTTTCAGGCTGGTCCCATAAAGGGAATTAACAAGTTCGAGACGTGATGCAACAATTTGTGTTCCAAGGGAATTATGATTCTTTTCACTCTTTTCCCTTAACTTCTGGGCCGCCTCCCTGCCAATCCCGTTGTCTTCAATAACGCATTTTATATATGTTTCATTCAGCTTAAGGTCGATGTTCACCAATCCCTTTCCAACTGCCGGCATCAGACCGTGACATATTGAGTTCTCAACGTAGGGCTGGATAAGCATTGTCGGCACTTTAAACATAAGTGTGTCAATCTCCTCATCCACGGTAATGGTGTAATCAAATTTATCCTTAAACCGTATCTTTTCAAGGTCAAGGTAGAGATTCAGTGCTTCCAGCTCGTCGTGCAGAGTTACCGAAGGGTGTTGTGAATTCTCGAGCACCTTCCGCATAAGGCTCGAGAATTTAGTAAGGTAGTTGTTTGTTGCCAGCTTGTCGTGCTGGTACATATAGTACTGGATTGAGTTAAGGGTATTAAATATGAAATGTGGATTCATCTGTTGGCGCAGGTTGGCCTGGGTAATCTCCGAGATTTTCCTGTTCATTTCGCTGATCCGCCTTTTGGCCTTCAATCTGGATGCCCTGAAAAGCAGAATCCCGAGAGCCAGGGAAAGAACTATCAGCCCGGAAAAGCCATAAATCATAAGCCGCTGGTTCTTCACTCTGAGAGACAGAAGCTCAACCTCCTTTTTGTGAGAAGAAATTTCATAACTTAATTTAGCATCTGACAGACCCTGCATATTCCAGAGCAGCTTCAGGGAATCGCTGAATTGTTTATGCAGAACGTAATTCCTGAAAGCTTTCGCAGAGTCATTCAGATTCAGATAAATATTGGTAAGGTCAAGATAGGTCCATTCGAGGGAATACCAGTCCTTTACTTTCCTGGCTATCTCAATAGCTTTTTCGTAGTAACTTAAGGAGGTTTTTATGTCACCCAGATCGCGGTATATTGTGCCAAGATTTCCGTAGGCGTTTGCAGAGGTAGAGTATTCATTCCCCGGAATGGCGTAAGAAAGGCTTCTTTTATAGTATTGCCATGAAGAATCCAATTGCATCTCACCATAGAAGTTCCAGCCCATATTGGCCAGCGAGGCAGCGATAAAGGCGGTATCCTTTCGCTTCATGGCAATGGACAACGACTTTTTCAGGAGTGAGTCTGCAAGCCTGAAATTCCTGACGGCCCTGGCAGTATCGGCATATCTGGTTCCCAGGTAATGATATCCCCGTACCAGGAATGACGTGTCATTTTCAGCAATTGATTCTTTAATTACATTTTCAAGACTCTGATTATGCCGGGGCCAGTCACCGAGCCTCTGATATACATCTCTGGCCAGCAGGAAGTATATTCTCGGTGCAACTCCCATTACCCTGTTTCTCTTCGAATAATCAATTGCCTGCTGAAAGTATTCAATACTTTCGTTAAAAAATCCTGTGCGGGAATAGTAGCTGCCCAGGAAAACCAGTGAATGGGCATGTATTTCCTTTTCTCCCCTTTCACCTGATGCCTGAAGTGCCTTTTCAGCATAATCCGAAGCCCTCTTATACTCTCCCGTTGCCAGGGAGTACTGTGCGAGCAGAAGCGACAGCCGTGAGGGTATTTCCAGTCTTTCTTCCTTGCAGATCGTAACTGCAGTGTCGATATATGCTCTGGCTTTTGTCAGATCTGACTCTTTGGTGTTAATGTATTTATAGGCTGCATCCATCATACGGGCAACCCTGGAAGTATCATTCTTAAGTTCAGAAGAGGATCTGACCTTAATCGATTTCGAAGCCGCGTGTATTGTTAACGTCAAAGGTGTAAACCATACTGTAAAAAAGGCTAACACCACCAGCATCTTAATACATTTCATATACATACCTCCTAACTACTGGTCCAACAATATTTCATAACAGAAATAACAGAAACGGAGCAGTCAAATACATAAACTGGCATATTATAAGTTACGATCCATTTCAGGCTGGTTTGAAATTAATATATTCTGAAGATAAACAGGTGTCCGGATTAACATCTGGCAGGTTTGGGTTTACGGATTGCAGAACCAGCATACTCCCTTCAATTATTGAAGTCCTGTCAGTTCCATTAATCAGTTTAACGAGTTGCAGTACTCAACCAGCATGACAAGATGTTCCCTTCTGTCGAACCTTATTCGGTTCTTCTTTATGAATGTTTTCAGTTCATTCTCCCTGCCGGGAAAAATCTTAAGAAACTGAGCCTGCTTCGTGAAGCTGTGCATCTCATAATCCACCCTTATCCAGTAAACAGGGTTAAGAGCAACAGTATAGTCTGAAGGCATTTTCAGGTTAAATGTAGCCCCATCAACATTTATGCTTGAATAGCTTGTAGTGGCAGATGTATGTGACACTCCTCCATATGGGGCAGGTTTGCCCGGTGGTATCAGCGACCCCCTGTGCTGTATAAGCAGTGTGATACTGTCCTTTACCGCCACTTCAAAAAAGTTTTTTCCGATAAGTATGAAGCTTCTGTTAAGAATAAAAACAGAGTCAATGGTCTCGACCCCGATAAGGTCATAGGGCTTGCCATCCTGCATGTAGACCATTCTTTCTGTTAAAACATTATAGTTCATGAGCAGGGACCGTGTCTGCCCGTTCTTTAACCTTATCATACCCTCTGAAAATTCAGGTAAAAGGAACTGCGGCAAAGAGATCTCCTCTTCATCCTGCCCCCTGGTCTGCAACGAGAAAGCAAGAAACAGGATTAACAACAGACTGGTTCTGACCTTGTCCATAACACTGTCCGGATTTATGACACACTCTGACCAGTAACAAAATTAAGTTATTTTATCCAACAAACCCCATAAATAATCCATTAACTGAATATCAGATGAGGCTCATATTGTTAGATTTGCAAATTAAGGATATTCCCGGTTAATGGATTCAAACATTACAATAATAGGCGCAGGAGCAGTGGGACTGGCAATAGCTGAGAAGCTTTCAGGCATCTGCAACGATGTATTCATTATCGAGAAGCACAGCACATTCGGACAGGAGACAAGCAGTCGTAACAGTGAGGTGATACATGCGGGCATTTATTATCCTGAAGGAAGTCTGAAGGCGCTGTTGTGTGTCAAAGGGAAAAAGATGCTGTACGATTATTGCAGGAAATGGGATGTTCCCTTTAAGAATTGCGGTAAACTTATTGTGGCAACTACGGAAGAAGAGATCGGTGTGATTGAGGGGATACATGTTTCAGCCATGAAGAACGGAGTTGATGATCTGGTTCTTCTCGGCAGGGAGGAGGTTGCTGAAATCGAGCCTCACGTATTTGCCCTGAAGGCACTCTTCTCTCCTTCAACAGGAATAGTTGATTCCCATTCATTAATGAAACGGTATGAGATCAATACTATCAATAACGGCGGCCAGATTGTTTACGGAAATGAAGTAACAGGTATAAGAAAGGCCGGCGAAGGTTATGAGATAAGGCTGCTTGAGCCGGATGGAAATGAATACTGTTTTACCACAAAATATGTAATTAATTCGGCCGGACTTACTTCCGACAGAGTATCAATGATGGCCGGAATAACTGATGGCAAACTTGAAATCCTTTTCTGCAAAGGAGACTATTTCAGGCTCAATCCTCCTAAAAACAGGCTGGTAAACAGGCTTGTGTACCCCGTTCCCCATCACAATCTTGAAGGTATCGGGATTCATGTTACAGTCGATATGGGCGGTGGAGTGAAGTTTGGCCCTGATGTAACGTGGCTCGGTTCAAATATATATGACTACAGTGTGGATCCTTCGAAAAGGGAGGTATTTTACAGGTCAGCCAGCAAATTTCTTCCATTTCTTACATCCGGGGATCTCACGCCGGATATGGCAGGTATACGTCCCAAGCTTCAGAGGCCCGGGGGACCGGTTGTGGATTTCTACATTGCCGAAGAGAGCACCAGAGGTTTTCCGGGTTTTATCAACCTCATAGGCATTGAATCACCCGGTCTGACTGCTTCCTTAGCCATAGCAGATCATGTCAGTACTATGTTGTGAGAAGAGTCTGACAGTCTGTATCTTATATCTCATACTCACTCAGAAGAGCAGAATGGTTTCAGGAAATGATGTTAAATTTTATTAATTCAAACAAAAATAAAGGATACACTATTTGTTATTCCCGTGCATCTCCCCTAAATTCGCCTCAAATTATCACAAAATGAAGCATTCCTTTATATTCAGGACAATTACGGTAGTTGCGCTATTCGTATTTATGGCGCAGGCTGTTCAATCTCAGAATAAGAACCACGATTCGGGTTTTGTGCCGGAAGTCGGTCAGGCAGGCAAGGATGTTGTCTGGGTTCCCACACCGCAATCTCTTGTTGACAAGATGCTCAGCATCGCCGAAGTGACATCAAAAGATTTTATCATTGATCTGGGCTCGGGAGACGGACGAACGGTTATTACTGCCGCCAGGCTGGGTGCAAGGGCCCGGGGTATTGAATATAATCCGGAAATGGTTGCACTGTCGAAGAAGAATGCTGAAGAGGCTAAGGTAAGCGGCCGGACAGAGTTTATTGAGGCTGATCTCTACGAGACAGATCTGTCACAGGCGACGGTGATCACAATGTTCCTGCTTCCGGAAATCAATCTTAAGCTCAGGCCCCGTCTTCTTGAGCTGAAACCAGGCACCAGGATCGTATCAAACACCTTCACGATGGGTGACTGGGAGCCGGATATCGAGACCACGACCGATGACAACTGGAACAGCTGGAACACAGCCCTGTTGTGGATTGTTCCTGCCAGGGCGGAGGGTAAATGGAAACTTGGTCAAAACCAGCTTACACTCATTCAGGAGTTCCAGTTCCTTGAGGGAGAGCTCAATGCAAATGGGAAAATCACCCAGGTAAATGACGGCAGACTAAGGGGCGACAGGATCTCCTTTACCATCGACGGAGCAGTATATACCGGCCGTGTAACAGAAAACAAAATGTCGGGAACAGTCATATCGGGAGGCACCACCCGGGAGTGGAGCGCAACAAAGTAGATCTTTTACAGATCCCGGGTCTGTGATTTGCTTCTCAGAAGCTTTTCAAGATCCGCGATCTCGTCACGGAACCTGGCAGCTTCAATGAAATTAAGTTCAGAGGCTGCCTTTTCCATATTTTTTCTGGCCTTTTCAATTGCTTTTTCGAGGGCTTCCCTGTTCATGTATTTTACTACCGGATCGGCAGCTATATCTGTTTTTTCCGGTTCAATATAAGCCCTGACCGCTACTCCTTTAGTTTTCAAACTCTTAAGGATTGATCCTGTTTTCTTTACTATCTGTGACGGGGTTATCCCCATTTTCTCGTTATACTTCAGCTGTTTTTCCCTTCTCCTGTTGGTCTCGTTAATGGTCTCCTGCATGCTTGCCGTGACATTATCTGCATACATAATTACCCTGCCGTTCAGGTTGCGTGCAGCCCGTCCCGCAGTCTGGGTGAGTGAACGTGCCGAGCGGAGGAAACCTTCCTTGTCGGCATCCAGGATAGCAACCAGCGATACTTCGGGAAGGTCGAGTCCCTCCCTGAGCAGATTCACTCCCACCAGCACATCGAAAGATCCAGACCTCAGGCCTTCCATTATGTCTATCCTCTCGAGGGTATCAATGTCTGAATGTATATAGCGGCATCTGATATCATATTTAAGAAGGTATGCCGAAAGCTCCTCAGCCATCCTTTTTGTGATGGTTGTCACCAGGGTCCTCTCCCCTGCCCCGGCCCTTCTTCTGATCTCTCCCATCAGGTCATCAATCTGGTTCAGGCTCGGTCTGACCTCTACCGGAGGGTCAAGAAGCCCTGTTGGTCTTATAACCTGGTCAACAAATACTCCTTCACTCTTTTCCAGTTCATAATCAGCCGGTGTGGCGCTGACAAAAATGGTCTGACCCGTAAGCGCCTCAAACTCCTCCATCCTCATAGGCCTGTTGTCAAGAGCTGCCGGCAGTCTGAAGCCGTATTCCACCAGAGTCTGCTTCCTTGAATGATCTCCTCCGTACATGGCTCTTATCTGCGGAAGACTTGCGTGGCTCTCGTCGATTATTGTCAGGAAGTCGTCCGGGAAATAGTCGAGAAGACAGAAGGGTCTTGTGCCTGGTCTCCTCCCGTCAAAATAGCGTGAATAGTTTTCAATACCACTGCAGTAACCGAGTTCCTTTATCATTTCCAGATCATAAAGTACCCTCTGTTCCAATCTTTTAGCTTCTTCTTTCCTGCCTATATCCCTGAAATGGGTAACCTGCCGCACCAGATCATCCTGGATCTGACTTATGGCCTGATTTATTCTGTCCCTTGTGGTAACAAAGATATTGGCGGGGTAAATAACATAATCGTCCGTAAGATCGATTCTCCGGCCTCCAGAGGGATCAAAGGTAAATATCTCTTCAATCTGATCTCCGAAGAAAATTACTCTGACAGCATTATCGGTATAAGCAGGAAAAATATCAACAGTATCGCCTCTCACCCTGAAGGTGCCATGCCTGAATTCAAGCTCATTCCGCGAATAGAGGCTCTCCACAAGCTTCCTGAGGAAAAGGTTCCGGCTGATTGTCTGACCGGTTTTTATCTGAATAGTATTAGAGTGAAAGTCGTCGGGATTCCCAATGCCGTAGATACACGAGACAGAAGAGACGACTATTACATCACTCCTTCCCGAAAGAAGTGAGGATGTTGCGCTGAGCCTGAGTTTTTCTATCTCCTCATTTATTGAAAGGTCCTTTTCGATATAGGTATCCGTTACTGGCAGGTATGCCTCGGGCTGGTAGTAATCGTAATAGGACACAAAATACTCAACCCTGTTATCGGGGAAGAACTGCCTGAACTCTCCGTAGAGCTGGGCCGCAAGTGTTTTATTGTGGCTCAGAACAAGGGCGGGACGCTGTACTTTCTCAATTACGTTTGCTATGGTATATGTCTTACCTGAACCGGTAACGCCCAGCAGTGTCTGATATTTTGTGCCGTTTTGAAGTCCCTCAGTCAGCTGTTTTATGGCTTCGGGCTGATCTCCTGTGGGTTGAAAATCCGAAACAAGTCTGAATTCCATGAGGAGTAAAATTACTCTAACTGTTCATATCGCCGGTCTTATAATAGCAAGGGCGTTGCATGCAACGCCCTTACCATCCCGGATAGCCCGGTATACTAACCTAAATAACCCTTCAGCAATCTGCTCCGCGAGGTGTGTCTCAACCTGCGTATAGCTTTTTCCTTTATCTGGCGCACCCTTTCGCGGGTAAGCCCGAACTTCTCACCTATCTCCTCAAGCGTCATTTCCTGGCAACCAATACCGAAGAAAAACCTTATAATATCTCTCTCGCGTTCGGTAAGCGTCGCCAGGGCACGGTAAATCTCTCTTGAAAGAGATTCGTCCATAAGCAGTTTATCTGCAACCGGTGAGTCGAGATTTGTCAGAACGTCAAGGAGGCTGTTGTCTTCACCCTCAATAAAGGGTGCATCAACAGAGACATGCCGTCCCGATACTTTAAGTGTATCTGTTACCTTTTCCTTCGGCAGTTCGAGAACATCTGCCAGCTCCTCCGGAGATGGTGTACGTTCATTCTCCTGTTCGAACTTGGAGAATGCCTTATTGATCTTGTTGAGTGAACCAACCTGGTTAAGCGGCAACCTGACTATCCTCGACTGCTCAGCGAGAGCCTGGAGAATCGACTGCCGTATCCACCATACTGCGTAGGAGATAAATTTGAATCCCCTGGTCTCATCAAATTTCTCTGCAGCCTTAATAAGCCCGAGGTTTCCTTCATTGATAAGATCAGGAAGGCTAAGACCCTGGTTCTGATACTGCTTGGCAACCGATACTACAAAACGGAGGTTTGCTTTGGTGAGTTTTTCAAGAGCAGCTCTGTCTCCTTTCTTTATTCTCTGGGCCAATTCAACTTCTTCCTCAACCGATATCAACTCTTCTTTACCAATCTCCTGCAGATACTTGTCAAGCGATGCACTTTCTCTGTTTGTTATGGATTTGGTAATCTTTAGCTGTCTCATTATGCCTCCGAAAAAATTTTCGCAAAGATATTGCTTTTATGTTTAATAACAAAAATATCGAAGTATTGTTTTCAACAAGATATACAGACTTGTTATATTACTGAATTATAATTATTTATATGAAGAGAGTAATTAACGCCTGAACTGAAAACTGAAATACATTCCGTTTGGCTGGTATCCTTCGATAGCATTCAGACTCTTTTCATTGTTTGTTGCACTTCGAACATCAGCGGCATTTCTTACCCTGTTGCCGTTCACGCTGGTAATGATGTAGTCTTTACCTATGCCAAGCTCCCTGAACCTGCCTTCGTTAACCTCCACAACCTTTACTCCGTGGTCGATCCTGAATTTTCTCATCTCCGACTGGCTCAGAGTCTCGATTCTTGCACCAAACACTACTCCGGCACCCGTGCCTTCTCCGGGTTTAACTACCCCCGTATTGCCTGCAACGTTTTTCAGCAGAATGGGTACTGTACTTTCCTTGCCATTACGTACGTAAGTAACCGAGACTCTGTTGCCCGGACGGTATTTACTTATCTGCACCTGTAATTCTGACGGTGACGTCACAGGAACATTGTTTACACTGATCACAATATCATTCTCCCTCAGCCCTGCCTCATCAGCAGATCCTCCCGAAACTACCTCCTGTATTTTTGCGCCTTTTACCTCTGCCAGGTTATTATTCTTAGCATCTTCTGATGTAACCGGTGTTATGACCACTCCTATTATTGCTCTCTGCACTTCACCATACTCTTTCAGATCTTCCACCACTTTTTGCACAATGCCTATTGGCACTGCAAATGAGTTGCCCGCATAAGCGCCGCTGGGAGATAAGATAGCCGTGGTAATTCCAACAAGCATACCTTTTGTATTCACCAGAGCACCTCCGCTGTTACCTACATTGAGAGCGGCATCGGTCTGTATAAATGATTCAACGCTGAAATCCCTTTCTATAATACCAAGGCTCCGTCCCTTGGCACTCACAATACCTGCAGTAACCGTTGAAGTAAGATTGAAGGGATTGCCTACAGCCAGTACCCATTCACCCAGCTTCAGCTCATCCGAATTACCATACCTCAGAAAAGGGAGCTCATTTGCTTCAACTTTTAGTAAAGCAATATCGGTACTCGGGTCCCTCCCGACTACCTGCGCTGTAAACTCCTTGCCGTCATTAAGTGTAACATCTACATTATCAGCTCTTTCTATAACATGATTGTTTGTTATTATATATCCGTCCGGCGAAACTATAACACCTGATCCGAAACCCTGCACTTCCCTCGGGCGAGTGTATCGTTCACCATAGAAAAACTCGAGTATCGGATTGCTTGCCTGCCCTCCCGTAATGGTTTTAGTTTTAACATGGACGACTGCATGGACCGTCATCTCTGCGGCATATGTCAGATCAACCTGGCCTCCCTGCTGCATATATGAAGTAAGTATCGCTGAAGCATCTTTCATGCTGATGCCTGAACTGTCGGTCACCCTTATCGGTTCGGGCTTTACAATGATCTGGGTATATGCCAGTAAGGCGATGGCTGCTCCAATAATGGCCATCACCAGTGCCCCGAATAAATTTTTTGGTTTCATGGTAATATTTTTAGTTATTATTCCTTTTTATCTTTTCTCCCATATTGTGTTCAATTGTGCCTAAGAAAGATTTCTATCTTTACAACGAGTTTACCGGTAAATTGTTTACAAAGTTCATGCATTTTTTTCCCATGTGACGACATTACCGGGATTTTTTAACAACACTTTAACATTGAGAACAATAACATTTAACAAATATCACGGGACCGGCAACGATTTCATAATAATAGACAACCGGAATGCTCTGTTTAATCCCGGCAATTCATCAAATATACGGGAAATTTGCGACAGGCGTACAGGAATTGGTGCGGACGGTCTTATTCTGATAGAAGGATCGGAAGATCATGATTTTGAAATGAGGTATTATAATTCCGACGGATATGAAAGCACACTATGCGGAAATGGCGGAAGGTGTGCTGCTGATTTCGCCATCAGGGCCGGTATTGCAGACAAAAAGATGACCTTCAGGGCTGCCGACGGGACCCATTATGCGATTGCGGAAGGAGGCATCATCAGGCTGCAGATGAACGATGTGAACAGAATCTCTATCATCATGAACAACTACTTCATAAATACCGGATCGCCTCACTATATCCTGTTCAGGGATAATATCAACACTATAGATGTCTCTTCTGAGGGTAAAGCGATAAGGTGGGCAGACTACCTTCCCGAAGGAGGAGCCAACGTCAACTTTGCGGAAGTTACCGGAAACAAACTTTTCGTTAGAACTTATGAGAGAGGTGTGGAAGAAGAAACACTATCCTGCGGTACGGGAGTAACAGCATCTGCCATAGCTGCAGTTATTTCAGGACATTTTGACAGAATACCTGTAAATGTCCTGACAAGAGGAGGCGAGCTGAATGTGAGGTTCAGGGTAGAGGGAGATACAATTACTGATATCTGGCTTTCAGGTCCTGCCACATTCGTATTTAAAGGTGAAATAGATATCTGACAGCCCCTGCGGCAGAACCAGTTTTGGATTATCTGTGTAAATCTTTAAAAATCAATGTAATCTGTGACTAACCAACACGAAATGATATGAACAAGACTATTCAGAAATTCATGCTTACCATTATTGCGGCGGTTCTTTTTTCATTCAGACTTGCAGGACAGCCGGGGACAATGGAACTGATGGATGCCATCAGCAAGGCAGATGAAAGATTAAATAATCTGAGACATCAGTTCGACATCCTGGAAAAGAAGATAGATGATATTTTATGGTACAACAAGGTAGGCGACATTGCCTATATTGACAAAGTATATATTACCGGGCCTCCCCTGGCTGTGGAGAGGAATCCGACCGGACAGGGAGCAGGCAATCCCGTAAAATTCTGGACATACATTTTTATACCCCGGAATGCTGATCCTTCAAAGAAATATCCGCTTCTGGTATTTCCTCATGGTGGTGTCCATTCCAATTTCAATACATATTATACACATATTATCAGGGAGATGGTTTCGCAGGGTTACATAGTAACTGCTGCCGAATACAGAGGCTCAACAGGTTACGGCGCCGGAATGTATAATATGATCGATTACGGGGGTCTGGAAGTGCAGGATGTGGATGCAAGCCGGCAGTACATGATCGATAACTATTCAATCGTTGACAGGGACCGGGTTGGGATAATCGGATGGAGCCACGGTGGGTATATAGCACTCTTTAATATTTTCGAATACCCCGATAACTACAGGGTGGCTTTCACCGGTGTGCCTGTCAGCGATCTTATAGCCCGCATGGGATATAAGGACCAGTCATACCGTGACCTGTTCTCAGAACAGGCTGCAATTGGCAAGCAGGCCTATCAGAATGTTGCCGAATACCGTAAGAGATCTCCTGCATGGCAGGTAAGCAGATACCGGAACACTCCGCTCCTGATACATACAAACACCAACGATGAGGATGTGAATGTACTGGAAGTGGAACATCTGATCAAATCCTTTAAGGCAGAAGGAAAAAAGAACTTCTCCTATGAAATATTCGAAAGCATGCCGGGAGGACACTCATTTGACAGAATGGATTATAAAGAAGCAAGGGAGATAAGACTGAAGATCTATAACCACCTTAACAGGTACCTTAATCCGCCCGCTCCATTTAAGTCGGTAAGGGATCTTACGAAGGCAGGGTATGGGTTTTACTAAGACGGAAGACGGAAGACGGAAGACGGAAGACGGAAGACGGAAGACGGAAGACAGAAGACGGAAGACAGAAGACGGAAGACGGAAGACGGAAGACGGAAGACGGAAGACAGAAGACGGAAGACAGAAGACGGAAGACGGAAGACAGAAGACGGAAGACAGAAGACGGAAGACGGAAGAC
>CAZWFL010000078.1:0-13279 GCA_964633195.1 uncultured Rikenellaceae bacterium | reverse complement strand
AGGTAAGAAAACTTTTCGGTGTACCCTCAAAGTTCTTTGGATTGATACCGGGTCGGGTAACTTATGTTGCTGACCGGGATGGTAAGGTCGTATTTATTTTTAATTCTCAAACTGAAACCCAGCGGCATGCTGATGAAGCTCTCAAGATTATTCTTCTTCTGAAAAAGAATTACCAGGTATGAGTGAAAAATGACTTGCGGGGATTAATCCGATTGCTAAGTTCCGCCTACTAATTACAGCACAGTGCAGTTTAGTGCAACCATATATGATTTGAGAAACTTCAAAGACAGATATTATGAAGAAATTAATTCTAAATGATGGAAATGAAATCCCGGTAGTTGGTTTCGGAACTTACAAATCATTAGGGCAAGAGGGAATCGAAGCTGTAAAATATGCTATCTCAATTGGCTATCGTCTTATTGACACTGCGGCAGCTTATGAAAATGAGGAAGTTGTCGGGAAAGGTATTAAAAACAGCGGAATTGAACGAGACGATATTTTTGTAACTACCAAATTATGGCGTGACAGACTGGGATATAAAACAGCCAAAGAAGAATTAGAAAAATCCCTGAACAAACTTGATCTTGACTACATAGATTTATACCTGATCCATTGGCCTGCAAATGCAAAAAATTATAATAACTGGCAAAAAACCAATGCAGAAACCTGGCGGGCAATGGAGGAAATGCAGGCTGAAGGGAAGATCAAATCCATTGGAGTAAGTAATTTCTGGCAGGAACATCTGGAAGCCTTGTTTCAGACTGCTAATGTTATTCCTTCAATTAATCAGATAGAATTTCATCCTGGTTACTGGCAGCCGGAATTAACAGAATATTGCAGGAAACAAAATATTGTGGTTGAGGCCTGGTCTCCGTTAGCCAGAGGGAAAGTGTCAGATAATGAGCTACTAAAGGGAATAGCTCAAAAGCACCATAAGACGGTTTCCCAGGTTTGTCTTCGCTGGATTATTCAACATGAGGTGGTTGCAATTCCAAAATCATCAACAAAAGCAAGGATCAGAGAAAACATCAACCTCTTTGATTTCGAACTAACGGAAGAAGAAATGAGGCTGACAGATAACCTTCCGGAAATGGGATTCAGCGGTGAATTGCCAGATATGTGGCCTGATATAGTTTGAAAAAGGTTGCTGACACGACAGACACTTTAATACTAATCTCATACAAGACAGATCGGTTTCAACATTTTCAGTGAACAATTCTGACAAAAAACCCTTAATAAAATAAATAAGCATGTTATGGCAGAATTGAAAACAAAGCAAAACGATTCAGATGTCGGTGAATTTATAAACTCCTTTACCCATTCTGAACAAAAGCGTAAAGACAGTTATGAGTTGATAAAAATGATGCGGGATCTTACAGGTGCCGAACCGAAAATGTGGGGTCCATCGATTATAGGATTTGGCAGTTATCACTACAAATCAGAAAGAAGTCGCCAGGAAGGAGACTGGCCCCTGGTGGGTTTTTCGCCCCGGAAACCGGCCATTTCACTTTATGTGTATACGGGAGTAAAGGAGCATGAGCATCTATTGGAGGGGCTGGGAAAATATAAGATGGGGAAGGCCTGTATTTACATAAAGCAATTGTCTGATATCAATATAGAAGCTCTCAGGAGACTAATTGAGGCAACTATTGATTTTCTAAAATCGAAGCATAAAACTAATTATTAGCACTCTGGACAAAGCGACATTGACAAATTACTTAGAAACCGGAAAAGAAATAAATAACACGAACGCCTGACACGGTATAATTAATAAGCTTTCCGCTCCGCGCCGTACTCTCTTCGCACCGGGATCCGCCAGCTATTCGTGGGACTCACCCGGCGAAAGCATTTAATCTATTCATTAGGATGGAATGAAAATTCGTTTGTATTCGATCTTAACGGAAGTTATCTCGGAGAATTTCCAAAGCGTCCCCTTACGATGCTTTATGTCACGAATGCACAATTCTACCATGTGAATAATGACACATATTTCAAAGAGAGATCGATTGATACAATTTTTAAAGTGAGTGCTGAGTCTTTAATCCCCCATATAATATTCGAAACAGGCAATTTCTCAGTACCTTATGAATACAAATGGTGGCTTCCGGAAAAGAGAAAAAATGTAAATTTTATATTCATTAATAAAATATTGGAGAACAGTAATTGGACATATGTTCTCATTGAGAAAGAATCTATTGATTATTTTGCTTTGTACAACAAATCAAAGTAACTATTGACTGTAAACAAAAATGGAGATGGAATTCCAAATGACATTGATGATTTTGCACCTTTTAATCCACAGTTTGTGGATGTAGATGGAAATTTAGTTGAATTTAGTTTGACGGCCAGTGACAATATTCGGAATTGGCAGCTAATTTTGTAATAGACGGAATGTTTTTTTCAAGACTACAGGGACTATAAGTAATTAAGCTTATTAATGATTAAGAATCCGCAATTAATTCAGGAGGAATATAAATCTCGCATAAACAGAGTTTTTGATTATATCGAGAACAATCTGAACAGACAATTCACATTGGATGAATTAGCCTCAATTGCAAATTTTTCGAAATTTCACTTTAACAGAATTTTTCTGGCGTTGGTTGGTGAGACTCCTTTCCAATTCATTCTTAGAGTTCGTTTGGAAAAAGCTGCTTCATTAATTATAGCAAATAAAAAAGAACACATTACTGAAATTGCCTACAAATGTGGATTTACAGATCTATCAATTTTCTCCAGAAATTTTAAAAATCATTTTAATATATCAGCATCAAAGTATAGACTACTCCAAGATGAAAAAAGCAATATAAGTCAACTTTATAGCAAACATCAACAAATTAAAGACATGCCATCAATGTACTTTTGTTCAAGTTCAAATAAAATTAAATGGAGGACAAACATGAAACTTAACAAAAGTGTAGAGGTAAAAGACCTTCCGAAAATGACAGTTGCTTATATAAGGCACATTGGTCCCTACAAGGGCAACGAGAAACTATTTGAAAAGCTATGGAATAAACTTTTTGCATGGGCTGGTCCACGCGGTCTTATTGGTGGGCCTGATTTCAAATCTCTGATTATTTACCATGATGATCCAAATGTCACTATTGAAGACAAATTACGAATGAGTGTTTGTATTACTGTTAAGAGTGATACACAAGTTGACGGAGAGATTGGAAAAATGGACATTGAACCAGCAAAATATGTAGTAGCCAGATTTGTGGTTTCAGCTTCAGAATTTCAACAAGCTTGGGATTGGTTATATGGTCAGTGGTTCCCATCAAGTGGATATCAACCTGATGACAAGCACTGCTTTGAGATGTATCCAGAGGAACCTCATAACGGACAATTTACTGTGGACATCTGTGTACCTGTAAAACCCTTGTAGATAGATTATTGCCCGACATTTAAACCGGCCTCCTTCCCTACCGGCTACGCCACCACCTTCGCCCCGATAAATCGGGGCTACGGTGGCCAAAGAAGGCTTCGGACTCCGTCCGACGAAGTCGGAGGCAAAGAAAGCTACGGACTCCGTCCGACGTAGCGGACTTCGTCCGACGAAGTCGGAGGCTGAAAGATGGCAAAAACTGCGCCGTACTCTCTTCGCACCGGGATCCGCCAGATGGCGGAGCTAAAGTACCGGGATTGCTGCCCGGTGCGGCGTCAGGTAATACCTGCTAATTTTATTGCCGGGCAGCTGCCATGTGAGTCACATTTCTGCTCTTGATTTTAATTGGAGAATAAATAAATTTGCAGACATTTAAACAAATTCCAATTCTATGACAGAAAATCTTCTCTTAATAAAGTGTAAAGAATACCTTAAGACTCTTTGTGTGGATATTACTGAACGAAGTGTTGGCAGTAATGGTAATAGACAGGCAACCTGCTTTCTGGAAAAAGAGCTTTCATTACGGGATTGGAAAACTGAAATGGTTGAATTCGAAGCAATTGATTGGGAAGAAAATGGAGCTATAATCAAGTCTGATGAGGAAAATTTTGATGCTCTGGTAAGTCCTTATTCACTTGGATTCAGAGGTGAGGCAGAATTAGTATCTGCATCAACCATCGAAGAATTATCAAAGATTAATGCAAAGAATAAGATAATCTTACTTTCCGGAGAAATTGCCAGAGAGCAATTGATGCCTAAAAACTTTGTATTCTATAATCCAGAGGATCATCAAAGAATAATCTCGATTCTAGAGAACAGCGGAGCAAAGGCCATAATTAGTGCAACCGGTAGAAACGCAGCACTAGCAGGCGGAGCATACCCTTTCCCTCTAATAGAAGATGGAGATTTTAACATTCCCTCTGTCTACACGACAGATGAAGAAGGTTTAAAACTCATACCCAAGATTGGAAAGATCGTTTTTTTAGAGTCTAAATCTAAAAGAATACCGGGAAAAGGCTACAATGTCATTGGTAAAAAGGGTAATAACAACTCATCAAAGATTGTGGTTACTGCCCATATTGATGCAAAGAAAGGTACTCCTGGTGCAATTGATAACGCAACAGGTGTTATTGTACTATTGCTTTTATCAGATCTACTCAAAGATTATATTGGCAATAAGCTCATTGAAATAGTTGCATTTAACGGTGAGGATTATTACGCAGTCCCCGGGCAGATGAATTACATATCAACAAACAGAAATGATTTTAACAACGTAATACTAAACATTAATATAGATGGCGCTGGATATAAGGAAGGACTATCTGCATTTTCCCTTTTTAACTTACCAGATAAAATACTTCAGCCTACTAAAAAAGTAATCAATCAATATAGTGGAATAACAGAAGGCGTTCAATGGCCACAGGGCGACCATAGTATCTTTTTGCAATTTGGTGTCCCGGCTATTGCAGTATCATCAAAATGGTTTATAGATAATATCGACGATCAAGATATAACCCACACTCCAAAAGACAACATTGGGATTGTTGATTGTAAAAAAATTGTTGAAATTTCTCTAGCACTAAATACTCTTATTAGATCCTTTTAGATCCTAACTAAAAGACTGTTTTACTAATTGATTCTAAGATTAACACAGAAGCTAACACGGACACTTTCGATAAAATATTAATGCTATGGACATATCAATATTTTATTAACCCAAAAGTTATCATGACAGATCTCAGACTGAAACTGAAAAGCGATGGACTTATTTATATTATTAATCCTGACATTGAATATGAATCTGGCATTCAGCTGACTACAGAACACGGATGGAACGCTTCTCCCATTGAAAAAGAAATTTCTGACATACTTACTTGTGGATTTGAACTAATTCAAATATCCAGAAACAATTATTGCTGTGAGAATCCATATATTTTAGTTTTTAAAAAGAGTAATATATAGAGCTAACATCCTGACTTAGTGATAATAAAAATACTACGCCCAACTAACACGGACAATGGGTAAGTTGTTTCCCGAGGTCTCGGGACAGGTTGTCACACTTTTTGCTTTGCTCCTGCCTCGATGACAGATTTGTAACGACTTATACCGCGACCGCGCACCTGCTAACGATTAAACCTTGTGTCCCTTGACTCAATTCTGCTCCACATTTATGCTTGTACCGCGACACTCGTATAACTCAGAAAATTTGTACCTGGCCCTCCTTCTCCGCCGGTTGGCGGATTCGGAGGGCAGAGACGGCAAGAAGTGCGCCATCCGCCGGCTGGCGGAACGCCCACTAAATTATACCGCCGGGCCGTCAGGCAAACCATTGACAACATGACAGTTAACTACATTGTTAAAACAATACTACACCAGTGACAGCTTAACCAAGACAAGAAAACTCTGTGCTTTCTATAGGGACTTTACCCTCGCACAAAAATTTGAAAATACTTAACATTTTGTAACTTTGAGAATAAGCATATCAAAAAAAAATAGAATCCTTAAATTATTATGTCGTGGCAAAAGGATTTCTATCACATAGCAGCAATGATAAACCACTTGTCGAGAAAATTTGAAAAAACAAACCATTGCCGCTTTTATACTCTTATAGCGGTTATTATTGCCGGTATGCTGGTTACGCCTTTCTTTCTTCAGGAAGCATATTCACAGCCGGGGAACATCGGTCCGTTGCAGGTTAATAAAATGAAATTTTCCCTTATGACCTATACTTTTGCACGTCAGGATTGGAAGAAAGACAGCAATTTCGATTTTGAGAACATGTGCAAAGTAGGAATGAGACTGGGTGTTGATGGTGTAAATATTGTTTCCCATTCTTTTTCGCCCCTGGATCCCGGGAATATCCGCAAAGTATTGGAAGACCATGGCCAGAAGGTTGTGTGCTACACATTTTTCCCGCCACTTAATAAACCTGACAGGGCCGGGAGGGAAGCCGGGATTGAAGAAGTAAAAAAAGCAATTGAAATAGCGAAGCGTTTAGGAACAGACATGGTAATGATCTATACCCCGGGAAATTCAGAAATGACCGCAGAGGAGTGCCGTGTTAACTGGATTCATGGATTACAGGAGGCCATTTTGCTTACAAATGCCGCCGGACTGACATTAACCATCGAGAGTATCATAAACAGCCCGCTTGGCACTTCGGCTGAAATGCTAAGGGTTATTCGCGAAGTGCCAGGTATTAAATTAGTGTTCGATACAGGCAATGTATTTGCCTGTGGCGAAGATCCTGTTGCTTTTTACAATGCCTGCTGCGAACATATTGTTCACGCTCATTTTAAAGATGGGTGCTGGCGCAATATTACAAACAGCGATGGTTCAACCCGGCGAGATTTCTCTAACGAGCTCATTGGCGAGGAAGACATCAATTTTACTGAATGTGTGAAAGCTATGTTAAAAGATGGCTACAAGGGCTACGTCGATATAGAATACGAAGGCAACAAATATAACCCGGATGCTGCTAACCAGAAAGCAATTGAATACATTAACAATATCCTGAAACCAAACTAATACTAAACAACATGACAACACTGACAAAAGTAACCTGCTCAAGCTTGTTAAAGGGGCTCATCAAACAGATGCTGATAGCGGTATTTCTTGTTTCTTGTATTTCACAACAAAATACTAATTCGCAAAATGCACCTTACAAAGGTGTTGACGAAAAAACAATGTCTAAACTGGGCTGGAAAGTTGCCATCCAATGCTGGACATATAATACACTGACTCTTTTCGAGGCGCTCGACAGCGTTCAAAGCCTGGGAGTACATTATGTAGAATTGTTATCGTACCAGAAATTATCGAAGGACATACCTCAAAAAAGCGGCCCTGATATGGATGCGGTAACCCTCGGAAAATTAAAAGCAAAGTTAAAGGAAACAGGTATCACTGCAATTGCTATCTGGGTTGACCCTTTCTCTGCAGATGAAGCAAATCTCAGGAAACTTTTTGCATGGGCCAAAGAACTGGGGATAGAGACAATTACAACAGAGCCTGATCCGGACAATAAGGTTGCATTGGAATTAACTGCAAGACTTTGCAGGGAATATAAAATAAAAATTGCCGTTCATAACCATCCCCGTAAATCAGATGACGATTCCTACAAATTTTGGGATCCTGATTTTGCTTTGAGCGTTGTAAAACCGTATTCTCCTCAAATCGGGATGTGTACCGATGTCGGGCATTGGTATCGCTCCGGACTGGTTGTTATGGATTGCCTGAAAAAGGTAGAAGGGTACATAAATTCAGTCCATATTAAAGATTTAAATCTCGATAAGCAGGATGTCCCATTAGGTACAGGTGTGCTTAATGCTTCGGAGCTGTTGGCCGAGCTTAAACGTCAGAAATTCAAAGGAGTCCTTACCCTCGAATACGAAAGTTGGGGCAGTAAACAGCACGGAGAGCTTGTGCAATGTGTGGAATTTCTAAATAAAACATGTATCAGTTTAGTTAATAATTAAGTGATTTAATATTTATTTTTAATCTTTTAATAAAATAAAAGTTGAATATGTAAACAAATCATCAATTTTTGTTAATTTTATACAAAACAAAAGTTGAATATGAAAACAAATCATTTAATCCATTCAGCAGGAAAAGGTATTAATACTTCAAAATCGAAAAAAAATTCGATAAATATCTTGCTGATAATTTGTATAATGGTACTTACACCATTACTCCCTGAAGTTGACGCGCAGGAAGCAACTCACAAAACTGCATTCGGGGATCCGGACAAGATTGATGTACTAATCGTGACGAGCGGGCATCATTTCAACCGTGAATCATTCTTCGGTATTTTCAATTGCGATGATATTAATTATTCCGAATATACCCTGAAGGATGAAAGCGAGATATTTGAGGACATAAGTGACTGGAATCACGATGTCATCCTTCTTTACAACATGACGCAAAACATTTCAACGAAGCGGCAGGAGAACTTTGTACGGCTCCTGAAAGAGAAAGGCATTGGTCTGGTAGTGATGCATCACGCACAGGCCGCATTTCAAAGCTGGCGGGAATACCATTACATCATCGGAACAGCCTACATTTACTTCGATGTTGAAATAGATGGAAAACCGTGGCCACACGGCAAGGTTCATGAAGGCTTGCATATCCCCATCTCAGTAGTGGATGACCGGCACCCGATTACCCGGGGCATGAAGGATTTCGAGATTATCGACGAAACCTATATGGGGCGCTGGTGGGCAAAGGACAACCATGTCCTGCTTACCACGAGTCACCCGGAAAACGACGAGCCTATCGCCTGGACCCGGAAATATGGAAAATCAAGGGTCTTTAATATCCAGCTTGGACACGATGAGCAAGCCCATAATTGCCCAGAATTCCGCGAATTAATTGTCCGTGGTATCCGCTGGACTGCAGGGGTGATAAACGTTGCCACGGCGAATAGGTCATGAACAAGGGCGTCGGTGTTCCGGAAGAGGGAAACGAGCACATTGTGGGACCCTGGCTGACGTTCGATCCTAAAACGGAACGGCATACAGGTGAATTTGCAGCCCAGGCCAATGAACTGCTGAAGGACGCCAATCGCCCGGGATTTAAGGTGCCCGACGCCAGGAAAGTATAAACCGTCTGAACATAAAAGCTGCCAAAAGAATAACATCTAATTAATTCTGAATCATGAAAACTTCAATGAAACCGGCCTTACTATCGACCATGATTCTTGTGATAGTACTTACGAACTGTACACAGAAATCCCAAAAGCTTCCCTGGGGTCGGGAAATTCCGCTCCGGGAAGCTGCGAAATCAGTATTCATCGAAAACACACTTAGTCCTGCAAATCCCCAGCCTGACTGGGGCAGCTATCCCTCCGGCAATGCGATGACCATCAATAACCTGAAGATGAGAACCACGCTGTGGGGGCAGCCTGAAAGGGTCACTATCAGCCTGACCAAAAACAACGTCTGGGACAGGAGGATCAACACACGGGGACTTGAAGCCCCGACACTTGAGGAGATAATTGATGGTGCTTATTCACCAGCCAACAAGGGTTATGAAGGGGTAGCGCACGATTGCCAGCGCCCCCGGGCTTATGGTTATCTGCTTAAGGAAGGCGGATTTTATGATCCCTATCGGGAGCCAATCGAGTATCCTATGCCATGTCTCAAACCCGTTGGACAGATCATCATCGGGATGGACCCAATGGCAGGAGCCACACCACCGCTGGTGACACAAAGCTGTGCAAACGGCCTGGTGAAACTGGAGGAGGTCAGTGGAGACGCCAAAGCAACGTTACAATATGTTCTTGGGATGACGAGTAACATTTATGCAATCCGTGGCGAGTTTTCAAGTATTAATACACCTGTATGGCTGAGGCTCTACCGCCACCGCGACACAGCCCACAGGAAATATATGAACACCGACGGTATAACTTACTTTGTTCCGGGTACCGAAGCCGATAGTGCATTTAATTACCCGATGGATCCTCCAATAAGCGGATCAGACGGGCGTTATTTCTGGATTCATCAGAAAATGCCGCCTGAAAAGACATTTCCACAGGGATTCGAATATGTACTGATGGGATTGGTTATCACACCGGGGCAGGTAGAACTGGAGACAGTGGAAGGTCAGACCGGACTGGGAACACCGCCCCCGGATACCCTGATTGCTGCAGCTACCGGTGCAGCAGCCACCGCAATTTTCAATGCGGGGGATAACGGAAAACTTGAAGCCCTCGTGACCATTGTAACAACCATGGATAGCACAGATGTTATGGCCCTGGCCAGGAAGCGGCTTGGCGATGCTGAGGTGAATGGTTTCGATGGCGTGGTTAAGGAAAATACGAAGTGGTGGAACGCTTTCTACGACATGAGAGAGAACGGACGTGTATTCCATGGGGTGACCGGAACACAGTGTACTGAAAATATCCTGAACATATACAGAAGTTATGCTGATGGTCATGGAGGAGGCACAAAGACCGATATGCGTAAGTATGAATGCAGCGCCTCATACGTCCCTCCCGAGAGGGATCAGCAGCTATGGAGCAGCTCTCCCTGCTATAATGAAGTCTTCACAAGTAACCGTTTCGTACGAAACCAGGCCGATAACCAGGATATGTGGAAACAGCTCGTATGGCATTGGATGGAAGGTGGACGGGATAATGCCAGGAACATGTTCGGCATGCCGGGTATGGCCATTTTCCACGGCTACCAGCCTCCTGTCAAACCGGATAAAATCGTCCACACTACAATCACACTCGAGTTATGTCTCGAAACGATGGCCCAGATCATTAAACCTGCATGGGATGAATGGGATTACGGCGGCGATATTCAAATCCTTCGGGAGGAGTGCTATCCGCTGATGCGTGAGATGGCTCTCTTCTACGCAGCCTACGCAAAAAAGGGCGATGACGGCTATTACCACATCATCCCGTCAATGGAACCTGAGCGATGGGGCTTCTATGCGGAATTTGCCCGCAATAAGGACGTGATAAGTTCGTTGTGCATGTTCCGCTGGGCGTTGAACCGCACAGCCGAGGCGTCGGAGATACTCGGCGTGGATGAAGAATTGCGCGGAAATTGGCGCGAAATTGCTGAGAACCTGGCTCCATACCCCACATGGGATACACCTGAGGGGCCCGTATTCACAGCCGTACATGGTGTGAAGCCACAACACATGGAACCCGATCATTTTGGAGAGGCGGCAGAATATCCTACTATTCTGGCTGACGAGATTAACCTGGATTCTCCCATCGAATTAAAGGAAATGATGCTCCGTACAGCACGGATGCTGGAGACGGCGGGAACCACGGAACAGACACTAACTCTTCTTGGCGTCACCCAACAGTCATGGAACAATGACGCCGAGGCCCTGTTAAACAGCCGCAGCGGCCGGATCCACCTGTTCCCGGCGATATCGCCGGAAGCTGAAATAGCATTTCATAACTTCCAGGCCCGGGGCGGTTTCCTTGTCTCCGCAGCAAAGAACGCACAGGAGGTTTACTCTCTCGAAGTTCAGCCGCGGAGAGACAACATATGCCGTATAATGAATCCATGGCCGGGCCGGCAGGTATCCATTTACGAATCCGGGAAAAGAGAGCCTTTGCAAGTTGATATTGACAGGAGTAATGGCGAATGTCTGGTATTTACAACTGTTGCAGGTAAAAAGTATTCCTTTAAACCACAGAAAAAGAGATAAAAGACTGAGTCCGGTGATTCGGACACGATAAACGGGTTTACCCATGCCCTGAAAACCGTGAATTGATTATTAACTGCATCCGGTTGTTTGTCGGGGTTGTCTAAACCAAGAAAAATAATTATTAATTTTATTACCATAAATTATGAAATCACAAATAAGCAGACGGAAATTCCTTCATGGCACAGTTGTTTCAGCGGCAGCTTTTACAATTGTTCCACGTCATGTAATGAGCGGAAACGGATATGTTACTCCGAATGATAAAATTGTCCTGGGATTTATTGGTTGTGGAACCATGGGATTGCAGCATTTGATGGCCAGGGTTAATATTCCGGAGTTGCAGGTCGTAGCCGTGTGCGACCCGGAAAAAGACAGTACCAATTATGTGGATTTTTCGCGTGACGGACTGCGACAAAGGATTGCCAAAGCTTTGAACAAACCTGACTGGAGAAAAGGCCAGGGCATTCCCGGAGGACGGGAGATTGGCAGGAATATTGTTGAAACCCTCTATGCCAGTGAACGAACCTCCGGTCAGTTCAAGGGTTGTGGCTCATATTCTGATTTTCGCGAAATGCTGGAGAAGGAAAAGGATATCGACGCAGTCGAAATAATGACCCCTGACCATCTTCATGCAACCATCGCGATAGCGGCAATGAAAAAAGGCAAGCATGTTTCAATGCACAAACCTCTCGGGAACCGGTTGAAGGAGGTCCGACTCGTTATTGAGACCGCCCGCAAGACAAATGTGGGCACATATTTTATGGCTGCAAGCAATGGTAAAGAGGTTCGCAGTATGCTGCCCTGGATTCAACAGGGAGCAATAGGAAGCCTGCGTGAAATCCACAACTGGTCGAACCGCCCGGTATGGCCCCAGTACACGACAATCCCGACAGATACTCCATCTGTTCCGGACGGCTTTGATTGGGACCTTTGGCTTGGGCCTTCTTTGGAACGTCCATATCATCCCAGTTACACACATAATGTCTTCCGCGGCTGGTACGAGTTTGGAGGAGGGGCAATCGCTGATATGGGTCACTACAGCCTGTGGCCTGTGTTCAGTGAGTTCAGTCTGGACAACCTGGTCCTTGTGGAATCGACTCCGAGTCATGCCTGCACAATTGTGGATGGTGTCAGTGGTCCGATTAAAAATGATTACTCCTTCCCACACGCCTGCACGGTTCGGTTTAAGTTCGCGGCCAAGACCGATCGCCCTGCATTAGACCTGGTTTGGTACGATGGTGGAATGAAACCACAAACACCGGAAGAGATCAGGCGGGAAAACCTGGAGCTGCCTGCCGAAGGCATGATGCTTGTCGGCGATAAGGGAAAGATCCTCTGTGACTTCCGGGGAGAGAACCCGAAGTTATTCTCCGAAACCGGTGTGCGCAGGCTCGACGACAATACCATGAAACCAATGGATCAGGGATCCGGCAACGAATGGTTAAATGCCCTGAAAGGCAGCAAATCGACTTACGCTGATTTTACTCTTGGAGGACCTATTTCAGATGCCTTTAACCTGGCAGCAATCTCACTGCGAATGGGTGGACAGCGGCTTGTATGGGATGCTGCCAGCGGCCTGATCACCAACATGGAATCGGCGAACAGATACCTTACCCGCGAATATCGGCCAGGATGGGAACTAACCACATAACCAATATTAAACAATAAAGAAAGGACATTAATGGGCATTAGATAAATTAAATTGTTCTTTGAAATTATGAATTAATCGCA
>CAZWFL010000077.1:0-13621 GCA_964633195.1 uncultured Rikenellaceae bacterium | reverse complement strand
GTGCGATTTCCACCGGGTCCTTCATTATATGTTTGGAGAGTGACCTTATTTTTGGAGGCATGGTTGCACTGAACATGAGGGTCTGGCGTTTTTTCGAAACGTGGGAAATTATGTGAATGATATCCTCATAGAAGCCGATATCAAGCATCCGGTCGGCTTCATCAAGCACCAGCACTTCTATCTGTTTGAATTTTACATAACCCTGATTAAGGTGTGAAATCAGTCGTCCAGGTGTTGCCACGATAATATCGGCTCCTCTTGAGAGAGCAGCTTTCTCCTGCTCCCATCCTCCGCCATCCCCTCCGCCATAAACAGCCAGCGAGGTGATGTTCAATGTGTAGGCAATTCCCTGTATCTGCTGATCGATCTGCAGTGCAAGCTCACGTGTCGGTACAAGTACCAGAGTGTGGGTGTGGTCAGGACGCTGCTCGTAAATCCTGTTCATTATGGGCAGAAGAAAGGCGGCCGTTTTTCCGGTGCCCGTTTGGGCACATGCTATCAGATCCCTGCCCGACAGAATGACCGGTATAGCCTTTTCCTGGATGGGTGTGGTTTCCCTGAAACCCATATATTCTATTGATTCCAGCAATTCCGGAACCAGTTCCAAATCATCAAATATCATGAATGTTCTGTGATTTCCTTATTATTAAGAAGTGGCAAAGATAAAAAAAAATAGCCGAATGAACTTGTTTAAAGACAGGTTAACTAAAAAAGCGATCCGTTAAGGGTTTTTAATGATTGATCTTGCGGCTTTATCATCAAGCAGCCAAAGGAGTTCCCCCTTTACCGGGTAAACAAGGGAAGCGGGAAATTTTTCACTTCCTGATTTATGTTCCAGGATCATCTTTACTATTTTCGATTTGGTATCCCCGGTTGCCAGAAAGACTATTCTGCTGGAATTATTGATCAGATTTCCGGTAGCTGTTATCCTTTGCTGTCTGGTTTGAGGGTGTTCAACAACTTCGAATAATTTTTCACTTTTAAACAGAGAGAGATTATCAGGGAATATGGATGCTGTGTGTCCATCAATTCCAACACCGAGCATCATAAGATCAAAGCGGGGAATTCCATTAAAGGAAGGAAGGAATTGTCTTACTGTTTCGGTATAATGTAAAGCTTCATCCATAGGATCAGCTTCTCCTTTTATCCTGATTATATTGTCTGACGGAATGGGGATATGATCTAAAAGGTTTTCCCTGGTCATCCTGAAGTTACTTTCAGGGCTATCAGGAGGCACACATCGTTCGTCGCTCCAAAAGACCAGCACTCTTTTCCACGTTATTGTTTCACGGAAATTCACAGCCAGGTATTGAAATATTGACCGGGGCGTTGATCCGCCTGATAGTGCTAATGAAAAGTATCGGTCTTCATGGGTTTCATCTATGCCTTTTACAAGGATCTGTGCAAAGAATTGTGACAGATCATCCACGCTTTTAAAAATCCTTATAGATCTCCCCATGCTTATAATTCACAATAAATTCCATCATCCGCAAGATTCTTACATGGATATCTCCAGTTCATCTCTTTGTCTTCAATAAGATCATCGGCATTCTCCGGCCCCCAGGTACCTGCCGGATATCCGTATATTATCTGTGCAGGATCGTTCATCCACACCTCCTGTACCGGGGCAACAAATCTCCAGGCAGCCTCTACTGCATCGGCCCGGGCATAAAGAGTTGAATCACCGGTCATGGCATCATAGAGCAACCGTTCATAAGCAGTCGGAAGATGTATATCAGACAGGTCTGAATAGTGAAAATCCATATTAACGGCTTTAACTTTAAATCCGGCACCGGGTTGCTTCATCCCGAATTTCAGTAATATTCCCTCGTCAGGCTGAATACGTATTATCAACTGGTTACAACTCCTGCATGTTTCATCTTTTTGAAATAACCCGTGCGGTGTAGGCTTAAAATAGACAACCACTTCAGTAACTCTTGTTGGCAGCCTCTTACCGGTACGGATGTAAAAGGGTACTCCGCCCCATCTCCAGTTGTCAATATAGAATTTCATTGCCACATAGGTCTCAGTCCGGGATACAGTGTTGACACCTTTTTCTTCGCGGTAACCGGGAATCATTTCTCCACGTATGTTTGAAGCCATATACTGTCCCCTGATGACCTGCAGGGGAACATCGTCTTTATTAATTGGTTTGAGTGATTGCAGCACTTTCATGATTTCATTCCTGATTGAATCTGCCGCCATTGATGATGGAGGTTCCATGGCCGTCAGGCCAACCATCTGTAAAAGATGGTTCTGCAGCATATCACGAAGTGCGCCTGAACCGTCGTAATAACCACCACGACCTTCAACACCTATACTCTCTGCAGAAGTGATCTCTATATGATGGATATAGTTCCTGTTCCACAAAGGCTCAAAAATACCATTGGCAAACCTCATTACCAGAAGGTTTTGAACAGTCTCTTTACCCAGATAATGGTCAATGCGGTATATCTGATTTTCTGTGAATGATTCGTGCAGTTGTTGGTTAAGTGCCCGACAGGACTCAAGATCGTATCCAAATGGTTTTTCAATGATGATCCGGTTATATCCGTTTGAAGCAGCTCCGAAACCTGCTTTACCAAGATTGCCTGATACTATACCAAACATTGAAGGAGGAGTAGCGAGATAATACATACAATTGGTATCAACACCCTCTCTTATTTCCTTATCCTTTAGTACAACCTTTAATCTGGAAAATTCTTCCGGCAGGCTCATGTCCATCTGAAAATAGGACAGATTGGATATGAATTCAACAATTTTCTGTTCATTCAGGTGGATATTTTCTGAAAACATCCGGATCCCTTCAATCATTTTTTCGCGGAATGATTCATCAGAGAAGAATTTACGGCTTACACACAGTATATGAAACTTGTCAGGAAGCATTTGCTGTATGAAGAGATCATATAGCGCAGGGATCAATTTACGGTATGTGAGGTCACCGGAGGCTCCAAATATGACCATTATAAGATTTTCTGGTTTTGTCATTCTAATTTTTTGATTATTGAGTGTCCCTCCTCACGGTCACGCCCCTGCTCTTATCAGACTCAAGGTTATCCGTTGTCAACAATGATATCTCATAAATATAGAGTTCTTCACTCATAACGTTTCTGTCAAGGTACTCCTCGTTGTTTTTGTTCACTGTTGCAATAACTGCAGGCTGACCAACCGGTTGCGAACGGTAAATCTTAACTGAAACAATATTTTCATCTGTAATTTGTCCCCAGCTTATCAGGATACCTTCTGCTGTATTAACGGTCTTCAGAATCTCAGGTGGCATAAAAGATTCTTTATCCGAAGTGTATGCCAGAGGCACGCTTTTTTCACTTTCATTTCCGTAGAAATCGATGGCCGAAACAGTGTACCGGTATGTTTTCCCTGCCACCAGGGTTGTATCCCTGTAATAATTCAGGTCATTTCTTAGAGTATCAGTGGCCAATAAGAAAAATCCGGCATCACTTCCTTCCCTTCTGAAAACTTTATAGCCAAGCAATACCGGTTCTGTTTCCCGCATATCGTCCCATACCAATAGTATCCCGTTGCCTGTTTTGGTGATGCGCAGGTTCATAGGGCTGCCAACTGTTGCTTTCTTTCCCGGGCTGGAGCTGGCAGTTTCGGAGAAATCGCTTAACTGGTCAACATCGTTCACTGTCCTGACAGCATAGCGGTACACCTCATTGCCCTGCAGGTATTCTGATGTGTCGGCGAAACTGTATATCTCCGCACCGGCCGGTATCAATCCCGATATCTGTTCGAACTCAGCAGTCTCATAGATATAGCGGTAGACATAAAATCCTTTGGCATAGGGTTCATAATAGCTCCAGTACACTTTGATCCCACCGTTGATGCTCTCCGCTCCCGTCTCAGCCGGCGGAAGTGGTTTTTCCCCGGTGTTCCTGAACATGGCAGATACCTTTGCCGAAGGAGGGCTGTTACCGTTCGGTCCGTTACTAATAAGATAATACCAGTAGTTCTCATTGGCCACAGGCACTATATCTGTAATGGAGGTGTCCTTCGGTGAGAGCCGGGCAATTCTTGCGTAACCGTCGTCGAATGACCTGCTCCGGTACACCTCAATACTTCTCAGGTAGTCTGTTTCTCTGAATTTCCACGATAACTCCACCTGGTGATCCTTTTCCGCGCCCCGTGCGTTTAAATAATCCGGTACCGGGTAATTGACACTGCCCAGCGTCCCTGCGCTGACTGCCTCTGATTCAGGTCCGCTGTTTCCGTAAATATCCAGAGGCCTGATATAATATTCATACAGGGCAGGATTCTGCACCGCCGTGTCGGCGGCAATGAGATAAATGGTATCCTGCGAAATGTTGAAACCACGTGCAATATCCAGTCGCTGATATTCGCCTTTACCGAATACCCTCCGGTACACGAGGAAAGAATTGAGGCTTCCCTGCCCGGCAACAAACCATCGCAGTATAATATGAGTACCGAATTCCTCCCTGCTTTTAAACTGAGGTTTCGGGATATTTGTTTCAGAAGGATAGTGCACCGTATTGCTTGTTCTCTCCCATTCCCGGGTATTGCCTGCCATCTTTAATATCCGGTATTGATAGCTCTTTCCGGCACTTACTTCCCTGTCGAAGAATGCAGTTCCCAATAAAAGGTGCATTAAAGGAAAGTTCGGGATATATACAGAGTCGGTAGTCTTGTTGCTGACAGCATACCGGCGGATAAATGACAACTCATCGTCATCGGGTTTGTCGAGATTTTCAAACAATGGGAAATACTCTTCTGTTTTTGTTTTTAATACTCCTGCATCTTCCCGGTAGACTGAAGTTCCTGCCGGAGCGAAATTTCCGTCTCCTTCTTTTTTCAGTATCTGATATTGGAAGCCTGTGGGTATTTCATTCCCGAGGTAAATCCATATACCTTTCTCAGTACTGACTGCAGTGGGTTCTTTATCCTGGGCACAGATATTAGTGCTCTGAAAGAGCAAGAGCACTAATAAGAAGAGGATCGGGGCATTTATATATGATCTTTTTTGCATTCTGTTCATATTGGAAGATTATTCATCATTAATTACCGGTAAGATTTGACTGTCCGCTGCAATTTCCAAACCCGAAATCGAGGCTGGTGTTTCCTTTCGAATCGAATAGCAGGTCGAGTTTTATGCTTTTGCTTATTCCCCCTCCGATGCAGCCGGTGCAGCAGATACCGTCCCAGCAGGGTGTCGGGAAGCATTGACTGGCTGAACCTCCGATGGTGAAGCTCCCGCAACCTGCAGCCGTAAAAGTTCCGGTGTTTGTTTGATATGTACCTGTTGCTCCCAGTTCAACCCTGGCCTCAGCGCTCAGTTTGGTGCATGTTATTGAGGAAGCCTTGAACCATGCATGTACAAAAGCCATGGCCCCTATCCCATATTCATTTCCACTACCCTGGAAGCCCATCCAGAGGCGTCCGTCAAGCCCGGCGGTCAGCCCGAGGCTGGCGCTCATAACCCCGAGATCAATCTCAAACTCAGGGATATTTATGATCGGCACATCCTTCCGTCCGGTAAAGAAAAAACCCGAGACACCTGTTCTGAATGCCGAAGGAACTCTCTTGTCATAGGCAAACTGCATAAGGATACTCACTGCATCAGGGGCCATTGCGCGGTAGTCGCCGATAAGCATGCCGGCGGCCATATCGCCAAATCCCGGTGCTGTCAGCTGACCTCCCGTGAGGAAGTACCATCCCGAAGCATCTACAAGAATATTGGCTGCACCCTTTATCCGGACGGTTCCCATGTGCCTGTCTATATCCATGCTTCCGGTCAGGCGGGCGTTTTTGATATCATAAGTCAGGTTCATTCCTCCGAAATCGCCCGATATATTCTTAACCCCCAGACCTTCATTTTCTGCAGTAATGCTGCCGTGAACGGTAAAGGTCTTTTTCAGGTTTGACTGCATCCCGTTAAAGCCGGTCATGTTGCCGCTGAAGGTGAACTTCGACCAGTCGTTTATGTTTGGGAGCACCTCCATCCGTCCCTCAATATCCGACAGTGAAGTGACTCCGGTGCCCAGTGGCATCTTCTGTCCTTTGGGATCCACATCGAGCCATGCACCGCCTATTGTACGGTGCAGTTTTCCCTTCAGGTTAATTCCCTCCTTGTCCTGGATAAAGCCTGAGGCTGTAAATCCCGAGGCATCCAGGTTCTGATCATTCTGTGCGTTGCCAGCGAGGAATCTCACTCCGCCGGGTCCCTCAAAACCGACATTGAGCGGAAAGATCTTGAATATGATCTCCGAAGCAGGTTTTGAGAACCTGATCACACCGCTGCCGGCTTCTATTCGCGGGATATTCAGATCGATGATGCCGGCCATCTCAAAGTACTTATCTCCGCCGGAGAAGGAGATAGGCCTGACCTTGAATATCTTGTGGAAGATGAGCTCCTGCTGCAGGCCTCCCATATTGATCTTTTGCTCGCCGTTGCTCAGCAGGGAGAACGCCTGAAACTTCAGCGCAGCACCCGCCTCCATGCCGGGCAGTCCCGTAATGGAGACACCCGGAGCACCATCCGTACCCACTATCCTGAGTTCCCAGTGCCCCTTCAGGTCGGAACCGGTGCTCGGATTATACCCGAATGAATTATTCTGGGTGAGAATATTAAGCGGAGTAACCCCGGAAAAGGTCAGATCCGACATCTCAAACGACCCGACGTTAAATTTATCAGGGGTGATCAGAACGCTCTTCACCGGAACGTCAATAAGCCCTGTTTTGATGGTCCCCTGCGGAATCAATACCCCTTTCAGATTCTGATGCAGCGACCATCCCGTACTCTGAAAATCCCACTTTTCAAGTTTGAACGACAGAGGCTTTGTTCCCGTCACCGTCTCAATAATTGAGGGCCGAATTATCAGGTCGCCAAGTGTGATGCTGAGTTTAGAGGGAACCATGCCGGTGATCTCGTTCGTGCTTATCACCGTTGCGAGTCCTATCCTGTCACCTTCAAGCCATGATGTCTTCCTGTCAGCCTTTGCGGTGAAATCAAGGAGCTTGAACTGAATATCAGTTCCCCCGTTACCGGCAATGCCCCATTTTTTTGCAGGGTAATCTGCTGCTGTAAGGGTAACGACAGATAACTGGGTGCTTCCGGGCTGACCTGTCAGGTATATGGGAATATTATCGTGAAAAGTGATATAATTCCCGGAATACTGGAATGAAGTTTTCATTATTCCGGCCTTTCCCATGATCCTCCCCTTGTTGTTCTCGGAGCTTATCTTCATCATCGTTCCCGAGCCCGGGGTTTGCAATACTCCGTATGCCTCGTTCAGCAGCAGCAGCAGTTCTTTGATATCAGTGTCAAACTCAGTCGCAGCCGGAATGCCCAGAGGCACGCCGGAGGTGCTGTTGCCGCTCTTACTGATTTTCAGTTTGGTGAAGGGAATAGTCTGGCTGCTTTCAGTAAGTGAAAAGTTCGGGTTGGAAGGCAGGTTGATAAGGGCACCGCTGACAAGGTAAGTGCCGTCAGCCTGCTTCTCCTTCTTTTTAATGTCTGCCTCGAAACCAAAAATGTTTTCGATGGCAATCTCCTTGTCGTATACAAGGTCAAAATCAAGCACGTTCTGATCCTGCAAAAGGATCATCTTCGACTTGCTTATTACGTTAGGTACAGCATTTGGTTTTGAAGCCCAGACCGTTATCATTGCAGGCTGTTTTGGCACCCTGGTCAGCGTATAGTTTCCGTTCTTGTCCGTTTTGGTTTCCATGCGGTTGCCGTTCCCCATGTCAATGTAGACCGTGGCGCCTTCAAGAGCGGCTGTAAGCTGTTCATTACCGATGGATACCTTGCCTGTGATCCGGGTAGCCTTTTTAAGCAGGGCAGTCGGATAGACAACCTCAGTCCTGGTGTCTTCAACATTGTTGATGGTATAAGTGGCACTCTCGAGGTCAGACTCCTCCGGAGGGGTGATATTGAATGTGAATGAGGAGCCGTTGTTCTCGAATTCAAAGACGACTGTTCCCCGGGGATCGGTGATCCGGGTTATCTCAGCACCCGGTATCTTGAGGGTTACCTCTGCATTGGGTACAGCTTTCAGGTTTGTTGCCATTAAAATATTTCCAGGTGGCTTCTCGGCCACTATGAACCGCACCCTCTTTTTCTTCTTGTAGACAATATACTGCTTCTGCTCCTGGCCGGTTGAGGCTGAGGTGGCTTTTGGCACATCCACGGTAAAGGTCTCCTCGGAATATCCCGGATCCCTTGGTATGACGGTTAATGTGCGCTCCTTGCCCGAGGGTGCCTTGATGGAGAAGACCTGCTTCACGTCTGAAGGCATAAACGTCTGTGAGGCACCCTGTAAGCCTGTATTCTGTATGCCGCCTGCAGTCTGGGCCCCCGCTTGCTGGATGGCACCGCCAGTAGCCTGTATACCCGTTGGCTGGGTACCGCCGCCAGAGCCCGGGAGACCCGTAGGAAGGGTGCCTCCGCCGGAAGCCAGGAGACCTGACGGCAGGGTGCCTCCGCTGCCAGTCTGGCCATATTCAAACCGGGTGGTGGTGGAGGCAAAGGCAAGGTCATCAACCTGGATATCGGCTGCAACGGCAAGACCTGTGTCATCGGTAACATATCCCGACAGCAATCCGTCAGGCTCGAGCAGAATATCCTCGATTATCTGCCTTCCCCATAGCAGCGTCCCGTAGGAAAACACCTTACCCTTAAACCCTGCAGGGGTACAGAACATCGTCCTGTCCGGACCGACAACCTCGGTGAATGTCACGGTGCTGTAATCGCCAAGCTCCACATCAAGGTTGTCAAACTCATAATATCCCTTTGCATCGGTCTTCGCCGTGCGCACAAGAACATTATAATTTGAAGATTTCGTGTAATTGCTTAGCAGCATCAGAGTCACATTGCTGAGTGGCTTAGTCCCCACCTGAACAGTTTCTACTTTTCCGGCAATCCGGGGCTTGTCGGGCAAGAGAGGCATCCTGAGCGAGTAGGTTTTTATCTGCAGCTGGCTGTTCCATGTAATCTCTTCACCGTAAGCCTCGTACTGGGTTGCCGGTATCCCGGGATCGGTATCGAGATACCTCAGCGAATTGAAGGGAAAATCCTTTTTGTCTTTATCATACATGGGATAAAAAGGCCTTTCCCTCCTCTTGAAAATGTACAGCCCGCTGTTTTTATCGGGCTCGCAAACCACATAGTACCGGTCCTGGTGGTTGTCCGGATCGTGCTGCACCAGGTTCCTGAAGGTAACAGTGCCATCCTCTCCGCTTTGTTCGCTATGGATGTTTTTGGGATAGATATTGAAAGATGGCAGGTTTCCCGATACAGGGTAGACCACTTCATCGCGCGGTACACCTGCGACATTTGTTTTCCTCACAAGTACCGTCTTTACCTTGTCGAGCGGTTTGCCCTTTCCTCCCTCAACGTTCCAGAACCGGGCGGTGTCCCATTCTGTATTGACTTTCAGGTTATAGCTCTTGACGTATGATACCAGCGTACCCAGGTCGAGAGCCTGCCAGGGTTCGAGTTTAATATTTATGTCAGGGCTGCAGTAATACCTGTTTTCAACGAGCAGCCTGAACACCTTGTAGACCTTCCCGGTCATCATGTCGAAAAATTCACCCCCGGCCGATTTCCAGTATGCATCCTCATCAAGAAGACCAAGATCCTGTGCTGTATTCATGAAGGTAAACGAGAAGCTGCCGTCTGAAGCTGTGGTTGCTGTGGCAAGTACTTTACCGTGATCGGGAAATACATCCAGGAACTTCTGATCATCCTTCATGGCATTCATATCAACCGGCATCCCGTTGTATGTCTGGTTGTTCATTGTTCCCTTGAGAACGTATGACACAATAAGGCTGACCTTGACATTGCTCAGGGGCTTCGAGTTTTCCGGACCGATATCGCTGACATTGTACCGGAGGCCGTCGCCGGGTGCCTGTATCCCTCCCTGTGATGTGCTGAACTGGTTTGTGGTCTGCGAAACAGCCGATGCTGAGAGTGTCCCCTTGAATTTATAATTGAGTTTCCCAGTGACTACAGAGAACGGAATCTGACCGGGACCTGTTACGGGCTCTAGTTTGGCTCCGCCGGCGACTATCTTTTCGGAAGGAGCATCAATTGCTATTGATGGCGGTTCAAAGGGATCCCATTTAAACCAGCAGACCGGGCTTCGGCCGTTATTTGAGAATCTTGCCTCTGTCTCCCTCTCTTCTGCAATAACCTGCCAGGCATAAACCCTTCCCTTCTCCAGGGTGGGTTGAGCCGGACCGTAGAAAAATGAGAACCTCCCTTGCAGTGTTGTCTCAAAGAAGGCCGGTTCTGTTGCCGACAGCATAGCCGCATCAGGATTCTGGGTCGGGTCGATCAGTTCAACGATTTTGAGTGTGTACTGTGTCCATGCAGGAGCATTGGTAGCCGGCGTCCAGCTGAAAACAATATTCTGAACCGCCGGTTGGGTTATGGTGGCGCCGCACTGCGGGTTGACGGTCATGGGAGGCTCTCCGTAGCGGATGTTGAAAAAGTTACTGCAGCCCATCGGTTCGTCCGGTGAAATAAATTCTCCGTCAGGACCCATGACCCTGACACAGATCTGGTAGCTCCCTTCGGGAAGCCCGTTTTCAATTAACTCCTGCATGGGAATGCCCCTGCTGATCAGGTTTTGATATTCAAAATATCCCGAAAGGTCATTGCCGCTGAACTGGTTGATCGCATTGGCAGTTACATTGACTACGGTCCCCGCATAATCCGGAGCGGTAACCAGGTCCACACCATTGTTGCCCTTAATGTGGACGACGAGGGTCCCGCTTGCTGAGAAAGGGTAAGTGATTGTCAACGTGGTCAGTTCAGGATAAAGATCAAGCTTTGTCCCGAACGGTGGCCTTACCATGACATTGACCGTAAGCTCCTGCTGTGAGTAGAGTGTTGTGCCGGACATTCCTGATAGCAACAACACAAGCAGTAAGTATCTGAGGATGTTATATCTGCAATTCATCAGCATCTGTCTTTATCAGAAGGTGTATGTATAGTCAAAATCGAGCTTGCTTTCATAGTAAGAATTGTAACCTGTGGACAGGCGGTTGTTCTTACTATAGTTGTACTTCAGTGCGAACCGGTGGTTCCTGAAAGGTTTGTATCCGAGCTGAAAAGAGTAAATGCCAGTGGTGCCTGTATCTTCATCCTGCACCTTGTTATTTATGAAGGATAAATAAACCGAGGCGTTCAGCTTGTTTTTAAAGAATGATTTGCCAAGTCCCGCTGAAGGTCCGTACGCAACTGTTACGACGGTATCCTGTGCAAAGTGGGTGTAAAGGAATGCAGCTGACCCGTTGATATTGAATGGTATGTAGGTGAGGTAATAATTGGCAGACAGTATTTTTGTTGAGAACTCGGTGTACTGCGAGGTATTCTCATTCCTGTCGTTAAGCTTCTGATAATTGAAGTTCACCATCAGGTTATGTCCCAGTTTCTCTCCGGTCAGGTTCAGCGACTGTGTCACTCCGATCTGGCTTGTTGCCTGTGCCACCTCGCTCTGGCGGAGGGTATCGATTGAGAGAAGTCCCGATTCCTGTGCCAGCCCGTAATTTGAATAGAAGGCGCTCAGATTGTATTGAGGCAGCGGCACGAAATTTATGCGTGCAGAAGTGATGGTCCGGCGGGTGCGAAGGTTTTTGTCGTTTTTGAGATTGTCGACCTGGCTTCCCACACTGCCGGCCAGGGTCAGCTTTTTATGCATGAGTTTCAGGGAGGGCTCAATGGTGATGTTGCTCAGGTCGGTGGCGAAGTAGTATGCACCCATGGATCGAAAATCGGGCTCAACGCGCTGGTACCTCATCATCAGGCTGAAGAGTTCCGACTGGTAACCGGCGGAGGCTCTGAGAGCGTTGCTTGAAGTGGTGGACTCATGATTTTGAATGAGAGAGGAGAAGATTTTCGACATGAGGCCTCTTGTTGAATCGGAGACGGCAGTGCGGATATCTTTTGTGTATAAGCTCTGGGAAACCTCTAATTCAAACAGGTATTTTCCAGCAATGGTTTGTTTTGTCAGAAAAGATACTACAAGATTTTCGTCGGGGGTGAGCCTGTATTCTGACGGAACCGTGCCCAGCGAAGTTGAATCGTCCCTTGCTTTCAGTATTACGAGACTGAAATTGTTACTCTCACTGCCGTAACCAAGCTTTAGTGCGGTGCCGGCCCTCTTGTAAGCAGGAGTCTGCAGTTTAATGTTCTCAGGATTATCCAGGTACCTGACAGGCTTCAGCAGTCTTCCCGTTGCAAAACCCACCTGGAATTTCCCGGGAGTCAGCTCCAGTCCTGCTCCCGTTATTGAATGACCGGCCAGGGCATAGGCTGACCAGGTGTGCGAACGGTATCCGAGATGCAGTTTTGCCCATTTATAATAAGGACTAACTCCAAATTGATTAAAAGGCTGTCTGAAATCTCTCTGCTGTTCACTCAACCGGAAGGAGAAAGGTAGCACGATACCGTAGACCGTTATTACAGGGTTTCCCTGCAGGTACCACATGAATGGAGCCCTTGACGGGTTGGTTTTGTCGGTATCGTAAAACTGTAATTTTGCACTTACAGAACCGTTGATCTTAAACGGGTCCTGCTTTGTAATACCAGTAAGGTCTTGCGAGAAGGCAGAATAATTTGGTAATAACAGGAAAACAAAAATAAGCTTAAAACAGTTATTTCTTTTCCGCCGGAAGGTGATCAGGTGTAAAAGCATAAGTAAAAATAGCAGAAATAATTATTTTCTGCCATGAGGTATATGTTATTTTTTATGTGGTTTTCAGAATTAATAAAGAGAACAGAACAAGTTTTTATAAGGGTAACCTCTATATCAGTTTAGGTCATTGTTACATAATTGTTAATTGTGAATAATCAGATTTTCGTACTTACTGATATTAATATTTTTACACCGGTGAAAAAAGTTACCTGGAAAGAGTAAGGTTTGGGCCTTAGAATGAAGAAGAAAATCTGTTATAAGACTATTGTTATTTCAGACGTACATCTTGGCACCAGAAGTTCAAAAGCCAGAGAACTGCTGAAATTCCTGAAAAAGAACCCGTGCAATAAACTGATTCTAAACGGTGATATTATTGACGGCTGGCGTTTGCAGAAATCCGGAAAATGGGAAAAAGAGCACAGCGGATTGCTTAAGTTCCTGATAAAACTGATCGATAAACGAAAAACACAGATTATCTATGTAAGAGGCAATCACGATGACTTTCTGGATAAAATTCTTCCCTTTAACTTTATCAGATTATCTATTGTCAGGGAACACTATCATATAAGCAACAAAAAAAAATACCTGGTGATACATGGGGATATCTTTGATCATATTACTTCAAACATTAAATGGCTGTCAAAACTGGGGGATGTTGGATACACTTTCTTATTATGGTTCAATAAAATATACAATAACAGAAGATTAAGACAGGGGAAACCATATTATTCAATCTCCAGGGTAATAAAACACAAAGTCAAAAAGGCTGTTTCTTACATTTCGGGTTTTGAAGAGAAACTTACCAGGCTGGCTGTTTCACGAGGATGCGATGGTGTGATCTGCGGACACATTCATCATCCTGCAATTATTCAGAGTGACAATATTGTTCCTGACTTCTGACGCCTCGCAAAATTAGTGCGGTTTTATTTTCTAACATGTTG
>CAZWFL010000076.1:0-13845 GCA_964633195.1 uncultured Rikenellaceae bacterium | reverse complement strand
CATGTAGAATAGAAACAAATATTAAATGAATATTATTGATTCCGGATACTCATATTATAAAAAACGTTACATTTACACAATTCAAAAAAAAAACTGTTTGTGAGATTGAGATACAGCTTATTGATTGCGATAATTTTTGCAGTCAGCGGCTATTCATGCAAAGAGAGGGGGGGGAAATACATCAGCCAGGGCGAGATACATTATGCCGTCGAATACGTTGGCAGATTCGGCTCTTTCCCCGAGGAGTTCAGGCCTAAAAACCTGATTGTCTCATTCAAGGACGATAAGATCCTTTATGAACTTATTTCTCCCATTGGCAATTCAGGCATAATGAATCTGGCTAATCCGGCAAAAAAAATCTACGACACTTATATAAGTCTCTTTACGATCCGCTATTACTATGATGCCGAACCCGATGAACTGCGTCCGGGCTTTGAAGCAATGAATGGAATGGAGATACATAAAACCTCCAAATCAGCAGTTATATGTGGTTACAACTGCAAAAATGCAGAAATAACATTTCCTCACGACAGAAGTACGAAGTTCAGTATCTGGTACACTGATGAAATAAATGTGAAGAATCCCAATATATCAACTCCCTACAATGAAATAGATGGTGTGCTCATGAGCTTTCTGTTCCTTATGGGTGGAACAGAAATTCATTTTATCGCTGAAACTGTTTACAAAAAGGAGATATCCGACAGGATGTTCGACAGGAGGGAGAAATTCAAGAAGGTTTCAAAGGATGATATTAACAAGTTCATTGTAAAGATGATAAATCTCTAGAAATGAACGCATAACCTTTGGCTTACTATCCATGTCACTTAAGTTTAAATCGCCCGGGCAAGGTTCACTGTTGTTCAAAATTGTTACCTTTGTGTTACTTTTTAGTAATTGTGAAAAAAATGAAATGATGCCTGCAACAGGGCTTTAGTTTGATGAACAGAATGAAGGAAGAAAGAGGGAAGAGATCAGGTAAAGGAAAGGAAAAGCCAGGATTCTTTCTGAATGATGAAAGGCTGAAATTCGTCATGGGGATCATTCTGAGCGGTTTCGCAGTGTATCTTTTACTGGCATTGTTTGGATTCATGTTCTGGTGGCGTAGTGACGTCAGTTTTCCCGTCTCTGAGATCTTTTCCGGGCCCGATGTTCAGGTTCGCAACTGGGCAGGTAAAAGCGGATACTGGATATCATATATGCTTATCAGGAACGGATTTGGCTTCGGAGCCTTTTTTATCCCTCTTATTTTTGGTGCTGCAGGTTTATACCTGCTTGATTTTCCAAAATTGAAATTATGGAAGCTGATCACAAGGTTCACATTTGCCACAATAATTGTTTCTCTCATTCTTGGTTATATATTTGGAAAAGCGAACGGATATCTCGAGAGTGGTCCGGGCGGAGCCCATGGATATGAGATAGCAAGATGGCTCAATGCTTTCATGGGTAAATTCGGAACAGGTATCCTGGTCACTCTTATAACAATCGCCTATCTCATTTTTGCCCTCAATATCAGTCCCCGGTCAATGATCACCGCTGTTTCTTCAATCTTCAAAAGAAAGGGGGCAGATGCAGAAGACGCAGACATCGGTGCGGGAACAATATTTTCCGGATTAAGGGGTTCTGCAGTAGCGGACAGTGAAGATAAGGAACCTGAATTTATTGTCAGGGACAGAACCGCCTCTATTTCTGATGATGATGAAACGGAGAGTGTATTGCTGCACGATGGACCGATAATTCACGATTTCGACACTGATATTGTATCAAAGCCAACCACAACAGTACCGATAAACATCTCGAAACCAGGGACTGAGGATATACTGCCCGATGAGGAGGTGGATAAGATAATGGAGAATTATGATCCCAGGCTTGATCTGTCTCACTACAGGTTTCCTCCTGTCTCCATTCTGAAGGACCACCGGTCAGAGAGTGCATTCGACAACACAGAAGTAATTGATAATAAAGAGAATATTATAAAGACTCTGGGCGATCACAAAATCAGCATAAGACATATATCAGCCACAGTGGGTCCTACAGTAACACTTTACGAGATTGTTCCTGAACGGGGGGTCCGCCTTGCACGGATCAAATCACTTGAAAATGACATTGCCCTTAATCTGTCGGCCCTGGGTATAAGGATTATTGCACCGATACCGGGAAGGGGGACTGTCGGTATTGAGGTTCCGAACAAGAAACCGGAGATTGTTTCGATGAAATCGCTGATAACTTCAAAAGCATTCCAGGAAACAAAGTTTGATATTGCGCTTGCACTCGGAAGAACGATCACCAATGATCCTTACATTGTTGATCTCACAAAAATGCCGCACCTTCTTGTGGCCGGAGCCACAGGGCAGGGTAAGTCGGTCGGCATCAATGCAATTATTACATCAGTTCTTTACAAGAAACATCCTTCAGAGATAAAATTTGTGCTGATAGATCCTAAAAGGGTTGAACTGCCTCTCTATTCCAAGATAGAACGACATTTCCTTGCCAAACTTCCCGGAGAAGAGGATGCTATAATAACTGATACCCAGAAGGTTATAAACACACTCAATTCCCTGTGCATTGAGATGGACAACAGGCTTGAACTGATGAAGGGTGCTCAGGCGCGCAATATAAGGGAGTACAATGAGAAATTCATATCGCGTAAGCTGAATCCGGAAAAGGGGCACAGATACATGCCATATATTGTTCTTATTATCGATGAATTTGCCGACCTTATAATGACGGCAGGCAGGGAGATTGAAGGGCCAATAGGAAGGCTGGCACAGTTGGCGAGGGCCATCGGGATTCACCTTATCATTTCAACTCAGAGACCCTCCACGAATATCATCACCGGATTTATTAAAGCTAATTTTCCCACACGGGTTGCCTTCAGGGTCTTCTCCTCGATCGACTCCCGGACAATACTTGATTCTACCGGAGCCGACAGGCTGGTAGGGAGAGGAGACATGCTCGTTTCATCAGGAAGTGAGCCAGTAAGGGTGCAGTGTGCATTTATCGACACTCCTGAAATTGAGGAGTTGACAGAGTATATTGGGGCACAGCAGGGATATGCCGATGCAATGCACCTTCCGGAGTATATTGATGATAGTGAGGCCGGACTTCCTGAGGTTGATCTCAGGCGAAGGGATCCGATGTTCGATGAAGCGGCGAGGGTTGTTGTGCAGCATCAGCAGGGTTCAACTTCACTCATTCAGCGAAAACTATCCATAGGATATAACAGGGCAGGGAGAATAATAGACCAGCTCGAGGCCGCAGGCATAGTAGGACCCTTTGAAGGGAGTAAGGCAAGAGATGTACTCTGTTACGACATTATAGCTTTGGAACAGATTTTGAAGGAACTGGAGTAAAGGGACAGAAATGACAAGAACGTGCATAACTATCCTGTTTCTGCTGTCAACCGTTATATCAGCAGCACAAAACGATCCGGAGGCAATAGGCGTACTCGACAGGTTCTCTGCAGCAGCCCTGGCAGCCCCCTCGGTATCGATGAAATTTGATGCCGTATCGGTTGACCAGCTTGAAGGGTATACTGATACAGTTCCCGGTTCTATTCTCCTCAGCGGAAACAGTTACCGGCTTGACCTTGCAGACAACATCATCTGGTTCAACGGGGAGACGTCGTGGAATTACCTTCCGGCTGAAAAGGAGGTTACAATAACAAGGCCAGACAAAGGAGATGATTCCTTTATGAGTCGCCCTTCTTCCATATTCACGCTTTACAGGGAAGGATACAAAAGCAGGCTTCTGGAAGAGAGCAGCAGTAACTATGTCATCGATCTTTACCCGGAGGATCTGACAAGTGACCTGATACGGATCAGGCTTACTTTAAGCAAACCGGCACTCAATCTAAAGGCTGCTGAATATAAGAACAAGAACGGGCTGACGATCACTCTTCATGTGAAGGAGTATGATCTGAAGCAGAAACCCGACCCCTCTTCATTCACTTTCCAGCAAACCAGGTACAAAGGCGTTGAGATTATTGATATGCGCTGATGATATGATAGTTATCTTGCAGGATAGGCTATCCTTGCATGATAGATATTTGAGAGTCTCTTGATAAACACATTCTTGATATCTGAAATATCTTTATATGTGAGCGGTGTATTTGCAAACTGCCCATCCTGCTCCTGCAAATATATGATCCTTTCCACAAGCTCACTGATGTTTTCATCGGAATAGTTGGAAAGGCTCCTTGAGGATGCTTCAACAGCATCTGCCATCATAACAACAGCAGTCTCCCTGGAGAAAGGACTTGGACCGGGGTAAGCAAATTCCTTCTCCATATTGGTATCCCTGGGGTTCCGGTCGAGATATTTCTTGTAGAAGTAATATGCTACTGTTGTCCCGTGATGTGTCTGTATAAAATCGATTATCGGTGATGGAAGCTTGTATTTCTTTGCCATTTCGACACCTTCAACAACGTGGTTAATAATGAATCTCGAACTGGCAAGAGGATCGAGTCTGTCATGAGGGCTGAATCCTTCCGGCTGATTCTCAATAAAATACTCTGCATGGTTGATTTTACCGATATCGTGATAAAGAGCTCCTGTGCGAACCAGAAGGTGGTTGGCTCCGATCTCCCTTGCCGCCTCTTCTGCAAGGTTTGCTACCTGAAGGGAGTGCTGGAACGAGCCCGGGGCGCCCTCGGCAAGCCTCCTTAAAAGCGGCTGGTTTGTGTCGGAGAGCTCAAAAAGTGTGGCATCCGATAAAAATCTGAATGTCTTCTCGAAAATAAAGATCAGGGGGTAACTTAGCATCAGGAGTATCCCGTTACCCGCAAACCACATGTAATTACTCCATTTCATGTTCGCAAAACTGCCTTCCTGCAGAATGCCGATGCCAAAATAGACCACCGAGTAAGCGAGAAAGACCATTATCGCCGTGAAAAAGAGCTTGGATCGCCTGTATATGGTCGTTAACGAAAAGATGGCCACCACTCCGGCTATAAAACTCATAAAGATGAACTCGAAGGAGTTGGGGACTATGAAAGCCACCAGCATTATTGACACAAGATGAACAAAAAGTGCAAGACGCGAATCATAAAATGTTCTTATGACCACTGGTACGATGGCAAAAGGTATCAGATAAACAGCGTCGTTCGGCACATAGGTCACGAGCCTTGTTATTACAAAGAAAAGAAGTATTATCAGTATTATGAAAAATGTCTTGTGTGTTGAATCCAGCACTTCAAACCTGAAATTATAAAGGAAGAGGTAGAGCATAAGATAACAGGATATTACCAGTATAAGGCGTCCAAGTAACACGAACCATCTGTCATGCTGTCCCAGCCTTTTTTCGTACTCTCTTTTGAATGATTCAAGAACCTGGTACTTTGCATCCCCGACTATCTCTCCCCGTGTTATTATAAGTTCTCCCTTCTGTACCAGCCCCCGGCTAAGGCTTATCTCCCTCATAAGCCTGTCTCTCAATGCATTGGACGTTACTTCGTCATAAAAAAGGTTCGGTTTGATGAAATCATACAAGGCAATGTTTTCAACAAACAGGGCAGCTCCCTTTTCATTTGCTTCAAGAAGGCTTTTTTCCATCTCTTCCTTCGCGGAATTCGCCATCTGATAGGCATCTCTTTGATTAAGAACCTGTGATAAATTCCATTGTTCGGCAATCCTGTTCCTGACAACTGTAATTTCACCTTTCCTGAGACCGGGAATACCTGCCACATCAACTGCCTCCAGTATTCCGGAACTGTAAATATCAGTCAGGCTTTTCACCAGATCGCTTTTAAGGGAGTTGTAAACGCGTGTGGAAAGCTGCTGCTTTTCAGACTCGAAAGAGGTCAGCATCCTGTCGAGATATCCTTCAAAATTCTGAATCTCATTCGCGCTTGTTTCGGTTTCATATCTGAAATAAGGGGTGAAATTTCTGATTATACTATCCTGTTCACGGGCAACGACATTTTCTGGTTTAAGTACCGGAAAATCCCATGGTGCTATAAGGGGGGTGCTAAGCCAGGGGCGTCCCTTCTGGAATTCATACCTGAATTTTCCTTCGCGGGGTGAGATAATTACCACTATGATTACACTGATCACAAAAAAAGAGATATGCAGAAGGTATCTTCTGTTCTTTACCCAGGTTATCAGCTTATGAATCATTCCTGAAAAAATTTAACGGACAATGCCTTAGATGGCAAAAGTAGTTTAATTTTTTATTTAATGGTTTCTTCATTAAAGCAGGAATCGGGTCCGAACCAAACTATTTTGTAATTTTGGACCTAAAACCTTTAACAATGAAACAATTCATCTGCGAGAATGTTTTTGTACCTCTCAGGGCAGGTCCGTCGCACAGGTCGGAGATGCTGAGCCAGATCCTGTTTGGAGAAAAATATATTGTCCTTGAAGAGATTGGAAAATGGATGAGGATTGAGACCCTTTTTGATCATTACCGGGGCTGGATTGATATAATGCATCTTCAGCATACAGAAGATACTGAGGGTCTGCAGGGGATTGTCCTCAACAGATCCCTTCCCTGTTTCAGGAGCGACAGCACAAAACTGGTCCTCGAAGCCGGATGCGAAATCTATCAGCCTGATTTTGATAATAAAAGATTCAGTGTCGGCAGGAATCTCTATACGACCTGCCCGGAATTTAATCCATCCTTTGTGAGCGTTTCGAAAAAGCCGGCCGACAGCGCCATGGATATGATCAACAGCCCCTATATATGGGGTGGCAGGATTCCTTCAGGTATCGACTGTTCAGGGTTTACCCAGCTTGTTTACAAGATTCACGGGACAGCAATACCACGCGACAGTTCAAAACAGGCTGAGACAGGGGAATGTGTAGGTTTTTTTGAGGAGACCATACCAGGCGATCTGGTCTTCTTTGACAATGAAAAAGGTCTGATTTCCCATGTCGGGATGATAATCTCCCGGGGACTGGTCATACACGCCTCGGGGAGAATCAGGGTAGACATCATCGATCACCAGGGAATTTTCAAGACCGAAACAGGCAATTACTCACATCGGCTCCGTACCATCAGACGAATCCTTTAGGGTCTCCCCATTCCTATTGCGGGGCTCCTTATCTCCCTTTCTCCCTTTCTCCCCCTCTATGTTACTGGGTCTATCTTCTTGTCAATAAGCTTCATAACCGCCTCTTCCTCCATTATCGCGATACTCTCTATTTCACACCCCTTCCGGATGATATCCCTGGCAAACTCCTTATCGTTCAGGCCTGACGCATTGATCCTTACATTCAGAAAGGCTCCCCTGATGCACGATCTTAATGCCAGGGCACCTACGGCAGCATCAGTCACTGAGCCCGGATTCCCTTTTTCGACCATTTCCCTTATGAGTTCAAATCCCTTCACTGCTGTCTCCATCACATTGAAAGGTATGATTGTGGCATACTTTGTGGCTTCCTCGACAGCTTCTTCACGTGCTTTCTTTTCTTCATCCGTTTTTCCGGGTCTTGCCCTGGCTTCCAGAATCCTTTTGAAAGCAATTGTATCCTCATCAACCATACTCAGCAACCTGTTCTGGATCTCCTTCCCCGTTACGGCCATATCGGAGAATTCTTTCCACCTGTCATCCCAGCCCCTCTTATGAGCCGAAAGGTTGGCAACCATCGTACCCAGGGCCACGCCAAGAGCCCCTGCATAGGATGAGACGGAACCTCCTCCGGGAGCAGGCGATTCGGAAGCCACTTCATTCATGAAACCGGCAAGGCTCATTGAAATCAATTTCCCGGGTAAGCCTGTCGCCTCTCTCTTCTCCAGAACATATTCAATTATTTTTTCATCGGGATCAAACGGGCGCAGATCTGAAAGGCCAAGCGATTTAACTGCAATTTTTATAAGCTCCCCGTCAGGTACACCTGCGGACCTTTGTTGCTTCTCAAGAAACCATCGTCCGGCATCAAGTATAGATCCCAGGGGTATGAGTCCCACCAGCTCCGAGCCGGTAACTCTGACACCCCTTGCCTCTGCCTTCCGGCACACCTCATCGAAGGCAATATGAACCGGGGTAACTGAAAGATCAGTCAGGTTCATTGATATCTGTGCTATACCATATTCTTCTATATACCAACCTATTGCCTTTACACCTTTAAGAGATCCGGGTATCATTACAGGATCACCATCCTCATCGGTTACTATCTTTCCCGTAATGGGATTGCCTTCTCTCAGAGGCCTTCCTTTCTCCCTTACATCAAAAGCAATGGCATTTGCCCGTCTGAGAGAGGTGGTGTTCAGGTTTACGTTGAAGGCTACCAGGAAATCCCTTGCTCCGACGACCGTTGCTCCTGAACGGGGATTGAATGTTGCAGGGCCGAAGTCAGGCTTCCACAATGTATCTGCAATTTTATTAGCGAGTCCTTCATATTCACCGGCCCTGATATCCGCCAGGTTTCTCTTTTTTTCATCAAATGCAGCATGCTCGTAACAGTATACCGGTATCTGAAGCTCACTGCCAATCCTTTCGGCAAGCCGGCGCGCAAGTATAACGGTCTCCTCCATTGAGATACCCGAGACCGGTATCAGCGGACAAACATCCGTCGCTCCCATTCTGGGGTGCTCCCCATGATGCTTTGACATATCAATCAGCTCTGATGCTTTTTTTACGGCTCTGAAAGCAGCTTCAATAACTGATTCAGGGTCTCCGGCAAATGTTACGACTGTACGGTTTGTATCCTTACCCGGATCCACATTCAGGAGGCTTACTCCTTCAATCTGTTCAACAGCCCCGGTTATCTGCCGTATCACCGACATATCTCTGCCTTCGCTGAAATTTGGCACACATTCGATTATTTTTTTCTCCATATCTTGCCTTTTAGTATCACTGTCTCGATCAGATTACTTCCGAATGCATACGGCATAAATTCATAAGATGGTATCTCTTTTGTTATGAATAAATTGGCAACCTTCCCCCTGGCTATTGATCCGTGTGTACCTGAAAGTCCCATAGCACAGGCCGCATTGATAGTTACGGCGTTAATGGCTTCCTCCGGTATCAGTTTGAGCTTTATGCATCCCAGCGACATGATAAGTTTCATATTACCGGAAGGAGATGAGCCCGGATTATAATCGGATGCCATTGCCAGGGGTAATCCGGCATTTATCATCTTTCTTGCCGGCGGATCAGGGAGGCCAAGAAACAAAGCGGCGCCCGGCAGCAATACAGGCATGGTCTCACTACCAGTAAGTGCCTCTATCTCTTCGTCACCACTCCTTTCCAGATGATCCACCGAAAGGGCATCGTACTTAACCCCCACCTGAACGCCGCCGGAGAAATCAAGCTCATTGGCGTGTATTTTTGGAAGAAGACCATATTTCAGACCGGCAGCCAGTATTCTTTCCGTGTCGTGAACAGAAAAGAATCCCCGGTCGCAAAATACATCAATATAATCGGCAAGCTCCTCCGAGGCTACAACAGGGATCATCTCGCTGACAACCATATCAACGTACTCATCCCTGCGGCCCTTATATTCCTCAGGCAGAGCATGAGCGCCCAGGAAAGTTGCTTTTACTTCAACCGGTGATGTCTCCCTGATCCTCCTGATAACCCTGAGCATTTTGATCTCATTCTCCGTGTTCAGTCCATAACCACTCTTTATCTCAACGGCTCCCGTTCCAAAGCTTATTATCTCGTTGATACGGTTCATCGACTGTGTGTATAGTTCATCCTCTGAAGTCTCCTGCAATAATCTGGCTGAATTGAGAATGCCCCCTCCCCTTCGGGCTATCTCCTCGTACGACAATCCTCTGATCCTGTCTGAAAACTCCTTTTCCCTGCTCCCGGCATAAACGAGATGAGTGTGCGGATCACAGAATGAGGGGAAAACCAACCTGCCTGAAGCATCAATTATCTGATTCTCTCCTGAAGTAAACAGGGGAATTACACTGTCAATATCCTTCATGGGGCCAAAAGAAGAGATAAGGCCTTTTTCAATAAACAGGAATGCGTCGGGGATCGTCTCAACCGATGACATCTCCTCTCCGCAAACTCTTAACCTGGGAGAAAGTTCGGTCTGTACCAGACATTTAATATTTCTGATCAGCAGTCCCATATAAGTATTTAATGGTAAATTATTGCCCTAAGGTAGCAAATATTGAAAAAAGAGATGATGATTTCCATTTTTCTTTATCTTTAGGCCTGAAAAACAAAACCATAACCTATGAAAAAGAGTGCGTTAGTGTTCGTGTTGGCCATTTTTGTTTTCAGCCTTCAGGCACAGGAAACAAAAACGAAATCGGGATGGAACTTCGGCCTGCTTCCATCAATATCATTTGATTCCGACCTCGGTTTTCAGTACGGAGGACTGATAGACCTCTACAATTACGGGACAGGCGATATCTATCCTGACTTCTACCATAAGATCTATGTTGAAGTAAGCCGCTTTACAAAGGGAAGTGGTATAAACAGATTCAATTACGAATCTGCACATCTCATTCCCGGCATCAGGCTGACAAGCGACCTCGCTTATCTCCCCGACCAGGCATACGATTTCTATGGTTTTAACGGATACAATGCCGTTGTGGTGAAAGACTGGATGGATCCGGAATCGCCAGACTATATTACCAGGTTGTTTTACAGGCACAAAAGATCCCTGTTCAGGTTTAAGAACGATTTCGAAGGAAAACTGGCGGGTGAGAAGCTGCTATGGAATGCAGGATTTGCACTGCAGAAATTCAGCATATCCTCTGTCGACCTTGAAAAACTTAATAAAGGCAGGGATTCTGAAGATAAGTATCCGGATGTTCCCGGCCTCTATGATCTGTACCAGGATTGGGGTATCATAGATAACGAAGAGGCGGACGGCGGATTGATAACAACCATTAAGGCAGGCCTCAGCTACGACACGAGAGATAACAGGCCCAATCCGATGAAAGGATTGTGGACCGAAGCCGGTATAGAAACATCCCAGAAGTTCCTTGGCAGCGAAGCAACCTTCGGCAAATTCTACTTTACCCACCGTCAATACTTCACACTTATTCCTGACGATCTCTCATTGGCCTACAGGGTTGGTTATCAACAAACAATCTTTGGCGATGTGCCTTTCTATTATCAACCCCAGGTTATTGTATCGGCTCTGAGGGGCTCAACATCAGAGGGTTTGGGCGGTTCAAAAACATTACGCGGAATCTGGAGAAACAGGGTTGTAGGTGATGGCTTTCTTTATGGCAACATTGAATTACGCTGGAAGCCGGTAAGGTTCACTTTAATTAACCAGAATTTCTACCTTGGTCTGAACGGTTTTACTGATTTCGGAATGGTCACCAAAGAAATTGAGTATGATATTCCTGATGTTTCAGGCAGCAGCTTCAGTCAATCGGATTTCTTTGAATCAGGTGCCGAGAAGCTTCATGTTACTGCTGGCGCAGGACTGCGAGTTGTTATGAACGAGAATTTCATTATTGCCTTTGACCTCGGAAAGGCATTCAACGAGCAGGACGGTAATATTGGGTTCTATGTAGGATTGAATTACCTGTTCTAGAATAACTTACAGCTAGTTACACAGAGGGCCACAGAGAAAGAACACCGAGGATCACAGAGAGAATCCTGAAGGTCTTCCGGGTGATTGTATTATAAGCCTTTCAGGAAATATGCGAGTCCCACGCCCATGTAATTACCTATTATATAACCGACAACTCCCACGGTGATTCCGGTCACAATCACTTCCTTATTCTTAAGGGCCGCTGCTACAATAGGAACAAAGGGAGGTGAATATACGAAAGCTGTTGTTGTGATCAGATAGTCATCTGCATTTACCCGGAATAGTTTTGAGAGCACCAGATGAAGTAATAATGAGCCGAAATATGCATAAATAACAAATGCAAAAAGTCCGAGGTAGCCCCTGGAAAATATTACGCTGAAATCTGCCATTGACGCTACTACAAGTGAAAAGACAAGTATGAAATACATTCCCAGCTGGAAACTCTTTTCTATCCTGTTGATCCATGGCATCAGCGATGCAGCGACGGCCAGTGTTGTAATAAGCAGAATTGCAACAGGATTGAGCGCTTCCGGAGGGAAAAGAAGGACAGCAATGCCCACAGAAACAGCAACGATGAGCAGTGACATGCCGAAGGCCTTAACCAGTGGAAGGAGCCTCTCTTTCCTGAACATTCCCGAATAATCATCAAAACTTTCGGCCGCTGCTACAGCCTGGTCAGCATCTTCTGACTCTCCCGTAAACTTATACCGGGGAAGAATTGCCCTGAAAACCTTAGGGCCCGCCGTGATGAAAAAGATTATGGTGAGCGCACCCATAATAATATCGTAAGTGTTGGTCATCAGGAACAGGCTGGGATCAACATCAAGCGCCACACTGAGGGATGCCATGTTTGCAGTGGCCCCGGTATAGACACTGACCAGCATTCCCGCCACTTTCCAGCTGTCGGGAACGATATTCTCAAAGATCAGGAAGCCCGACGCAATTATAACGGCTACTGACACAAGTGCCAGTAGCATGCTCAGGAACCCTGTCTTTGCATGCTTCAGCCATCGCCTTATGTTAAGGGAGAAGAGAAGCAGTGGAAAAGCAATCGGAATAATAACTGTAGTCATCATATCCTGGGCACTTGCAATGGCATTTACTGTGTAATCATCCGGTGTTATCACACCGGAAGCCAGCAGGGTTTCCATTTCCGGCGCCGGCAGTGAAGAACCACCTTTAAGGGCAAGTTTGTAACCCTCACTTCCCCTCGGAAGAATACCTGAAATGCTCAGCAGAAGGCCAAATCCATACGCAAGCAGAATAGATCCCATCTTTTTAAAAGCAGAGGAGCATTTACACAGGTATATTATCAGGAAGGGGAAGGTAAAATAGAAAAGAACCAGGAGAACGATCTTGATCATTGCCTCAGGTTTTAAGTTCTAATCAAATATAAACAAAGCTATTAACCTGAGATTAAACAGATTGAAAAATAAGTATTTATACTTATTCAATTAATATCAGTCGCATTCCTCGAAGCTCTTTCTGTATTGTTCAATTGCTTTAAGGCTCATCCCCATACTTGAGAATCCTCCGTCGTGATACAGATTCTGCATAGTTACTTTGCGGGTGAGGTCGGAGAAGAGGACAACGCAATAATCAGCGCACTCTTCTGCAGTAGCATTACCCAGGGGTGACATCCTTTCTGAAAAATCCACAAGAGATTCAAAGCCGTGAATCCCGCTCCCGGCAGTTGTCGGAGTGGGTGACTGGGAAATTGTATTAATCCTCACCTTTCTGTCACGGCCATAGATATACCCGAAAGAGCGGGCAATGGATTCAAGCAGGGCCTTGGCATCACCCATATCGTTGTAGCCTGTAAGTGTCCGCTGGGCGGCAACGTAGGAAAGCGCGACCACTGAGCCCCATTCTCTTATGGAATCATGCTTATAAGCAGTCTGCAGGATCCTGTGAAAGCTGAGAGCCGAAACATCGAAAGTTTTGAGCATGTTTTCATAATTTGTGCTTTCATAAGGGATCTCCTTCCTCACATTGGGTGACATCCCTATCGAATGCAGGATGAAGTCAAACTGACCACCAAAGTGATCCATGCTCTCTTTAATAAGTCTTTCGATATCTTCCATTTTTGTGGCATCAGCGGGAATGACCCTGCCGCCGGTTATCCCTGAAAGCTCATCAATAGTCCCGAGGCGGATTGCCACAGGTGAGTTTGTCAAAATAAGCCCGGCACCATGCTGTGATGCTTTAAGGGCTACCTGCCATGCGATGGATTTATCATTCAGGGCACCGAAGATAATTCCTTTCTTACCGGTAAGAAGATTACTGTCCATATTTTACTGGTGATTGGTGATTGGTGATTGGTGATTGGTGATTGGTGACTAGTCAATGCCTAAATAACGTTGACCTTTTTATTACTTCTTTTATAATTACTATT
>CAZWFL010000075.1:0-14408 GCA_964633195.1 uncultured Rikenellaceae bacterium | reverse complement strand
AACATGCCGTCCCTACGGGACTACAAACATGCCGTCCCTACGGGACTACAAACATACCGTCCCTACGGGACTACAAACATGCCGTCCCTACGGGACTACAAACATGCCGTCCCTACGGGACTTTCTTGCTGAGCCGCGTAGCGGCAATATGTTTGTAGAACGTGGACGTATTAAGACAATTGCGAGCCGCATATCAGAGATATGTTTGAAGAAAGTGAACGTATTAAGACAATTTCGAGCCGCGTAGCGGCGGTATGTTTTTAGATATTACAGCATCACATCGGTCTTATGAGCCGCGTAGCGGCGGTATGTTTATAGAAATCAGAACCTCCTTTAAACATGTGAGCTGCGTAGCTGCGACATGTTTATCGTTATCTATTATTGCAGGCTATTCATTTTTATTTGGCTGGCATTTCCCTGTTTCCTATCTTTATAATATTCATTCCATAAGAATGGTTTCCGGTATGACCCAGGATGTATTCATAAGCTACTCCAGCATCGACAAAGCCGCCGCTGAAACCGTATGTTCTGTCCTTGAACAAAATGGCATCTCCTGCTGGATGGCTCCGCGGAATATCACTCCGGGGCGAAATTTCGCAGAGGCCATCATCGATGGTATCAGATCATCAAAAGTGTTCGTCCTGGTCTATTCATCAAACTCTAACAACTCCAAGCAGGTCATCAGGGAAGTGGACCGGGCAGTACATATAGGACTCCCCGTCATTAACCTCCGGCTTGAAGATGTACCATTGTCAAAACAACTCGAATACTATTTGAGCAGTGTCCACTGGTTTGATGCCATGACCCCTCCGCTGGACGAGCACGTTAATAAATTATCCGGAGTGGTTAAGATTTTTCTTGAGAACGATGAAGTTAAAGATGATGATCTTGAAAAAGCCATCCGGGATGGGACCCTTAAGGTTGGACAGGGTAAAAGATCCCTGGCTGAAACCGGAAAAAATAAATGGAAAAAGGCAGCCATGACGATGGCGGTGCTGGGTGTGCTATTGGCTGTCGCACTGCTGATTGGTTTGCCCCGGTGGAAACAGAAATTGTCCATTGAAACGACCGCAATGGGTAAGTCAATCGCCGTACTGCCCTTCACAAACCTGAGCAACGATCCGGAGCAGGAGTATTTCAGCGATGGGATGATGGAGGAGATACTGGACCGTCTCTTCAAGATTGGCGACCTGAAGGTGATTTCACGTACCTCCTCCATGCGATACAGGAATACCGACAAGTCGATTAAAGAGATTGCCGGGGAACTGGGGGTTGCCAGCATACTCGAAGGCAGTGTGCGCAGAATTGGCAACAACGTGCGCATTACCGTTCAGTTAATCGATGCCGGAGCCGATGTCCATTTATGGTCAGAGACTTACGACGAAGATCTGAGTGATCTGTCACGCATATTTTTTATTCAGAGTGAAGTGGCACAATCCGTGGCCAGGGAGCTGAAAGCTGTTTTGTCCCCGCGGGAAGTAGAGCTTATTGAGAATATTCCCACTAAAGATCTGGCAGCATATGATGCGTATCTTAAAGGCGAATTTTACAATAGGAAACTAACCAAAGAGGGTATGGACATTGCGATGCAATTCTTTGAACTGGCAAAAGAAAGGGATCCGGATTTTGCCCTCGCCTATGCGGGCATTGCCAGAGTTTGGATTTGTAGACAGCAAATGGGAATAGCTAAAGTATCTGAAGCCTCACCCTTATCAGAAGCAGCCATCATGAAAGCCCTGGAACTCGACAGCACCCTGTTAGATCAAGGTATAGGGATAGCGAGAATGGTATGGACCGAATGGGACTGGGAAGGAGGCGAGAAAGCGTTTAGAAAAGCCATTGAAATAAACCCCAATAATGCCGGGGGACACATGAATTTCTCACACCTGCTGAATATATTGGGAAGACCGGATGAGGCAATGGAACATATCGAAACAGCACTGGAGCTTGATCCCCTGAATCCAATGATTTGGTCATTTTATGGCATTGACCTGGTTTTTGCAAGAAGGTTTGATGAAGCGATTAAGGCAGCTGAAGAAGCGCTCAGGATTGAACCAAAACACCCGGTAGCTTTTACAGCTATGATTTATGCCCTGCATTTGACCGGAAGATACGAAGAAGCCTGGGAGTCAATAAAAAGTGATTTAATAAACTTGTTGCCAGATCAGGCACAAGCTTTTGATCTGGATTTTGACGAATTGGGATATGAGAGAGCATTGAGACAGGCTGCGGAAGCCCTTAAAACAGCGTCGGAATCGACTAATATTAATCCCACATTGATAGCTGATGTTTATGTTTTTGCCGGTGATACAGATAATGCCATATACTGGTTGGAAAAGGCATATGAAGAACATGATCCCAACCTTCCATATCTGCTAAACCCGATTTATGATATTCTCAGGGATGAACCCCGTTTCCGGGAGATTGCCCGCAAAATGAACCTGCCGTATAAATAACGGCGCAGCGGTACAGAGGTATAGGGGTGCAGAGGTACAGAGGTATAAAGGTATAATGGTACAATGGGGTTATGATAATGGTAGTTCGTTGCATGCAACGAACCCACAATATGATTTTTCATATTCCTGTTAATGATGATAATACCATGGATATGATCGGGCATGATAATAAATTCATCCAGAGTAATATCTGGAAAATGTTGCGGTATCTCACACCACAATTTATATGCAATACTACCTATATCTGAAAAATGAATGCATCCTCAAAATGCAGCGATCATTACAAATATAAACATTTTTTTCTCCCATTTCCGCTTTGCGGAATCTACGCGGAGTTTATCCCGCTGTAAGCGGGGCTTCGATCTCCCTTTCTCCCATTCTCCCCTTCCTCCCTTCCCCCTTCTTGATTTTTATTTGCCTGGCATTTCCCTGTTTCCTATCTTTATAATATTCATTCCATAAGAATGGTTTACGGCATGACACACGACGTATTCATAAGCTACTCCAGCATTGACAAAGCCGCCGCAGACACCGTATGTTCTGTCCTTGAACAAAATGGCATCTCCTGCTGGATGGCTCCGCGGAATATCACTCCGGGGCGAAATTTCGCAGAGGCCATCATCGATGGTATCAGATCATCAAAAGTGTTCGTCCTGGTCTATTCATCAAACTCTAACAACTCCAAGCAGGTCATCAGGGAAGTGGACCGGGCAGTACATATAGGACTCCCCGTCATTAACCTCCGGCTTGAAGATGTACCATTGTCAAAACAACTCGAATACTATTTGAGCAGTGTCCACTGGTTTGATGCCATGACCCCTCCGCTGGACGAGCACGTTAATAAATTATCCGGAGTGGTTAAGATTTTTCTTGAGAACGATGAAGTTAAAGATGATGATCTTGAAAAAGCCATCCGGGATGGGACCCTTAAGGTTGGGCATGGCAAAAGAACCATTGCCTCAGCCGGAAAACCATGGAAGAAAGCAGCAATAACGATGGCGGTGCCGGGAGTGATATTGGTTGCCGCACTGGTGATTGGTTTGCCCCGGTGGAAACAGAACATTTCACTTGATGCGACCGCAATGGGTAAGTCCATTGCCGTACTGCCCTTCACCAACCTGAGCAATGACCCCGATCAGGAGTATTTCAGCGATGGGATGATGGAGGAGATACTGGACCGCCTCTTCAAGATTGGCGACCTGAAGGTGATTTCACGTACCTCCTCCATGCGATACAGGAATACCGACAAGTCGATTAAAGAGATTGCCGGGGAACTGGGGGTTGCCAGCATACTCGAAGGCAGTGTGCGCAGAATTGGCAACAACGTGCGCATCACCGTTCAGTTGATCGATGCCGGAGCCGATGTCCATTTATGGTCAGAGACTTACGACGGAGATCTGAGTGATCTGTCACGCATATTTTTTATTCAGAGTGAAGTGGCGCAATCTGTGGCGAGGGAGCTGAAGGCTGTTTTGTCTCCGCAGGAGGTTGAGCATATTGAAAATATACCCACTACAGATCTTATTGCCTATGAGAATTTCCTAAAAGGCAAATTCGCTGTCTATAAATACAATAAGGAAGACCTTTCTCTGGCAATGCAATATTTTGAACAAGCCCTGGAAAGAGACCCTGACTTCGCCCTTGCATACGCAGGTATTGCCTATGTATGGGTATTCCGTCAGCAGGGTGGGATAGCTACACCTGAAGAAGCAGTTCCAAAAATGATGGAGGCTGTCGAGAAGGCCCTTGAACTGGATAACTCGCTGACTGAAGTACATTATATGCTGGCAAACTTGAATTTCCTGGGCTTGTGGGACTGGGAGGCAAGTGAGTCAGCATATAAAAAAGCCATTGAGATCAATCCCAATCATGCCGAGGCACACGGACTATATGCACACTTATTGTATACATTGGGGCGAAAGGAAGAAGCCATGGGACATACTGAACTTTCGGTAAAGCTCGATCCGGTTAACCCGGTCGTTAAGATGTGGCATACCTATGTCCTGTTGATTGATGGCCGGTATGACGATTGTATAGTCCTGTGCCGCGAAGTCTTGGAAAAGAATCCAACTGCCGGAGGTTTTTATCATTTATTATCAATGGCCTTTCATATGAAAGGAGAATACGACGAGGCCTTTGAATGGACAAAATTAATGTATAACAACGATATCCCCCGGAATTTTGATCAGGTTTTTGATCAATTAGGTTATTCAGGTACAATGAATCTTTTAGCTGACACCCTTTATGCCCGATTAAAAACTAAATGGATTAATCCTGCTCTTATTGCACATCTGTATTGTTATGCAGGAAATAAGGAAAGAGCCCTGGATTGTCTGGAGCTTGGTTATGAAATGCGTGACGTACATGTCATTTACTCGAGAACATATCCATTTTTTGCCATAGTTCATGACGAGCCACGCTATCAGGAACTCATGCGAAAACTGAACCTGTCGGTCAACAAAAATAAACCCTCGTAGCAGTAGGCAGCAGGTGAGGAAAACATGCCGCTCCTACGGAGCTCAAAAATCTTTTGAGCCCCCGGCTTGCTACAAACATGCCGTCCCTACGGGACTACAAACATACCGTCCCGACGGTACTCATAACGTAATCGTTGACCCGGGTATTTCTACAAACATGCCGTCCCTACGGGACTACAAACATACCGTCCCGACGGTACTCATAACGTAATCGTTGACCCGGGTATTTCTACAAACATGCCGTCCCTACGGGACTTTCTTGCTGAGCCGCATATCGGCGATATGTTTGTAGAACGTGGAAGTATTAAGACAATTGCGAGCCGCATAGCGGCAATATGTTTATAGAAATCAGAACCTCCTTTAAGCATGTGAGCTGCGTAGCTGCGACATGTTTCGGATATCAAATCATCCTTTTAACACAACGGGCAGGGATTTTCGCAAATATGTTGTCGGAGAGGCCTGGCAGAAATAGGAAATATAGCTAATTTTCTACTTATTTTCCCCTCTGTATTTATCCCAACAATTCAGTAACTTTACACTCTGGATCCTGAATAAGTAACAAACACCCGGTATGCAAAATCCCCTGATGACCTGGAAGAGTTTCAAGCCGTACCTGGTATTTGTTTTGCTGACGGCACTGGCACTTATTCTTTTATTCAGCAAGCTTGTAATAGCGGGACTCGGAGTCTTCGCAGCCGGATTGATCATACTCGGCATTCAGCAACTGATCAACCTGAACGTAAAGGTCTCCCTGTTTGAGAAGAGTGTCAGGGATCTCGATGAAAAGAACAATTCACTCACGGCCCGGAATGAAAAGCTGATTGAAGAGAACAGTTTTCTGAGGGAAAGGCATTTCCAGATAACACAGGTCAGAAGCATTCTGGAACTCAATATTTTTGAGATAGATACCCGGTTCACAAGGTCGGTATGCAAGAATGAAACATTGGATGGGAGGAATATCAAATACTTCGGAAGTCTTAATGTGATGTTAACGGCCAAATATGGCGTCGACTGCAAGGAACTCAGATTCCGATACGATACCTCAAAAGACGAACTGTCAGTGGCGAATATTTCTCCCAGGTTCCTGTCTTTCGGTAACAGGAAACTGGAGTGGGATTTCTTTGAAATATATGAATACAGGAGTCAGAACCCACTGGCAGAGAAAAGATGGATGGCGAGTGACGACCTTTACGAATATGCCAACACTATAAAAGAAGAGTACCGTACAGAGACAGAGAAATCACTTGAAAAGGGTCCTGAAGAGTTTTCCTGGATACATGCCCCTTTAAAACAGAATGTTGAAAGTGCCATCCGGATATTGTTTGGGGGAGTCTGCTCAAATATCAGGATAGCAGACGAAGCCGATGACACTTTTTTCACTATTGATGATTTTACCTTCGATTCAATCTCCCGGCAGAAGAAAATTAATTCAAATCTGAACCACACGGATTAAATATCTTCTTCAACTATCTCATTATTTTTCACAACACACCGATAGAGCATCTGTGACGCAAGTCCGCTTACAAGAAATTTCTCCTTCCCTGCTTTGAATTTTGTATTTTCCGCGGAATATTTCTATACAGAAGTGTGTCTATATTTTTAATGCGATAATTATAAATTAACTCTGATCATTTATGACGTATAGCAATAAAAGCTTATTAACCAGGATTTTACGTTTTATTCCGGTATTGTTGTGCCTGCTTTTTCAAAATCCTTCTTATGCACAGGAAATTATCAGGATAGAAAGACTGACCCAACCGGTTGAATTTGATGGTATACCGAAGGAGCCCTCATGGAGCGGACTTGAAATGTTCCCACTTACAATGCATAAGCCCAATTACGGGGCTCAGCCATCTGAAGAGAGCGAGGTGAGAATAGGTTACGATGATGAATTCCTGTGGATCGGAGCCAGTCTCTATATGAGAGATGCTTCGAAGATCTATGCGAAAACGAAGAAAAGGGACGAAATGCTTTTTGATCAGGATGCCCTGGGGATAATTCTCGACACATATAATGACAATGAGAATGCTCTTGCATTCTTTACCACACCTACCGGCCTGCGGACAGATTATACAATCTCCAATGATGCAGCTGGCGGGGGAGGTCCGGGCATGTCGGCCCTTAACACAAGCTGGAACACCTTCTGGGATGTAAAAACTACAAGGGATGAGAACGGATGGTATGCGGAGATGAGGATTCCTTTTTCAAGCCTCAAGTTCAAGGCCGAGAACGATATTGCACGAATGGGACTAATAATAGTCAGAAATATCAGTGCCAATAATGAAACAAACACATACCCACCCATAGATCCCAGGTATGGTTTTATGGCAACGAATAAACCGTCGCTGGCACAGAAAATAGAGATCGACGGAGCAAGACCTTCCAGACCTGTCTATATCTCTCCTTATGTCATTGGCGGCTTTACCCGTGACTGGTCATTAGATGATACCGAAACAGAGTATGTTAGAAAGGACTATCCAAAATACAACGCCGGAATTGATATTAAATACAACATTAACAGCAACCTTACCCTTGATTTAACAGCCAATACCGATTTTGCACAGGTGGAGGCAGACGACCAGCAGGTCAACCTGACAAGGTACTCACTTTTTTTCCCGGAGAAGAGGATGTTCTTTCAGGAGAGATCGAGTCTTTTTGGTTTTAGTCTGGGCGGCCGTTCGGATAATCTCTTTTACAGCCGGAGGATTGGAATCTCAAGAGGTGAACCCATAAGGATTTACGGCGGGGCAAGGCTTGTGGGTCGCATGGGTAAATGGGACATGGGTTTCCTGGATATGCATACCGAACAGCATGAAGAGACCCCTTCGGAGAATTTCGGCGTTTTCAGGTTACGCCGTCAGGTCATCAATCCCAACAGCTATGTGGGAGGAATCTTCACTTCACGAATAGGCATGAATGGCGATCATAACCTTGCCTACGGGCTTGACGGTATTTTCAGGGTATATGGCGATGATTACCTGAATATAAAATGGGCACAAACCTACGACAGCGAGGCAGGCAGTAAGCTGAATTCTCTTGATCCTTCTTTTATTCTGGCAAGCTGGGAAAGGAGATCAGAAGAGGGCTTTGCATATAATTTTGATTATACATATTCCGGAAAGGAGTTCAATCCCGGTGTCGGATTTGTCAGGCGCAGTGCTGTACAGGGAGCCAGAGGGGGAATGCTTTACGGATGGATACCAGGGGAGGATTCAAAGCTCTTCAACTACAATGTCAATATAAGGGCTGACCGGTATTCGAGGCTTGAAGACGGAAAGCTGGAGTCGATGCAGATCTCGCCGGGATTCGAGATCAATACAAAGAAGAACCTTCATCTGGAGATCTCTCTGGAATACCAGAAAGAAGGCGTTCTGCATGACTTCCCGTTATCTGAAAATATCATCATCGCCGCAGGTGATTATTCTTTTCTGGGCTTTGAGAGCAGATTCGGGACTTCCGATTCAAGGATGATATCGGTAAGAGGCCAACTGTTCGGCGGGCAGTTTTATGATGGCAACAGGGCGGGTTTTGAGGCGGAGACAAATTTCAATATATCATCAAGTTTTAACCTCTCGGCAGGGTATGAGTTCAATGCCATCAGGTTTCCGGAGCGAGTGACGGATAATTCACTGAATATCCATTCATTGAACATAAAAGCACTATACATGCTGAGTACAAAACTCTCGGCTACATTGTTCACACAATATGTCAACACCGAAGACGAGCTGATAACCAATTTCAGGTTACGCTACAATCCGCGCGAAGGCAATGATTTCTACCTGGTGCTTAACGATTTCAGGGCTGTATCCAAAACGATCTCAGTACCTGAGAGACCCGGGTTCTTTAACCGGACAATCATGGTTAAATACACTCATACATTCATTTTATAGCCAGTGTTGTTCAGTGAAGGATCACTCTTAACGCTGCACAATACAATTTATTTCGACTTATTGGTTACTTTTACCCGTTAAATACAGACTTTGATCACCGGTGTAAATATATGAGCAAAAAAGGTTTCCTGTATCAGTCTGCAGTGGTGGCTTCACTTGCAGGGTTTCTTTTTGGTTTTGACACGGTAGTGATATCGGGTGCCGAGCAGAAGATTCAGGCGCTCTGGTCTCTTGACAGCACCCTTCACGGGCTGGCCATCAGCATGGCTTTGTGGGGTACGGTTATCGGGTCGCTTATCGGCGGCTGGCCGGCACAGTTTTTCGGACGGAAGAAAACACTCCTGTGGGTGGGAATACTCTACCTGATATCAGCAACAGGGTCCGCCCTCGCTCCTGAGGTTTATTCATTCATGGCATTCCGCTTCATTGGCGGACTGGGTATAGGTATCTCAACCGTTGCGGCTCCCATGTTCATTTCAGAAATTGCGCCGCCGCAATACCGCGGAAGATTGACCGGTATGTTCCAGTTCAACATCGTGTTTGGCATTTTAATGGCGTTTCTCTCAAATTCACTGCTCGGGGGAATTGGCGAAAACGCATGGCGCTGGATGCTGGGAGTGGAAGCATTTCCTGCTTTTCTTTTCTTCCTGCTCTGCTTCCTTTTACCAGAGAGCCCCCGATGGCTGATAGTGTATAAGAATGACAGGATCGGCGGAATGAATATCCTGAAGAAGACCAATCCTGAAATCAGTGATGAAGAAATGACGCTTATTCTGGATGAGATAGCGGCAACTGCAAATGAGAAACAACAGCCCCGGCACCTGTTCACGAAAAGATTGCTCAGGCCGATATTTCTTGCTGTTCTGATTGCCTTTTTCAATCAGCTCTCCGGTATAAATGCCATCCTCTACTTTGCACCGAGGATCTTTGAGATGACCGGCCTGGAATCGGAGACAGCACTGCTTCAGTCGGTAGGCATCGGCATTACCAACCTTATCTTCACCTTTGTGGGATTATGGCTTATCGATCGCCTGGGACGCCGCAAACTGCTCTACATAGGTTCTTTCGGATACATAGCTTCATTAGGCCTTACTGCCTGGGCCTTTGCATCAGGCAGAATGACGATGGTGCCGGTCTATATTTTTGCATTCATAGCGGCTCATGCCGTCGGCCAGGGAGCTGTCATCTGGGTCTTCATCAGCGAGATATTTCCTAACAAACAGCGCGCCTTCGGCCAGTCACTGGGGAGTTTTACCCACTGGTTCTTTGCTGCATCGCTTACACTGGTCTTTCCTCTGATGGCTGAAGCTCTGGCTCCTCAGTTTATCTTCGGCTTGTTCTGCGGAATGATGGTCTTACAACTGATCTGGGTCAGATTCTTTGTGCCGGAAACCAAAGGGATCCAGCTTGAGAAGATGGAAGGCAGGCTCCATGCTTCAGAGACACCGGAGAAGCAATAGAAAGTAAAACATCTTCTTCAACTATCTCATTATTTTTCACAACACACCGATAGAGCATCTGTGACGCAAGTCCGCTTACAAGCAGGTTCCCCTTAAATGCTTACTTTTACTGGTTTGCTCTGCAAGAGCCCAATGTGAATAACCCACGGTGCAACCGGGGGGCGATTCATAGCCCGTCAGCTTTTATATTAACGGGTTGTTCAGATTTGACATTAACAATAAAAAACCCACCCTGAAAGGCAGGTAAGGAGGTATATTGACATAAATTTCCTGTAAAATAAAATGATGTCCTGTGTGTATGTCCGGTAAAGATGGCGATTATCTTGTCGGAATTTGATAACACCAGATCTACAAGAGCAATTGTCCCCGGTTGAATGGGGTTTTTGCTTAAACTGTAGGGGATATGACTAATCAGTATTATTGGCTCATCCCCTGATAATTGCTCTTCAAAAAATTGAACCTGTTCATCGTTTATCTTGTATGTTGAATTATCAATGCCGACAAAATTGATCCCATTTATAATCTCAGAATAGTATAAAGGATTGTGACCCCGATATAGTGGAGCCAGGCTCTTCTCCATCCATGCTCTTCGTAAAGAATCGGGGTTCCCAGGCATACCTTCATAATCCCAGTCATGATTTCCCGAAATATAGAGCCATGGGATATTTGTTTCTTCTAAACGGTCAAAGACATATTTTACAGATTGAGCCGACGGGAAATTAACAATATCTCCGGTTAGAAGAAGCAAGTCGACATCCTCATTTTTCGCTTTTATCAGCAAATCATCCAGATATTCAAATGTCGTTTTATAGAATTCCTGCAAGTAATGTTTACGGGGGACCATATAAGCTTTGTGCATACGGTCACCATATTTCATTAAATCAGACTCATTTGTGTCAGCAATACTTATATGAGCATCCGTAATTTGCATTATTTTCAGACTGTCGCTATAATCAGAAATTGTAATAACGCCTGTCAATTCCCTTTGATTGGTGACAAAATGACTAACCTTTAAATCTTCTTTCCGGGAAGTACAGCATAATGCAAATAATAAGAAAGCAAATCCCGCGATTTTTAAAAAGTACTTTTTCATTACCGTTTAATATTGGTGATAAAATGAGGAATGATATTATAGTTTAATGAACTAAAGTTATTAAAAAAGCCGGAAAACAAAAGCTATTCAGTTCGGAAAGATGGAAGGCGGGTTCCATGAATGATAAATTTTGAGGTTAAAGTTTTGCGTACTCGAATATGAGATTTATATTTGCACACCGAAAAGGAGGTGCCATAGCTCAGTAGGTAGAGCACAGGACTGAAAATCCTGGTGTCCCCGGTTCGATTCCTGGTGGCACCACACTCTTAAAACGCAGACCCTTGTAGATCAATGAACTACAAGGGTTTTTAAATTTCTTGTTGACGGAATTGGTGACGGATTTTGTAACGAGCACAAACTCAACTGGATTTTAGCTAAAGAAGCCCATAATTCTATGGGATCAACTATTTAGCATCAATTTTTTTATTAGCAAGAATATACCTATTACAGTCTCTATTTATCAAAATCAGAGCGTCAAGATAACCCCCTCAACATTAAATTTCTTTCAGATTTAACTTAAAGTACAGTATTCCAAGAAAATACGCCACAGAATTTTAACCTTAATCGAGATATACAGGTCGATTTTTTGTCAAGAAATCACTATTAATTATACTATATATAATAAAATATAGTAAATAACTCCTAAATAATAGCCTTTATTTGAAAAAAAAACTCTAAATTTAAGGGCGTTAAAGAATTTATTTATGGATAGAAAGCCAAAGACAAAAAGGGAAAGATTTGAATCTGTCGCATCCCAGAGAGTCCAAATAATTCTAGATAGACTAGATACACTTTCTAAATGCTCCAACACAAATAATTATGAATATTCAGAAAATGATGTTAATAAGATGTTTAGAGCAATTAAAGAGAAATTAAGAAATGTAGAATCCACGTTTTATCAAAAATCAAGTAAGCGAAAAAATGTCTTTAGTTTTAACAAATGATCTAATTATGAACAATCTGGTAACAAGAGAATTATTTCAAAAACTTTATTTTGCACCGACTGAAAATGATGTAGAGAAAATTATTAGTGATAATCCTGAGGTATTTATACAAGAGAATTGGCATCCTCTTGGAAATAATTCTAGTAATTTTGGTGTGATTGAGAACCAACAATCAAATCCTATTGCAGCTCTTATAGAAAAAATTACAAATTCTATTGATGCAATTTTGACTAAAAGATGTTATGAAACAAATATTGATCCTAAAAGTAGTGAAGCACCCAAAAGTATGGATGAAGCCTTAAAAGCATTCTTCCCCGATTATAAAGAGTGGGACTTGCCGACTTTTAGAAGGAAACAAGCGGAAAATATACAGATTATTGCAGATGGTCCACCAAAAGACACTTCTGTAATTGTATATGACAATGGAGAAGGACAATATCCTCACTTATTTGAAGATACTTTCCTTTCATTACTTAGAGGGAATAAAAATGAAATCCATTTTGTTCAAGGGAAATATAATATGGGAGGAAGTGGTGGAATAGTTTTTTGTGGGAAGAAACGTTTTGAACTAATTGGTTCAAAGAGATATACTGATGGAGAGTTCGGTTTTACTTTAATAAGAGAACATCCTCTATCAAAAGAAGAAGAATTAACGAAAAAAAATACATGGTATGAATATTTAAAAATTAATAATAAAATACCATCTTTCCCAGTAGATGGACTAGACTTAAAATTATTTAATCGTACATTCACTACAGGTACAATAATTAAATTATACTCCTATCAATTTCCTTCAGGCTATTCTGGATTTGCTCAAGATTTAAATCAAAGTATTAATGAATTCTTATTCGAGCCCTCCTTGCCAATTTATACTGTCGATAAAAAGGAAAGATACCCAAACAATAAAGTTCTTGAGTTAGATTTATATGGACTTAAACGAAGACTTGAGAAGGCTGAAAATGAGTATGTTGAAAAAGACGATTGTTTCTCCGAAGAGTTCAAAGATGAATTGTTTGGAGAGATGAAAGTGGTGTGTTATGTCTTTAAATCCAAAATTAAGGATAATGATGTAAAAAACAGTAAAGAGATAATTAGAGATAGGTTCTTTAAAAACAATATGTCAATACTTTTTTCGATTAATGGACAAGTGCACGGTCATTACACTAATGAATTTATTACTCGTACCTTAAAATTAAGTCTCCTGAAAAGTCATTTGCTTATACATGTAGATTGTACAAAGATGAAGTACAATTTTAAGAAGGAGCTTTTTATGGCTTCAAGGGATAGACTAAAGGATGGTGATGAAACCCGTGCGTTACGAAAATATTTGGGAGATAAATTGGGCGCTTCAAGTGGTAGATTAGCAGAAATTGAAAAGAGAAGAAAAGATTCTATTGCAATTGGATCAAGTGATACTCAAGAATTATTAAGATCCTTCACCAAAAACTTGCCTCTGAATTCTGAATTGATGAAGCTACTTAACCAAACTTTTAAACTTGAACAGAAGAAAGACAAAACGAAGAAAGATGAAAAAAATAAGTTAATTCAGAAAACTGAGAAGGAGCCTTTCATGCCTAAAAGATTTCCAACGACTTTTAAAATACACTCGAAAAATGACAGCAAACTTGAAGTAGCAAAAATTCCTATCAATGGAGAAAGAACAATAAAATTCGATACGGATGTTGAGAATCAGTATTTTGATCGAGTAGAAGAACCAGGCGAATTAAGAATTGCTTTGTTAAATTTTAAACAGAATGAAGCGTCTGGAGGAGATAGACAAGGAGAAGTTAAAAATATTGATGATGTCTTTAATATTGCAAAGTCAAGCCCCAAAGATGGTACAATTAAGATTGCATTAAATCCAAAAAAAAACTGTAGAGTAGGGGATGAAGTACAAATTAAAGTTACCTTAAATGGATCGGGAGGAAACCTTGAAGAAATTCTTTGGATTAAAATTGCGGATCCCGAACAGCTAAAACAAGAATCAAAGAAAGAGGCTAAATCGGATAATCAAAATATAGGATTACCTCCTTTTGTTACCAGAAAACAAATATGCTCGATTTTCGGCAATCAGCGATGCATCAAAAA
>CAZWFL010000074.1:0-14744 GCA_964633195.1 uncultured Rikenellaceae bacterium | reverse complement strand
TATGGATGGAGGGATTTGCCTATAAAACAAAAATGAACTGGTGGATCTTTGCCTCTGCAGGACTAACGGCAATCTTTATAGCTCTTCTTACAGTGAGCTGGAAGAGCTGGAGGGCAGCCACGAAGAATCCGGTGGAAGCGCTCAGGTATGAATAATTACGTTAAAATGATTATAATGAAGTGTTTTAATAATGATGTGATATGATATACATTTTTAAAACAATGGTCAGGAATTTCATCCGGAAGCCGGTTACCAATCTGATCAATCTTTTTGGTTTAGCTGTAAGCATGACGTTGGTAATCATCATCTCCGTCTATTGTTATAGTGAGCTTACTACTGACAATTATCACTTAAACGGAGACCGTGTTTATTTATATGGTTTGTCAGAGGACCGGATCTATACTCCGGGGGTTCTTAAAGAACATATTGACATGAATATTCCCGGGGTGGAATCAACCGTGAGGATAAGCGGAACATGGGAAGTTCCGGTATTCCAGGCAGAAAACAATGAGCCTTTCACGTCCGATCTGATATATGCCGATGAAGATTTCTTTAAACTATTTACCTATACTTTTATTGAGGGAGTCCCTGAGACTGCATTAAAAGAACCTATGGCGGTTGTAATAACAAAAAGATTGTCGGAAAAGCTTTTCGGCAAGGAAGAAGCTATGGGCAAAATGATTAAACTTAACAACAATCATAGCCTTACAGTGAGAGCTGTAATTGAAGAGCCGAAAGCCAATTCCTGTCTTTCGTTCAGCGCAGTTACATCAATAGCAACCCGTAAAATCGTTCAGTATGAACCCGGGGAATATACTGAATGGGGGTGGCATGATTTCCAGACGTTTCTCCTTTTGAAAGAAGGAATGAATCCTGTTGAGACAGGGAGGAAAATCCTGTCTCTTTTTCCGGAAAATGACCGGGAGACTTTTAAAGATACAGGCCTGACTCCATTGAAAAAAATCTACTTTTCAGATTTTACTTTTTACGGAAGCAATTATCTTTTATCCGGGGATAAAAAGAAAGTTCTGATACTGGTCCTGGTAGCCATATTGGTAATGATAATTGCCCTCGTTAATTTCATCAATATTTCATCCTTTCAATGGCGGGAAAAAATAAAGCAGACCGGGATCATGAAGGTTTTCGGAGCCAGACAGTTACAAATACTTCGTGATGTGCTTGCCGAGTCTTTCATTTTCTTTCTGGCGGCACTGATTATTGCTGTCGAAATTGTCAATGCAATAAGTCCCATTATCTTTAACTATACCGGGATTCACTATAATCAGAGACTGACTTTTTCTGCCGGTTTTATAATAGTATCTCTGGCAGCAATCCTTTTGTTAACCATACTTTTCAGCATTATTCCTGCATTGAGGATCTCTTCATCCAGGGTGGTGGACAATCTGAAGAAAACGGTAAAATCCGACCAGACAAGCTTCTCCCTAAGTAGTGTTTTTGTAACATTCCAGTTTATCATTGCTATCGTGCTTATTGCATTTACAGTACTGATCCAGAAACAGGTAAGGTTTGGAAGTAACAAACTTGGTTTTAACAAAAAGAATATCTTAGGCATTGAAATGACAGAGCAACTGACCCAGAAGAAAGAAGTACTTAAAAGCCTTCTTACAGGAATACCGGGAATCAACGAAGTTGCATTTACTCAGTACTACCCGGGAAAAGACATCTCACAGTGGAGAACTCAGATTGAAATAAATGGTGAAACAAAACAACTGAATTTCCATACATTCAGTGCTGATGCACCTGTCCTTGAGATGATGGGATTACAATTAGTCACTGGTCGGTTTTATTCTGACGACCTTCCTTCAGATAAAGGGAAAGTTGTGGTGAACGAAACATTCCTTAGTGAACATAATATTCTTAATCCTATTGGAAGCAGGATCAGTATGGGTAAGCGTAGTTGGGAGATTCTAGGTATTGTAAAAGATTTTCATTTCAAGCCTGTAAACCAGCCCATTGCATCTCTTGTAATGAGGAATGATTCTTATGCTTCTGTTTGTCTGGTTAATATTCAGGAAGATGATTCTAAGGCATACCTTAATATATTGGATAAGATAAGGGAAACGGCTTCTGAGCTGTCGCCATCTTTTCCCGTTGAAGTAAGTTTTTTTGATCAGGCAGTACAGAATATGTATCAATCTGAGCTCCGGTTTCGTCGAATATTCTCCATATTGGCAGGATGTGCTTTGATAATTTGCAGTCTTGGTATTCTGGCCATTTCACTCTTTGCCTGCCAGCGGCGTGTAAAGGAGGTGGGAATCCGTAAAGTAAACGGGGCAATGATTTCTGAAATACTGGTGATGCTGAATAGAGATTTTGTAAAATGGGTGTTGTTAGCTTTTGCCATTTCTATACCTATTACCTGGTATGTAATACATAAATGGCTTGAAAACTTCGCGTATAAAACTGAAATCAGCTGGTGGATATTTGCTCTGGCAGGATTGATAGCGCTGGGAGTGGCGCTTCTGACTGTCAGCTGGCAGAGCTGGAGGGCAGCGGCAAGAAATCCGGTGGACTCCCTGCGTTATGAATGACCCCAACCCCCCAGGCGAGAGCAGCAACATGAAATCCGCCTGAGACATAAAGCTATAAGAGATTAATAACAGTAACACTGATACATTAAATGCAATTAATTCAGATTTTCAGAAGTCTTCTCAGAGACAGGTTAAACACAATTGTAATTATAGTAAGTCTTGCAGTCGGGTTTGCCAGTGTTAACCTGGTAATAATTTTCCTCAGCCGTGAACTGGGAACGGATAATTTTCAAAGATATAAGGACAGAATATATGCTCTCAAATGTGATGATCCCTGGTCTCCGGGATCCAGGATGTATCATTGCCGCTTTGGATCAGCAGAATACATGAAGAACAATTTTACCGGAGTAGAGGATCTGTGCCGTATAAATAATGCAGGTACGCAGAAAATAACTGCCGGTAATGAAGATTATTTTGACAGGCCGGCCATTATTGCTGCTTCAGAAAATTTTTTCAGATTCTTCTCTTACAAACTTTCAGACGGTAACCCGGAAACAGTATTGGAAACAGGCAGCGATCTTGTAATATCCGGCGATCTGGCCAGGAAATATTTTGGATCAGATAATCCGATGGGTAAGACGATAACCCTGATTAATGGTGACCGGCATGAAGAAATGGTGATCAAAGGTATTTTTCATAAGCCATTTGAAAATACCCAGATTAATTTTGAAATGGTTCGCCTGATAGGTGAGACCGACAGCCGCTGTTATCTGAGATTGGCTGAGAATGCAGATCCGGAAGAGGTGGAAAAAATTTTTGAAGAAGAGAAGGAATCTATCCCGGTTATACACACCGGGACGCCGGGTCGTTATTACCTTGAACCACTTATAAAAGCGTATTTCAATACCGCCCGAAGGACATCCGTGGAAATAAGCCGGGATAAAAGAGATCTCTGGATAGCATTTTTAACAAGCCTTATTATTCTCGGTGTGGCAGTTTTCAATTACCTGGGCATACTGACAAACAGATATTGCAGGAAGGTTAAAGAGTATTACATAAGGCGGATAAACGGAGGCTCCCTGTTTAATCTTGTTGCCCGTTTTACGCTTGAAAACTCATTTGTTATTCTGGTCTCATTCCTGATAAGTATATTTTTAATGCTTGATATTTTACCTTTCTTTAACAGCCTGACAGGCAGCGACCTGGACAAGCGATTTATTTTAAGTCCGGGACAATTGTCAATACTGGCAGTTACACCTTTATTATTAATGATAATTACATTTCTGTACTCTTTTTACCTTATTCATTCCAATCTTGACCTTCATCTTATAAAAACAGGACAGGATTTATCTGTCAGGAGTATTCGGATCCCTGCTTTTAACATATTTCAGCTCTCAGGTTCAATCGCTCTTATTATATGTTCAATGATAATCATCAGGCAAATGTCCTATATCTCTGATAAACCCATAGGTCTTGACAAAAATGTAATAGAATTGAAAATACCTGCCCGGCATAAAGAAAAAGCCGGAGCCATCAGGGATGAATTGCTTAAGTACAGTGCCGTTAAAAATGTATCTGTTGTTGGAGCTTCTCCGGTTCTTGAACATTTTCTTGTTGCTCTGAAATACCAGGATAATGGGATTGAACAACAATATTCCCCTGCCGGATTCAATGGTGATGAGAATTATCTTGATGTTCTTGGTATAGAGCTCGTTGCCGGCACAGGTTTTTCGGAAGCATACTCATCCAATACAAAAAAATGCCTGATTAACGAATCTTTTGCGAAACAATTTCCTGACCGGGATTTAATTGGAAAGGGAATACCCGGGATGGAAGAAATGATCATTACAGGAATAGTTAAAGATTTTCATTATTCAGGTTTACAGTCGAAGGTGGAACCCGCCTTTATTTCATTTACTGATCGGGGCGGGCATCTGCTTGTGAAAGCAACTGAAAGCCAGACACAGGCTGTGATGGATATTATTCCCAATGTATGGCAGGAATTTGTTCCTGATTACCCTGTAAATCTGGAATCGGTAGGAGACCGCTTTGAATGGTTTCACAGAAAGAATAAGAATTTTATAAAATATATCGGATCGTGTGCATTAATAAGCCTGTTCCTGTCTGTGATCGGTGTTTTTGCCATTTCATACCAGAAAACACAGTACAGAACAAAAGAAATCGGTATACGAAAAATTAACGGTGCGAATGTAATCGGAATATTATCATTATTGAACAGGGATTTTCTGAAATGGACGATTATTGCATTTGTAATTGCTGCTCCTGTTGCCTGGTTTGCAATGTATAAATGGCTTGAGAACTATGCCTACCGAACAGAATTGAAATGGTGGTTCTTTTTTCTTTCCGGGATAATTGTCCTTGGAATCACTCTGTTGACAGTATCAATCCAGTCGCTCGTTGTGGCAACCAAAAATCCCGTCGAAAGTCTCAGGTATGAATAGACCTGGAATTATCTGACTATAATAAATTATATAATTATGTTTTTTCACAACATCAAACTGACACTAAGAAAACTGAAATCGAATAAATTGTATTCTTCTTTGAATATAATCGGTTTTGCAATAGGATTTGCAGTTATATTAATAATTGCATTGTTCATCTATACTGAAAAGACCGTGGACCGTAACTTCAGGGGGTACAAATCGATTTACCGCCTGGTTGCCACAGATGGTAATGACTGCTCAATAAGGTTTGAGATTGCCCGGAATCTCATGGAACAATACCCTGAAGTGGAACTTGCCACTCCGGCTCAGTATCTGACCGGATACTCATTTAATGTAGGCTGTGAAGGCGAGTTTGCCATTCTGACTGATCTGATATCGACCGATAACAGGTTCTTCAAAATATTTGATCTGAACCTGATCGAGGGATTCTCAGAGGAGCCGTTTTCAGAAAGAAATGCCGCAGTAATCTCAAAAAGACTGGCTGGTTTGCTTTTTGGTGAATCAAGTCCTCTTGGCAGAACAATTGATGTCGGAGGTTTTATGAAAACACGAATCACAGGAGTGGTAGATGATTTCCCGGCAAATACCAGTTTCTCTTCAGATCTCTATCTCAATATCGGGGATGAGAAGCTCCGGATTATGCAGAGCGGAAATAACGGCGTTATGTGGAATCCTGCTTATATCTTCATCCGGCTGGCAGAAGGATTTGAGGGAGCACTCCTTAATAATAAACTGTCACAGGCCGAGATCATGCTCACTCACCAGGAAGGGACCACCTGGCTTCAGCCTCTGAAAGACATTTACTTTGATGATCAGATAAAGAATAATGTGAATCGCACCGCTAACACCCCGATGATATTCCTGTTTGCTGCAATTGCATTTATGATCCTCTTCCTCTCAGTAGCCAACCATGTAAATTTTTCTATCTCGCTTCAGTTCTCGAGGCTTAAGGAAACAGGAATAAAGAAATCATTCGGTGCAGGTACCAGACATCTGATATTCTTCCACCTGTATGAAAACCTGGCAGGATTGTTTCTTGCATTCCTTCTGGCAGTGGTTATCGTGATCGAAGTTTTACCCTTTGCCGGTAATTTGCTTGAGCGTAACCTGGATGTCATAGACCTCGCCAGATACCCTGTTAATGTCATGATACTGGCAATAATCTCCATCGTGACACTGTTAACTTCAATAGTACCGGTATATCTGACCGGAAAATTCGATATTTACCGTTTCATGGCGGGTGGCCAGGTGGTAAGAAGGAAAGGTGGCACATTGTACAGGATACTTTCCGTATTCCAGGCGACAGTTTCCGTGATATTAATTATCTGCCTGATTACTATATATAAACAACTGTCTTACGTAAAACATACCGATATTGGTTTTGACAGGGAACATCTTATCAGGCTTAACCTTCCCGGTAATTTTGAAAAAGGAGATATTCTCAAGCAGGAGTTCAGCCGTTTGCCTTTCGTAAGGAGTGCAACGCTCAGTCTTGGAGTCCCGGGCATGATTAACTCAAGAGCTGGCAGCGGAGAGCCTGATAACCAGTTCTGGTTCAACTGTATCGAGGTGGATGAGGATTTTATTCCCACTTTCGGCCTCAGAATCCTTGCCGGAAGAAATTTCAGGAATGATGACCGGGATACCATCTGTATCATCAACGAAGCCGCGTTAAAACAATATGGCTGGGAGGATATTGAAAACAAAAAATTCAGGAATTACGGACTGGACATTGTTGGTGTTGTGAATGATTTTCACATTTCATCTTTTCACGATAAGATAGAACCGGCTGTCCTGATTTTCAAGAACAGGTTCCGCAATGTGCTGTCCCTGAGACTTACGCCGGGGAATACATCTGATCAGATTGCAAGCCTGAATGAAACCTGGATCCGGCTAATGCCAGATAATAAGTTTGACTTCGTCTTCTATGATGATTTCTTCAATTCGCTGTATAAAAAGGAAGAGAAAGAAGCCTCGGCGATCACAATATTTTCAGTCCTGGCCCTGATCATTACACTGATGGGCATGATAGGGCTGATCTTCCAGTCGTGCCTGAGGAGATCGAAGGAGATAGGCATCAGGAAAATAAATGGTGCAAGTGTACTTTCGGTCATGATGATACTGAACCGCGAGCTCATTCTTATGACAGGTGTTGCATTCATTATTGCGGTACCGGTATCCTGGTACGCCATGGTGAGATGGCTTCAGAATTTTGCTTACAGAACAGAACTGAGCTGGTGGATACCAGTTGCCGGCGGACTAATAGTCCTTGGAATTTCAGCAATTACCCTGAGCTGGCAAAGCTGGAGAGCTGCAACGAGGAACCCTGTTGAAGCATTGAGGTATGAATGAAGCAGGCCGGAAGATATTGAGAATAAGAAAAAGTAACGGGAAAGATTTCAGCAAAGGATAAATGAAGATTCTCAGAAGGATAAAACAGAACTGGAAGTGGTTTATAATTAATATTATAGGGCTAAGCACAGCGCTGACGTGCCTTCTCGTCATTTTTCGGTTTGTCAGGCATGAACTGAGCTACGATCGTTTTCATTCAAAGGCTGACAGGATTTGCCGTGTAACAACCGACAGCAACCGGGGGGCTGTCTCAATCCATCCGGCGCGCGTTTACGGAGACTGGCCGGTCAAACTCATGGACGAATACCCTGCTATTGAGAAGACAGTCAGGCTGGTGCCATACCGTAATGCCATAGTCAGGATCGACGACCAGAAATTCTATTCACAAAGTGCATTCATGACAGACAGTTCATTTTTTGATGTGTTTGATTTTAAAGTGCTGGCTGGAGATCGGGGAAAGGCATTTACGCGCCCTGGAACCGCCTTTATCAGCCGGAGCCTCGCTGAAAAATATTTTGGCCACACAGATGTTATCGGCAGGGAGATAACTATTCTGCATCAACAGGATCCAAATCCTAAAGTCTGCTTCATTGAGGGTGTAACGGAAGATTTTCCGGTCAATTCACATTTTCATGCAGAAATACTTACATCATCCAGTTCATTCAGTAACCTCGGAGACAGAACAACCTGGGCATATACCTATTATCTTTTGAAGAGCGGGACCGATCCCACAGCCCTCCGAAAAACCATCCAGGCAAAGTGGGAGGAAGAGAATGAGACTGATGAGCCGACCAGGATCCTTCACCTTCAGAAACTCACAGATATCCATCTGTTCAGTCAGAAGACCCGCGAGATCGAAAAGAACGGAAATATCCGGTCGGTCATTCTGCTGATGACCGGAGGGGTTATAATAATTATCATCGCGCTGGTGAATTTCATCAATATGAGCCGGGTTCAGTTTATTGCAGGTATTAAATCCATCAGGCTTAAACTGATCCACGGAGCCTCTAAAATGACCATTGCCCTTGCGATAGCAGCAGATTCTTTATTGATCTCAGTCCCTTCTGCAGTGATAGCCCTGGATCTTGCCTCAATGCTGAAGGACTTAACGGGAATAGTTATCCCCGATTCCATACATATAGTTGATTTAGTTCTTATCGTTGGCGTCTTCATTATTGTGATTGCCTTTTTTGCCGTTTTCCCGTTACTTAATACAAGGATCATCACCGGGATACAGACTACCCCCGTGGATAAAAGGCTTTACACGTTTCCACTCGTTATCCAGTTTACCCTTGCCATGACAGCCATTACAGGCACCCTGGTACTGAACAGGCAGATGGACTTTATCAGTGCAAGTCACCCGGCATCACAAAATGCCGGGTTGATAGTGATTAACGATAATCCATGGGAAGTGGTGCAGAATTACGAACTTCTTAAATTTGAATTACTCAAGACTCCGCTCATAACTGGTATTACAGCTGCAATGGAAGGACCCGGGGGAGAAATTCTGGATAACGTTGAATTTGAGATGGAGGGAATTGATAAAGAAGAGGGCAACGCAATCAGTATATTCACTATCGACACCAACTTTTTCAGCTTCTTTGGAATAGAACCTTTGGCCGGCAGTATGAGTCCTGGATATACCCCTTCCCGTCAATGGGAAGCTGATGCAGTTGAGTTAAGTAATCTCAGGGTAAACACAGATCCTGATAAGGAGAAAATAGCTGAATACGAAAGGAAAATCGGGGAGTATCGCGAAAAATATTTTCTTAATCAGAGTGCTCTGAAATTGCTTGGTATCACCAATCCCGACGAGGTTGTGGGAAAGCGGTTCCGCATCAATTTCTTTTTACCTGACCTCTTTCCTGAAGGTGAGATTATGGGTGTGGTTCCCGATTTTCATTATACCAATCTTCATAATAAAGAAAGGCCTCTGGTCATAGTCCCAAGGAAGATGTTCAATTACAACTTCATAATAGGTTTAAGTCCTGAACATCCTGGCAGGGCAATAGCAGCCGTTGATGAGGCATGGGGAAAAATTAATCCTGAGTTCCCTTTCAGGTATCAGTTCATTACCGATATATACCAGGATGTATACAGGGTTGAATATGCCCAGACCAGGGTTTTATCTCTGTTTGCACTTATTTCCGTTATCCTGTCAGCCCTGGGCATATTTGCATTGGCGGCATTCACTATCCAGCAGCGTGTTAAGGAGATAGGGATCAGGAAAGTAAACGGGGCACAGATCTCTGAAGTAATGTTACTGCTCAACAGGGATTTTATCAGGTGGATTGCTGTTGCATTTTTGATCGCAACTCCTGTGGCCTGGATTGTCATGCATAAATGGCTGGAGAATTTTGCCTATAAAACTGAACTGAATTGGTGGATCTTTGTCATGGCCGGGACACTGGCCATGTGTGTGGCATTGCTGACGGTCAGCTTGCAGACCTTTAAGGCGGCAAAGAGAAACCCGGTTGAAGCGCTAAGGTATGAATGACCTCCAACCCCCCGGGGGGCTAACATCCCAGCCACTGGAGGGTGGAAACTTGGCAGTTAATCCGATTTATCATACTTTTAGTTCCAAATTCTTTTTAATGAAGGTTTATAAATTCGGAGGAGCTTCAGTAAAGGATGCCGGCGGTATCCGTAATCTTGCTTCCATCCTCTACGGGGAGAAAGGAAATCTCGTAGTTGTTCTTTCAGCATTCGGCAAAACGACCAATGCACTTGAAAGAGTTCTTGAAGCCTGGCTGGCTAACGACAATGAGTACCTCAACCATCTTGAGAGGATCTACAATTATCATTTGTCAGTGGCCCGGGACCTGTTTCCGGAAGGGGATACCGTTAAGGACAAAATAGAAGATTCATTTGAACTACTCCGTGAGTATCTATCAAAGCCCCTGAGAACAGATTATGATTTTGAATATGATCAGATAGTCTCTTTCGGGGAATTATGGTCAACCGTGATTGTGGCGGAATACCTTACAAAATGCGGACTGGAGGTAAAATTGACAGACATCAGGAAGAGCCTTGTTACCGACAAAAGGTACAGGGATGCAAATATTCTGTGGGATGAGAGCCTGCCACGGATAAAATCTGTTTTTGATTTTTCCGGATCACCCCTATATGTAACCCAGGGTTTTATAGGCGGAACCCCCGACGGATATTCAACAACCCTTGGCAGGGAAGGATCAGATTATACGGCTGCAATTATTGGCAATATGCTTGATACCGAAAGTGTTACAGTCTGGAAGGATGTGCCGGGTCTCCTGAATGCCGACCCCGTCTGGATGAGTGACCTGCTGAAGCTTGATGAGGTATCTTACCGGGAAGCAGTTGAAATGACCTTCTCCGGCGCTAAAGTTATTCACCCCAAAACGATCAAACCGCTTCACAATAAGAATATTCCCCTCTATGTTAAGTCTTTTCTTGCCCCTGATGAAAGAGGAACACTTGTTTCTGCTGATCCGGTTCTGAAAAAAATTGTTCCTGTATTCGTTCGCAAGGAAAACCAGATTCTTATATCTTTTCTTCCGAACGATTTCTCTTTTGTGATGGGCGATAACCTTAGCCGGATTTTCAGGATATTTACTGATCATGGAATAAAAGTCAATCTTGTTGAGGCAAGTGCAGTCAGCATAGATGTATGTGTTGATGCTGATAAAGCCAGGATCGGTTCACTGCTTGAAAACCTGAAGCATGAATTCTCGGCAGTATATAACGATAACGTGGAAATACTATCGATAAGGCACTATAACGACGGGGCTATAAGCCGTATTACCGCCGGACGTGAAATATTACTCGAACAGAAAACCCGCAACACCGTTCGGTTTGTAGTAAGGAAGGCGTAACTACTCATCACTCACCGCTCATCGCTCAAACAAAAGTCTCTCCCCCCGGTAGTCATCATTGATCACCCCGTTTTCATAAACGATATTACCGTTAACGATGGTCATGACAACTTTTGATCTGAAGGTTGTCCCCTCAAAAGGTGACCAACCGCACTTATATAATATATTATCCTTCGATACTGTCCACGGATCATCCGGGTTTACAAGGCAGAGGTCGGCCTTGTAGCCTTCCCTTATAAAACCTCTTTTCCTTATACCAAACAGGATTGCAGGATTGTGACACATTTTTCCGACTATCATCTCAGGACTGAATATCTTCCTGTGCCATAGTTCCAGCATTGTAACAAGTGAATGTTGTACCATTGGGCCTCCTGAGGGAGCCTTGAAATAGGTTTGCGATTTTTCGGCAATGGTATGAGGTGCATGATCGGTGGCTATAATGTCAATCAGGCCGTTATTGACTGCCTTTAAAAGGGCATCTCTGTCGAACCTGGTCTTTATTGCGGGATTCCATTTGATATTTGTGCCGAGCCTGTTGTAATCTTCATCATCGAACCAGAGGTGGTGAATGCAGACCTCGCCTGTGATCCTTTTCTCCTGCAGTGGTATCTCATTTGTGAAAAGCTTCATCTCATCTGCCGTGGAGAGGTGAAGTATATGAAGCCGGGTGTTATACTTTTCTGCAAGTCTCACGGCAAGGGAGGATGAAGCAAAACATGCTTCACGGCTACGGATGAGGGGATGCTCCCTTACCGGCACCTCCTCTCCGTATTTTTCCCGGTATAATGCGCTGTTCTTCCTTATTATCTTTTCGTCCTCGCAGTGGGTGGCCAGAGGCATGGTTACATTACTGAAAAGCGCCCCGAGTGCATTCTCGTCATCAACAAGCATATCACCTGTTGAAGCTCCCATGAAAACCTTTACACCGCATACTTCAGAAGGATCTGTTTTCATGATCTCGCCGAGATTATTGTTTGTCGCCCCGATGTAGAATGAGTAGTTGATCAGCGATCTCTCCGAGCCAATTGAATATTTCTGGTCCAGTGCCTTAAGGGTAACTGTCTGGGGAATTGTATTGGGCATCTCCATGAAGGAAGTTATCCCTCCTGCTGCTGCTGCCCTGCTTTCGGTCAGGATATCCCCCTTATGTGTCAGGCCCGGCTCCCTGAAATGGACCTGGTCATCAATAATTCCGGGGAGCAGCAGCAGCTCTGTTGCATCAATGATCTTACCTGCCTGTTCAGGTTCAATGATTCCGGGTGGTGCGACAGCTGAGATAAGGTCATCTATTATAAGCAGGTCTCCCTTAAAAGAGAGGCCTTCGTTAATGATAGTGGCATTTATAATCAGCAATTTGCCCATAAACTGAAAAATTCAATTTAAAGAATCTTATTTTCCTGTTTCGTCCCGGGCAGGGGAGCTTGTCCAGCTACCCGGTGTTTTGACCCCTTTCCCCTGAGGGAGATAGTGATCTGAGCCCCCCTTTAGGGGGGTTGGGGGGTTATACTTAATAAAAAAGCTCCTGATCTTCATCCTCAGGACACTCCACAATGCTTCGTTAAATATGCCTCCCGACATTTTTGACATGCCCAGTTTACGGTCAGTGAATATTATGGGTATCTCAACAATATTATATCCGAGTTTCCAGGCGGTGAATTTCATTTCGATCTGAAAGCTGTAGCCTACCGACCTGATATGCAATGGCTTGATATTCTCCAGGACAATTTTTTTATAGCAAATAAATCCGGCAGTTGTATCCATAATTTTCATACCTGTGACCATCCTTACATATACAGATGCAAAATAGGAGATCATTACTCTCGAGAGTGGCCAGTTAACGACATTTACTCCGCTGATATATCTTGATCCTATAGCCACATCGGCGCCATCCTCGGCACATGCCTTGTATAGTCTGACTAGATCATCAGGGTTATGTGAGAAGTCGGCATCCATTTCGCAAATTAAGTCGTAACCTTTATCCAGTGCCCACTGGAAGCCCGTGATATATGCGGTTCCCAATCCTAGCTTATCCGGCCTTTCGATCAGGTGCACATTAGGGAACATGGGCCGGAGGTTTTGAACTATCTGTCCGGTACCGTCGGGCGAATTATCATCGATGACCAGTATGTCAAACGGCACCTGCAGTGCAGATATGGCTTTAATTATCTCTTCAATATTCTCCTTCTCCTTATAGGTAGGAATTATGACTACATTTGGCATATCCGGTAAATAAACACGAAAGTAATCTTTTTCATTTGACAGCCAATATGTACCGGAGTTTATTTCCCCACATCCGGAAAATATTTATTATTTTCTTTGCCGGAAATTTTTGAAGCATTATCTTTGTCGTCCCCAAAGCAGGGGATTACTCCGCTGTCAGGAGGCAGTAAGGCGAGACAAGTTCTTTGAAATGATGGAGCAACACCAGGTAAAGGATTACGATCTCTTCTGAAAATACAGGTTGGGAAGCAACAAGGGGGAGTAATACAATGGTGCCTGCTTCATTAAAATCCCCAGTCCCGTAGCTCAGTTGGTTAGAGCGCTACACTGATAATGTAGAGGTCCGCGGTTCAACTCCGCGCGGGACTACTGCGGGCGCCGTAGCCTTGCTTTGCCAACCGTAGCTCTGCGAAGGTTGGGCGAAGGCGACCTGTTCCAAAGAAGCAGAATAGCTTAATAGACGGATAATCCGCCTTCGCTAAAGCTTCGGCGGACAAGGGGGAATTAGCTCAGTTGGCCAGAGCATCTGCCTTGCACGCAGAGGGTCAAGGGTTCGAATCCCTTATTCTCCACCTCCGCCCTCCGTCGCTTTAGCGAAGGGGGGCTTTTCTTTTTTATTTGAGTCTATCTTTCGCTAAGCCTGACTCGGGCTACGGTGGACACAGTCCACTACTAATAATATGCTCTCAAAAGCGGGATACCAAAAAAGGAACTGTTTGCCGGCAGGCAAACGGCAGCGATTGTCTGCAGGACGGGCCCCTTGGGATCAACGAAGTTAATTCTGTTTCTGTGATTATACCCATGTGGTGAATAATCTGGGGTGGAAACAGGTTACATTGTAGATATCATGATAGTTAGGGATTTTGAGGGCACTTCGCTTATTATTATTTTGATTGGATACCACAAAAAACAGAATAAATTATTTGGAGAATAAAATATCTTGTAATATATTTGCACCCGCTTTGAAGGCATAGAGTTAATTGAAGGGGTAAAAAGAGATAGGATTCCGGTTTGGTGAAGCAGGGAATTGAGGTTGAAAAAGCCGGAAGAAATATCTCGATTTTTTTGGATAGAAGTAAAGAAATGATTAACTTTAATGCCCCAAAAAATTTTAAGGGGAAAATCTTTCCCGGGGGAGAATAAGATGGAGAGGCGCGAATGCGCTGCAGGAGGGAAGATTTGACGATGTTCTTTGAAATGATGAAGTAGCACCCAGGCGAGACGTACGATCTCGTCTGAATTATTTTTATTAGTATTCAGGTTTGAGCGTAAAGGGTTAGAATTCGAAAGCACAAAATGTACAATTTTATACAACGAAGAGTTTGATCCTGGCTCAGGATGAACGCTAGCGGGAGGCTTAACAC
>CAZWFL010000073.1:0-15186 GCA_964633195.1 uncultured Rikenellaceae bacterium | reverse complement strand
AATCATGAGGGATCCTGACGTTTTCCCATGATGAATCGTCAAAATTTACTCCTTTGGCATTTTCAGGATTGCCTTTAGTAAATTTCCAGCTTTTATTAAAATTCTCCCAATCTGCCGAAAAAACTTTTGGCTCAGTAATACATACTGATAAGACTGTCAGTATTATGACTTTATATAATCTGTTCATTTTTTATAAGTCCTTTTTATTGATGAAAAAATTATTTTGTGTATTCCGGGTATATTTCCTGATAAATTTTCATGTTATCATTTGTTTCACCTTCCCGGTCGAACAGGCCACCCCAACGGGGTGATGTTGGTTCCCAGATAAAAGTCCCCAACCCCATTCCTTTTGTAATGTTATGAACGATATCGTTAATTTCTTTCCTGTTTTCGTGATACTCAACCACAAATATTGGTAAGTCATAACGGTTAACCAGGTCGTTAAGATTGAATTCCAGTTCTTCGAGCGTACCATGGTATTCAGGATAATAAGACTGTCCAATAACATCGAATTTTACATCCCTGCTGATGATCTTATCGAAAAAAGCTACCGATTCTTTATTTTGCCCACCGCAAGCGATATGTACCATTATAACTATGCCGGGATCTGCAGCCCGCACTGCTGCGCTTGCACAACGCAGCAGTACACAGAAGCTTTCCATTTCTTCATTTGAATCAACTTTATTGTTCCCCTCCGGAAGTTTTCCCTGCGGCCATAGAATTCCGTTATTAATTTCATTTCCAACCTGAACCATATCAGGCCTAACGCCTTCATTGATAAAGTGTTCAACAGTTTCGTTAGTATATTTGTAAAGTTGTCCCTCCAGCCCAGAGCCACTAAGTCTTTCCCATGATTTTGGAAGAAACTGTTTCCCGGGATCAGCCCAGGTATCACTATAATGGAAATCGAGTAGTAATTTCATTCCTGCAGCTTTTACTCTTTGTGCCATTTCTACTGTCTTTTCCAAACCACAATATCCATCTTTTGAATATCCGTTTTCAGAAGTCGGGTCTACAAACAAGCGTAATCTGATCCAGTTAAACTTATTGTCTTTCAGAATTTCAAGCACATCTTTTTCAACACCTTTGTCTGAATATTTTTTCCCTCTCGATTCTTCCTGTGGAACAAAGGAAATATCGGCACCAATGACTGGTTTGTCAATTTGAACTGTTCTTTCAAACGGGGGCTCAACAACAGGTTGCTTTTTCGTGTCCGAATATTGAGCGAAAATTTCATCATAAATACTGAATATTTCCTCAGAGGCCTGACCTTCGCTCGAGAAGAGTACACGTGCAGGTTCCCATGCCATTGTTCCGTAACCCATATTCTTTGGAACCGAGCGTACGATGTCGTTTATAATTTTGATATTGTCTTTATTGGCACCATATTCACAAACACACACAGGCTTTTTGTATTTAGCTGTAAGATCATATAAGTTGTTCCTCCCCGGGCTTCCATTTGAGGGATAAATGAAATATCAGCGCCAATACTGTAAGGTGGTGCTTCTTTTTCTCTGCAATTTATTGCAAACAGCAAAATAAACAGAAGTCCAAATTTTACGATCAGTTGTTTCCCCATCGGTTTTATTATTTTCATTATTCAATTTTCAGCTCTATTGGGTCAAGAAGCGGCGATGATAGCTTCATTGTCATTGCATTTCCGGCTGAGCCTTTTTTAACATAAATCAATAATCTGCCATTAATGCAGCGCTGCTTATTATCCTGATAATTTTCTGCAACATTGGTTGAAGCATTTTCCATTCCAAGCAAAGTCCCTCCTGTTATTTCACAGGTGATTTCATTGTCAGCAAAGATGGAAGGATTGCCATTAGCATCCAGGATTTGCACCTTCACCTGCCTTAAAAGCTCATTATCTGTTTGTTTAAGGACTTCTGCGTCAATTTTTGCCGGCATTGTATTCGTTGTAATTTTGTGAGATGCAGCTTCTGTCCCGCTATTGTATGTGGTCACTTTGAGTTCGCCGGGTTCGTAATTTACGATCCATGCGATTATTCCTGTTTCAGGATCATATGGTTTAAGTTCACCAACTGTTTTCCCGTTAAGCTGTAATTCTGCTTCACTGCAATTTGTGTAACAAACTACCTGGACCCTGGCATTCTTATCGTAATTCCAGAGCGGCGGTGCATCAGATGATAATCTGCTTCCACGTGACGAACCACTTCTTTCTGCCAGTCTGTATGTTCCAATATAAGCCATTGGCTCTTCACTCCACAACGCTTTTCGGAAATAGCCCCGGGGTTTGATATTACCGGCCAGGTCAAGCAAACCAGAAACAAAGCCGCGGGCGGGCCATGGACCTGCTTCACCCAGATAATCAATCCCTGTCCAGAGGAATTGTCCAAAAATAAATTCTTTGTCCTTAACGGCATACCATGCCGGTAAGTCATGTCTGTTCTCACTCCCGTAAAGTATCCTTTCCGGATATAGCTTATGATCACTGTCATATTTGTTTTCGGTGTAATTATAGCCGACAAGGTCAAGAACAAAAGGATAATCGGTATAATTTGACATCACCGCACCGGCTAAAGCTGCAGTGACAGGCCTGGAATTATCGGCTTCTTTTACAGCTGCTACGAGTTCCCTGGCAATCTGACCAAGGGTTTCTGCTCTCGGATGATCTTCCAGAAATTTCCTTACAGACTGCTGACTGATACCTTCATCGGCCAGTACCGGATGTGTATAGGGATCATTCGGGTAGTCCACTTCGTTGCCGATACTCCACATGATTATGGATGGATGCTTCCGGTGTTGCAGGATCTGATCTTGTAAATCCCGTTTACTCCATTCTCTGAAATACTGGGAAGTACCCTGGTGCCCCGGGATTCCTCTGTTCCAGCCTTTAATCCACTTGTTTTTTGGATATTCCCATTCATCGAATGCTTCATCCATTACAACCAATCCAAGTTCATCGCATAATTCGTACAAATACGGAGCCTGCGGATTATGGCTTGTACGGATAGCATTAACCCCGAGACTTTTTAAAGTTTCAAGCCGTGTCCGCCATACCGATTTGGTAACTGCGGCACCCAGGACACCTGCATCATGATGAATGCAAACACCTTTCACCTTGGTATTCACTCCATTGAGATAAAAACCTTTATCCGGATTAAATTCAATTTTCCGGATTCCGGCTTTGCAACTGCTTTCGTCAATAAGCTTATTTCCTTTATATACAGAAGTTTTCAGCGAATACAAATAAGGTGAATCGATGCTCCACAAGTTAGGGGATTTCAGTCTCATGATCTGGTTAAAATCAGTAAGCCCTTTAGCATCAGCCCTCCCGCTTTTTGAGGTGGATGCAACTTTGTATCCTTCAGCATCGAATAATTCATGGACTACTTTTACCGATGAAGATTCAATGGCGTTTTTGACAGTGGTAGTTATTGTAATTTCAGCCATATTGTTTTCAATTTCTGCCTGGTATGCCACGCCCCAAAGATTGATATGGATCGGGTTGGCATATATAAGGTAAACATCACGATAGATCCCTGAGCCCGTGTACCAGCGAGAATCTGCATCATTGCTGTGATCTACTCTTACGGCAATTGCGTTTTTCTCTCCCCATTTTATATATGGAGTCAGCTCGTACATAAATGATATATAGCCGTTGGGTCGTTTCCCAACCCATTTCCCGTTGATAAATACCTCACTATTATTATAAACCCCTTCAAAGAAGATGTAAACCTTGTTCCCCTTCTCCTGGGCAGGAACAACAATTTCTTTTCTGTACCAGGCAATTCCTCCCGGCAGATAACCGGTACAACTTGCCAGTTCCGGACTTGCATTTTGCTTAACAGTCCAATCGTGAGGCAGATCGACAACAGGCCACTTGCTGCAATCCATATGTTCTATTCCGCCATATTGAATGTCGCCCAGATTAAAAAACCAGTCGTCGTTTAGTTTTTCTCTGCGGCCGAAATCCTGTGCATTTACAGTTATTCCGGCAAGAATTAGTATTAAAAAGAAAATTATCTTATTCATGATTTTCATAAATTATCATATTAGTATTATTCTTTGATCATTTGATATACCTTTTGCAGATACCCGGGATAAACAGCTTCGTGCTATTCCATGTTAGCCTTTCAGTCCTGTTGATCATTAACGGATATCTCTTATCCTAAAGAAGTGAGAAAAACTCCCTGATTTCCTTTACTGTGCGTTCAAGTTCATCGTGGTGCAAATTATGAGCTGCTCCGTCAACATGCACAAGCTTGACTTTCTGCATTCCACTAACTGCTTCTTCATTCGCCTTTCGTCCCTCGGGTGAGGTATCTGCTTTCAGAATAAGGGAGGGAACCTTGATGTTTAACAATGAATTTTCTGTCCTCATCGAGCCACTCATAGCCTGCCAGGCTTCTTGTGTGTAAGCGCCATGATACTGTTTTTTTGACAGGGCCCAATACTTAATATCCACAATATCCCACTTTGGATTATCCCTTTTACCTTTTTCTACCAGATCTTCGAAGCTATAGTTATTTTGCCTTACCAAAGTCTCAGGATCACCAAACATACTGAATGAGAGACGACCGGGTGCTGAAGTTTCATTTCGCGGAGCTCGTGGCGGGGCACCTGGACGGGCACTTGGGACGGAGGGACGTTCACCGGTACTTTTTCTGGGAAGACCAGGATCGAGCATAACGATTGCCTTTGCCAGGTCAGGATATTCTGCTCCTACCCGCATGACTGTTGCTGCACCCATTGAATGTCCCATCAGGATTGGCTTCTCAAAATTCATGGCTTTGACAAAATCTGCTACATCTTTTATCAGGGTCTGGCCATCATCCGAAGGGGTAAAAGGGTCTGACAAACCATGTCCTCGGGTATCCAGCATGTAAATATCATAAGTATCCTGTAATTTCCATGTCAGCGTTGTCCAGCACAGGCCATTATCAGTTACACCATGAACCATCACAATCACCTGTTTACCCGGTGCCGGAACAGCATGGTAATAATGGATGCGGACTCCGTTTACATAAGCAAAACCATCCGACCATCCGTCAGGAATCCCCGGAGGATCGGCAGCAGCCGTGATGGCAGGAAAAAGAATTAACAAAACAAATCCCATCAGGGACAACCTGTACTTTTTCATTTCAGATACTCTTTCTACTTTCATCTTGATTAATTTTGTGATTTACAATTCATTTAATGGAACCCGGTTAATTACTACACAGACCGCTGGTATTTTAGTTTAGCTGATCTGTTGCAAGGGTACACCTATATTAGTTTCCGGGCTTCCCTGTCAGGATCATTTTTAACCTCACATTGATCATCCAGGATCATTGTTTCTCCTTTTTCAACAGAAAAGGCTGGCCATTCAGGCAATCCACCTCCATTTGGATTTCCGGTCTTCATAAATTGCAGCAGTGCGCTCGACATTTTTTCAGAAAGTTTTCTTGGGCGTGCCCCACCTCCGGTATCGGCTCCGTACGGGATACCACGAAAATGGTAAACATCATTAAGGATAAACCCCTGGGCTTTACCATAAATTGTGTCTGCAATAGCGATATCGTCACCAATGAAAAGGATTTGCCCATCGTCTTCTCCGTACTTATTTTTTCCAGCAGAATTGGTGCAGGAACTTAATGGCAGCGCAGAAGCAAGTCCGAGTCCGGCAGCTCCGGCTCCCATGGTTTGAAAAGATTTTCTTCTATTGGTTCTCATACTCGTTAAAATTGTTACATAAAGATAACCGGAAACTCCAATTTTCAGAAAGTTTTTATACTTCCCTAATGTTAAAAAAACGGAATTCATGACTACATCCCGCCCGGCCATCATAACATTCTTATATTTTTTTATTTATCAGGGGATTACTCTTATCCGCTGAATAAATTTTCCCAATAGCATAAAGGGGAATAATTTTTATCCTTTCTGCTCTTGAAAAATGCTCTAACGAGGTTCTGACTCCAAATTTTCTTCCCTTCTCTTCCATGAAGATCAGGAGGCTCTGCATTTTCCCTTTTATGCCTGGTTTAATCTCGATGGGTACAATTTGATTACCCAGAATATAAGTTTATTTACTGCTTAAATATTTTTTGTGAAAACTGGTATAAGTCATGCCTCCATACATACATGGTATGTCCTCCTTCCATTTCGGAATAATCCGACTCAACACCGTATTTGGTAAACAGATCTCTGGTCGGTGGCGTATTCTTCTGATTACTTTAAAGCAAAGCAGGGGGGTATTAAGAAGGCCGGTCTCGCTCTCGCTTCGCCAGCCAAAGCCCTGGCGAAGGTTTGCTCTCACACCCGTTTCACCCTCTGAAGCAATAGCGAAAGAGGGCTCTTTTTCAGCCCTCCTTCTCCGCCAGCCGGCGGATTCGGAGGGCGCAGTACCCGGAGCGGGACTTGAACCCGCACAGGCATTGCTGCCCACTGGATTTTAAGTCCAGCGTGTCTACCATTCCACCATCCGGGCTAATAATGATCGTGCAATCATGCGTTGTCAGCCGTAGCCTTGCTTTGCCAACCGTAGCCATGCGGAGGCTGGGCGAAGGCTGGCGATCAATTGCCGGGTACAAATTTAATCAATTAATCTTCATATGAGCAAATCAGATTTATCTCCGGTTTCATTGCAGCCGTTATTAATACTTCCGTTTACATGTGTATATTTGCAGAAGACCACCTGTTCCTGTAATATTGAAAACATTTTAATGCTGATTCCTCAGAAACAGATATGACAAATTACATAATACTTATACTCTGTCTGATAATTATTATTGCTTATATCTTCGATATTACAGGAAGGTATACCAAAATACCAGGGGTTTGTATGCTTATACTTCTGGGAATACTGGTTCAACTGCTTGTAGCCAATACTGGTTTCGAAATTCCCAATATGAAACCGCTCTTGCCTGTTGTGGGGACAGTAGGACTGGTGCTTATTGTTCTGGAAGCAAGCCTTGATATCAGATTGCACCGGAATAAGACAGGATTATTAATAAAATCTGTCCTCTCAGCAGTGTTGCTTTTCGCCTTTTTCGTGACAATCCTCACTGCTGTTCTGATTAACATAATGGGCTACAGCCTGGTTGATTCTCTTCTGAACGCTATCCCCCTTGGAATAATAAGCAGTGCGGTTGCAATATCCTCTTCCGGCCATTTTGATGCTGAACAGAAAGAATTTATTATTTATGAGAGTTCCTTCTCCGACATAATCGGGATACTTGTCTTTGACTTTATCATAATAAACCAGTTTTCCATCGGCAGGGGATTAATTAATTTTGCGTTTGGAGGAGTACTGACAATAATCCTGTCTCTAATATTAACAGCCGCTCTGGCATTGCTTTTACATAAAGTCAATTATCATATTAACTATGTCATTATCATGACATCAGTGGTTCTTGTATACATCCTTGCCAAGTTAATTCATTTGCCTGCCCTTTTTCTTGTTCTTGTCTTTGGACTTGCTTTATCCAACAACCATTTTCTTGAAAATACATTGATAAAAGACTATATTGATTTTGTTAAATTCAGAGGTGACCTTGAATCGTTCCGGAAGCTACTGAGGGAGTTAACATTTATTGTCAGGTCATTTTTTTTTCTGATGTTTGGTTATTATACCAGTGTGGATGGGCTTTTAAATCTGAACAATATTCTTGTAAGCTTTATTCTTACCACAGGGATGCTTTTAATACGCTGGATCTTTCTCCGTTACATATTTAAAATGCCTTCTCTGACTCTTGTATTTTTTGCACCGAGAGGACTTATAACAATACTGCTCTTCCTGAGTATCCCCGAAGTTTCCAAGATACCGCTCATCAACGAAGGGGTTGTTACCCTGGTGATACTGATGACAATTTTTTTTATGATCGGCAGCAATATTCTGTACAGGAAAAAACTTGAAACTCCGCCTGTATTTGAAGAGGTAATTGACCTGGATACATCGAAAGATCACGCGCAGGAGTAACAGAAAAATTTCTCAACTATGAACTACCTGCGTTAACCTGTATAATTGCTATAAATCAGTTCGTTACAAGTACCGGTTTGCCCAATCCTATTTTCTCCAGGGTTTTCAGCTGGGTGGCAGCATCACCGGCAACAACGTAATACATTCTTGAAGGATCAATATATTTCCTGGCCAGCTCAAGCTGTTTCTCAGCTGTCAGGCTTCTGACAAATGCTTCTTCCTGCTTTATATAATCATAAGGCAGATCATAGGCTGTCATTGTATTGAGCATTCCAAGAAGGCTGCCGATAGTCTCAAAACGTAAAGCATTGCTTTTTATCAGTGCCGATTTTGTAAAATCAATATATTCCTGAGGCATGCTTTCACGGTATTTTTCCATTTCGGTCTTGAAAATATCAACCGATTCAAGAGTAGCATTGGTGCCGACACTTGATGATGCCGTAAATGCTCCGTAATTCTTCGATCCAGAGAAATTTGAACGGGCGCCGTAGGTGTATCCCTTCTCTTCCCTGAGAATAAGGTTGAATAATCCGTTAAAAGAACCTCCCAACTTGTAATTGGTAACATAGGCCGGATAATAGTCAGGATGAATTCTGGGTATTGAGGGAGCCCCGATGGCAATAACGGATTGTTTGGCCCCAGGCACATCAACAAAGTAGATCTGTGATTTTTCAGGCGGTCCGGGTATACTGAACCCGGGCATCACCACTTCTTTTGGCTGCCATCTTTGCGACAGGCTTTCCAGCGCTGCCTCAACCCTTGACTGGTCAACATCTCCAACAACCAGTAATTTTGCAACAGATGGTGAGAAATACTTATCATAGAATTCCTTAAGATCATCAATTGTTATTCCGCTTACGGTTTCTTCTGTACCTGAAGCTTCAACAGCAAGGATATTATCCCCGAAAATAAGCCTGTTCAGGGTACGGGAAGCCAGATAATCAGGACTTGCTTCATTACGTTTGAGAGTATTAATAATCCTGCTCTTTGCCAGTTCGAACTGCTCCTCATCCCATCTTGGTTCAAGAAGCATCTCTTCAACCAGTTCGATGGTTTTTTCAAAATTTCTTGAAAGAGTACTTACACTTATGGTTATCTGTTCGTTCCCGGATGAGATCCTTATTGAAGCGCCAAGCAGGCCAATTGCATCTTCCAGTTCTTCGGGAGTTTTATTCTTTGTTCCCTCATTCATCATCGTTGCAACAAAGCTGGCAAGACCGGCTCTCTCCATATCGTCAAGCAGGTGGCCTCCTTCAAGTACAAGCGAGTACTGCACCAGCGGCAGTTCGCTGTGCTCTATACCCCATATTTTAATTCCGTTTACCAGGGATCCGCTCCATGGGGTGGGGATTGTAACCTCCGGATCAGTTCCTACAGGAGGCATTACACTGCGATTGATCTTTGTGGGAGTTTTAACTATCGGCTCCTCGGTTAAAGATGTCAATTTTACTTCAGCGGCGGCAGCCAGGTCTTCTTCCCTGACTCCTGCATCAACCGACCCTTCGGCAACCAGGTTAAGTTGTCCCTTTGGCACAAAACTTGTCTGAAGAAAGTTCTTCCCTTTAATATATTTATTATAAACGGCTTTAACATCATCCATTGTAACAGCCTGTATATTTGCAAGATCCTTTTTATAGAACTCAGGATCGCCGGTATTCATGGTATATTCCGCCAGGGTAAAGGCCTTACCCTGAACACTGGCAAGCCTGTTGTAGAAACTTGTTTCATATCCTGCTTTGATCCTGGTAAGGTCCTCTTCGGTAAAGCCCTCGTTTTCAAATTTCTCAAGCCCTTCAAAAATTGCCTTCTCAACTTCCGTGAGATTCACTCCGGGATTTGCCATCACTGATATTCTGAAATATCCTGCCAGTTCCTGCGAGCTGTTGCCTGCCATTACACGGGATGTCAGTTTCTTATCCTTCACAAGGATGGTGTAGAGCGGAGCTTTCTTTGTATTTGCAAGAAGATCGCCAAGGAAGGTAAGTGCATAGGAATCTTTTGAATAACGTTCAACTGTCGGGAATACCATTGTCAGCTGGGGAGCCCTGGCAAAATTGTCTTCGTGATAAAGCCTTTTTGTGGAAGTAGCTGTCACAGGCATAGACCCTCTTTTTTCAATTGGTTCTCCGGCCGGGATTTCACCGAAGTATGTTTCAACCAGAGCCTTAACCTCATCTTTATCGATATCACCGGTAATCGCCATGTAGGCATTCGATGGTGAATAAAATTTTCTGTGAAATGCTTTTACATCATCAATGGTTGCATTCGCAAGATCTTCCATCTCTCCTATTACTGTCCAGCTGTAAGGATGTCCCTTGGGGTATAAGTTTTTAAGAATCACCTCACTTGTAAAACCGTAGGGTGCATTATCGTAGCTCTGGCGTTTTTCGTTTATTACCACATTCTGCTGATTAACAAAGGCTGCCTGTGTTACGGTATTCTCAAGATAACCCATTCTGTCGGATTCCATCCAGAGAACCATTTCGAGGGCGTTCTTCGGGACAACCTGGTAGTAATTGGTGCGGTCCTGGCTGGTGCTCCCGTTCAGTGAACCGCCAGCTCCCTGAATATTCCTGAAGAATTCATCTTCGCCGACATTTTCTGATCTCTGGAACATCATATGCTCAAAAAGATGGGCAAAGCCGGTTTTGCCTTCAGTCTCGCGACTTGAGCCAACGTGATAGTAGATTGCCACAGAGGCTATCGGATCCGATTTATCTTCGTGAAGAACTACAGTCAGACCATTATCAAGTGTATATTTCTCAAAGGGTATTGAGAGGGTTGTCCCTTTTTCGCCTCTGCTGCATGAAAATGTGACCGCGGCAAGAATGACAACAATCAAAGAGATTGATTTTTTCATGATGATGCTATTTGATAGATTATGATTATGAAACACGAAATTAAGAAAAAAGATTCAAATCAATGATAATTATTATAAAACCAGACGGGGTTACTGTCAAACAAAAAAGCCACTGACGGATGAGACGGGATGCTATCAAACAAAAAAGCCACCGGGATCTGAGACGGGATTGCCCCGATCAGATGATCGGGGCGGACCCTTTGGGGGATGCTATCAAACAAAAAAGCCACTGGCGTGGCTCATTTTATTTTTACTCATTTCTCCTCCATGCTAGCATGGAGTCGATATTCGTAAAAATAAAATGCCCGCCTGTGGCGGGACTTTTTTGTTTGAGCGGGAGACGGGACTCGAACCCGCGACCCTAACCTTGGCAAGGTTATGCTCTACCAACTGAGCTACTCCCGCTGATTCAAGCGCCAAAAATAAGAAATTTTTTTCATCTGCAAAACAGAGAGGGCAAATGTTATCTCCTGACGGGACCCCATTCTATGAGACGGTCATTCTCGAAAAAGAGCCAGGAGTTCCTGTAGATCCACTCTTCCCTGATATTGTTGCCGCTGATGACACGATTTATCTTCTGTGGTACTCCCCAGCTGTCCTGTACCATTTCAGCTGTCATCCCTTTCCATATCTTACCTGCATCGAGCCTGGCTGCCATAGACGATCCGTACTTACCCTCAAGATAGGCAAACCTGCTGACCACCCTGCGGGGTTCCTGCCCTGCCGGTTGCGCCTCCTGAACATTGGCATGCTGCTGCACCTGTTGTCTCTCCGGAACCTGCGGTTCCTTAACATCAGCATGACTCCTGAGAATGGAACCTTCATAACCTTTGTAAAAAACATACAGATAATCAGGATCCTGATTAAGTACCTCAACTATAGAATCTTTCGGAACTATAAGGATTACTGAAGTGAGATCACTGGGATCGGCAAAAAGCCTGCTGGCTGATTTTAAAACAGCCGTCACAGCCACATCCTGACCGCCCTGGTTGTTTCTCTCAAGATCCTGAAGGACCTCCGTTTTGCCGGTCTGAGCCCGCATCACACATAACATCATCAGGGAGATTGATATAAGTAATAACCTTTTCATGATAGCTGGTTTTTACCAGAAGAATCAAAAACTATACCATTTATGATCAACCTTCTCCTGTTTTGCGGATAATCATTAACCCGTCACGAAGAGGCAGTATAAGTTTCTCAACATTCCCTGCTGACCTGATCATATTATTGAACTCTGTTATGCCTTTTGTCTGAGGATCGGTGCTCCCCTTTTCAATGGCTTTACCTCCCCATAGAACATTGTCAGCCAGTATAAATCCCCCAGGCCGGACCTTCTCAATCACAAGCCTGTAATATTCAGAGTATTCTCTTTTATCACCGTCGATAAAAACAAGGTCAAATTTCCTGTCCAGATCAGGGATAATATCCTGCGCACGGCCTGTAATCTGGGTAATCTTCGATTCCAGACCGGCCCTGCAGAACCAGGAATGACTGAATCCGGTCAGCTCATCATCATGATCTATCGTGAAAAGCATACCTCCGGATCTCAATCCCTTTGCCAGACAGATAGCGGAATAGCCTGTAAAGGTCCCTATCTCAAGAACAGATTCCGGATTAATCATTTTTGAGATGAATTCGAGGATCCTTCCCTGGAGCCATCCCGAAATCCTGTTGGGATTAACGAACCTGATATGAGTCTCCCTGTATAGTTCCTCAAGGACCGGATCTTCAGGGGACGAATATTCCCTTATGAATTCTTCGAGCTGACGGCCAGGTATCATTTATATATAAGGGTTGATAACAAGGACGTTTCAAATATTTCATTTGCAGTCTCAAGCAGATCAGATGAAGAGATTTCATCAATTTTCCGGTAAGTCTCCTCGGGAGTATCGATCTTTCCGAATACCTGCAGGCTTTTACCCAGGCTCAGCATAAGGCTTTCATGATTTTCATAGCCTCTTGCCAGATATCCCTTGATCTGGTTCCTGGCCTTGCTAAGCTGAACAATGCCGAGCTTTGTGGTCCTCAATCTCTTAAGCTCTGACATTACTATTGAGAAGCTTTTATCCATGTTCCTGCTGTCGGTGCCGAAATAGACTGAAAAAAGCCCTGTTTCAAAGTATGGATTGTAGCTCGATTCAACGTTGTAGGCAAGTCCGTTCTTTTCACGCAGGGAGAGGTTCAATCTGGAATTGAGCCCCTGACCTCCGAGGATATTGTTAAGCATAAACAATCGTATTCTCCTCTCATCTTTGAGATTATAGGCTATATTACCTGTTATGCAGTGATTCTGATAAGTGTTCTTCTCTTTTGTGATAGAGACCGGGCTGTATCTCCCGGAGGTCTCAGGTCTTGCTCCGCTGATCATTGGAGCCTTATCGGCAAAATGTTTCCGGAACAAATTCATCATTTTATTGACGGGTATGTTCCCGACCGAACAAAATACCATCTGATCGGTAAAATAGTTTTTTGAAATGAAGCGGGAGAGATCCTCCTTCTTAAAACCTTTAACCGTCTGTGGTGTTCCGAGTATGCTTCTGCCAATTGGCTGACCCGCAAATATCATCTCCTCAAAATCGTCGAAAATAAGTTCTGCCGGATTGTCAAGATAAGAGTTGATCTCCTCGATGATAACATCCTTCTCTTTTTCGATCTCCTTCTCCGGAAAAACGGAATTGAATGCAATATCACTTATGATCTCCACAGCCCGTTCATAATCGTTACAGATAAAAGAAGCATAGATTGCCGTCTCCTCCTTGGTTGTGTAGGCATTCAGCTCACCTCCCACATCATCGAGCCTGCTGAGGACGTAGTAGGCTTTTCTTTTTCGGGTCCCCTTGAAGAGCATATGTTCGATAAGGTGCGCTATACCATGCTCTGCTTCTGTCTCGTTGCACGAGCCTGTGTTTATTATCAATCCGCAGTAAGCCACCATGCCGGGAATAGTATGATGGACAAGCCGTATGCCGTTGTCAAGCTGGTGAAAGGTAAGTTCCATTATCTGTTTTTGCCGCTGCAAAGGTAATCATGATTTAAAGCTGTTCCAAACCAGAAGTAAAATCCCTCAGTTAATCTGACTTTAAGTATTTGTTGAAATAGGATGGGGATGAGTGTGAGTGTGAGAAAAAAGAGTGAGAGTGCTCGCTCTCGCTTCGTCCTCCGCAGTGGTAACGAAGGAGGGCTCCCACTCTCACTCTTTTTTATGTGGTGCCACCAGCCCCAAAGAGTCTTAATATAGTTGGCTGATAGACCGATTAGACGGCCGTTTGCGTATATAATTAATACAGCCACAAATACTGCACAATTAACGCTATTTTCATATATTTTGACCATTCTATGTGATTGACTTAGAAGATGCTAGTGAAAGTAATCTGAAAGAAAAAAGCGTCAACGAAAACGTCAACAAGGAATTTAAGGGTATTAATAAGGATATTTATATTATTTACCTCAATTTCAATACTTTAATTAAATATCAATTCTCACTGCTTATTCCAACTCCTGTGCTGGTATTTTGCAGGCAGTCCAAGTGCTTGCAATAGTTCTCCTTTCTTAAAGTAGATAGCTCTGCCAAGTCTGTAATGAGGTATTCTTCCATCCTCTTGGTAGTTGCTAATCGTTCTTAAAGATATCTTTAAGAATCTTGCAGCTTCTTTACGATTAAGAAGCTCGTCATATTCATTTTGCTGATCCTTCTGTTTAAGGATCGATTTAAGCTCATCTGAAAAGGCTTCTCTAATCAATGCGATGAATTCACTCTTTTCATAGTTTGTCATTACAAATTTCTCTTCCATTTGGTTATATTTTAGACGATAATTTTGTAAAGGAATATAAGTTCCCTTTGATTTCTAAAATGCACAATGAAAGAGATTGATTTTGTTTAGAATATAACTACAGAAAGGTATAACATAGTTTCTAGAAAGTAAGAATTTCAGATAGCGTAATACTTCAGCATGCCAGGAATTAATATCTTCTATGTTGGTATTTTACTTGTGTTTCAAGTGCTTTCATAATATCCCCCTTTTTAAAGTAAATATGAATCCCAAGTTTAGAATATGGAAGTATTCCATCCTTTTGATACCTATGTAGTGTTACAAGTGATATCTTCAGCAATTCTGCAACTTCCTTTCTGGAAAGTAACACGTTATAATCTTTTTCCTTTTCCTTCTGAGCAAGGATCTCCTTAAGCTCTTCTCGGAATGCTTCTTTGATCACTGAAACTAGATCATCATGATCATAATTTGTAACAATAAATTTTTCGGTCATTGCTAATAGAATTAATTAAACATTAATCTTTTCATATTTTGACGTACTCTATTTGTGTAATTTAATTCAATATTTTGAATGTATAATACTACCCAATAATAAGACCACTGGTTAAGTTTTAATTTAATAACTTTAA
>CAZWFL010000072.1:0-15534 GCA_964633195.1 uncultured Rikenellaceae bacterium | reverse complement strand
TAGAGTTGAATTTTAAGCACTTAATATGTTTTATTAATCTTAACCGATACTCATTTTATTTTATTATCTCAGCAGGTAATTTTTCTTCATATGTTTTCCCGTTTTTGGTGTAAACATAATAATTATTGTTTTTTGAGTTCAATGATACAGATTTAACTACCTTACCATTAATGAAAAGAAGTCCCGCATTGTCGTCACATGCGTAGCCAGGTTTAAGTTCCCCTTTCAAAATGGCTTGTTGGTATAAAGGTTTTCTTGCAGGTTCTCCATTGTAATGAGGTGAGTGGCTATAGTCAAGGAAACCTAAACATTCAATCAGGGAAAGCTCTTTTGGTCGTGAGTCTGAATATCCACCGGTGAACCAACATAATGAACCTGCACTTCCACCTGCCAGTATTATTCCCTTGTTATAAGCCTTTTTTAAGAGTGTATCGATCCCTTGTGCTTTCCATATTGCTATCATATTAAGCGTGTTTCCCCCTCCAACTATAATTGCGTCTGAGTCTAATATTTCTTCTTCAAATGTTTTTTGTTCAGGAGAGGAGCTGACAAATGTTTTTAAAACATTTGGTCTGAGAGGCAAATCGGCACAAATTTTATACCAATAACCAATAACACGTTCATCATCTGCAGCAGCAGTTGGGATGAAACAAATTTTAGGATTTGGTTTTTGTGTAAGACTTATTATATACTTAATAAAGATCTTATCCAGTCCATTGCCATAGATGAAGATTGTTTTCTCAATTTGTTGATCATTTGCCTCGGGTTTTCCAGTCAGACTTTGGCAGGAAGTTGTATCACAAACACAGAATGCTGTTAAAAGGAGTAACCAGATAGCTTTCATAAGTTCCATATTTATTGTTAAAAATAAAATCTACTAAATGTAAATTTATAAATCATTCCTTTCTGGAATTAGTATATAAATTATTAAACCATTAGAGATTTCAAGTTTATCTTCCGATAGGGTCCGGGTTGCAGCTAACGGATGTATAAGTTGAACTTTAATGTTTGCACAAAGTTTTTCGAGCGACTCAGGAAGATCATCATATAAATAAGTGTATTCCTCGGGATCTGTTTTTTCAGAAAGGGTGGCATAAAAAGAAATGGTCTTTTGATCTGAAACACCGGTTGCTTGTTTGTACGACCGAAAAGTACGAACACAAGAAGGAATAAGGTTGAAAATTCCGTTTTCATGAATTCAAAAGTTCTTCAAACCTGGCCATGTAAATTATGAGTAAAATCAATGAAACTGACCAAAATAAAAATCCGGCAATTCCACTTTGTAAATACAAGAGCCCGCTAAAGATTAAAACCGCACCTGTTGCAATTGATAATTCTTTTTTAAATTTTGTCAACACAAATCCAATTCCCAACACCACATTTGAAATTCCAACAAATGAAGCTAAAATTATATGAACGTAAGCGCTAAAAGTAGTATCTGAAGCAACTCCAACTATTTTGAAAGAATTTAATACAAGGATTACAAGGACAGATAATACAGCACCAATCCGTATTAAGGTGTTTTTTGTGTACATCCCAATAAAAAAGACACTTCGGAAAAAGATAAACACTACTATTATATGAAGTATATTAATGGTAACCAATACTGAAACAGGCCAGGTTGGTAATGAGATTTCAGGATTAATAAAGCTTAATGCTTCTAAAATGATTACAGGAAAAAAAGCATATAATATAATGCCTGCGATCCACCCCATTCGGATAATGGTTGTAGATCCTTCTACAACGCTGTTTTTAGAGTTGCCATTTATGTCAAAATTGGTTCCAAGTTTTTCATTTATAATACGTAACGTAAAAATACGAGGCGTTACTTCACCTGTTTCAATGCGCTGAATAGTTCTGATATCAACATTACATTCTTCGGCGAGATCCGATTGTGTATACCCTTTTTCCTTTCTGATTATTGAGATTTTTTCTCCAAGTTCCGGCTGTTTCATGATTGCTGATTATTGTGGTTATTTATCAACAAATGTAGTTTGTGAAGTCAGAAAGAATCAAACATTTCAAGCTGAATTCTTACGGCAATTGTACGGCAATGCCTTAAAAATGTTATCAGAAGAGTGAGCAGCCTCGATTCCTGAAAGCCAATTGCACGAAGTTGCTAAAAACATACCGAGTAGTATGATGCTTGCGAAATATTTAGTTATTCCCATAGCATATTGTCTTTGTTTTAATGCGCTATAACTTGTTATAGACCAATAATAATTAACGTGGAGTACATCTGGTTGTCAGATAATTATAATACAGATTGGGACATATTACTTCCCTCTTCTCACACTACCGCCACGTCAGTCACATTAGCAATATATTAGTTTTGTTATCTAAAATCCTGATATAATGCCTGTTACTAACAATTGACAATCGATCTACAAGTTACAACTATTCAGGGGATTAGGGATTATTCTTTGATACATTTTTTCAACCAGGATTGTAATTTTTTATCATGCTGTCTTTAAAACCTGGATATGCATTGACTTCATAATAGCATGAGCTAATAAGCTTCTTATACTCTTCGTCTGAATGTCATTAGCTTCTCTTCTCCCCTGATTACTGTATACTCGTATGAGTTGCTTGAGAAGCTCCACAGAATCATTTCGAACAAACTCAATATCTGAAATAAAATACTCTATTAATCCCTTTGGTTTTCTGGTAGTGTCAAAATACCGGATACGCCGGCAATTACCAGGAGAAGCAGGGGCATTGCATTCAACACCCCTACCTTTTTACATATATCCTTCCTTCACCTTTTCCCAGGCAATTGCCAATGTGAGCTGCATATTGAAGGCCGGCTGCCTTCAGTCCGGAAAGCACCCCTTCTTTTTCATTTTCGGGAACAGTAAACAGCAGGCCTCCGGATGTCTGGGCATCACAAAGGATAATTTTTGTTATTTCAGATATGTTATTATCCCAGGTTACATGTTTTGAGAAATGATTCAGGTTATTTACCGAACCGCCGGGAATAATATTGGCTGCGGCGAAACCTGCAGTCTCATCGAAAACTGGCACATTGTCAGCAAACAGCTCAACATCAACCCTGCTTGCAACCGAGACTTCACTTAAATGCCCGATAAGTCCAAACCCGGTGACATCAGTGCAGGCATGTATTGAATGTTTCTCCATAACTTCCGCAGCCGTTTTGTTTAATTCCGACATTGATGCAATTACCTCTATCATTGTCTTTTGACTTACCAGTTTCCTTTTCAGTGCTGTTGTTAAAATTCCAGTTCCTATAGATTTGGTGAGAATTATAGAGTCATTCTCTTCTGCCCCTGCATTTGTCCATATCTTATCAGGATGAACTATGCCGCTTATCACCATTCCATATTTTGGTTCAGGATCATCTATCGTATGGCCGCCCAGAATAGCGATACCAGCCTCCTGCGCTTTCTCTGCCGCTCCTTTGAGTATTTCCCTCAAGATTTCCATCGGCAGTCTGTTTGACGGGAAGCCAACAATATTCAAAGCAAAAATTGGCTTTGCGCCCATGGCATATATGTCGCTGAGTGCATTGGCGGCAGCTATTGCACCAAAAGCATAAGGTTCGTCAACTATCGGCGTAAAAAAGTCTACAGTCTGTACTATGGCTGTAGTTTCACTGATCCTGTAAACTGCTGCATCATCGGAATTCTGAGTGTCGATCAATATATTCGGGTCACAAGAAACGGGTATATCTCTCAATACCTTTTCCAGTTCCTGAGGCTTCAATTTACACGCACAACCAAGCCCCTGAGTATATTTGGTGAGCCTTATGTTCTTAACATCCGTGTCGAATTCCCGGTATGACTCCGTAACTCCCGGCTTTAGTCTGTTCACCGTATCGATTATTATCTCTGATGCCTGGTTTATTTCATCCTCCGTAGTATACTTCCCAACTGAAAACCTGATGGTCCCCATTGCATAATCAGTATCGAGCTTAATCGCGGTCAATACCGGTGATATATCAATCGAATCTGTGTGACAGGCCGCACCGGCTGAAGCTGCTATACCCTTTAGCTCAATCTCATTCAGGAGGATATTGGCTTCAATCCGGTTAAAACTGATGTTCAGTGTATTGGGAAGACGAAGGCTGGGATGTCCGTTTAATTTAATATCCGGAAACGCCTGCAGGAGGCGATCATGAAGCAAATCCCTCATCTTTCTTAAATGCTCACTGTTTTTACTCAGATCGCGGATGGCTGTTTCGCAGGCTTTGCCCAGACCGGCAATCTCAGGCACATTTTCGGTTCCGGCCCGCTTATTCTGCTCATGATCAGCCCCGTGGATAAGTTTTTCAAGGACAATACCATCCCTGATATAGAGGGCCCCTACCCCTTTGGGTGCATACATCTTATGACCTGCCACAGACAAGAGATCAACTCCCATTTGCTGCACATCCACAGGGTATTTTCCTGCTGTTTGTGCAGCATCTGTATGAAAAGCTATATTGTGCCTGTAGGCAATCGCTGCAATCTCTTTAATGGGCTGGATTGTGCCAATCTCGTTATTTGCATGCATAATGGAGATCAGAATTGTCTGAGGCGTTATCGCCCGCTCAACCTGCTCCGGATGAACCAGTCCGAATTCATCAACTGGCAAATACGTAACATGAAAACCTTTCTTTTCCAGGTACCTGCATACTTCCAAAACAGCCGGATGCTCAATTGACGAGGTAATTATATGCCTCCCTCTGTGCTCATTGGCAAAAGCATACCCTTTAATGGCATAATTATTAGATTCGGTCCCTCCACTCGTGAAGATTACTTCTTCCGGCCGGCAATTGATCAATGCAGCAACCTGCTTCCTGGCATTTTCAACTGCTGTTTTTGATTCCGTGCCGAAGCTGTGAGCACTCGACGGATTGCCGAAATACTTATCCAGATATGGCTCTATTGCAGAAACCACTTCACTGTCAACAGGTGTAGTGGCATTATAGTCAAGGTAAATTCTCATTGGGCGTATTCAGGTATTATCTGAACTCTTTCGAAAACAAGTCTGTTAAAATTAAAAACAATTACAAAATTAATTCGATCATACTGAACTAATAAATCCGGACACTCCCGTTACTAATGGCAAGCCGGTATATTTGAGATAAAAGTAAACATAATATTACAAAGCCGGAGCAGGGGACAGGCGCCACATCTGCCTTATGATGTGAAAAAAATAAACCGGAAAGCAACACCGGTTTTTTGTTTCATAAGCCGCGTGGCGGCGACATGGTTGTAGAGGATAATCTATTAGTCATTATGTTTCCGAGCTGCGTAGCAGCGACCTGTTTGCAGACAAAATTTTCTTTTTTCTTTGGAAATATCTTTATAAATTGTATGGTTATTTTTTGACAAAAACCATAAAGAAAAACCAAACCTATTATCCAATTTTTAATCATAAAACAGAAGTATTATGAAATCGAAGAACTCTATGAACAGGAGGAAATTCATTGGTTCAGCTGTCGCCACGGCTGCAACCATTACTGTGGTTCCCAGGTATGTATTGGGTGGAACCGGATATATCCCGCCTTCCGATAAAATTACAGTCGCAAACATAGGTTGTGGTACGCAGGGATTACGTGAAATGCCGGCTCTGCTGCAAAATTCCGACATACAGGTTGTAGCCGTTTGTGATGTAAACAGGCTCACTACCGATTATCTTGACTGGTCTGCGGAAGGCATCCGAAGTTCCATACGAAAAACGCTTAATGCTCCTGACTGGGGTTCCGGGTACAAGGGTATCCCCGGCGGGAGGGACATTGGGAAGGAATTTGTTGAGACATATTATGCCAAGAATCAGCCTTCAGGTACCTACAAGGGATGCAACTCATATGAGGATTACAGGGAACTGCTTGAAAAGGAACCGGATGTTGATCTCATTAAGATCATGACCCCCGATCATCATCATGCTTATCTTGCTCTAGCCGCCATGAAGAAGGGCAAACATGTGATAACACATAAACCCATTGCCAACCGGATGTCGGAGGGACGGCTTGCAATTGAAACAGCCAGGAGTTCAAAAGTGAAGACTCATTTGCTGGCCTGGAGTGACAGACCGCAATATGGACTGGTCCTTAAATGGATCAACGACGGAGTAATAGGCAATTTAAAAGAGATACACAACTGGTCGTACCGCCCTGTATGGGAACAATGGCCATCAAGGCCCAAAGAATCAAGACCAATACCCGATGGTTTCAATTGGGAATTGTGGCTTGGTCCTGTACCCGATTTACCGTATCATCCCTACTATACTCATAACCGGTTCCGCGGCTGGTATGACTTTGGTGGAGGAAGCATTGCAGACATGGGCCATTATAGTCTCTTCCCGTTATTCCTCGCCTTTGGAATTGACACACCTCCTGTAAGTGCAAAAGCATACGGGACCACACACCGATACGTTGACGGCAATACTTATAAATGGGTTGAAAATGATGTTTCATTTCCATTATCAAGCCTGATCCAGATTGAATTCCCGAAACAGAAAAATCTCCCGGCTTTTGATTTGCTCTGGTATGATGGCGGTATGAAACCGTTTATCCCCGACGAACTCAGGGAAGATAACCGTGATATGCCGGAGGAAGGGATGATGTTTGTTGGTGACAAGGGAAAAATACTGGCAGGATTCCGTGGTGAAGATCCTGAAATTATTCCTGCCAGGCTTATGAAAGCATACCAGGGAGAAAAAGAACTTCCTGAAAGAGAGGGGGAATCCCGCGAGGTGACCTGGGTCACTTCAATTAAAGAAGATAAAGAGTCACCCGGCAGCTTTAAATATGCCGGTACGGTTACCGAAGCCATCAACCTGGCAGCTGTAGCTCTGCGGGCAGGTAAGAAAGTAGAATATGATTCCCGTACCATGAAGATAACCAATGACGAAGCAGCCAATAAATACCTGACACGGGAGTACAGAAAAGGCTGGGAACTTTAAAAAAAGAGCAAGAAGCTTCTGATAGAAATATCAGGGCTGCGTTCTGTATAACAGCTAATGCCCCGGCGGAATATTGAGCCGGGGCTCGTTGTTTATCCTTATTCAGCATAGATGCATTTAAACGCTCGGGAAAAACAACGGAATCAACCGGGATCCTGATTCGATCAGCGGTATTAACAAAAAAACACATCCTGAAATTCTTCAGAAAAATCTCTTCCTGAAATACAGCTCTATAGTTTCAAATTTCGTAACTTTATTAACAAAAGTTAGTGGCATCAGTTAAAAAAGGAGGTGAAAATGAATGACTTTCTATGCCCGAAGTGTAAAGGGCATCTGCGTGTCGGAGATAATATAATCTTCAAGGTAAAAAATGACAAGAAGGAGAACGGGCTCATCCTGTTGAGTCCCCAGATAGGTAATTATTCAAGTGTCAAGCATCCCTCCTTTGAGTATAAGCAGGGAGAAATTGTCGACTTTTACTGCCCGCTGTGCAGCAGATCGCTTAAATCGGACATTCACAAGAACCTTGCATTAGTATTGATGAAAGATGAAGAGGGAAAGAGTTTTGTTGTCTATTTCTCGCAGGTGGCCGGCGAGCACAGCACTTTCGAGGTCAGCGGGGATGCAGTTCGTGCTGCCGGCGAAGATGTAGGCCTTTACACATATTTCAAGATCGGGGATAAATTCAAGAAATATCTATAGTGCCTGAGTAAAACATCCTGCCGGAATAATAAGGATTGATTATATGTACCTCCGGAATCCGGGTTACTTCAATCCAAGTTTTTTGTTTTCTATTAATAATGCTACAGCTTCCTTCAGTCTCTTTTTAATTGTCTCTTCCCTCCTGGCAGTAGTTATCCAGAGAATATAGTTCCGTTTATGACTTTTTGCCAGGTTGTTGAAGTTTTCCAACGCGGGTTCATTTTCAGCGAATTCCTTCAAAATATAATCCGGGACAACCAACTCCTTACTTTTCTTTAACATCAATGGCTCAAACACCCTGTTGTCGCCGCTGCCTTCAATTACTTCATACTTCTGAAGACCCGCTTCAGTCATAAGCCCTTTACTCACCAGCTCCCTGAAAAGTTTTTTGTTTATTTCCGACCAATTTGAAGTGTTTGTCCGGGGTGTGAATTTTCGCGCATACCGGTCGTTGTCAATCTTTTTAATAATGCTGTCGATCCATCCGAAACAGAGTGCCTCTTCCAGGGCTTCATTGTATTTGATCGACTTAATGTTCGTATGCTTCTTATAGAATAACATCCAGATACCATGACTACTGTCATGATTGTCTTCCAGCCACTTACGGAACGATTCCCGACTGCCAAAGAAGATTTGGTTCAGGTTTTTCATACATGTATGGGATAAGGATACAGTTTTTAGCGTTTAGCGTGTTGTCGGGCCTTTAACCACAAGGGTTCCGTCGTTCAGCAGTTCCATCTCATCAATGAACACTACTCGCCTGTTTCCGGTCAGAGAGGTCCTGGCATGATAGACACATAACATTTGTTTTCCATCGGGAGAGAAGGTTACGCAGTTATGCCCCGTTCCGGTTACAATGCCGCCCTCTGCGCTGTTTTTCTGCAGGACCGGGTTGTCTGAAGCTTTCACGAATGGCCCGAGCGGTGAATCAGATATGGCATATCCGACAGCATAGTTCTGCCCTCCGAAGAAATTGGCAGAGTACATCATGTAATACTTGTCCCTATCCTTAAAAATGAAGGAACCTTCAGTCCATCGCCTGTTCACTTCGCCCGAAGTCACCGATCTGCTTTCCCACTCTGCCTGTTCGTCCGACATCGAAAAGGGCGGCCTTAACAGCAGGACCGGATCCCCGATGATGCCTGAGAAATCGGGTTTCAATTCCACTCCATAAATCCAGCTTTCTTCAATCTCATCAAACATGCCCTCTTTTCTTGCCCATTCAGCAACTTCACTTTCGACAGGATGCTTATAGCAGCATCTGGAATAATATAAATATATCTTCCCGCCCTCAATAAGGAGATTCGCGTCTATCACCGGATATCCCGGATCAAAGAGAGGCCGGTTATACAAGTCGGTGTATGGACCGGTTGGATTGTCAGAAATTGCGACACCTATCCTGAAGTTCTCCTCCTCGTTGGTCGGATTATAGCGCCAGTCGGCACTGAAAAGCATTACAAAACGTCCACCTGTCTCATAGAGCTCCGGAGCCCAGAAACTGGAAACGCCCCATGATGACGGAAGGTTCCCGCTATATATCCGGCCCTCATCCTTCCAGTTCCTTAGATCAGCCGAAGAATATATTTTGAATCCATCCCTCACCCCACCGGTCCCTGTCATGTAATAGATCCCGTCTGACGCCTTCAGGATAAAGGGGTCACCAAACGCGACAGGAAGAGGATTTTCAGCTACGAACTTCTGATAAGTACTCTCGTCCGGAAGAACAGGAGTCAGATAATTGATTATAACATAAAAAATTAGATACGTCAGGAATCCCGGATTGATCATCATAGTATAGATTGGTGACTAATGTCAAAAATATGAAAATAGTGTCATTTTATGCAACTGAATTAACCTCCGGCATAAAGATCAAACTTAATTCCTTCTTCTCAGTATTCTTTGAATAATATTCCTGATCCTTTGCTCTTCTTTTCTGGCTCTGTCCCGGTCAAACGTCCTCTCTTTTCTGAAGGTATCCATAATCCTGTCAAAGAAGGTATCTTCCCTGAAATCGGGGCAATCCAGCGCTCCGCTTAGTTCAGAAGGCAGATCCGGAAATGGTGCGATATGTTTACTTACGATTGCAGGATCAGACTGAACCTGTTTAATTGTAAGCGCAACAAGCGGTAAAGCAAGGGCGCTTCCCGAGCCATAGGCTCCGCTGTTGAAATGTATCAATGGCGATGATGCACCGACACGCGACACAATAGTCATTTTCGGATTATATGCAGCGAACCAGGCATCGGCATAATTCTGAGAGGTGCCTGTTTTGCCTGCCAGGGGGACATTAACACCATAAACAGAGATGAGGGAGGCTCCCGTACCTTCCATGATGGCCTTTTGCAGTATAGCATTCATGAGAAGAGCCGAGCGCTCTGAAATAATCCCGGAACCCGGCTCATTAAAATCGTTTTCATATATAAGCACACCATTTGAGGCTGTGATAGAGGTAATGCAAAAAGGAGAAACCAGGAATCCACCGTTTGCAAATGTTGAGTAGGCAACCGCTATCTCCCTGATACTGGCTTCAGCTGTGCCCAACGCCAGTGCCGGTGTATTATTGAGGGGAAAAGAGAATCCCATTTTCTTCCATAACGTATCGACCCTGTCGAAGCCAATCTCGAGGAACAGACTGAAAGTAGGCACATTCATCGATTTTGACAGCGCACCTGCAAGTGAATATTTCCCGCCGTAAGAGTGATCAAAATTCTCAGGGCTCCAGTCATCAAACCCCGAGAGAACGATTGAATCATTATCGAGGTAGTGGCACGGTTCCATCCCTTCTTCAAGCGCTGCAGCATAAAGGACGGGTTTGAACACCGAGGCAAGCTGTCTGCGCGCAGTAATCTGATCATAAGGCTGTGTCCTGAAATCGATGCCACCCACCCATGTCAAAACTGCACCTGTTTCAGGATCCATGGCAAGCAGTCCGGCATGAAGCAATGTCAGTGCATGCCTTATACTGTCCCTCACCGACAGGGAATCTGTTTTCGTTCCGTCCCAGCCGAAGAGTGTCCGTAGCCTTTTTTCATCTGCCCTGGCGATAAGTTTGTTCTCCCTGAGTATCCTTTCAGTTATCTCCGTAAGGGTTCTGTTCCCCGCAGGATTACGGTAATGCTCTGAAAGCCTTCTCTGGCTTAACGCCAAATGATCGCGGAAAGCTTTGTTTGCACTTTTCTGGAGCGTGAGGTTCAGTGTGGTCGAAATAATAAGGCCATCCTTTTCAAGATCCCACTCTTTTCCCGTGACTGATGAGATGTCATCGAGTAACCTTTGTGCCTCGTTCTTCACCTGAACGAGGAAATAATCGGCTGGTCCGGCAGATTCGATATTCGAATAATAAGTCTTCAGGGGAAGCCCCCGAAGGGAATCTCCATCGTGGGGATCGAGATATTCGTACTTCACCATCTGACCCAGAACCACGTTCCTTCTGCTTAACGCATTATCAGGATTGAAACGGGGGTTGTAATAAGTTGTGGCCTTGAGCATTCCGATCAATACGGCAGATTCTTCAATTTTAAGCTGCCCGATATTCCTGTTAAAGAATCTTGCCGCGGCAGATTCAATACCGTAAATATTCTCACCGAAAGAGACAGTATTCAGGTATAGTGTCAGTATATCCTCTTTGCTGAATACTCTCTCGAGTCGCCGGGCCAGGATTATCTCCTTTGCTTTGTTGACAGGCATTGAAATTATACCTGTCGACTTTCTGCCAAACATGTTCTTGGCAAGTTGCTGGGTGATAGTGCTTCCGCCACCGGACCCGCGATCACGCAGAAAGAGAGACTTCACAAGAACTCTTGCCAGGCTTCTCATGTCAATGCCGGAGTGCTGATAGAAACGTGCGTCTTCCGTTGCGATCAGTGCATCAATAACAAAAGCCGGGATCTGTTCGTATGTGATGTTAGTCCGGTTCTCTGAGAAAAATTTTCCTATCAGGTCACCTTCGGCAGAGAGCACCCTGGAAGCCGTGGCATTTTTATAATTAAGCAGTTCCTTCCTGTTCTGCAAATGGCCGTAAGCACCGCTGTAAACTGAGAGTAAAAAGAGACCCGGCACAACGATCAAAGCCGCTATGATCACAAGTATAATTATCCTCTTCTTATCCATTCCGTGCCTTAAGGTAATGATCTTTAAACGTATAAAAATTACACGTAGTACTTTTAACCTGATCCTCCTGGCTATCTGCCTCTGAAAGAAGGCTATTTGTCAGGCAGAAAATTTCAGACCCCCTCTGTATCTCCCCCTGAGAGGGGGAGAGTATTATGAATTATGAACTAACGTGCAGTAAACTTGCCATGTCATAGTTACAACTATTAACTAAGCCAGACGTAGAGCAGAACAGTAACTGCGGAAAGTACAGCCAAATGCAGCCTCCAGTCAGATATACCTTCGAACCGGGCTAATCCCTTTGAATAATTGATGGTTGTATTTACCAGCTTCTCCGGAGCTGTCTTTGGGGTAAATGCTGATACGGCGAACAATACTCCCGTAATTATGATTTCGGCCCAGAGTCCCCGGTACCCGAAATTCAGTGTCAGCTTGTGGTGAAGAAAAGGAAAGACACTCTTGCCTGTTTCAGGGCCAAGCAATTGATCAATGACAAAAATCGTTGCCAGGATAACTCCCACTATTACCGAGACTGCCGCACCCTTGAGAGTCACCCTCTTGCTTATTATCCCGAAGAATATTGCGGGGAAGACCGGAATGACAAGATATGCTGATATTGTCTGAAGGTATTTGTAAAGGCCCTCTTCATTCTTATAAACCATATATGCAGCTCCTATGCCCAGCAGTGTTATCAGGATGATAATAAAACGTCCGTACAATACCTGTTTCTTTTCGGTGACCTCCTGGCGGAATTCCACGATAAAATCACGGACAACCAGTGTGGAAACAGAATTCAAAACAGCAATGAGTGAAGTTATGAGGGCGGCCACCAGTGATGCCAGTAGTAAACCTCTCAATCCTGACGGAAGCAGGTTATTGAGAAGCAGTACAAAGGTCTGTTTGGTGGCATCACCAACCAGTTCATCGGGGTAAAGGGCGAATGCGATAACTCCCGGCAGGGCAAAAAGGAAAACCGGGAAGAGCTTCAGAAAGGTTGCAAACATAGCTCCCCACCTTGCATTCTTCAGGTCGGGGGCAGCCAGAACCCTCTGGACGTTCACCTGATCCATACCCCAGTAGAATATCCCGGCATAGAATGCAGTAGCGAGGATCCCCCAGAAAGGATAGACAGGATCGTCATATGGCTTTGCAATTGACATCATATCGGGTGCCTTTTCCATAAGGCCTCCCCATCCTCCGACTTTGTCAAGGCCGAAGATCAGCATTATCACTGTACCTGCCAGCATTATGACCACCTGTATTGTATCAGTATAGGCAACAGCGGTAAATCCCCCGATGATTGTAAAAATGGCGACCACAATGCCAATATAGAATATTGTCGTCATGATATCCCATCCAAGAATACTGTTTAAAACCAGAGCTCCGGCAAAAAGAGTAAAAGCCAGTTTTGTCATCACACTTATAATAAGCATCAGTCCGGAGAAGAATGTCCTGGCATGTCTGTTGTAACGCAATTCAAGAAATTCAGGTATGGTATATATCCTGTTTTTCATGTAGTATGGGAAAAGAATAGCGCATGCGAAGCCCAGTGTTATTGCAGTGGTCAGTTCCACCGATCCTGCTGAAAGGCCGTACCTGTAAGAATCTCCTGAAAGGCCTACCAGATGTTCAGCTCCGATATTGGTTGCAAATAGAGATGCTCCGATTACCGGCCATTTGATTGAACGGCCGCCAAGGAAAAAGTTTGAACTGTTCCTGCCTGCTTTCTTCATGAAGGCCATAAAAAGCCCAAATGAGAGACTGCCGGTTATTACGACTGCGACCACAATCCAGTCTAAAGTACTGAGTGATAGGCTCATCGAATTACTATTGTGTTATTATACCTTTAAGACTTCAGTTTTTGTTATTGAATATCGGGGAATACCATTATGGTTTTTCCGGAATTTCACTTTAATCCCATAAAAATAGAAAAATATTGTGATTTAGGGTTGGGATGTGGATTTACGCATAAATTCCTGTCGTGCTGCCGGTTTTTTTAATTATATCTTTATCTTAGCCCGAAACTCTCAACACGGGCCCTGTATGCTACGAACCCTGTCTTTTCCCCTGATACTGTTATTGGTTATCTCACATATTCTGCCGGGCAGTATTTCCAGCGCAGGTGATGGAGAAGGTGAAGAGAATAAAAGAGCAGATCTTCCGAAAATCATTACATTTTCAGGCTATGAATGGGAAGTAACTGAATCAGGTTCATCAAAAATAAGTCCGGGAGGAAATTTTTTCTCTTCGTCAACAAGGAATGTAAAGGTTGACCGGAGAGGAAGACTGCACCTGAAGATAACCCGAAGAAAGGGTAACTGGTACTGCGCTAATATTGCCTTAAAAGAGTCATTTGCCCACAACAGGTATATCTTCTATGTCTCTTCGAGGGTGGACAGGCTTGACAGGAACGCTGTGGCAGGTCTCTTTGCATATATGGATGATATGAACGAGATTGACATAGAGTTTTCGAGATGGGGCATGGAAAAATTCACCGATGGTCAGTTTACCGTTCAGCCGGCACACGGGGGAGGCAATTTAGAGCGATTTAACCTGAACCTTAAAAGTAAGCACTCCACTCATATTATCGACTGGAAAGAGGATCGTATTGAATTCTCCAGCTACAGGGGACATACCGCCACAAGGCCTGAAGAAAAGAACATAATAAATGAATGGATCTATACAGGTGATGATATTCCCGAAGAGGATGACGAGCGGATCATGATAAATCTCTGGCTTTATAAAGGGGTCCCGCCCTCAGATAACGCCAATGTCAGACTGATTGTAGAAGCTTTTGAGATACAGTGACATGCGTCATTTCCGGCAAACGACTATGAACTCTTTCGAGTCACTGTTCAGTTCATTGCCCTGGTAGTCGCCGAAAATCTTATACTCACGGAAGTCCGATCTTTCAACCAGATGTTCGAGTTCATACCTGAAGAAGAACCTGAGAGGGACCTCCCAGTCATATTGTTCAACTCTGCTCTCCTCATCCCACTCCAGATGAAATCTGACATTTATGGTCTGATTTATCAGATCGGGTTTTGTTGTCACGATACGCCTGATCTTCTTTCCCGGCTCATACTCTCCCTCGAAATCGGTATAATCATCAAAGCCTGTAACAAGATATTTCAGATCAGGCACAAACGCATCGAAGATGAATCTTCCGTTTTTGTTCAGGTGTTTGTATACATTATTAAGTGCCCTTATCTGATCCTCCTTCTCCATCAGGTGCATTATTACCCTGAAGGGGGCAATTATAAGGTCAAACCTGAAATCGAAACTGAAATCAATTATGTTCTGGAGGCTTATCCTGCAGTGTTGCTCATTATGAATTTTCCCGAGAAGGACCTCGATCATGTGCCTGCTGATATCGATGCCGTAAATATCCGCGCCCCGGATAAGAGCTTCCGTGAACAACCTGCCGGTCCCGACGCCGATCTCCAGGACTTTTCCGCCGGTCCGGCTGATCTCATTCTGAAAATATTCATGATCGACACTGTCACGCATCGAGTGATATATCAGATCGTAGAACCGGGCAAAGGGTTCGGGGTATTGAACAGATGTTTTGTTTCCTGAAGACACAATTGACTAATCCTTATTCTTTAATTTTACATAATTTCCAGTCATATTTTAATACATTAATTCGATCATGGTGTGGCAAAATTTTACAATGGTACCGTAATATTAAAAAATTCTTATGAATAAAGAAACGGGCAGAGAGCGATTGAGCGAGGGGGCGAGGGAGCGAGGGAGCGAGGGGGCGAGGGGGCGAGGGGGCGAGGGAGCGAGGGAGCGATGGGGCGGTTGGTC
>CAZWFL010000071.1:0-15698 GCA_964633195.1 uncultured Rikenellaceae bacterium | reverse complement strand
ACGAGGAGCCGGTTCACGAGGAGCCGGTTCACGAGGAGCCGGTTCACGAGGAGCCGGTTCACGAGGAGCCTGTTCGCGAGGAGCCTGTTCGCGAAGAGCCGGTAACATCCATGGCTTCTGATGAGGAAATTAATACGGTCCCGGCTGAGGAAGAGAGACTAACAGCTTCAATAGATGATGAATCCATGGCGGTTGAAGATGAAGAGGCCGGTGAAATACCGGAAGGCGACAGCCAGCAGACCGTTATCGAGACGGCACGAAACAGCGAGGACTTTATTTCCGGGTTTGAACGGGAATCCGGAGAGGAAGGACTTAAAGAGGTTACATCAACAGAAGATATGAAATTCTCACGAGCCATTCTTATCTCGACCGAGATTTATGATGGTGAGGAAGATTGGGATAGCGGCATATTCATAATTGAAGATGAATCAGCTCCCCAGGAGGAAAAAATCATATATATGGATCCGGGTTTCTCCGTTGCTGAGCAATTCGACCTTCTTGAGCTTGAAAGTGACGAACAGGAGCCGGTGGAAAAAGAGGCATCTGCGGCTGAAACTGAAATTCCGGAAGAGCAACATAAGCATTTTAAAAGGCAAATACATACCGAGCTTATCGACAGGTTTATACTGGCAAATCCCAGGATTGAACCCTCAAAAGAGAGATCTGATCAGACTCCCGAAGATATTTCCAGGCCATTTACCGAGGTTCAGGGAGGATTTGTTACGGAAACCCTTGCCAGAATATACATTAACCAGGGGTATTATTCCAGGGCAATAGAAATTTACGAAAAATTAAGTTTGAAATTTCCGGAAAAAAGTGATTACTTTGCGGCTCAGATTGGAAAGGTGAAAGATTTAATCAAATAATTGTGCGATGGGAATATATATTTTGGTTTCGGTTCTGGTGATCATAGCATGTTTCCTGCAGATCCTTGTTGTGCTGGTTCAGAACTCCAAGGGTGGCGGACTTGCAGCAAATTTCACATCGGCAGGGCAAACGATGGGCATAAGGAAAACGGCTGATTTTCTTGAGAAAGCAACCTGGACACTGGCTGCTGCAATACTGATCCTTTCTGTCGTTTCAACGGCATCTATCCCGCGGGGGGACTCGATCGGACGGTCAAGGATTGAAACCCAGATACAGGATGCGGTTGATCCCAATGCAATCCCGACACTCCCTACCGCAGTTCCCGAAACAACAGGAACAGCAGGGTCAGAAACCCAGGATCCTCCGCAATAGGAAAGGATAACTCTGTTTATTTTACATAAAAATGTCAGTTTGTCACATACTGACACTTTTTTAATTTTTTTGTAAATCATTAATTAACAGGTCTGTGTAAGTATGAGTGGTTCCTTTTGCCATTGGCATGTCAGGTAACAGTGGCTTTTTATCCGGATATTTGTCCCAAAATGACATTAATTATCGTTTGGCATAAAATGTGTTAATTCTGGGAGTCGGAAAATCGATGTTTAACTTAAAACTAAATAAAAATGGCACAACTAAAAGGTAAAGTATTGGCAGGAAAGGTTCTGGTGAGACCTGATGACCCTGAAGCGAAAACTGCCAGCGGGATTATTATTCCTGATTCAGCAAAGGAAAAACCTCGTCAGGGCAAAGTAGTACTTGTCGGAGCTGCGAAAAAGGACGAGGAAATGGAGGTAAAGAAGGGAGATGTGGTTCTTTACGGCAAGTATTCCGGGCAGGAGCTCACAATAGATGGTGAGGATTATCTGCTTATATCACAATCGGATATACTTTTCATAGCATAATGTAAACCTAAAAATATTTCAGATTATGGCAAAAGAGATTAAATTCAATATCGACGCACGTGCTCAGCTAAAAGAAGGAGTTGATATACTGGCGGACACAGTTAAAGTAACCCTTGGTCCTAAAGGGAGGCACGTGGTTCTTGAGAAAAAATTCGGAGCACCCCTTATTACAAAGGATGGCGTTACCGTCGCAAAAGAGATAGAACTGTCGAACGCCTACAAGAACATGGGCGCACAAATGGTGAAAGAAGTTGCTTCGAAAACAGGCGAAATAGCAGGCGATGGAACCACCACGGCAACTCTCCTTGCACAGGCTATCATTAATGTCGGGCTTAAGAACATAACAGCCGGCGCAAATCCGATGGATGTTAAAAGAGGCATAGACAAGGCTGTGGACAAAGTAGTAAAGCACATAGCTTCACAGGCCAAAGTAATAGGTGACGATCTGGGCAAGATTGAGCAGGTGGCTCGTGTATCGGCCAATGATGACCATGAGATAGGCAAGCTGATTGCGGAAGCCATGAGCAAGGTGAAGAAGGAAGGCGTTATAACCGTTGAAGAATCAAAAGGCACAACAACATCGGTTGAGGTTGTTGAGGGTATGCAGTTTGACAGAGGATATATTTCAGCCTATTTTGTCACAAATGCTGAAAAAATGGAAGCAGACCTGGATAATCCTTATATCCTGATCTATGACAAGAAGATATCTACCATGAAGGATCTTCTTCCTATCCTGGAAACTACTGCCCAGACAGGCCGGCCCTTGCTGATCATATCTGAGGATGTTGAAGGTGAGGCGCTTGCAACCCTGGTGGTTAACCGTCTGCGTGGATCGCTGAAGGTTTGTGCCGTAAAAGCCCCGGGTTTTGGCGACAGAAGGAAAGAGATGCTTGAAGATATTGCCATATTGACAGGAGGAACAGTTATTTCGGAAGAGAAGGGACTCAAACTGGAGCATGCCACACTCGATATGCTTGGTAATTCAGAGAAGGTAACCGTTAACAAGGAAAACACAACCATCGTGAACGGTGCCGGTGACAAGGAGATGATCAAAGCACGTATTGCCCAGATCAAACAGCAGATGACCACAACCACATCCGATTACGATAAGGAGAAGCTTCAGGAGCGCCTTGCCAAACTGTCAGGCGGAGTGGCGGTCCTTTATATAGGTGCCGCTTCGGAGGTTGAAATGAAGGAGAAGAAGGACAGGGTTGATGACTCACTGCATGCCACCCGCGCTGCAATTGAGGAAGGAATTGTTCCCGGAGGAGGAGTTGCCTATATTCGTGCCATTGCTGCCCTCGACGGACTGAAAGGTGACAACGAAGACCAGACCATCGGTATTGAGATTATCAAAAGAGCCATTGAGGAACCGCTGAGGCAGATCGCCGTTAATGCCGGCCAGGAGGGTGCTGTTGTTGCCCAGAACGTAAAGGCAGGCAAAGGCGACTACGGATACAATGCACAAACCGACAAGTTTGAGAAACTCTATGTTTCGGGTGTAATCGATCCTGCAAAGGTTGTACGCATTGCCCTTGAGAACGCGGCATCGGTAGCCGGAATGTTCCTTACCACAGAAGCTGTTGTTGTTGAGGAGAAGGAAGAGAAACCCGAAATGCCACCACAGGGAATGGGCGGAGGAATGCCGGGAATGATGTAATCGATTGATATTTATTAAATTACATTAATAATCGCAATGTAGAGCCAGGTCATGACCTGGCTCTACACGTTTAATATGGCATCCATCGTATTATTATGTAAATCATTCCCGGCATTCCGCCGGCCAGGAGGGGGTATATAAATCGATACATTATTTTATATATTTGCACCTGATTTTATAGCCGGTAAATGGATAACATTCGTAATTTCTGTATTATAGCCCATATTGACCACGGGAAGAGTACCCTGGCCGACCGGCTTCTGGAAAAGACAAAAACCATCGGGGAAAGGGAATTCCAGGAACAGGTACTCGACGATATGGAGCTGGAGAGAGAAAGAGGGATTACCATAAAAAGTCATGCAATCCAGATGGAGCATATCCATGATAACATGAGATATATCCTCAACCTGATTGATACTCCCGGTCATGTCGATTTCTCCTACGAGGTGTCGCGCTCAATTGCAGCATGCGAAGGTGCTCTTCTTGTGGTTGATGCCACCCAGGGGATCCAGGCCCAGACCATCTCAAACCTGTATAAAGCTCTCGATCATAACCTTGAGATAATCCCGGTGCTGAACAAAATGGACATGGCAAGCGCAATGCCGGAAGAGGTTAAGGACCAGATAACAGACCTCACGGGATGTGACCGGGATGATATTCTGGAGATAAGTGCAAAAACAGGAGCAGGTATTGATAGTGTCCTTGAGGCTATAATCAGGCGTATACCGGCGCCGGCAGGCGACCCTGACGCTCCACTGCAGGCTCTGATATTCGATTCCATATTTAACTCGTTCAGGGGAATAATAGCGTATTTCAGAATAGTGAACGGTACCATCTCCAAAGGAGACCATGTTATGTTCTACAGCACAGGACATGAGTACGATGCAGACGAAATAGGGGTTTTAAAACTGAAACAGATCCCCAGGAAAAAAATGGGGGCAGGAGATGTGGGCTATATTATTTCAGGCATTAAAGACTCCAGCGAAGTCAGGGTAGGAGATACAATAACCCATGTCAAAAACCCCTGCAGGGATGCAATATCGGGATTCGAAGAGGTTAAACCGATGGTTTTTGCGGGGATTTACCCGGTAGATGCCGATGAGTACGAAAACCTCAGGGCATCGATAGAGAAACTTCAGCTGAATGATGCTTCCCTGTCATTTGTGCCCGAATCGTCAGCAGCACTGGGCTTTGGATTCAGATGCGGATTCCTGGGTCTGCTACATATGGAAATAGTCCAGGAGCGCCTCGACAGGGAGTTCGATATGGATGTAATAACCACTGTTCCCAACGTATCATATAAGGTATACACTACCAAAGGAGAGGAGACAGACGTTCATAACCCTTCGGGACTCCCTCCGGTGAATCATATCGACAGGATCGAGGAACCCTATATTGTCGCCCAGGTCATTACCGGGGCAGAATATGTGGGACCCATAATGAATCTCTGCATCGATAAGCGAGGAATTCTCAAAAACCAGATCTATCTGACAAAAGACAGGGTGGAGCTGACATTTGAAATGCCACTTTCGGAGATAGTTTTTGATTTCTACGATAAGCTAAAGAGCCTTTCGAAAGGATATGCCTCATTTGATTATTATTACACTGCTTACAGAAAAGCTGATCTGGTAAGGCTTGACATTCTGCTCAACAGTGAAATGGTCGATGCCCTTTCAACACTGATCTACAGGGGTAATGCCTATGATTTTGGAAGGAGGATGTGTGTGAAGCTAAGGGAACTGATCCCCAGACAGCAGTTTGATATAGCAATACAGGCTGCAATAGGGGCAAAGATCATTGCAAGAGAGACAGTTAAAGCCGTAAGGAAGGATGTTACTGCCAAATGTTACGGGGGAGATATCACCAGGAAAAGAAAACTTCTCGAAAAGCAGAAGAAGGGTAAAAAGAGAATGCGCCAGATAGGCAATGTTGAAGTACCCCAGCAGGCATTCCTTGCAGTACTTAAACTCGACTGAAGCCCCTGCTGGCTGGCGGGAACATAACCATGTTTTATAGCAGAATAATTCAATTAAGGTGTTGCCGGATAAATAAAATTTACTACCTTGGCTGAACGAAAAAGGGTGAACAGCATAATTTAACCCTGTTAACTAACCTTAACTTATTACCCTGACCTGTAAAAACAGATCAGGGTATTTTCTTCTATACCAGTAATTTGTACCCCCTTCCATGAACGTTAAGGATCTTCACTGAAGGATCCTTCCTGAGGTATTTCCTGAGGCGGGTAATATACACATCCATGCTTCTTGCATTGAAGTAATTATCGTCGATCCAGATAGTCTTAAGAGCATAATTGCGTTCAAGAATATCATTTCCGTGTCTGCAGAGAAGCTCAAGCAGCTCTGATTCCTTTGTGGTCAGTTTGATCTTATGATCCTCATAGGTAAGCACCTGTGTCTTGGTATCAAATGTATATTTTCCGATCGTGTACGATTCAGCTTTTTTAACAACCGAGGGGCCCGTGATCCTTCTCAGCACTGCTTCAATGCGGTAAAGAAGCTCTTCCATCGAAAAGGGTTTCGTAATATAATCATCAGCCCCCGCTCTGAATCCGGTGATAATATCCTCTTTCTGGTTCTTCGCTGTAAGGAAGATGACCGGGATGAGGGAATTGATGTTCCTTATCTTCTGGGCCAGCATCAGTCCGTCCATCTCAGGCATCATTATATCAATTATGCAAAGGTCATATAATCCTTTGTCAAAAGCATCGAGTGCTTCGCGCCCGTTTACAAACAGATCAGCATCATATTCTTTGGCTGACAGATAACTGCGGAGCAGATTGCCCAGGTTGTAATCGTCCTCCGCTAAGAGAATTTTGTTCTTCATTTTGATCCGTTTTGAGGAATAAACAATGTGAATTTCGTCCCTTTATTGATCTGACTTTCTGCTTTTATTGTTCCGTTATGTTTTTCAATTATCTTTTTTACATAGCTTAAGCCAAGGCCAAATCCTTTAACATTATGAATATTACCAGAGTGGACACGATAAAACTTATCGTATATACGCTTGAGATTCTCTTTGCTGATACCTATCCCTTTGTCCTCGACCGTTATAATAATTCCCTTCTTCCCGTTTCTTGTTGCGATAAGTATTTCGGGACCTCCGCGGGAATACTTGATAGCGTTGTCAATAAGGTTTGAAACGGCATTGAAGAAATGTATCTCATCGACCATGACAACAGGGTTTTCAGCTTTCAGGTCAGTTTTAATTGTACCGTGAAGCTTATTGATCTGGAGGCTGAAGTTCTCGATGCTCTTTTCGATTATGTCGTGAATATCCATCCCGGTGAAGTTCAGTTTCGTACTTACCTGTTCAAATACTGCCATCTGCAGGACCTTCTCTACCTGATATTTGAGCCGCATGCTTTCATCGGAGATAATGACGGCCAGGCCCGAAAGGTTCTTTTTTCTTGCCGGAATACTCTTATCGGCTATCATCTCTGATGCCAGGGAGATTGTGGCTATGGGTGTCTTGAGTTCATGGGTCATATTGTTTATGAAGTCGCTTCTGATCTCCGACATCTTTTTTTGCCGGAAGATCACGATGAAGGTGCCGGTTGAAAGAACCAGCAACAGGGAGGCGAAAAGGAGCGAGAAAAAGCCGAGATTTCCTATCTTCCTGAATTTATACTGCTGTTCCTGGAGACAATACATTACAATCTGATTTGGCCCCGGTACAGGATCTTTCGGGAAGAGCTGCATTATAAACTTGTTTGTACCGGGTCCGTCAGTAAAACCCGGGGTTCTCCATATTATGCCAGATTCGCCCGACCGGATGGCAAATTCAAAATCAAGATCAATACCGGCGGCTGAAAGAGCCCTTCTGAGCATGTCATTTATCCTTACCGGGTCAATCCTGTCCCTGATATCCGGAGTATTCCGGAGAATCCTGTCCATAATATTCTCCATTATGATGATCTTGTTTGTAACCCTTCCTGCCACCGCTGAACCCATCGACTGAGGAGAGGGTTCAGGCATCTCCTCTTCGGGAAAGAGTGAAAAATCTTCCGGCGATATATAAATTATCTGCCCTGAACTTGAAATAGCGATGGGTTTTTCGGGATTATCAAGGCCAAATCTCTCTGCCAGTTCCGAGCTTTTCTGGTAATCCTGAAGCTTCTGTGCGAGAGGCGAACCGGACGGGATTATCGCAGTAATGGTATCAGACGGGGATGCATCAATTTCTTCAACTATCCTGTCTATCAGTTCCTGCTCCTCCATATCGAGAACGACTGACTCAAGAGCCTTGTTGGCCTGATAGCGGAACTGCCTGTCGGTTACCTCTATAGCATTGCGTATCCAGTAAACCTGAATGAATACCAATCCGGCTATTGCCAGAAAGAAAAAGATGGCAAGCAATACTATCGTCTTACGCTTCATACAGAAACAAAGGTACTTGTATATATATTATGATCCCTTCCTTTAACTTTCTTTAACAGCCAACCCGCTATTAAATCATTCCGGTTTATGAAAAAATAGCGATAACCCCATGAAATATTAACAAATATTTAAAATAATGTTAATATTCAATTAAATAGCAAAAAACATTTTTTTATTAGAATTACAATATTTATTTTTGTCACAGTGTTTGGCACGATATTTGGTTCAACTATTATAGAGGTTTTTTTCATAGGTTAGGTTAGTTTTAGGGTTATCAAAAAAGTGAGTCGCTTCCCAGGCGGCTCAACTTTTTTATTACCGGTCTTATTACAATCTGATTATCAATAGAATAAATATTCTGTGTTTCTGTCCTTTACTGTTTTAAGATCAATATCAAAGACAGCTGTCACACCTTCAATCTCCCTCAGTCGTGATACCAGGCTGCTCCTGTCGGGGTTTTTTACAGAGTCGTGAATATATAAAAGGTAATCGATGTTATGGAGTTTTTTTAAAAGGAACTTTTTTCCCGATCTGTTTGAAACAAGCGAGAATACTATCTCAGGTGCCCCTGTTATGTCGGAGAACCGGCTGAATATAATGTTGTTGCCATCAGAATCCTCTATCTCCAGGGGGTTATGATGCCGTAATGAAATACCCATCTTTTTATTGATTCCGAGAGAGATCCTGTAATCGGCATCGGATGATACTATACCGATCAGGACGGAATCATTATCTCCGGTAAGATCAAGCTGTACACGTGTCACCTTCTGCCTGTTGCTCATCGTTTGCAGGAGTAAAACATAAAGGTACAAATAAATATCCGGAGTTATATATGTGGAGAGATATCCCTTAGCTTTGTCCAGGCTGTTCCGGCTGCCCTTTGTTCCGCTTCCTTCTTCGAAGAACCTGTTCCTGTCCCGTATTCCACACCGTCAATAATAAGTGTTGATGAAAATATCTGCTGCTTCTTGCTGAAATCGTATTCCTCGTTGCATGTAAACAGAAGATTCGATTTATTCTTCTGAACCCACTCAAAAATGAGACTTTTATGATCCGTATCGGTTTTGATGATCTGATCAAGGTTGAGATACCGGTTCAATACTTTTTTAATGAAGATCTTTCTCGTTTTCCTGAATCCCTTGTCAATAAAGAGTGCACCTATAAGTGCCTCGAGTGCATTACCATAAAGGTTATCAGAAGAGTTTTCCTGTTTCACTCTGGTTACCAGCAGATCGTCGAGACCCATTGAGAGAGCCAGATGGTTAAGTATTTCCCGGTTTACGATCCTGGATCTGATCTTGGTCATGAATCCTTCGCTGCCCTCCGGAAAAATTTCGAAGAGATAATCGGAAAGGATGGCATCGAGGATGGAATCACCGAGGTATTCAAGCCGTTCGTTGTTGATCTTTTTCCCGTCAGGCAGCTTGAATGAGGCTGACCGGTGGATGAAGGCAATTTCATAGAGGTTAAGCTTTCCGGGACGTGTTCCAAGGATCTTCCTGAGTCGTGACCTGAATTCACGCTTGTTTATTATGAGTGTCCCATTTTTTTTATTCCGGGCTAAGGGCACTACTCCTCAAATTTTCTGATAACTATGGAGGCGTTATGACCTCCGAATCCGAATGTGTTGCTTATTGCCGCCCTTATCTGCCTCTTTTGTGCCTTTAATGGGGTGAGGTTCAGGCGCTCGTCAATTTCCGGATCATGTACTTCAAGATTAATGGTCGGAGGGACGGTCTGGTTTAGGATGGCCATTATAGTGGCAATGGCCTCAACAGCTCCTGCGGCTCCCAGAAGATGGCCGGTCATTGATTTGGTTGCACTTAGATTAAGTTTGAAGGCATGTTCCCCGAAGACTGAGATAATGGCTTTAGCTTCGGAGATGTCACCCAGAGGTGTTGCAGTGCCATGAACATTTATGTAGTCAATATCATCAGGTTTAAGGCCTGCGTCCTCAACAGCAAGCTCCATAACCCTGCAGGCACCCAGGCCATCAGGGTGGGGGGCAGTGAGATGAAATGCGTCGGCAGTCATGCCCGTGCCGGCAAGCTCTGCATAGATCCTTGCGCCGCGGGCTTTTGCATGCTCATAGTCCTCAACAATAAGGGCAGCACCTCCCTCTCCCATAACAAATCCATCCCTTCTGAGATCAAAAGGACGTGAAGCACTCTTATATTCGGCATTATTGGTCGACATGGCCATCATGGCATTAAAACCACCTATGCCGGGCTCGTTGATAGCAGCTTCAGAACCACCTGCTATAAAGAGATCAGCTTTGCCCATCCGGATATAGTTCACGGCATCTATAAGAGCGTGAGTAGAAGAGGCACACGCTGAAACAACAGCAAAATTGGGTCCTCTGAATCCGTATTTGATGGAAATTGAGCCTGAAGCAATATTGGCGATCATTTTGGGAATGAAAAAGGGACTGAAGCGGGGAGTTCCATCCCCGAGTACATAACTTCTTATAGATTCATAAAAAGTATCGAGCCCCCCGATCCCTGACGACCAGATGACACCTACACGATCCTTGTCGATGCTTTTCAGGTCGATACCAGAATCTGTTATGGCTTCATCGGATGCAATATGGGCAAACTGGGAATAGAGATCAAGCTTGTTGGCCTCTTTCCGGTCAAAATATTTCGAAGAGTCATAGCCCTTTACCTCACATGCAAATTTGGTTTTGAACTTCTCGGTATTGAAACGGCTTATTAATTCGGATCCGCTTACACCGTTTCTGAGTCCTTCCCAATATTCATGCAAATTATTACCCAGGGGAGTAATTGCTCCCAGGCCAGTGACCACAACTCTTTTCATAAAAGGATTTTTTAATGCAACCTATTTTGCATTATCTTCAATGTACTTGATAGCATCACCAACTGTACTGATACTTTCAGCCTGATCGTCCGGAATACCGATATTGAACTCTTTTTCAAACTCCATTATCAGTTCAACGGTATCAAGAGAATCTGCACCCAGATCGTTTGTAAAACTGGCTTCAGCTGTAACCTCTGATTCATCAACTCCGAGTTTGTCAACTATGATTTCTTTGACTCTTGTGGCAATGTCAGACATAATTATAAATTTTAATTAATAATGAATAGAAACCATGCAAAGAAATATATTTGTACCATATTTTTCAAGAATTTTGATTTTTTTTTTAGGTTCATAACCTAAATGCTTGTAAATAAGTAAAATAAGAGACGGATTCAAAATTTGCCCTGCATTATCAGATAATAATCTAACAGCTACATAATGAAGAACATAGCAATTTTTGCTTCTGGTTCAGGCACAAATGCTGAGAATATCATTAAATACTTTTCGAACAGAATTACGGCGAAAGTATCTCTGATATTGTCGAACAGAAAGGAATCGTTTGTTTTAAAGAGGGCAACAGCACATGATGTGCCGTCTCTTTTTTTCGAACGGGATGATTTTTATATCAGAGGGAAGGTTTTGAATGAACTTGTTTCCCATGAAACCGACTTTATTGTACTTGCAGGTTTTTTATGGCTTGTTCCGGATAATATTCTGAAAATGTATGACCGCAGGGTAGTAAATATCCATCCGGCACTTTTGCCGGCGTACGGGGGCAGTGGAATGTATGGAGACAGGGTTCACAGGGCTGTTCTGGCAAATGGCGACAGGGAGTCAGGTATTACGATCCATTATGTAAATGAATGTTATGATGCCGGTGATATTATATTTCAGGCTCGTTGCAGGGTTGAGCCCGGTGATACTCCGGATACTCTGGCTGCCAGAGTTCATGAACTTGAGTACAGGTATTACCCTGAAGTAATCGAGAGACTTATTCAGGAGCTTCCCTGAGGGGTCAGATTGTCTCAAGGAGACTGATAATCACTGCTTTTGCTTTCTCAAACCTTTCTATGTTATTCTCAGCTACCGGTTCCACCGGTGGGGCTTCGACACGGAGAGGATCGACAGGCGAGCCGTTCTTGTAGAATCTGAAGTCGAGATGTGGCCCTGTTGAAAGACCTGTCGAACCCACATATCCTATAACTTCACCCTGTTTTACGAACTTCCCCGGGGATATGCCTGCGGCGAAACGGCTCAGATGAAGATAGGCTGTCGAATAGACGCTGTTATGCCGGATCCTTACCATCCTTCCGCTTGCACCTTCATTTGTTGCCGAGATAATCCTTCCGTCACCTATGGAGACCACAGGTGTACCTATGGGGGCAGCATAATCAACACCGAAATGTGGCCGCCTGATCCTGAGTATGGGGTGAAGACGGTTTGAGGAGAACCGTGAACTGATCCTTGAGAACTGTAGCGGTGCCTTGAGAAAAGCTTTTCTCAGACTGTTGCCCTCACTGTCGTAATAGCTTTCTTTTCCGTCCTGAACAAAAGGAACGGCGATAATGGTATTTCCTGACCATGTAAACTGTGCTCCGTATATTTTTCCGATACCTAACGACTTATCATCAATAAAAAGTTCCTCATAAATAACCTTGAAGTTATCTCCTTTCTGAAGGCCGAAGAAGTCGACTGTCCAGGCATAGATTTCAGAGAGGCTGACTGCAAGCGTCGGATGCAGTCCGCCATTGATCATCGCATCCCACAGGGATGTCTCTATCATTCCTGATGAATATCTGATCTTTGAAGATATCTCCTTGTTGTAGGGAGTAATATTAAGTGAATCCCTGAAGCTGAATATATAGCTTGTTGTTTGATCGTGTTCATATACCATGTACCGTGCCCGGCCAATGCTGTCTTTATCACAGAATAAAATATAGCTGTTACCTGATCTGATCTTCCGCGGATCAAAAATATCCGATGAATTTCTTATTGCCATGTCTATCTCCTGCATGGGCACTCCATGTTTAAGAAGAATAGTTGACAAAAAACTGTTTGTCCTGATTGTGCCTGAAACCATATTAAAAGAATCAACAGGAATTCCATAGAGCAGGACCGGCTCAGCCTCTTTCCCTCCGGCGAGGGTGGTATCAGTTAAACTGATGGTTTCAGGAACTTCCGTTACATAGTTTGTGCATGAGAATGATATTGTAAGAACAAATAATGTTAAAAGCAGTAATATCTGACACTTCATATGTATATGCTTATTTTACTACTACATTCACAATCCGTCCGGGAACGACTATTACATCGGCCGGAGGCTTGCCGCCTGTCCATTTCAGCGACCTTTCATCGGCAAGTACGCTGTTAACGATCTCTTCCCGGCCCATGTCGGCCGGCAGTTCAAGTCTGAAACGCAATTTCCCGTTGAATGAGACCGGGTACTCAAAAACATCTCTTTTCAGGTAATCTTCGTTAACCCCGGGCCAGGATTCAAAGCTTATTGTCTCTTCATGCCCCAGCAAATTCCAGAGCTCTTCGGCAACATGAGGTGCAAAGGGAGACAGGATCCGGGTAAATGTGGCGGCCGTTTCACCTGTTACTTTCCCTTTTCGTGTCGCCAGGTTCAGTAAAATCATCATTGCTGATATGGCAGTATTAAAATGCAGATTCTCAATATCCGATTCTACTTTCCTTATTGTCTGGTGAAGGCTTTTCAGGATTTCAGGATCCTCTTCCCCTTCATAAATTTTATTGCTTTCGGAAAGGAACCTGAAGGCTCTTGAAAGAAATCCGAAAACTCCCTTTACTCCTTTGTCGTCCCATGGTTTGGTCACATCGAGAGGACCCATGAACATCTCATACAGCCTCAGTGAATCTGCTCCGTACTTTGATACAACATCATCGGGATTGATAACATTTTTCAGCGACTTCGACATTTTCGCCACAATCTGCCTCAGTTCGGCGCCAGTCTCTTTATGGTAATATTTGTTATCTCTTTCCTCCACCAGGTCGGCTGATACTTTGGCCCCGGAATTTGTTTCATAGGCAAAGGCAAGGATCATTCCCTGATTAAATAGCTTCGAGTACGGTTCATCGGTGGTTACTATACCGAGGTCATACAGCACCTTGTGCCAGAAGCGGCTGTAGAGCAGATGCAGCACGGCGTGTTCCGCACCGCCGATATAGAGATCTACCGGCATCCAGTATTTTTCCTTTTCGGGATCGAAAATACTTTTTGTGTTCGAGGGATCGATATACCTCAGATAATACCAGCACGAACCTGCCCACTGTGGCATAGTATTGGTCTCCCTCCTGCCTTTACGTCCTTTCTCATCGGTAACATTAAGCCAGTCAGTTGCGTTCGAGAGAGGTGATTCTCCAGATTCTCCGGGGAGATAATTATCCAGTGGAGGCAGTTCAAGCGGCAATTCCTCTTCATCAAGAACTGATATCTCCCCATCTTCCCAGTGTATAACAGGGAATGGTTCTCCCCAGTATCTCTGCCTGCTGAAGAGCCAGTCGCGCAGTTTATAATTAACCTTCGCCTTTCCCAGATCCTTTGATTCGAGCCATGCAGTTATCTTCTTTATTCCCGCTTCCTTGTTGAGGCCGTTGATGTCTATTCCCGTTGTGTTATACGATGAATTGATATACCTGCCATCTTCAGTCCAGCACTCCCCGCCTTTCAGGATCCTTTCTCTTTGTACAGGATCGGTAACGGCAGGATCCATTATGCATAATATCGGGAGCCCGAATTTCTCTGCAAATTCGAAGTCGCGGGTATCGTGTGCCGGTACTGCCATTATTGCACCGGTGCCGTATCCTGTCAGCACATAGTCGGCTACCCATATGGGAATCTTTTTCAGGTTGACAGGATTTATTGCATACCTGCCGGTAAAGACACCGGTTTTCTCCTTTGAAAGATCAGTCCTGTCAAGTTCCGATTTCAGGGAACTGGCCTTAATATATTTGTCTGCAATATCTTTATGTTCATGTGTGGTGATTTTCCGTGTAAGATGATGTTCCGGGGCTATCACCATATATGTTGCACCGAAGAGGGTATCCGGACGTGTTGTAAAGACTGTCAGTTTTTCCTCCATTCCCTCTATGGCGAAATCGACCTCTGCTCCCGTTGAGCGGCCGATCCAGTTTCTCTGCATCTCTTTTATACCCTCCGGCCAGTCGAGATTATTAATTCCGTCGAGAAGTCTTTCAGCGTAAAGGGGAATGCGGAGCATCCATTGCTTCAGATTCTTTTTTTCAACAATATTGCCGCATTTTTCGTGCGAACCGTCATTCAGAACCTCTTCGTTGGCACATACTATTCTGCATACCGGGCACCACCATACCTGGGCGTTGTCGTAATAGGCAAGACGCTTCGAATCGATAAATTTTCGTGTCTCCTTATCTCCCTGCATCTTAATCTCGTCCGGAATTATCAGTTCGCTTACCGGCCTTCCTTTCTGAAGATTCTCATCGAACCAGGTATTAAATAGTTGAATAAAAATCCACTGAGTCCATTTATAGTAGCCGGGATCTGTCGTGTTGATCTCTTTTTCCCAGTCATAGCTTAGTCCAAGCTCTTTGATCTGTCTGCGGAAGATATCGCAGTTTTTGTTTGTGGTAACTGCAGGATGAGTTCCCGTCTGGATAGCGTATTGCTCGGCGGGCAGGCCGAAGGCATCCCATCCCATCGGGTGCAGGACATTATAGCCCTTCATCCTTTTATACCGGGTATAGATATCTGTTGCGGTGTAACCCTCCGGGTGTCCTACGTGCAGGCCGGCCCCTGACGGATAGGGGAACATATCGAGGATATAGCATTTCCTGGGATTGGTCAAATCATCAGGAGTTTTAAATGTCTTGTTCTCCTCCCAGTATTTCTGCCATTTTTTCTCTATTTCCCGGAAATTGTATTCCATTAGTTATAATTTGTTTATCTGTTGTTAAAGACGGAAGACGGAAGACCGAAGACGGAAGACCGAAGACGGAAGACCGAAGACCGAAGACGGAAGACCGAAGACGGAAGACCGAAGACGGAAGACGGAAGAC
>CAZWFL010000070.1:0-15870 GCA_964633195.1 uncultured Rikenellaceae bacterium | reverse complement strand
AAAAAAGCCCAAGGCAAAGAGATGCCATTAAGATCGTATTAAATAATCTCATCATTTTTCTGTCGGTTTTATATGTTGGAACTTTTCAAATATAAAACATAAACAGATATTTCCAAAAATTGTTCCGGAAGCTGGCCTTTACTGTTATTGATCGAAGTCGGAAGCCGGAAGCCCGAAGAGAAAAAGCAGTTGGCAGTTGGCCAGCCTTCGCTCACTCCTTAGCTAAAGCTACAGAGGACAAAGCGTGCAATCGTTCCATTGAATTTATTTTTTCAGGCTGCGCGGCTGAGCCTTTGCGCCGCTACGCCGTTACGCCTCTGTACCCCTGTACCTCTGTACCTTCTACTTTCCCGTCATATTCAGCACTGCCACATAGAAGTTGGGATCGACTGTTATCGCCCGGGTGCCTGCAGGAAGCTTCACAGTGTTGAACCTGGAGGTTGGTTTGAGTATTATTTCCTCTCCTGAGGCAAATATCTTGAGCGGCATGTTGAATCCCTGAACGCAGTTGTTCCACCTGAATGTCATCTCACCATCTTTTATATGATATTCAAAAACCGGTATCCTGATATCCCTGAGATACTGATCGAAGAAGGGCTTCAGATCCATCCCGGTATGTTCACTCAGGTAATTTTCTATCTGTGATCCCTTTACAACCTGGTGGTAAAAATCCCGGTTTAATCCGCGTAATATGCCCCTCCATTTTTCATCGTCGCCGATAATATTGCGCAGTGTATGAAGCATGTTGCCTCCCTTGGGATACATATCTCCCGATCCGCTGTAATTGACATCATATAATCCCACGATGGGCCTGTCATTTCTTATCCCTCTGCGGGTACCCAGTGCATATTCGGTGCCTGCATCTTTGCCATAATGGTATTCAACATAAAGATTCTCGGAATAGTTGATGAAGCTCTCGTGGATCCACATATCAGCAATGTCCTCATAAGTGATGCTGTTCGCGAACCACTCGTGGCCCGATTCATGAATAATGATAAAATCGAACTTAAGGCCCCATCCCGAGCCGCTCTGGTCATTTCCGAGGTAACCATTCTGGTATCCGTTACCGTAAGTAACTGAGCTCTGGTGCTCCATGCCGAGATAGGGTGCCTCAACAAGCTTGTATCCGTCCTCATAAAAGGGATATGGCCCGAACCAGTGCTCAAAAGCCTCAAGCATCATTGGTACCTGCTTAAAATGAACCTTGGCTTTGGCAAGGTTTTCCTTCAGCACATAATAATCGCAGTCGAGGAGACCCTTTTCTCCCTTGAATTTTTCAGAGAAATGGGCATAGTCGGCAATATTGATATTGACCCCGTAATTATTTATTGGACTGGAAACGAACCAGTTCCATGTTGTTGTCTTGTTCCTGTTCTTAACCACGCTCCTGAGGCGCCCGTTTGAAACGTTCATGAGATTTGAGGGTGTTGTAACGCTTATAAGCATGCTGTCGGGTTCGTCGTACATATGATCCTTGCAAGGCCACCATAAGCTGGCACCATCCCCCTGGCACGAAGAGGCCACGAAAGGGAGCCCCTTGCTGTCCTTTTTCCAGGTGATGCCGCCCATCCACGGAGGCCTTGTTGAGACCCGTGGTTTCCCACCGTAACTGAGCTTAACGGAATAGATCTTCCCTTTCTCCTGCTTCTCTGCCAGATGTATCCAGTGGGCATTGCCTTCCCTGACTATTTTGAGTGATCTGCCATTCTGTATAGCTTCCGTGAGCTTCAGCGGTTCTTGTAGATCAATCTGCATTATGGAAGCAGGTTCCAGCACCCTGTAATAAACCGTATTATATCCGTAAATAGTACTGTCGGCCGGATTGACTGCAATATCGAGATGATAGTAAGTAAGGTCCCACCATGCCCGTTCCGGAGTGATCGATCCGCGGAGAGTGTCCTTCCGTGAAAAGGTTATCTGTGACGGGGCAAAATATTGTGCAGTGGCAGAAGAATAGAAGAAGAGTGCTGTAAGAATGGTCAGGGTTAAAGTTGAGTGGTGTTTCATTGGTCTGAATTTATAAGATAAAAGACGAAAATAATAAGATAAAAGACAAAAGTATAAAGATAAAAGGAAAAAGCATATGGCTCAGAGCGCAGGGCACAGAACAAGAAACTCTTTCTTCGGTCTTCTTGGCTCATAGTTCATGAAGCTAAGCGAAGTCCCGATAATCGGGAGGACTCAGGCTCAGGTTCAGCCATAGTCCCGTTTACTCGGGACGAAGGTTGAGTGCTTTAGGCATGAGGTGCGGATTATGGGGTAAGGAGCATTGGGCACAGTTTATTTGAACACCGGAGGTGTTCTGCCATTGTTTGCAACAAGGGCCTTCACAGACCACATTCGCGGAGGTTTTTCCCGGTTTAATCGGGAGAGGTTCACAAACCATCTTATTTGAAATATTCCCTGACAGACCATTCCCGACAATTCTGCCGGGACATGCCCTGCTCGGCTCTCAAAAGGGCTTAATAAATGTAATGCTTCTTCTACCCGATTATTATTTCTCGTATAATTGTTCAATCATCTTTAATGCACCTTACTGAAAATCCTGTTTGAGGACTTAATCCTTTTATATATGCCCAACTATTTGAGGAGTGCATATCAACATAATGCCCAAAAGTTGAACTCCAATATTTTCCATAACTTCCAATCGAACCAAAAATACCATCATAATTGTGGCGCCAACCGCCTGGAATTGCAGTAAATCCCGATTCATTTGTTGATTGATTATTGACTCCCCAAAACTGAGCACCAGCTGCTTTTAGTTTATCACCGGCAATCTCTTCTCCACCTAAATAGTCAATCAAGGTTCTCCATTCTGTGTCATCCGGAACATGGTAACCCACAGGACAAATAAAGTTTGCAAGTCTTGCTGCGTGTCCGTTGTATAATGCCCCATAAGTATCCTTGTAACCAGGATTATTATCGTACCAGCAATAAGCACCACGCCCAAAAGTCATCCATTCGGCATTATCAGTAATATGAGGTATCGGATCACCATTATTATATTTAGTGGTTTTAAGATTCTCCTTTAGCCAGGTCTGTGTACCTATTCGTACTGTGTCATACACATTTCCATCTCCGTCGACGGGTAATCCCGTTTTTTTATCCTTCTCGCAGCTGTTGAAAAATAGCAATGTTACAATTAACAACTTCAAAAAAATATCTTTAATCGACTTATTCATAGTTATTAGTGTTTAATTACCAATCTGATGGATGATCTCTTATCCTTAAACTGAATATTCATGAAATATATTCCATTCGGAAGATCAATTGTATTAACCCTGTATGGGAAACCTTTAAATGTTGTACTGAATCTGACTGTGCCTGATTTGTCTACAATTGATAAGGAAGTTTTAATATCCGATATCAGTTCTTCAGATGATATTTTATCCTTTACAACATCAATATCAACAAATTCAGTGGAAGGGTTTGGATATGCCATGAAATATTCACCACAATCCGCCTCTGCAAAGTATAGAGTATAAACTTTGACGGGAATAATGTCCGCACAACAGTGATTTGCCTTTACATCAAGGAGCCCGTAGGGATAATCGTTTGTATTGATTGATAATATGTGACCGTAATCCCAATGCTTCGTCCAGCCATATGGTAAATCCCATACAAAATTACTTGTCTGACAATTGTTATCGTAATTGTAATAGAAGATATTATATGTCGTATTAGGGCATAAATAATACATATCTCCTGATCCGGGAGGGGAGCCTCCGTAAGAATCCAGCACCGACATTGATACCATGTCTTCAAGCGGGCCGTTAACATAAAAACTCTTTTTATACTCCGCGTAACCTCCATCTCCATTCTGCGTTATCCTGAACGTAATCTCGCTTTCTTTTCCAATGCATGATGAATTAGGATATAAATCTACTGTACTACCGTTACCCTGATATGTATTGAAACAAGATGAATTTTTAGAAATATACCAGGTACTTGTAAAACCAGGTGGCACATAACTCAATTCAAATGTTCGATCGCCTTCATTTTGGCATACTCTGCCTGGACCGGATATTCCTGGAGTGTCATAAATAGTACCGCCAGATCTAAAAATTATTGTTGAGTCATTGTCATCCCAGTCCGGCAAATTAGGACCCGGACAACCTGGAGGCCTTCCGTATGATTCTAAGCCCCAGGAATAGAAACCATCGCCATCTTTATCCCATCCTTTTCTACTGAATAGCTCGGACTGGTTGCCAACACACCTGATAGAATCATTACTGTTTTGAGGATTAACAGGATAAACACGATAAAATGACGGACCAAAACTGAATACTGAATATGTCTTTAGTCCAAAAGAAGGAACGTCTGGCCAACTGTCCCATATTTCCCATTCATCTTCATCAGTACCCCATCCAGTAAGTAGAATAGTATGGGAGCGATCACAGTCTTGATCGGAGGGATGAAGAGCACATCCATTTCGGTGACCTGGTCCTGGAACCATTATAACAGGTCCATAATCTAAAATAGCTTGCTTCAATTTATCGACAGTATTTATATTAGCTGGATCTATTTGCCAATTACTCATGTTAGGGACAAAAACACGTTGGCTTGGAGTTCCCAGACTACTGCAATCCCATATACAATTCTCTTGTCCTATTTTATTCTGAGTAAAAGTGAAAGCATTATCGTCTATCAGTCCGGTGCTTTTAGCAAAATTTAAAACAGATGCTGCTTCTGCAGGTTGGCAACCGATTCCAGGGCAGCCATTTTGCCCGGAATTATAAACATAGGCCTCAGAGAAGTCAAACAATCCTGTACTGTGACCGGGATTATTGTAATAGATCTGACACATAGCTTCTACTGCAGCTATTGCTGCAAAAACTCCACAAGGACCTTGTATTAACTGATCTTTTGCATTATCAGGAAGGTAGTGATAACCATGCCTCGACTTCCAGGAGAAAGAACCCGGAAGCTGAGCTTTTAAAGAAAAACAAATACACAGTAATAGTAGTATGTTAATCAGCTTTTTCATGAAAATGATCCTATTATCAAGATAGAAATTCCATACAAAAAACGAAATAAAAGACATACAGGATATAAAACCAAATCTTGAACATTGTCGAAGAGAGCAATTAAGAACACCTGGCATAACGCAATAAATAACAATTTACATTCAACATTCAAGTTACGAGTATTTTTTGAATCCGGCAACCACTTTTGATGCATTACTCAATCGTGATCTTATTCTTGATGCTACCTGCAGAAGAACGCAGGGCTCGGGCTCAGAGCGCAGTGCACCGGGCAGGAAACGACAAAGCGATGGAGGGAGGGAGCGATGGAACTAGGGAGCTGATCGGTAATCTGCTCTACTATTGACTTTTATCTTTGTCCTTTTATCTTTTATCTTTTTTTTCTTCCGTCTTCCGTCTTCCGTCTTCCGTCTTCCGTCATTTCAGGAAATGCATCTTCATGAACCTGATAAACACATCATAATCTGACGGGATCGCACCGTGACCGCCGGCGTGCATCAGGTAACCCAGGTCGTTCAGTATGGGCTGACGGGCAGGTGGCATAATATCCGTTCCAAGAGATCTTTTACCATAAAGCCCATATACCGGTCCGCCCGCAACAGCTGAAAGAAACTCTCCTTTCGGGTCAGACCAGTGATCGGTGTCTCCTGTCTGGAGAAGGAGCGGTCGCGGAGCCATAAGGGCAACAAGCATGTGTCCATCGACCGGTGATGCTGACGGATCATCCCTGAAGTTCCTCCAGTTACCTGCAAACTGGTAGAAATACCTTGTTGGATGTGTCATGTGATCAATGGTCTCGCCAAACCAACGTCTTGAAAGGGCTGCGCCACCCTCTCCTCCGCAACTGGCTATAACCATCCCGAAACGGGTATCACGGGCGCCAGTCCAGAGTACTGTCTTGCCCAGCCGGGAAACACCAAACAGGGCGATTTTCTTTGAATTGATGAATGGATCTGTCTCTAAATAATCCATGGCACGGCTAAGTCCCCACGACCATGCCGATATTGCTCCCCATTCGTCAGGTGCGGGGTAATCGTTCCCGGGCTTCAGGTAATAACCCCTGATGCCATATTTAATACCATCGGCAAAATCGGGTTCTATATCTCCGTAATAGACTGTTGCAAAACCAATTCCTTCCGACAGGAACCGGTCTACATCCATCCTGCCGAATCCGCCTGCCGGCTTAACAGGGATGCGCGTACCCTCCCTGCCCCATATATATCCCGGTTTGATACCAGGATCATCAATCACGGTGGAGTTCGCAGAAAATCCGACATTAAAGAACAATGGAACAGGTTTATCGGCACCGGCAGGTACATAAACAAGAAGTTCCATCTTGAAGTTTGATGTATCGTCCGTAAGATAAACTGTGACCTGCTTCCTGATCGCCTTGCCGTTCAGCGCCGGTGTGCCGGGATCAAAAACATCGAAGGAGAGTTTTGCAGGTGCAGCAGGAGCCTTTCCATACTGAAACTCTTCAAAAAGACCAAGGACCTGAGGTCGCCGCTTCTTTTCCCACTGCTTACTGTTTTTTACTTTTTTGCCGTTAGAAAACACGAGGGGATCAGGAAGAGTGTATGTCCCGGTAAGTGATTCATCATAATTGACTGGTATCCCTGCTACTACGTCCTGGGTACCCTGCGACCACGTTAAAGAGTTGTGGCTTAAACCGGAGACCAGGATTATTGCTGATGTTACAAGTATCCTTATAAAGTACATTATGGTAAATATTTAATTTATAAGTTGTTAGTTTTTTTCAATCAATGGACCTCAGAATTCTTACCGGACCCAGAAGTCCTGATGGATCCGGATCACCTCTGCGGAACACAAACAGGGGCGAATTAAGGATCTTCCTGTCAGCTGGTAACTTCTGATCCCCTGCAAGCCGGTTGGTCCACTGGTTTGTGACTTTTATGGTTATGGTGTTGGTTCCCTTCCTCACCAAACCTGTAATATCCGTACGGAAAGGGGCCTGCCACAACTGTCCTGCAGTTTTGCCGTTAACCGTCACTTCAGCCAGATCTGCCACATTGCCCAGATCAATCATCAGTTGAGTGCCCGGACGCAGCCATCCTGCCGGAACACGTATCTCCTTTTTGTATATGGCGGATCCGGAATAGTATTTTATCCCTTCATTTTCATCGAGTGTCCACGATTTTAGTTCAGGGAAAATAACTATTTCAGGTGCTCCCAATCCGGCTTCAAATGATACCTCCCATGGTCCTTCTACAGTAGCAAGAACCTGTTTTGTTTTCGCCGGAACAGAGCGGGAAGTGTTTTCTGTTCTGTTACGAAATACAACAAATACCGACTGCCGCGCTTCCATGTCAAGCGGTACTGTCGTAGTATTCTCTGAAAAAATGTATGAAGCCTCTTCAATTTTGCCGCTTACAGGATCCCATAATTCTGCTGCTTTCCCTGTTACCCGGAATCTGACTTCGGTACTCAGAGGCTTATCGGAGGAGTTGACCAGGAACCAGATATCCGTGTCGTTTTGTTTCCTGTGTATCCAGTCTATCTTTGAATCGAGCGGCCTGCCATATTCTATATCGGGACGGACTTCCAGAACCTCAAGGGCTGTTTTTAATGGAGTTCCCCAGAATACCTTTCCTTTGCCATATACACGTCTGGTACGGCTTATCCCGTCAAGGTCTCCCCAAATCTCACCGGCAAGGGCTTCAAGGAGCTGCTCCGACCCGGGGTAGCCTGACAGACTGGGTGTCTGTTCCGGCCTCGGACCGATAATTGTTGCTCCTGACTTAACCAGGTCACGCAACTTTTTGAGTACCGGCAGGGTCATCGTTCTGCCGCCTGGAAGGATCAGAATTGCACAGCTCATACCACCGGGGAGAATAAGGCGCCCGTCATCGGAAACGGACATCATGTTGATCAGTACATCTGCGTTGATATAGTCAAAATCATATCCCTCAGGTGGCGCAGGATCCAGTCCTGTTCCCCATATCGGCATGGTGGATGGGGCACCTTCGTCAAGAAGGTAAGCAAGATCGGCAACAAACCTGCCTTGCTGAAGCATATATGAATTTCGTGAAAGGTATGTCATGAAAGGTTCTGCCTGTTCAGCCCAGGTTATGTTGCGGTTGATATGGGTCCCGACCATAGTGTTGCCCGGTCTGGTATCAAGAGGTTGATGTGCGGAGGTATGAAAAACAAACCTGTTAATACCCTGGGTGAACCAGTAGTCACCGATCTTTTTAAGTGTAAAGGGCGATTCAAATCCCCCGCCTGTGAATGATTCTGCTGCAACAATGTTTTTACCATAGATGTGCCCAGCTGAGGCAGCACCCCTGACATCCTGGAAGTACATAAGTTCGGGATGGAGAGCCCTGTACCAGAACTCTCCCATCGGGATATCCACATATTTCTTGCACAACAGTGCATCCTCAAGTATTTCAAGAGATACGCCGGAAGCCTCACCATAGGTTTTTATACCCTGTTTATTAAGATATTCCGTTAATACCTTATAATGATTCTCTGCAAACATATCGGCAAGAGTACGACGGAAGTCCCAGAGGAGTCTGTCGCTGATCTCACTGCTGCCGACAACCCTTCCGGCCAGGCACGGAAGGTATGGTGTGAGGTCGTATCCCCTCCGTTCCCGGAATTCAGTCAGAATATTATCGGTCCAGTTCTGCATACCGGCCTCCCAGCTGTCCAGAAGAACATACTGAAGGCTTTTTCCGTAAAGATCTCCGAGAGCCTCCGCTACCGGCCGCATATATTCCGCAATGTACACTTCGGTATGTTCCCGGCTGAGCTTATCCACCTCATATCCCAGTCCTGCCGGAACAGCCGGCCTGTTTCTTGCACCGGTGAGAGAATAGCCGAACCGCATAATCGTCCAATTGCCTTCAGGTACTTTCCAGTTTATTGATCCATCGGGCAACATCATGGAAGTCAGATCAACAATCTTTGCCGGATCGATAGTTAACGACGAAGGAACAGGATCTGAAATAACAGGTTCATAATTAAACAGGTGGTAAAAGCCTGCTTTGTCTTCCCACCTGTTGATCCTCGCGCCTGTATGAAACTTAATCTCGCTGAAAGTATAAACAGAGTCGGGTTGAGTAACTGCGTCTGCCATCACATCGGCCGGCCGCATGGAAGCACCGGTAAATTCAAGCCTGAAATATCTTGCCGTTACCGCAGGAATCGAATATGTTGCAACCTTGCCTGAACGATAGAGCTGGGCTCCCGGGAGAATGAGAATTGTACGGTAGTTAACACCATCATCGCTTACCCTCAGGGTCCCGACGGGAATTCCTGCACGGTTTGCCATTGTAAGGGCTCTCACAGTGAATGGCCTGTCATACCGGTACTCTATCCACACCAAACCCCTGCCCTTTCCCGAACGGATTGCGGCTGACGAGTTCAGGTCATCATCCAGGAGGGCATCCGGTTTTATTTCTCCTGCGCCTGTTGTAACCACCGGTACAGGGGACATTTCAACTGCATCATCCGGAGGTGTCGGGAAGGCCAGAACGATACAATCCCTGTAAAACATAGGCTCAGCAGCACCGGGCTGCGCACCCCTCGACAGGTTCCTGAAAGGTCCCTCGACAGAAGGAGGTGGCGGAAGCAAACCGCTGAAGTTCTGCGGCCCTGTGATTATAGCTTCACTCCAGACAAGCTTTTTCATCGCCTGTTCGGGTTTCACCCAGGGTCCCCCGGTAAGGCTCCATCCGGCGGAGCTGAAGATTGCCATCTCAAGACCGAGCCTGTCGGCTTCAGAGGCTGCATGCCTTACAGCTTCAAGCCATTCAGGCGACCTGAAAAGGATTTTTTTGTCCACGGTCTGCCCCTGCCCCGACGCCACGTCAGCCAGCTGCATCCCTCCTATCCCGGATCGTTTCATCCATTCAAGATCTTTCGTGATACCCTCCAGGGTAACATTACTGTTGGTCCAGTGCCACCAGGTCCTGGGCTTTGCTGATTCGGGAGGATTGGTGAATCCTTTCTCGAGAGCTGTATCTGCTTCCTGCCCATAGGTTGGTTTGGAAAAAAAGAAAATCAAAAAAAGAAAACCAAACCTTAAGAAGGTGATTACGTGTTTGTTCATATAGGTCATCAATTAATCGTCAAAGACGACAGAAGTAATACTACTGATACAATAATTCGGAAGCGACAATTTAGCAAAGTAAAGTTATATTCCTGTTAAATATTTAATGTTATTTTCATTAGCATCCGAATAAAATTACGAGATTGCCTTCGGCGAGCTCTGTAGTGCGGAGGAGCTCACCGGAGGTAATATCATGCCAATAATAAATATTATCCGTTTTGTAGTGTTATCTTTAAGTTTGAATAAATAGCTTATCCATGAGTGCACTTCTTTTTGTAATTCAGATAATTCTGCACGTTCTGAATGGTTACGGTTATTCGCGAAACCTCGATCCGGCTGATTCAGATCATATAATAGTAATAACGACAGTAGGCAACAGCTGGGTCGTCAATGATCTTTCTCTCAACAGGTCCATTATAAGAAGTTCGGGAATTACCAACTGGAATGATTCATCCACCCGCATCCGTACATATTTCAAAACCGAAAGGGCCGGAGAGATAGATATATCAATAAGATCAAGGACAATTTCAGGAACATCAGCAATTAAGTGTAAGTTCGGTACTGAAGAAGTGATAAAACATTTGTCAAATAATGAGTTTGATACATTGCGGATTGGAAAATTCGTTATAAAAACACCCGGTTATCAATGGATTGAATTACAGGGGATAAGCAGAACAGGTGATTCATTTGCCGAGATAACTGATGTTATCATAGAAGGTGAAGCTGCAGAAGGTAAAGTTTATTACGTCAGGGATGATTTTCATTTTGGCCGCCGCGGGCCGTCGGTCCATCTCAGGTATGATATTCCTGACCAGGCCGGGGAGATCTTATGGTTCTACAATGAAATTACAGTACCCGAAGGCAATGATGTGATCGGATCATATTTCATGGCGAACGGATTCTCCGATGGCTATTTCGGTATACAGGTTAACTCAGAGACCGAGAGAAGGATCCTCTTTTCTGTCTGGAGCCCGTATAAAACAGATAATCCGGGTGAGATACCCGACGATTATAAAATCATTCTGCTTGATAAGGGTAATGATGTTGTTACAGGAGAATTTGGCAATGAGGGATCCGGAGGTCAGAGTTTCCGGAGATATTTCTGGAAAGCAGGAACAACCTATGGGTTTCTTCTTAAAGGAGAACCTTCAGAAAATAACTCCGTCGATTACACAGCTTATTTTTTTGCACCGGAGAGAGGTGAATGGGAGCTGATAGCAAGTTTCCGGAGGCCAAAAACAACAGGTCACCTGAAAAATCTTTATTCCTTCCTGGAGAATTTTCGTACTGAAACAGGACCATTCACCCGCATGGGTTATTACTCAAACCAGTGGATAAGGGACAGGTCAGGTAAGTGGTTCGAACTCGTAAATGCAAGGTTTACTTTTGATGCCACTGCCCGTAAAGAGGCAAGAATGGACTATGCTGGAGGCGTTGAAAACGGGAAGTTCTTCCTTAAGAACTGTGGCTTCTTTAATGAATCAACCGGGGCAAATATAACTCTGACAAGAGAACCTGCCGGAATACCTCCTCCACCTGATATTATAACCGAAAAATGAAGTTATCCGGTGTAATTGATATCAGGGTTTTATTTTTAGTGATCCTTCTGGTCTGTCCTGTACGGATAACGCCACAGGAACCTGGTCCTCAGGGATTTATATCATCCAACCTCCCGATAGTGATTATTGACACGTATGGGCAGACCATCAGGAATGAACCGAAAATAACCGCCGCCATGAAGATAATTCACAATGAGGAGGCAGGTGTTAACTATGTCACGAATGAGGCGAATGTATATGACGGAAAGGTTGGTATAGAGATCAGGGGACACTATTCAGCCTCGCTGCCACAAAAACCTTATGGATTCGAGACACGCGATGAAGCAGGCAATAACTTGAATGTCCCATTGCTGGGAATGCCTGATGAGAATGATTGGGTATTGCTGGCTAACTATAATGATAAACCTTTTCTCAGGAATTTCCTGGCATTTGAGCTTTTCCGGCAGATGGGTCATTATGCACCCCGTACCATCTATTGCGAGGTTATACTTAATGGTGAATACCAGGGAATTTATCTGCTCGGGGAAAAGATAAAACAGGACAGAAACCGTGTTGATATTGCATCACTTGATCCTGATGAAAATTCAGGAGACAGGCTCACAGGAGGATATATATTCAAGAACGATTATTACACCGCCAACGACAGCTGGATTAGCAATTACTCGCCTGTTAACAAGCCGGGAGCTGAGGTCCGGTTTGTTTACTACGATCCCAAGCCCGAAGTACTGACGCCACAGCAGAAGAGCTACCTTAAGGATTTTGTCAATTCATTCGAGACAGTGCTCTACAGTAAGGAGTTTGCCGATTCCCGGACAGGTTACCGGGCATGGCTTGATGTCAGTTCCTTCATAAATTATTTTCTCATCGGTGAACTAACCCGTAATGTCGATGCATATAAAAAGAGCAGGTTCTACTACAAAGACAGGGACAGCAGGGACGGGCTGATCCATTCCGGTCCGGTGTGGGATTTTGACTGGGCATGGAAGGATATAAGGGAGAATTGCATCCATTTTAACCAGACAGACGGTTCAGGCTGGGCATATAAAATCAACGAATGCTACGCGTGGCCGGTACCCCCTTCGTGGGAGGTACGCTTGATGCAGGACCCATGGTTTGTGGATATGATCCACGACAAGTACTATTTGCTGCGTAAAGGTGTGCTGAGCGAGAGGCATATCAATCATATCATCGATTCCGTTGCTGCCCTGTTGTCAGAAGCACAGCTACGTCACTATGAGAAATGGGAGATATTAGGTATAAATGCAGGCACTCCCGAATACGGAATACAACCCGACACGTTCGAAGGAGAAATAGAGAAATTCAAAAGCTGGATCTCAAGGCGCCTCACCTGGCTCGATTCCAACATGGTGGGCAGGGGAGCTGCTTTCCTGAGAGGATACCATGCAATCTGCAGGATTTTTCCCAATCCGGCTGGTGAATACCTCCGGATAGAATCAGACACGATTATAGTTAATGCAACGGTCTACAATATCTCCGGCATCCCTGTTAAAGTAGCAACAGGGTTTGCCGGTTATAGCACTATGGTTAATCTGTCGGATCTGGGCTCCGGCATGTACCTAGTTAGAATAAGCTTCGCTCACGGTGAGATCATCACCCGGCGTTTTGTAAAAAAATGAACCTCCCCGCAAAGCAGGTCGTGTCATTTCTTTGCAGCAGCCTTCTCTTCCTCTATCTTTTTGTCGAGGTACTTCTTCCCCAGTGTAATCCATTCTTCCGGTTCTGTTCCCAGCAGATGATGATTGAAGAATTCATTCACCTTTTTTGTATAATCGAGCTGGTTTTCTTTCTTCGATAGAGAATGATTTTCAGCATCATAGACAAGCATTATATATGGCTTCTCCATCCGTCGCATCGTGGTGTACATCTCTATTCCCTGGTGCCAGTCGACAGCTCCGTCTACATTGCCAAAGGCAACCAGCAGAGGTGTGATGATATTACGTGCCTGGAACATTGGCGAGTTCCTCATATAGTCATCCATTATCTCCCACCATGGCTCACGAAGGCGTCCCTGGGATATCTCAAAGATGTTCTGGTTGGGAGATCCCGTGTTCCAGTAGATCTCATTGTACATGCTTATCATGTTGATAAGGGGAGCACCTGCAACTGCTGCCGAAAACAGATCTGTCTGCGTGATAATAAAGCTTGTCTGGTAAGCACCCCAGCTATGTCCCATAATACCGATCTTCTTCTCATCGATCATACCCGTTTTAAGTACCTCTTCAACGGCAGGGATAACACATTCAGCCGCTGACTCGCCGGGCTGATTGGTCTTATAGACAATGTCAGGCTGGAAAACAAAATAGCCCTGACTCGTGTAATTGGTTGTATTGTAAGGACTTCTTGGAGAAGGAGTTACGTAACGATTAACGACATTCGACCTGATCTCATAGATATAGACGATCATCGGATATTTCTTTCCCGGTTCATAACCTGCCGGATAAAAAAGTGCCCCTTGCAACGGTTTCCCGTCCTTGTTTGTGAAATGAACAACCTCGCTCCTGCCCCACGCGAATTCATTCTGCTGGGGATTGGTCTCCGACATCTGAACAGCACCTGCAAATGATGCAGGAACCCTGAACAGATCCGGAGAATCTTCATAGGTCTCGGAGTTGAAGATGAACCAGGCGGACTTCTCAGCCTTTCTCAGTGAAGTAATGGCTTTGTCTTCATAGATAAGCTTTTCGAATTTATTCTTTACGGTCAGGCGGTAGTATCCCATTTTCTTGTCAATATCGCCGAAAGCCGAAAAATAAAGGTCTTCAGCAGGATCAAGCCAGGGATATTCAAAACTCAGACGTGTGACTCTTAATCTGATCCCGTCCTCTTTACCAGTCGTGAGACGCACTGGTTTTCCTCCTTCGGGAAACACCTTCCAGACATCATACTCATCGTATATCAGGATCGCTTTATCATCCTTATACCATCCTCCGTTGCCAAAGGGAGGTTTGATATCGTTAGGGCTGTCATCGCGGGTGTCCCAGAATATCGATTCTATTCCCTCTGTCAGATTTGTATGTTTGTCTCCCTGTAAATCATAAACCCACCAGTTTTTGTCCTTGAAATAAAGTGCATATTTTCCGGCTGGTGATGTCCCGTACAGATTGGTGAAATTACTCAATATCAGTTTTTTCTCTCCTGTTAAAGTATTGACAGAATAATGATCGTAGTGGGTTTGCCTGAAAGCCGGTTTATAGGGAGTGTCGTCGGTTGCAAGGGCATAGCGGCCATCAGAGGTCGGGATTGCCCTTCTCATATTTTCATCGGTTATTCTTGTCACCCTGCCGGCATCGATATTCCATGCAAAAAGGTAAGAAAAATCCTTATCGGTGTTATACTGTACCTTCTGCCTTGGCTGAACAGGATCATCCTTCCAGTGCCAGATATCAACCCCGGGCAGTTTCTCCTCCTCACCATTCTTTTTATCCTTCTTCTCTTTTACTGTCCAGTCGAAGGCCCCGAAGAATATTGTTTTAAAATCACTTGAGATAACAGGTTTGAAATTCTCATGGATCCTCATAGCCTCAGGGAACGAGTCATCCTTTCCCGGTTCCCACTTCCTGATCTCGGGTTTTGTGGTGACTTTCCTGACCGTAAAAATAACATGGTTTTCCTCAACATAGCCGGTATCGGTATATGCTTTCAGAAAGGCGAGGGCATCACCCTCCCTCTCCCAAACTATGTTACGGTAAACAGCGGTGTCGTTATCGAGAAAGGCTATGTTGTAATTATCGAGGTTCATAAGCTCAACGCCATTTCCTTTCTTATCCTCGGCACTGAGGGCATACACAAGCCGGTTGCCGGGCTTATTGACCGAATACTCGCTAATATTGGCAATATTCTTCAGAGTGCCCGAATTGAGATTATAAAGAAAAATATCCTTTGTCTTGCTGTTCTCGGAGGCATATCCGCTCATTACCAGGTGTCCTGCATTTCTTGTAAAATTGAATGATTCGGTATTTTCGAATATCCTCTCTTTACCGGAGGCAAGTTCAAGCAGCCTGGTTTTAAACCTTACCGGTTTTTTCTGTTCTCTCATCTTCTCGGTTTCCTTCTCGCTGTAGCCAATACGGCAGGCGACCCATTTTGAATCGGAAGAGAATGACAACCCGGTTGAGAGCGGGTATTTGTATAATTTGCCGCTACCGGCATTTTTTATGTAAAGAGTGTCATCTCCATCCACAAGAGAAACGTTCCAGCCGACCCATGAGCCGTCGTCAGAGATTGATGT
>CAZWFL010000069.1:0-16096 GCA_964633195.1 uncultured Rikenellaceae bacterium | reverse complement strand
TTTTGCCCTTGAGGCTGATTTGGCGGTTGCCAGGTTTACATAGTTAATTATGGCAATAACGAGTATGAGTACCGCAATGGCACCGAAAATATATACGGTTGTCAATGAACCGGGAGGTTCAAGGTTGTACTGGGTTGCTCCCTTTAAATGAATATCCTTAATCGGTTCCAGAACGTATTTAAAATCATTGCCGGCTTTCCTGAAATCCTCGATTGTCTGTCCTATTACCTCTTTCAGTTGAGGTCCCACATATTTTATCACCATCTCCTGGAACTTTTCCTGCAGCACATTCCGGTCAGTACCATCCTGAACGACTATATAGGTATGAAAACTATGGCTGATCCATGCCTGATCATTGGCCATTCCGGGATAGGTGCTCATTGAGGCCAGCATATCGAACCGGAGGTGTGAATTTTCCGGAATGTTCTGTATTACTCCTGTCACGGTATAGAATACCGTATCTGATTCAACGTTCAGTCTCTGGCCAATCGGATCCTGATTTCCAAAATACTTTTGTGCAAATTCTTCTGACAGGATCATAGATCTGGGGCGGACGAGAGCTGATTGGGGGTCACCTCTTAAAAGCCTGAAATCAAAGACTTTAAAAAAAGCAGAATCGGCAAATAAAACCCCTGTTTCGTTGAATTTTATATCTCCGAAACGGATCAGCCAGTCACCCAGGTCCCTGATTCTCACTGCCTGAAGCACCTCCGGATAATCATTGATGATTGCATGTGCCATGGGAGCTGCCGTTACAGCCTGATCAAGAGTACCTCCGGCAAATTGTCCTGTAATCTTTATTCTGTAAGTGTTTTCATAATTACTGTGAAATCTGTCAAAACTAAGTTCATGACTCACATATAAAGTAATGAACAGGAAACTGGTAAGACCTATGGTGAGGCCACCTGTATTAAGTATAATATAACCGCCACGCTTTCTGAAATTGCGGGCCGCGTTGATAAAAAAGTTCTTTAACATCATTGATTTTATTGGTTCAAGTGGTTGAAATCAAACCAAAGACATTTAAAAATCATATATGCTGCACTCATTGATTTCAGAATGGATTATCTGAATGGAGTATATAACAGGCACATGCCTGAGATAATTATTCTGTCTTCAATGACATGGCAGGATTCATAACTGCTGCCTGATAAGCTTTGAAGCTTATCGTCACAAACGTTATTACAATGGACATCAATGAAGCCATAATAAGAAGTGGCCATCCTACCTTTGTACGGTATACGTAATTCTCAAGCCAGTTGCTCATAAAATAATATGCAAGAGGAACCGCAATTGCTATTGCTATAGTAACCAATATGAGGAAATTTCGTGATATAAGCCTGATAATCACACCTTCGCTGGCGCCAAAGACTTTACGTATGCCAACCTCTTTAGTTCGCTGTTCAACCATATAAGATGAGAGTCCGAATAATCCCAAACAGGCAATTAGTATCGCGAGAACTGTGAACAGAGTAAAAATGAGCCCTCGTTTTTCATCAGCCTCAAACTGTCTGTTAAATCTCTCAGACAGGAAAGTATATGTAAAAGGCTGGTCAGGAAATACTTCCCTCCATTTGTTTTCGATGAAGCTGATCGTTTGTTCCGTATTATTCCCGCTAAGCTTCACATAAATTATATTGTTTCTTTCGCGGTAGACAAGCATGAGTGATTCAATCTCATTATACATGCCTGTCTGATGATAATCTTTCATCACTCCGATAACTCTTGCATTAATGGCGCTCCCGTCTCCGAGCTCGACTCTTTTTCCAATGGCCTCGGTCCATCCGAGCCTGTTGGCCAGAGTTTCATTCACAACAACGGCAGTGAGTGTATCTGATGGCATATCCTTCTGAAAATCACGACCATTGACTATTTGTATGCCGAGCGCATCAACAAAATCATGATCCACAACGGCGAAGTTTATTCCCCTCTGAACCATTCCCTGGTCTGTTTCCATATTGAAGATCACTTTGCCTGAACCTTCCCCCAGCGGAGTGTTTGTTGATGTAACATAATTTATATCATTGTTTTCCATAAGAGCAAGTTTCAGGACCGGATATTTTCTGACCATGCCCTGGTTAAGCTGAAGTGTAAGAACGTTTTCCTGGTTAAATCCCTGATCCATTTTCTTAAGGTAATTCAGCTGACGGAAAACAACCATAGTACAAATAATCATTACAATAGATATAGTAAACTGGATCACAACCAGTATCTTCCGGAAAAGAGTGCCGGCAGAACCCTGTGTGATTTCACCTTTAAGAACTGTAACAGGGCTGAATCTTGAGAGATGGAAAGCCGGATAACTGCCACCCGCTATCCCTACAACCAGGATAACGCCGGTTATAGATAATATTACAACAGGACTGTAAAGTATTGCAAGGTTGAACGATTTTCCGGCAAGCAGATTGAACTTTGGAAGAAGTGCAGATACCAGTAATATGCTGATTATAAGTGATATAACTGTCAGGATAACAGACTCTGACAGGAACTGGGCAATAAGCGGGCCACGGCGTGATCCGACGACTTTCCGTAAGCTTACTTCTCTGGCACGGCTTGCTGAACGGGCAGTTGCAAGGTTCATATAATTCATTGCCGCTATCAGGACAAGAAACAGTGCAACAATTCCAAAAATAATCACGTAGGTAATACTGCCTGTTGGCTCTGGTTCTCCTGGATTGGTTGAATAAAGGTGGATTCTTGTAATTGGTTCCAGAATATATTCAATCTTAATATTAAGGGGTTCGAAGATCGTCTTCATATGAGCGTCATACATACCCTGGATTTTGGTTTCAAATGCCTTTACATCCAGGTTGCGAGGTAAAAGGAGATATGTAAAAACACCGAAATTGCCCCAGTTCCCGATCTGCTTTGGAAGATTATTCCTTGCCGAAACAGCATCAAAGCGGAAATGGGAGTTTGACGGTACATCTTCAATTACTCCGGTTACTTCATATGTGTTCTCCCCTTCGGAAAGCGTTTTGCCTATTGGATCGGCATCGCCAAAATATCTTGCAGCAGCCGTTTCTGTAAGAACAATTTTCCTCGGGTCTCTTATAGCCGACTTCACCTCACCCCGTATCACCCTGTATGTAAAAATGTCAAACATGGTTGAATCGACATAGAAAAAGTTTTCCTCCACATACTCTTTATCTTCAAATTTATAGAGTGCTCTGGGCATGTTGATAAAACGCACAAAAGACTCTACCTCAGGATAATCCTGAACCACCTGAGGTCCCATCGGGATCTGGGCAACAATCCATGTGAACTGGTCATCCGGCTCAGTTATTTTTGAGGAGATCCGGTAAATCCTGTCAGCATTCTCATGATATCGGTCATAACTTATTTCATCAGATACATAAATTATCAGAAACAACGCACTGGAGATCCCCAATGCCAGTCCTGCTATATTTAAGATACTATAGCCAACATACTTACGTATATGCCTGATTGCTGTTTTAAGCAGATTCTTTATCATATTATTCTTTTGAGGTTAATCGGGTTATCAAAATTAGAAAATATTCTCCCTCTGTCACAGTTTTATTTACACATTAACGGTACATTAACACACTCAGGCGGGGAGGTTCCTTTTGTAATGGCTCCGTCTGATAAAAGACATAATTTTTTCCGGAATGCAACAGAACAGATAAAAATTCGTCCTTAGAAAGTTATAATTATCTGACCATGAACAAAAATTCTTTCCGTCTGGCCATTCGGAATATTTCAAGGAATAAAGGTTTTACAATAATAAATGTATCGGGACTGGCAACAGGACTGGCCGCTGCACTGCTTATACTCCTCTGGATACAGGAGGAGTTCAGTTACGAAAAGTTCAACCTCAATGCCGAACATATCTATCGTGTCGAAGAGGACCAGTTTTATTCAGGCGAGAGGTATCATGTAACTGTAACACCCCACCCCAGCGGGCCTGTCTGGAAGGAGAGAATTCCTGAGATTGTGGATCAGACCAGGATAAACAGGCTTCCCCGCTTGTTATTCCGGCTCGATGACAAGGTTTTTTTTGAGTCGGCTGTTATAAGTGCTGATTCGGGACTTTTCCAAATATTAACATTGCCTTTGCTGCTTGGTGATCCCTCCACTCTGCTTGAGTCACCTCATTCCATAGTTCTTTCGGAAAAACTCGCGAAAAAATATTTTGGAGACAGTAATCCTCTCGGCCAGTCGCTGACAATTGAGAACAAATACAATTTCATGGTATCGGGTGTTATGAAAGATCTTCCCCGGAATTCCATGTTCACTTTTGAAGCAGTATTGCCATATTCTTTCCTGGAGGAGATTGGTATGATGAATAATTCGTGGGGCACCAATTCAATCCAGACATTTGTACAACTGGAGAGGGGTTCGGATATTGCTGCAGTTAACACAAAACTTACCGATGTGGTTCTCGAGTATTTGCCACAAACAACAACAAAATATCTTCTGTTTCCTTTACTCGATATTCATTTGCACGCACAATTCGGGTTTGAGCAAAACAATGGTCCGGTTGTGGCAATAATAATTTTTACAACTATCGCTGTTCTCCTTATTCTGATAGCATCTATCAATTTTATTAACCTTTCCACTGCAAGAGCTTCAACCCGGGCGAAAGAGGTAGGGATACGGAAGGTTGCCGGTGCTGACAGGAAATCGATGATTGTAAGGTTTATGTCTGAATCCCTGCTGCTGGTGGTTTTTGCATCGATACTTTCTCTGGTACTTGTAGGATTGTCGCTTGGTCTTTTCAATAGTATTTCTGGCAAAAGGTTTGTTATTTCGGATCTTTTCCAACTGAAATTCATTCTTAGTTTTGTTTCGGCCGTACTTCTTACCGGAATATTCGCAGGAATATACCCGGCACTTTATCTTTCTTCATTCAAACCTGTTGCCGTACTGAAAGGAGAGGGTGTTCAGGGAAGAGGTAGTGGGCGTTTGAGACAGATTCTGGTTGTCATTCAGTTCACACTCTCAATATTGATCACGGTTACGACTGTTTTTCTGTACATTCAGCTAAAATTCCTTCAGAGAAAGAACCTGGGTTTCGATAAGGAGAACCTGATATGCATTCAGATGGCTGAAAATATGAAGGACCGGTATTATCTGCTTAAGAATGAATTGCTTCAGCATTCACTAATAGAGGGAGTTACTGCCTCAACCAGGAACCCGGTGATGATCGGCTCAAATTCCGGTGGTGCTTCATGGGACGGTAAAGATCCTGAGAAAAGAGTTCTTATAGGGACTAACGGAATTGACTATGATTACCTGGAAACGATGCGTATGGAGCTTGTTTCGGGCAGGAGTTTTTCCAGGGATTTCCAGGGAGATCTTGCCAGGGATACCACTGGTAACTTTCTTGTTAATGAAGAAGTTGCCAGGATAATGGATGTGGGAGACCCGGTTGGGAAGAATTTCAGGTTTATGGGCATCAGCGGCACCATAGTCGGGGTGCTGAAAAATTTCCACTTCAAAGGCGCTGATGAACCTATTGAACCGATAGCTTTTGCCCTGACCGGTACCAGTTTTTTGAATGCAATACTGATTAAGCTTGCCCCCGGAAAAACTGACGAATCGCTGAAGGTAATCGAAAACACCTGGAGTAAGTTGATCCCGGAGTATCCCCTGGATTATAGTTTTGTCGAACAGGATTATGAGAATCTGTTCAGGCAGGAGATCAGGCTTACAAGACTGCTCGGCTCATTTACCGTGCTTACTCTCATTATCGCATGCCTGGGATTATACGGATTGTCTTCATATTCTGCGGAAAGACGGACAAACGAAGTGGGTATAAGAAAAGTAATGGGTGCAGAAACAGCATCAATTGTTTTCACCATGACAAAGGAGTTTCTTTCACTTGTAGCTATTGCAATCATCCTTTCATTTCCTGCCGGTTATTTCCTGGTCGAAAAGCTTCTTGACCAGTTTGCTTTCAGGATTGACCTGAATCCGGCAGTATTTATGTTGATCGCACTCGGATCACTTGCTGTGGCATTGTTCACAGTCAGTTTCCATGCGTATAAAGCCTCAGGTGTAAATCCGGCTGAGGCTCTTAAAGCAGAATAATAATTCCACAAAAAAAAATAGTAAATTTATAATCAGAACCAATAAATGCTGACATGTTAAATAATCTTATCAGGTACAGTTTAAGATCTTTCAAAAGACAGCGGGCATATTTGATTATTAACATTGCAGGGCTTTCTATAGGTATCGCCTGCAGTCTTCTGATTGCACTTTTTGTAATCCACGAAGCAAGCTACGACAGGTATAATGATAAGAAAGACAGGATATTCAGGTTAATACTTAATGGCAAGATAGGGGGACAGGAAATTATTGGTGCCTTTACTTCAGCTACTATGGGTCCGACGATGCTGAGAGAGTTCCCTGAGGTTGAGGATTTTCTGAGGATGACTGGCAGGGGCCCAACAATAGTTAAGTATGAAGACCTGACGTTTACTGAAGATCACCTCATTGAGGCAGACTCTTCCTTCTTTAATTTCTTCTCAATACCGGTGATAAAAGGTGATCCCTCCAGTCTGCTGAATGCCCCCGGAAGGATTGTACTTTCTGAATCGACAGCGCAAAGAATATTCGGGAACGAAGATCCGATTGACAAAGTTCTGAAGATCGGTTCTGATACGGCCGGGCATACAATATCGGGTATCATGGCTGATATTCCTGCCAATTCACATTTTGAAGCTAACATCATCCTCTCGTTCATGACCAATCCGAGGGCAAATGATCCGATCTGGCTGAGCAACAGTTTCGCAACTTACCTGTTGCTTAAGCCAAATTCGAGCTACATTACAGTTGATGAGAAAATACCTGAAATGCTCGAGAGGTATGTCGGGCCAGAGGTGCAGAAGTTTATGGGAATTTCGGTGAGCGAATTCGAAGCCCAGGGAAACAGGTATGGCTTTTATTGCCAGAACCTTAAGGATATACACCTCGATCCTTCAGTTCAGCAGATGTTCAGAGAGCCAAGCGATCCGAAGTACCTTTATATTTTCGGAAGTATTTCCATACTGATTGTCCTTATAGCTGCAATTAATTTCATGAACCTCAGTACTGCCCAGTCAGCCAGACGAGCAAAAGAGGTCGGTATAAAAAAGATCGGGGGTTCAACAAGGGGGATGCTCATAACACAGTTCCTCTCGGAATCTTTTATCCTGTCAATTATTTCCCTCGTAATTGCACTCATTTTGATAAAAATAACTCTCCCGTATTTTAATAACCTTCTGAATGCCAGGTTAACCCTCGAGCTTTTTTCCAGCTGGTATATCATACCTGTTTTATTGCTCTTCTCAATATTTGTCGGATCACTTGCAGGAAGCTATCCGGCATTCTTCCTTTCATCTTTCTCACCCTATGAGGTCTTAAAAGGTGAAATTAAAACCAACATGCAGAAAGGCCGGCTGAGAAGAATACTGGTGGTTTTTCAGTTCGCGGTATCAATCCTGTTGATTGCAGGAACTATGATTATGTACCGTCAGATTAACTATATGCTAAACAAAGATACAGGATTTGACAGGGAACAATTAATAGTACTTGAAAGAGCGGATGCTTTGGGACCAAGAGTGAAAGCCTTCAAGGATTCTGTAAAGGAGGTCCCCGGTGTTATCAATATTGCAAGTTCGACCGCTGTGCCCGGGCGCAATAATAACAACAACGGCTACCTGATAGAGGGCAGGAAAGATGAAACGGTCCTGATGACCACTAACTGGATTGATTATGACTACATTGACACGTACAGGATGACCCTTGCTAAAGGAAGATCATTCAGCGAGGCTTTTTCTACTGATATGGAAGCATGTATCATTAATGAGGCTGCTGCCAGGGATTTTGAAATAAACGATATTGAGAAAACAAGGTTCATGCAACCCCGGGGGGATGGTAGTATCGGGTATCTTCAGGTTATTGGTGTGGTAAAAGACTTCAATTTTGAATCACTCCGCAATCCGATCAATCCTTATGTATTTTGTTTCAAGACCGACAATTTCCTTTGGGGTTATATGACTGTCAGATTATCAGCAACCAATTATCAGGCAACAATAAGTGAAATAGAAAACAGATGGAGGGAATTTACCTCCAATGATCCCCTGCAGTATTACTTTATGGATGAGGATTTTGAGCAGATGTACAGGCAGGAAAAGCAGAATGCCCGGCTGGCAGTGATCTTTTCAATACTGGCCATATTCATTGCTGCTCTCGGTCTTTTTGGTCTTACTTCGTTTACTGTAGAACAGAGAACCAGGGAGATAGGTATCAGGAAAGCAATGGGATCTTCCGTTGCAGAAATATATATTGTAATTTCAAAAGAAGTCTTTATTCTTGTTTCAATCGCTGCCCTTGTTGCATGGCCCCTTGTGTTTTATATCGGCAGCAAATGGCTCGAGAATTTCTTCTACAGGATAGACCTGGGTATATTTACATTTGTCGCCGGACTTGCAATTGCACTTGGAATAGCACTTATAACTATCAGTTACCGTGTAATGAAAGCAGCCATGGTAAATCCTGCCCGGTCGCTGAAGTACGAATGACAGTAGAGACGCCCAAATTGGGCGTCTCTACTATGGTTAATACATTTTGTTGATCAGTTGGCCTATCTCATCCCTTTTCCTGAGGGGAAAGATGAAGTTTTTGCCGTCTCTTGTAACAACATTCAGCCCTTTTGCCGCGAATAATCCATTACCGAAGAAAATGACTTCAAGGATATTATCGAACAGGATCTCGAGATTGAACCTGTCCAGTTCCTCTTTAAGAGTCTTGAAATAAATCCGCTGGTTTGTTACGATCAGCTTCCCGTCGACCTTCAAATTATCGATAACCTGGTTTGTATCACCTGCTTTCAGGACAACCTCGTTTGGATATAATTTTACTGTCATATCAAGCCAATTTGTTACAAAGACGTCTGAAGTTTTAAAATGTTGCAGCCGGTTCAGTAATATTTTGCCGGTCTGCAGGGAGAATTTCGCTCAATTAAAACCAGTGTCTAATTATTTGACAAAAATATTTAAATTTGATCTGCTTATAACTTTCTGTATGATTAAAGGAACACTGCTGATAGCCGATAAGAGCAAAAGTGATCAGAATGCTCTGAAACAGATTCTTCATCATGAAGTTGAAAAGATCATTGCCATCACGGATCCCGGCCGGATCGGTGAGACCCTGGAAAGGGAGCAGGTGGACATTGTTCTTCTTGAAATGAATTTTCGTGCTGACATAAACTCGGGTAACGAAGGTTTATTCTGGATGAAGGAGATATTCAAGTCGGATCCGAGTATCAGTGTAATTATGGTTACAACTGATGTGAATATTGAGATTGCTGTCAGGTCTATCCGTGAAGGTGCAGTCGATTTTATCCTGAAACCCTGGGATAAAAGCAAGCTGATAGCTTCCGTGAATACTGCCTGGAAACTAAGAATGTCGCAGCAGGAAGCAATAAACCTGAGGAAGGATAATCTTTTTCTGAAAAAAGAGATCAACAGGCGAAGGGAGAAGATAATACTGGGTGCATCGCCGACAATGATCAACGTTATTAACATCGTAAGAAAAGTAGCCGGAACCGACGCCAATGTACTGATAACAGGCGAGAATGGCACCGGAAAGGAACTTGTAGCCAGGGAGATTCATAATCTTTCAAAAAGGGCAGGGGAGCTTATGATCAGTGTTGATATGGGTTCAATAAGTGAAACTCTTTTTGAATCTGAACTTTTTGGACATGTCAGGGGTGCCTTTACGGATGCAAGGGAGGACAGGGAAGGCAAATTCGAGCAGGCGCAGAAAGGGACACTTTTCCTTGATGAAATAGGCAACCTCTCACTGCAGTCACAATCAAAATTGCTGAGTGTCCTGCAAAGAAGATATGTTGTAAGGGTGGGCTCGAATAAGGAAATACCGGTAGATATACGTTTAATCTGTGCTACGAATCACAACCTCTTTAAGATGGTAGGCGAGGGGAAATTCCGCGAGGACCTTCTCTACAGGATTAATACAATTGTCATAGAAGTTCCTCCCCTGCGCGACAGGGTGGATGATATTCCGATCCTGGCAAATCATTTTCTGAAGGCCAACAGTGAAAGATATGGCAAAGGGACTATGAAGATCAGCACTCCTGCTCTTGAGAAACTGGCCAATCACGACTGGCCGGGAAATGTCCGGGAGCTTCAGCATTCAGTTGAAAAGGCAGTTATCCTGTCTGACGCACCAGTTTTAAAACCTTCCGATTTTGTATTCAGTGCACCGGCCCGGACTCTTCCACATACTGAAATGACACTGGATGAGATGGAAAAACGAGTGATTATCGACAGTATGCGGAGGTATGGTAATAACATGAGCATTATTGCCCGTAAACTGGGAATTACGCGGCAAACACTGTACAACAAAATCAGAAAATATGGTATTTGACAACCATCATTATCATGATACAACCTGGCCGTCAAACAGATTGACTATTCTGTGGGCATACCCTGCATCTCTTTCGGAGTGTGTAACCATAACGATTGTTGTCCCCTCCTTGTTGAGTTCGAGCAGAAGATTAATCACCTCTATCCCGTTTTTAGAGTCAAGGTTACCTGTTGGCTCATCGGCGAGGATAAGCCTGGGATTAGCCACGACAGCCCGTGCGATGGCAACTCTTTGCTGCTGACCACCTGAAAGTTGCTGCGGAAAATGTTTTGCCCGGTGTCCTATTTTCATTCTTGCCAGAACATCTTCCACGCTTTTTTTCCTTTCTCCGGATTTCATCTTGAGGTAAATAAGGGGGAGTTCAACATTTTCATAGACTGTGAGTTCATCTATCAGGTTAAAACTCTGAAAAACGAAACCTATGTTTCCTTTCCGGAAAATTGTTCTGTCGCGTTCTTTCAGGTTTGCAACCTCTGTCCCGTTAAAAACGTAGCTCCCGGAGGTAGGATTATCGAGCAAGCCAAGAATATTGAGAAGAGTCGATTTTCCGCATCCCGAAGGACCCATTACGGCAACATATTCTCCTTCGTTGACGGTCATGGTAACTTTGTTGAGAGCGGTGGTCTCAACCTCCTCGGTCCTGAAGACCTTTGTCAGTTCATTTGTTTTGATCATGTTTTTAACTATTAAGGATTATTTACTGTTTCTCAGGATCAGTTTCTCATTTTTACCGAAAGTTTCATAACCTGATATTATTACTTTTTCATCCGGCTGAAGACCTTCGAGAACTTCATAATACCTGGGGTTCTTTCTGCCAATGGAGATATTCCGTTTAGTGGCAAAAGATTCAGTGGGATCGAGTACGAATATCCACTGACCTCCTGTTTCCTGGAAGAATCCACCTATCGGAACCAGAATTGCTTCTTTTGGCTGTCCCAGCTGCAGGCTGATATAATAGGTCTGACCTGTTCTTATGTTTTCGGGCATATTACCCTGAAATATCATGTCAATTTTAAAGGTGCCATTTCTTACTTCAGGATAGACTCTCCTGACAACAAGGTCAAATTCACTGCCCTGCCTGTCGAGTTTTGCCGTCAGCTGAGTCCTTACCCTGTCAATATAGTGTTCGTCTATCTGAGCGGTAACCTTGTATGAGGTCAGAACATTTATCTGTCCCATATTGGCTCCCCGCGATATTGACTGTCCGATTTCAGGTACGAGGAGACCCAGCTGTCCGTCAACAGTTGCTTTAACATTCAGGTTCTCCACTCTTTGCCTTACAAGCGCAAGATTCTTACGCATGTTTTCAAGATTGGCTTTCAGCGTTTCTACCTGTACAGAACGGAACAGCGAATCGGCTTTTTGCCTTTCAATAAAAAGCTCCTGGGAACTGCGGGACATATCGAGGTCCTCTCTGGAACGGATGAACTCTTCCCTGGAGATGAGGTTATCTTTGATCAAAGCTTCATTTTGCATGTAGATACGCTCTTTTCTCTCAATATCATACCTGAGGCTTATAAGCTCCCTTTTTATTGAAATCCTTTCCTGCTCCATAGTTACCTGTGTGTTCCTCAGGAAATTTTCCTTTTCGGCAAGCTGGGCCTCACTGTCAAGGATATTGAGATAAAGATCCGGATTGCTCAGCCTTAAAATAATATCGCCTTTCTTAACCATTGAACCCTCTTCGATAAGGATCTCTTCAACACGTCCGCCCTCCTGTGCATCAAGAAAGATTATGCTGATGGGTTCAACCGTTCCGGGAACAGTTATGTAATCATTGAACTGGCCTTCGGTAATCGTCTCAATGATAAGTTTCTCTTTGTCAACCCTGTATGTTGAGGTGCGGTCGGTAAAGAATGCCATGTAAAAAAGCACGATGATTGCTATACCGATACCGATATATCCTATATGTTTCTTTTGAATGCCTTTTTTCTTTGGAATAGGCTTATCCATACTGTCAATGGGAGTATCCATTTCAATTCTTATTAAGATTAGTTATTTATTATTGCTTCATATTCACCTGTGGAATAGAACTCTATTGTAAGTCTTCTTATCAGCATTTGAAGCCTTGTACGTAAAGCTTCTGTTTCAGCCCTGAAGAGTGTGGTTATAGCTGCGGAATAATCTGTTACATCGACAAGACCGGCTTCAAATTTCTTTTCAACAGCGTCAAATGATTTTCTGTTATACTCAAGGTTGGCAACGGCGGCTGTATATTCATCCTTCCCCCGGTTAAAGTCGAGACAGGCATTTTCGATCTCAGTATATAAGCTGTTCTTTTCCAGTTCAAGCCTCAGACTGGTATCGTCCCTTCTTATTTTTGCCAGTTTTACGTTTCTGCCACCTGTGTAATTGTTAAATATTGGCACGTTAAGCGAAAGAAACAGCGACTGGCTGTTATTGTTCTTTAATTGTGTTGAATAGGAATCCTGATCCGGTACTCCTTCACTTATTACTTTGTAATACCCCGTAAAGAGTGCTCCGCCAACTGAAAGTCTTGGTGCAAGGTAGCCTTTTGATGCTGACACCTGCCTTCTTGCTGCCATCAGTTCGTAATTGATCGCTTTCAGGCGCGGGAGAGTCTCAGATGCTATGTTATACACACTGTCAGGGTCAAAGCTCCTGTCGGTAATAAGGGTATTTTCCAGTTCAGGCATCAGAATATCAAACTCCGTTCCGGGCTCCAGCTGGAGCATCTGCTTAAGAGTTGTGACAGCCTGACTGGTGGAATTCCTTGCTATGGTAAACGACAGCCTGTCTTCGGAGACCCTGCTTTCCATTTCATACTGTCTGGAGACAGATTCTCTCCCGGTTTCAACTGTCTTCTGAATTCTGAAAAGTTGTTTCTCCGAAAGATCCAGTTGCATTTTTGCCGCATCCTCAAGCCCCCGGGCATAAAGCACCTGGTAATATGCTCCCAGAATATTAATAATCAGATTGTTCCTTGCTACTTTGTCAGTTTCCAGCCCGGCCTTTACCATAAACTTGTTTGCGGAAATTGTGTTAAGGGTGGCAAAACCGTTAAAAAGCTGAATAGTTGAGCTCAGGGAGAATGAATTGCTTAAGTTCTGCTTGAACGTTATCAGGTTTGTTACCGGGTCGATTGACCTTCCGAACCCTACACGGGCATCAGAGCCAAAGTTAAGGGAAGGCAGGATATCCATCTTTGCCTTCAGAAGATTAACTTCTGCCGATTCAGTCTGAAGGATCTGTCTCTGAAGTCCGATATTGTTTGCTACAGCATATTCTATACACTCCTCAAGTGTCCATATTTTAGTCTGAGCTGAAATATTATGAGGAGTCATGTAAAAGAAAAATATCGCTATCCGGATTATGATTTTCATTTCTCAGTTAAAGTTTTTCAATAATCAAACAAATGATATGCCGAACTTGTAAATATCACAAATTCAGGAATATAAAGAGAGCGGCATTTAAAGTGATGTCAAATTATTAGACAGTAAGATGTGTAAATATCGTACAATCTTAATTGCTTTTAAGTATCATTGTCTGTCAGTTTTCCGTTCAGACAGGTATCCTGTTTCATCCTGAGGATGTTTGAGCGTAATCCGGAATTTGCTTACTCTGTTGTGCCAATACAATCCCTTCGGAAAAAACAAAACATTAATATCCAGGCAAATATCAATATCGCCAGGTCTGATATTATGATTGCATTGAAGACCCGGTCGGGTTTTATTGGCTCTTCTTTAGTATCCACACCGGGCAATGAATATTTCGGGCCGGGGACGGGAGCATAGAACAGGTTGTCATTACGGCCATTTTCAATGCCACCGTCTGAAGCACCAAAAGGATTTTTTGTAAGACGATTTCCTGAATCCGCAAGAAACAGATTCCCCGCCGATTCATCCGGAGAGACACACATCGCTTCGGGAGTTATAAGGAGTGATGTTACCAGAAGCAGAATGCAGTATGCAGGGAAAAAGCTTTTCATATTATAGTTGTCACCTGTTTTCCTGACCTTTTATTTTGTCCGGGGTAACCACCCCCAAAGCACATTTATCACCTTCCACTATCCATCGATTCTTGGAAGCTGGCAATAGTAGTTATAACCTCAGCCTAATGCTTTCATCCGACTCTGTAACCTCTGAAAAATCAAGAGCAATGTCTATCTCATCATATTTCAGTGTGCACTTCTTTGTTTTATGGTCAATCACCGGCCGCCTCCTTAATCCGGTAAGGGAGATGGTTGATAACTGAAAGCTATTGTTGAAGTATGTCACACAGGGATGATTCATTATCCTGATACTGCCTCTCTGGTTTGCTCCGGAGAATATTAATCTGTGATATACTCCGCCGTCATCAGTCATCTCAATTTCCAGTGGCTCAAAAATCCTTATTGAGAAAGGAGATCCGGACGCATCAATCCTGAGATTAAACCCTGGTTGAACAAGGTAATCTGAGATTTCTTCGGCTTTTTTTAATTGCCAGCGGTTAAATGCATCGTCGGAGGCCATTCTGAGACTATCAATTTCTTTCATGGAAAACTGCACCGCACTTGATTGCATTTCCGAAAGTCTACCCGAGAGGATATCTTCAAGGTAGAGGCTGTCATTTTCCTCAAGGAGAGTTTTCCAGCCAGGATTAAGCTTGTCGAGAATCATTGCGATCCATCTTCCCTCAACATACCCCAGGTCCCTGACACCTGCCGGTGCAATTCCATTAGTAATATCTGAGGCATTCAGAGGATCGAGATTTCTTGCCCTCCGCTCTATATAATCAGAGAGGCCCTCAGTTCTCTGAAGTTCTTTTTCGTAGTCGCTAAAGACCCCTGGTATCAAGGCAAGTCTCTTATTACGGTATTCCAGTGCTGTAAACGCCCAACCTGCCATATCGTTCCTTGCAACAGATGTGACAGCCCTTCTGAATGACTCCTTTTCCAATTTTCTGAGCAATACCGATTCATTCGTCTCGCGGGGGTAGAACAACAGTACTCCGTCATTCTGACGCCATGTTGGGTGCCGGAGTCGCTGGAAGACATGAAACTGCTCATGAACTATAATCCCTGCAAGATCGGTGACAGTATACTTTTCACCCGTTCTTTTGCCATGACTTGTGAGCGCCGATGTAGCAATCCATTTTTCGCCCAGCCTTACAATTGAATTACCTCTTACCTGGGCATGCTGACCCTTAAAACTCATCACTCCGGCCTTTCCGGGTACAGGAAGAAAACCTTCCGGAGTTACATCTGAAAAGAACAGCCAGGTATCCGTACTATCGAAAACCATAACAGGAACAGCCCTGACATCAAATCCGGGCCATAACTCCATTTCGCCAATTCTCTCCACCTCTGCAATGATCTGAAAGACATCCGGAGATTGTCCTTTACCAAGGCTTTTCAGTACCTGTAGTGCATTCTCATTCTCAGGATTCAGTTCAAGGGATTTCCTGTAATTCTTTTCCGCCTGGCTTTTATTACCGTCTGCCAGCAATGCCTCTCCGAGGCTGTCATAAACATTCCACGAATCGGGATATGAAACAACATTGAGGATGAAGAGGCGAATCGACTCTTTAATCTTACCTTCCTGAAGATAACGGTATCCGAGCTGATTCATCTCTGCCTCGCCGAACATAAGCACCTGTGGTTCGCAGTTATAGTTGTTGTTGAAATATTTCTCTGCTTCCTCAACACCTCCTCTGTTCAGACAGTTAAAGAATTCATTTCTCCTGAGGAACCTGAATACCG
>CAZWFL010000068.1:0-16231 GCA_964633195.1 uncultured Rikenellaceae bacterium | reverse complement strand
GGCAGTAGCAGTTGGCCAGCCTTCGCTACCTCCTTCGTCCCGATAAATCGGTACTACGAAGGTCAAAGAAAGCTACGGCTGACAAAGCAGTTGGCAAAAAGAATTACTCTCTTGCCCTGAGCTCTGAGCACTGTGCCCTTAGCTCCCTGCCCCCTGCACTGAGTCCTGAACAGTCCTATTTTATTACAAACGTGCCTGCCAGTTCGCCGCTGTCGGCATAACCATAGCGGACAGCCTTAACACGGATATTATATGTGCCGGGTTTGAGATTAAGCGGTCCCGAGTAGAGAAGCCAGTGGGGATTGGTTTTCTCCTCGAAGGTATAGACCATCGAGGCTCCGTGTGTCGGGCAATAGAATGACAGAGTCATCGGGGAGCTCCATGTACCGCCCGTCCGGTAGTTCTTTGTAGCGCGGTCGTCGGGACTGTTGACTATAAAATAGGGAACATCGGTAACAGGCTTAACCTTGCCAGGCCACATCTGCTCAACCATTTCGGGTTCATTCAGGTGACCCATATCGCCTGTTTCGAGTGTCCACCGTTCATGGTGCCGGCGTAAATCATCGAGCACATTTTTCAGAGCGGGATCATTTACCAGGTTGTTAATCTGGTAAGGATCTTTCCTGACGTCATATAGCTCTTCGGGAGGGCGGGAATAAGCCATCCAGCTTTTTTGAGGACCGGTAAGCTTATTTTCGGCATCGAGTCTGAGCATCTCCCTGAAGATGGGCATATTGTTCAGGTATGGAATCCAGATGGGGAAAGGTTCGTTGGGATAAAAGTTACGTATATAGAGATAATCTTTAGTTCGCACAGACCTGATCATGTCGTATGATTCATCTACTCTGTCGCGTGCGCCAAAAACTGCATCACGTGGAGTACCGGCCTGATCGCCGAGGAAAGGTATTCCGTGCATATGTGCAGGAACAGTGATGCCTGCCAGTGATAGTACTGTGGGACCGAAATCTATGGAGCTGATAAGTCTGTCATCAACTGTTCCTGCTTTTGTTTTATCCGGGTATTTTATTATCAGTGGGATAAGCAGGCCTGAGTCATACAGCCACCTTTTTGCTCTCGGAAGCCCGTCACCATGGTCACCCCAGAAAAAGATAATGGTATTGTCAAGCTCGCCCTCCCTCTCAAGTTCTGTCAGTAGCACTCCAACCACTGAATCGAGCCTGGCAATATTATCGTACATTTTTGCCAGATTGAGTCTTGTTATTTGGTTGTCAGGATAATATGGCGGCACAGTTACCGAGGCGGGATCTGTCTTAACATTTGTTATGTCCCAGCACTGGCTCTCATGCGTGCCGGTATGATTAAAGACAGCAAAGAAGGGCTGGTTCTTATCAGGCCTGTATTTATAGTGGGCATTTCTGCTGCATTCATCCCAGATGCTTGCCGGCACCGGATCCTGAGCAAACTGGTAATCGGTCTTGGAATTATTTGTGCAATAATATCCTGCGGTTCTCATATATTCGGTAAAGGCCTTTACATAATGCGGAGGAACTGCAGTGAATGGTACGGGATTATCGACCGACCTTCTGTAGGAAGTTGTGCGCATGTGCATGCATCCTATAGAAGTCTGGTACATACCTGTTATTATACCCGCCCTGCACGGTGCGCTTATGGCCGCTGTGGTAAAAACGTTGGTATAACGTATTCCCTGAGCTGCCAGTTTGTCGAGGTTGGGCGTTCTGGCTGTTTTATCGCCGTAACAGCCCAGATGCGGACTCATATCCTCGGTTGATATCCACAGGATGTTAGGACGCTTTTGCGCCTGCTGGGCATGTGCCTGAACTGCCAGGAGTGACGCCACGCCGATTCCGAACACGGATTTAAGATCTACCATTTTGCACTGAATTTTTGAATTACTGAATCTTTGAATTTTTGAATTATAGAGTTATTGGACAACTCTTTTCACAGATCCCGGTTTGCGGCCATTAACAGAAGGCATATTCATGTTTTCATCTCCCAGGTCCTGCCGCATTTCATCTGCGAGAGTCATCAGCTCTTCGACAACATCGGGATAGAGCTCCTTCACATCATATCTCTCTCCAGGGTCACGCCTGAGGTCGTAGAGTTCATAATCTGTCTTTCCCTGGGAGTATCCTCCCGGCCATCCGTCATTGCGCGGCAATACACCCTCATAGGATCTGTAAGTGTGAGGCAGTACCAGTTTCCAGTTATCTTTTCTGATATTTTCATAGCTGTTCCGCCTGTAGAAATAATGAAACACCTCACGGGGATTACTGTCGAAATCGCCTTCCAGGAGTGACAGAATGTTCACGCCGTCAATCTTTTTCCCGGGCAGATCTGAGCCTGTTATGGCACAGAGTGTGGGAAGGATATCGATAGTAGAGGCAATATTGTTACAGATAGTGCCTGCAGGTATCTTATCCGGCCACGACATTATGCAAGGGACTCTCTGGCCTCCTTCCCAGCTGCATCCCTTTCCCTCGCGGAGGCCACCGGTTGAACCGCCATGATTTCCGAAATTAAGCCAGGGGCCGTTGTCGGATGTGAATATTACCAGTGTGTTTTCTGTAAGGCCATTAATTTCCAGTGCTTTCATAATCTCTCCTACCGACCAGTCAATCTCCATAATAACATCCCCATATAGTCCCTGATTACTCTTTCCCCTGAATTTATCGGATACGGCAAGCGGGACATGGGGCATTGAATGGGCAACATACAGGAAGAAGGGATTCTTTTTGTTCCTGTTAATAAAATCGACAGCAAATTCGGTATAGAGAGTTGTCAGTTCAGCCTGGTCATCAAGATCCTTTATCTCCCTGGTCTTTTCATTTCCGCTAATAAGCGGTAGTTGAGGATAGACGAGCTTGCCCGGTGCTTTATCTTTGGTTGCCGGCAGTCCGTCAAAGTCAACAGGCCACATATCGTTTGAGTATGGCAGACCGAGGTATTCGTGAAATCCGTTTTGTAAAGGCAGGAAAGGGAGGTGGTGCCCAAGATGCCATTTGCCGGTAATGCCGTTCCTGTAGCCTTTTCTTTCGAGAAGCTCGGGAATTAACTCTTCTTCCGGATTTATACCGGTACTATCGTACGGCATCAGTGCGCCGGAAATACCAACCCGGTTTGAATAGCAACCTGTAAGAAGCCCAGCCCTTGAGGCACTGCTGACAGCCTGCGATACATAGAAATTAGTGAACCGCATACCTGTCACCGCGAGTCTGTCGAGGTTTGGTGTGCTGTAGTTGGTGGCCCCAAAACAACTGAGATCACCATAGCCCAGATCATCGGCGAAGATCAGGACAATATTGGGGGACCTGCCTGTGTCAGAACTCCTCTCGGAACATCCGGCAAGAGCTGCCGCAGAGGCTATCCCCAGTGAAATTGCGGATTTTAAATGTTTCATAATGCTTTATTGTTTCACAGAGATACACAGAGAGAAGACGCAGAGGACCACAGAGGAAAACAGATTATGCTCCGGTGTTGCTCTGTGTTTCTCTGTGTCCTTTCTCCGTGCCTCTCTGTGTTATTATCTTTCAATTCTCTTATCATTAATTATTACTTCATACATAAGTCTGGATTTAATTTTCACCGTTCCAGTTTGGATTGATTTCCATCATTTTAGCTCCGGTACTTTTTCTCCATTCGTTCAGAAGATTATATAATTCTCTTGTTTTGTCCGACTCCTTTTGGGAGATATCGGTTGTTTCCGAGATATCGTTACTAAGGTCATAAAGCTCCAACTTCTCTGTCCGGAAGTTGTCTATCAGCTTGTATCTGCCCAGTCTTACAGCGCTTCCCGGCTCCACTCCCTGGTTTGAATAGTGCGGGTAATGCCAGAAAAGGGGCCTCTCTTTCAGGCTGCCGCCCTTAAGCACTCCCGCAAAGCTTACCCCATCCAGGTGTGAACGATCATAATCCGATCCGGCGATCTCAAGCATTGTAGGAAGGTAGTCAATTGATGAAACCGGAACATCAACTTCATCCATGGTTTTTTTCATGAAAGGAGCTTTAATTATAAGAGGTACACGAATACCACCTTCATAGAGCCATCCTTTTCCTGCCCTCAGGGGGTAATTGCATGTGGGAGAACCTTCGGATGTGGAGAGGCCTCCGTTATCAGATGTAAAGATAATAAGGGTATTCTTTTCTATTTCAAGATTTCTCAGAACGCCCAGTACCTTACCAATATTCTCATCAACGCTGTAAATCATGGCGGCATAAACGGGATTGCTCTGTACCACTCTCTCCTTGTAGTTGTCGCTCATTGTTTCCCTTATCCAGTGTCTTTCGCGTGTAAAGGGTTTGATTTCCGTCAGCCCGAGTCTTTCAGCCTTATCGGTGAACATACTGATATGTTCTTCCTTTGCCTGCATGGGATTATGGACGGCATAATAAGAAAGGTAAACAAAGAAAGGTCCATCCTTGTTGTTTTCAATAAACCTTATGGCTTCATCTGTCTGGCGGTCAGTAAGATATTCTCCAGCTGGTCCATCTTCCAGCCGTGGATTGCCATAAGGTGAAAAATAGCCGTTCGCTGTGTTGTTGCGGGTTGGGGCTCCCAGGGCATGACCGCCGCTATTAACGTCAAATCCCTGGTTTTCAGGCCAGAATTCCGGTTCACGTCCCAGATGCCATTTGCCGGATATCATTGTCGCATACCCCTCTTTTTGAAGTATTTCGGCAATTGTGACCTCAGTAAGGTCCAGGTGTTGTTTAAAGGGAAGGGCAACAAGCCTGTCCTCCGGGGCACCGCCTCTTGACGCCTGTCTTCCCGGTATCCAGTCGGTAATACCTGTATTAACCGGATAACGGCCGGTCATTATTGCTGCCCTTGTCGGGGAAGAGACGGGACAGGCTGCATAAGCGTCTGTGAAGCGGATACCCTCTTCTGCAAGCCTGTCGATATTGGGAGTTTCGTAAAATGTGCTTCCATAACATCCAAGGTCAGCATAGCCGTAATCATCGAGAAGAATAAAGATAACATTTGGTCTTTTGATATCTGATCTGCAGCCTGTTAAAGATAACGCAAGGGGGATTGCTGCAGCAATCCCGGCTCCGATAAGGAGTTTTGACTTCTTCATTAGTTTTGCCTTATCTTATCAAGTAAAACGTTCATTTCGTTCACTTTATCCGGATTAGCCGGTGCCAGGTTCTCCTTTTCGCCGATGTCGTTTTTCAGATTGTAAAGCTGAGGCAGAGTATCATTACCAAGCTCAATATTAACGTTGACATTGATTCGCGGTCCCGGCCCCGGTTCTATGAATTTCCAGTCGCCCCGTATTAATGAAAGCCTCCCGTTGGCAGCATGTTCGATGAGCCAGTCGCGGCCGGTGTTATCTTTACCGAGCAGTGCATCGAGATGATTATGGCTGTCGGGGCTATTTTCCTCTGGTAGTTCCTGTCCCGTCAATGCAGCAAATGATGCCATCAGATCGATCTGGCTGAAGAGGGCTTCTGAGACACCGGGTTTAACTTTTCCGGGCCATCTTACAATGAAGGCAACCCTGGTTCCGCCGTCGAAGGCACTGTATTTTCCTCCCCTGAGGGGGCCTGCAGGTTTATGATTCCCCAGTTTTTCTACCGCATCATCCTTGTATCCGTCGTCAACCACCGGTCCGTTATCACTTGTGATGATGAGCATTGTGTTTTTGGAGAGATCAAGATCCTCAATAGCTTTAACTATTTCACCCACGCACCAGTCGAACTGGATGATTGCATCTCCCCTTGGTCCCATCCCGCTTTTACCTGCGAAGCGGGGGTGCGGAACTCTCGGCACATGGATGTCGTGAGTTGAAAAATAGAGGAAAAATCTGTTATTTCTGTTCTTTTCGATGAATTCAACTGCCTTATCTGTAATAACATCAGCCATATCTTCATCTATCCACAAGGCTGATTTCCCTCCACTCATATATCCGATCCTGCTTATCCCGTTAACTATTGTCATATCGTGGCCGTGACTTGGATGCATTTTAAGCAGTTCAGGGTGGTCCCTTCCGGTCGGTTCGGTGAGGATCGGTTCAGTAAAGCTTACTTTAATCGGATCGGCCGGATCGAGTCCAACCACTCTCCTGTTCTCAACGTATACACATGGGACCCTGTCGCCTGTTGCAGGGATGAGAAAACTGTAGTCGAACCCGATGTCGAGCGGTGAGTGAGTTATCTCTCCGTTCCAGTCAGCTCCCCCTTCGGGACCGAGACCGAGGTGCCATTTCCCAACGACACCGGTTGTATATCCTGCATCCCTCAGAACGGATGCTATTGTGCTCCTTCCAGGTTCGATTATTGCAGCGGCGTTACCTCTTGCAATGCCGGTTCCCTGACGTCTCCAGGCGTATTCACCCGTTAAAAGGGAGTAGCGCGAAGGGGTGCTCGTTGCTGATGTGCAATGAGCATTCGTAAACATCAAACCCTCTATGGCGACCCTGTCAATATTGGGAGTAACTATGCTTGTTGCGCCATAAGAGCTGATATCGCCGTAACCCAGGTCGTCGGCATATATAATAACAATATTCGGATGCTGAACCTGTTTATCACAACCGGCATGTACAGCACCCAGGGCAAGCAGGCCGACCGATGTTTTCAGAAAATTTTTCCTGCTACTGTTCATTGTTGTTCTGTTTCTGTTTCTTTTTCGAAAACAAGCGGGAAAATTTCCGAGCGTGTATGAGCTTTTCGGAATATTTCTTCAGCCTTTTCAACAAGATCAGGCCTTGTGGATGCAATATTATCCGACTCACTGAAATCTGAAGAGAGGTCGTATAATTCCGTTTCACCCTGTGGCGATTTATTGACATCAAGTTTAACAGCTTTCCAGTTGCCGAAGCGGGTTGCCATTTTTCCTCCCTGTTCATGGAACTCCCAGTAAAGGTATTCATGTGTTTTCTGTTTTTTTCCAAGCAGTGTCGGGAGAAAAGATATTCCGTCAATATCATCGGGTATTTCCGCGCCGGTTATTTCGGCAAGTGTGGGCATTACATCCCAGAAGGCCGAGACATGTCCGGTTACAGCCCCGGGTTTAATCCGGCCGGGCCATTTTACAAGCATTGGCACCCTGATACCACCTTCATACAGATCGCGCTTATATCCCCGGAACCCGCCGTTACTATTAAAATAATCGGGATCGGCTCCTCCCTCGAGGTGTGGTCCGTTATCGGATGTGAAGATAATGATGGTATTTTCTTCGAGTTCCAGTCCCGCCAGTTTTTCAAGTATCTCACCAACGTGGTCATCGAGATGTTTAATCATGGCGGCGAAGGCGGCATGTGATTCAGGCTGGGATCCGTATGGGCCGAGTCTGTATGTGGGACCGTCATCAACACCCTTGTACTCTTTTTCCGGTTCAAATTTCCCTCTGAACAGAGCCATATTCTCCTCCTTTGCAAACAGCTCGGCATGAGGAATAACATTGGGATAGTAGAGAAAGAACGGCTGATCGCTGTGAGCGTCAATAAATTCGAGGGCAGCTTTCTGGATGATATCAGGTGCGTATATGCCCGTCAGTGTTCCTTCGTTTTCGGGCAGCATTACCTTCTCATTGTTATGCCACAGATAATACGGGTAGTAATTATGAGCCAGTCTCTGACAGTTGTACCCGAAAAACTCATCGAATCCCTGTTTATTGGGATCCCCTTCCGTATCGATGAATCCTAGTCCCCACTTACCGAAAGCGCCGGTTGCGTAACCTTTTGTTTTAAGCAGTTCGGCAATGGTAACTGCATCTTCCGGAAGGGGCCATTGTCCTTCCGGTTTCCATTCCCGGTTACCTCTTATCGGAGTTCGTCCGGTATGCATCCCGGTCATAAGTGAAGAGCGGGATGGGGCTGAAACTGTCGATCCTGAATAATGCTGTGTGAAAAGCATTCCTTCCTGTGCGAGCCTGTCAATATTTGGTGTGGAGAACCTGCGTTGCCCATAGCAACTGAGATCTCCGTAACCAAGGTCATCAGCCAGGATATAAATAATGTTCGGGAGTTTTTCTTCTTTTTCAGGGTTAGCGCAGGATGCAGCCAGCAGGGATGTGCATAGTACGGCGGGAAGTCGTGGATTCATTTTTATACAGTTTGTGAATAGTAGTGAGTAGTGAGTAATGAGTAGTGAGTAGTGAGTTGTGAGCAGTGAGATTAGAAGTGGCGGACTTTTATTTTATAGGCTTCGGCGGGGTTTTTGGCCAGCAGCTGTTCTATTTCGGAATCGTTCATGCCTTTTTCCTTTAGGATCGGGATGAGATAGTTAAAGATATCGGTGAAGCCATTGAAATTTCCTCCTTCAGGCAGTGCCGGATCATACCATCCCGAGTCGTGTGAGATCAGCACTTTACCCAGAAGGCCGTGCTTTTTTAATTTGAGTATCCTTTCAGCATACCAGAGAAGACTGTTTGGTGCACCGGGCTCCAGCGAAGGTCTGTCACGGATGTTATCGAGCGATATCCAGACACCCTGCCGGGCGGCTTCCAGAATTGTTTCCATCGTTCCCCCCTGGGCATGGACCCAAATAAAGGCCGAAGGATCAACGCCAAGTTGTTTCAGAATTTGGATCTGTTCGAGAGCTGGTTTATCAGGTCCTGTGTGTGAGGCGATCACCAATCCGGTTCTGAGGTGGGCGATTCCTGCAGCGGTAATTATTTTTCTGTGTTCAGCCGATAAAGTATCGGCACGCTCGACAGCTATCTTGATAAATCCGGGTTTGACACCGCTCCCTTCAATGCCGTTCTCAAACTCGTCTATCCATATTTCAGCAAGCTCGTTTGCATCAATATTGTAGAAACTTCGGGGAATGAAAAGATTGTTTCTTGCCCCGTAAGAACCTGTGTTTGTTATAAAAGTAATACCCGTCTTCCGGGAAAGCTCTTTAAGCAGCCATGGATCCCTTCCAAGGAAAGCCGGTGTACATTCGATAAAGGTATTGATTCCGAATCCCCTGATTGCAGAAAGGTGCGGCAGGGCCTTTTGAATCACCTCTTCCCGGTCCCACCGGAAATATCCTGTGCTGTCGGCTCCGATAAAATCGACAAGAACATGTTCGTGATGAAGCGTAAGGCCCATTTCCCCGGGTGTGACAGGTCCGCTGACTGTCATGATATATTCCTGAGGTTCATCTTTACAGGTAATAATTATAATCCCGAAGAGAAGAAAAAGGATAATATAAAGGATTATCCTAAAATAATCTATTTCATCTTTCTTCATAAGCCGGATACAGGTTAGTTAGAAATCCTCAGCCTAAAGGTAGAAATTTTTTTTTTAACCCTTCTAAGCAATCATCAATATGATGCATTGTGGACATTCTTTACAGCTCTGCCTGACGGATCGATCAAATTATTGAAAGACGTGTCCCATGCAAGAGCTTCAGCTGTACTGCAGGCAACTGAAGGAACAGATGGCACGCAGGCTGCTGCCGCATCGGAGGGGAAATGTTCTGCAAATATTGATCTGTAATAATACTCTTCCTTCGAGAGAGGAGGATTAATCGGGAACCGGTATTTTGCATTAGCGAGCTGTTCATCCGATATCTCATTTGCTGCCAATGACCGCAGTCTGTCTATCCAGTTGTAGCCGACGCCGTCAGAGAACTGCTCCTTCTGACGCCAGGTGACACTATCGGGGAGATAATTTTCGAAGGCTTTACGGAGCACCCATTTTTCAATTCTCCCCTGAGACGCCATTTTATCGAGTGGATTGAGCCTCATGGCAACATCGATGAACTCCTTGTCCAGATAGGGCACTCTTCCTTCCACTCCCCATGCAGCAAGTGATTTGTTTGCGCGCAGGCAATCGTAAAGATGTAATTTACTGATTTTACGTAATGTTTCTTCGTGGAAGGCTCGTGGATCGGGTGCTTTATGAAAGTAGAGGTATCCCCCGAAAATCTCATCGGCTCCTTCTCCTGTTAGTACCATCTTCACACCCATCGATTTTATTACACGCGCCAGAAGATACATTGGTGTTGATGCTCTTACTGTAGTAACATCGTACGTTTCGATATGGTAAATAACATCACGGACAGCATCAAGGCCCTCATTCAGAGTGAAAGTAATTGCATGGTGGATAGTGCCGATATGTTCAGCCACTCTCTTTGATGCTGCCAGGTCAGGTGAGTCTTCAAGTCCCACGGCAAAGGAGTGGAGTTGTGGCCACCATGCGTCGATCTTATCGTCCGCCTCTATCCTTTTGGGGGCGAACTTTTTTGCTACCGCTGATATTATTGAAGAATCGAGGCCTCCCGACAGGAGTACGCCATATGGCACATCTGACATCAGCTGGCGGTGGACCGCATCTTCGAGAGCTATTCCAAGGTCTTCGATTGAAGAGGTATTGTCTCTTACTGCATCATATTCCATCCAGTCCCGGTGATACCATTTCTTAAACTCACCATCTCTGCTGTACAGATAGTGGCCCGGAGGAAATTCTTCGATCAGGTTACAAATCCCTTCCAGAGCTTTAAGCTCAGAAGCAACAAAAAGATTTCCGTGAATATCACGGCCTGTATAAAGGGGAACAATACCAATATGATCCCTTGCTATGAAATAGCAGTCTTTTTCCTTATCGTATATCGCAAAAGCAAAGATCCCGTTCATCATTTCAAGGAATGAGGGGCCGTATTCACGGTAAAGAGGAAGTATCACTTCGCAATCGGATTGTGTCAGGAACTCATATGAGCCTTCATATCGTCCCCTTATCTCCCGGTGGTTATAAATCTCCCCGTTCACTGTCAGGATAAGGTTACCGTCCTTGCTGCAGAGAGGCTGGCGGCCTGATCGGGGATCGACGATGGAGAGCCTCTCATGTGCGAGTATTGCCTTGTCGCAATCAAATATCCCCGACCAGTCAGGTCCCCTGTGTCTTAATTTCCCTGACATTTTGAGAACCTTTTGCCTGAGCCCGGCAGGGTCAGTTTTCAGATCAAAAACGCAAACAATTCCACACATCGGAGTATATATTTAGTAAATAACCATTTTAAAAAAAAAGCGGGTTAAATATATTAAGTATTATTTAAATGAACAAAATAAATGTAATTAAAAATATATAATAATAGAATAATATAAATAGATACATACAAATAGATTAATAATATTCATATATGACAAGTGATGTAATTGTGATTGCTCCGTAAGAATCAGTTATTTTTCGTGATAATTCACTGATTCTTCTTTTTAGCGTTTAACACCAGCTTATAATGAGGTTATCTGATGATATTAGCGTATTGTTTTTCAGCAATTGGCACGTGATAACGGGAACTTATGTTTTTTTTAAGAATGTTGTTAAAAATTATTAAAACAAACGCTAAAGATATGCTGATTATCACATATATGATGACTGTCTTACTTGAATATTTATCTTTCGGGCTCACAAAAAAAAATAAGTATTTATGACAGGAAAATTGAGAATAATTTGTTTAGCAGCAGCAACAGTGTTCATCTCTGTTGGCCTGACTGATGCACAACCGAACATTGGATGGCGCGGGCCTGAGAGAAGCGGTGTGTATAATGAGACCGGTTTGCTTAAAACATGGCCTTCAGCCGGACCTTCACTGATTTGGGAATACAATGAGGCCGGCACCGGCTATTCAAGCGCCACGGTTACTGATGATGCTGTATATATTACCGGAAGGAAAGGGGACAATGACGTTCTTACCGCCCTGACGACTGACGGCAGAAAAAAATGGGAAACTGTATACGGAAAGGCATCGAAAAGCAATTATCCCGATTCCAGAGGAACGGTTACCTATTACAACTCCCGGCTTTATGTTGTTAGCGGCCATGGAGATATTGCATGCCTGGACAGGAACGGGAAGATTTTGTGGAGCGTCAATTACTTCGATAAGTACAAAGGTCCTCATCCCCGCTTTGGAATATCAGAGTCACCTGTTGTTACCGACAATAAAGTTATCTTAACTCCGGGCGGCAATATGGCTGCAGCAGTGGCTTTCAATGCTGAGAACGGAAGCGTTGCCTGGGAAACCCCTGCAGTAAATGAAGGAACACAATATGTTAATCCCCTTCTGATTGAAAACAGTGGCAGGAAGCTTGTCATAACAGTTACAACAAATTCCGTACTCGGAATAGATCCGGCAGATGGCAGACTGGCATGGAAAGTGGACTATGAAGGGATAAATTCCGATCCCGGTGGTCGCAGGAATCACACGAATACCCCGCTTTACCGCGATGGTTTTCTCCTGGTTCCCAACGGGTACAATCAGGTTGCAGTCAAGCTGAGGATCAACTGGGATGGAAAACCGCCTGCAATGGTTTGGAAGAACACTGATCTTACACCGCATGTCGGAGGAGCTGTTCTCGTGGGAAACCATGTTTTCAGCTCAACCCATGACAATAATTCGGCAGGAAGATGGATATGTGTCGACTGGAATACGGGAAAAACGCTCTGGATCAACGATTGGCATAACAAGGGCTCTATAGTATTTGCTGACGGAATGCTTTATATTTATGAGGAGAAGAACGGGAATGTGGGTCTTGTAAGGCCTTCGGCTGAAAAACTCGATGTGGTCAGCAGTTTCCGCATCACAAAAGGATCCGGACCCTACTGGGCGCATCCGGTAATTGATAAGGGAAGACTATTCGTCAGACACGGAGATCACCTGGCAGTCTATTCAATAAGCTCCAGGTAGTCTATGTTATTCATTTTTATGATATTAACAAACTGATGAGAGACTATTTAGATTGATTAATAAAAAAATTTTGAATTTTCCTGAATCATTTTGGCTGGAAGAGGTTACTTTTACATCGGCCTTCTGAGCACGGGGGGAATGCAAATATGAATGTTTAGATTGTATATGTTTTATCAATAGTACAGAATTATTTTGGATCAGAAAACCAGATGTTTGTCCCCACCCCTTAAGGGAAGAAAATAATTGACTCAGGATACTTGGAATAATAAAAGAAAGAACAGAGGCACAAATTGTTCGGTGAAGGAATATACAGGTCAATTCTGACAGGATTTATCACGATGCTTTTCGTGACCCTTCTATTCTGGTGGCTTTTCAGGGATCAGACAAAGGATTTTACTGAAAATGTTCCTGGAATGGATAATCGTCCGGAGCTGATTCCCAGACCGGAAACGGTAGTAATTGGTGAGTTTTTTAGTTCGATGGCTCTCCTTGATACTGTTGCCCCCGGTAGCTGGCCAAGATTCAGGGGCAGTGACTTTGACAATATAAGCAAAGATCCCACTCCCCTTGCGGATTCATGGGGTCCTGATGGCCCTCCCGTCCTGTGGCATACCACCCTCGGCGAGGGATATGCGGGTGCTGCAGTTCACAACGGCCGGGTCTATATGCTCGACTATAACGAGAGAATAAAAGCCGATATGCTCAGGTGCTTTTCGCTTGAAACAGGCGACGAGCTGTGGAGAAGGTGGTACTATGTTGACATGAAAAGAAATCACGGCTACTCACGTACAATACCTGCTGTTACGGATGAATATGTTGTAACATTAGGACCCAGGTCACATGTGATGTGTACCGATGCGGTGAACGGAGACCTTCTCTGGTCAATTGACCTTGAGTCACAATATTCGATTCCTGATATTCACAGGGGAGGCATTACGCCAGATTTTTACTCGGGACAATGCCCTCTCATTGATGATGGAGTTGCCGTTATTGCTCCCGGGGGAACATCTCTCATGATAGGCGTGGAATGCAGTACCGGAGAGATATTATGGGAAACACCTAATCCCGACCGGATACGAATGTCTCATTGCTCGGTGATGCCGATGATGATACATGGCAGGAGAATGTATGTTTACCATGGTGTCGGCGGCGTATGCGGAGTGGCTGCAGATGGTCCTGATACCGGCAGTATACTCTGGAGTACAACGGAATGGGGACCCGCGATAGTTGCAGCATCTCCCCTCTTTCTTGGCGACAATCAGCTGGTTGTATTCGGAGCCTATGGTGCCGGCGGTGCAAGAATCACGATTGGCAGGGAGGGATCAGGTTATTCAGTGAGTGTGACTGAACAACATAAATCTGCTGAAGGCATTTCAAGCGACCAGCAGACACCCATACTTTTCGGGGATCATATATGGTGTCTTATGCCTGAGAACTCGGCTGAACTCAGAAGACAGATTGCATGCTTTCATAAGTCAGATATCCTGGTCCCGGTCTGGACCAGCGGAAGGGAAAACAGGTACGGAAGAGGGCTTGGCCCTTATATCATAACAGGAGATAAAATGTACCTTCTTGATGATGACGCCAATCTTTATCTATTCAGGCTTGAGGGTACACGTGCGGTAGAGCTGGCAAGACACCATGTGCTGGATGGTATAGAGGCATGGGGTCCGCTTGCGATTGCAGGGGACAGGCTTATAATGAGGGATGCCAGGAACCTGGTATGTCTTGATATCGGTATTCAGAATTAGGGGTATGAAAAACAAGATATTAACTTTTGTTTCAGTAATGATAATAATTGCATTTGTTGGATTTATTATCATCGACTTTTCATTCTCATCAGGAGAGAGGGAGGAAACAACTGAACCTGAGGAAGTAATTATGCCCGAAGAGAGGTGGCAGGTCTCTGAAGTGTATGACTGCAGGGAGGGTTCACTTAAAGCAGTAGCAGTTAATTCCGAAGGCGACATTTTTGCTGGCGGGGATTCATTCATAACCTGCCTCGGAGCCGGTCTGTTTCTGAAATGGAGCATAAAAACAGAAGAACCGGTAACTGCCCTCTCCGTAAGTGGCCAGATACTTTATGCATCGACAAGGGAGACTATCCTTCTGGTCAGCATGGAAGGGAAGATTACCGGTGAATGGGGACCTTATGAATCTAACAGCCTCATAACATCGGTCTCGGCAAACAATGATTTTGTTGCATTTGCAGATGCGTCGAATAAAAGGATCTTTGTGCTGAAGAAAGATGGTGAGGTGGCTTATATGATAGGACACACAGGGCAGAAATTCATTATTCCAAGTCCCTATTTTGATGTTGTCATTACTGACAGCAATATTATTTATGCAGCCAACACAGGAATGCACAGGGTTGAGGAATGGACGGCTGACGGCAGGATGACAGATACGTTCGGAGTTGCAGGACTGGCACATGATGCATTTTGCGGCTGCTGCAACCCGGCACATTTAACCGCTTACGGTAACAGGTTAATCACGGCTGAGAAAGGGATCAACCGGATAAAGATAATTGATGGTGACGGGGAATTTGTTGAGTTAGTTTCATCCGTAAATGATTTTGTTCCTTCTGTGCCCCTGGATCTGGCTGCGAACGGAGATAAGATATACGGAGCCAATCCTGCTGACTCGAGGTTGTATGTGTTTGAAAGAAAATAGGCACAGAGCACAGAGCACAGAGCACAGAGCACGGAGCACAGAGCACAGAGCACAGACCTTTTGATAAGATAAAAGACGGAAGTAAAAAGATAAAAGTAAAGAGTATAAAGGCTAAATCATTTGATAATTAATGCTGTACCCTAAACTATGAACAATATAGAAATGAAAAGAGGTACTTTTTTAAGGAGACTGATGCAGATTGTTATACTGGCAGTTATGTCGCTGGTGGTATTAGCTCTGGGAGACAGGGTGGTTACAGGCCGGGATTGCAATAAATGTCCCGGAAAGGGCATATGCAGTGGTGAGATCGACTGTGAGAGTTACCAATGATTATGAGATGGGAAAAGAGATTAATAAATATCAGAACAGAAGGGATTTTGTAAGGAAAGCAGGTAAGTTTCTTGCAGCAGCACCGCTTGTATTGATACCGGCACTGCTGGTTAAGAAAACCTATGGAAAAGGTCATGTCTGGCAGATTGATCCGCTCAAGTGCACAACATGCGGTCAGTGCAAGACGCACTGTGTCCTCACGCCTTCGGCTGTAAAATGCACTCATAATTATGAGATGTGTGGTTACTGCGACCTGTGCGGAGGCTACCTCAGGCAGGGAGTCAGAACAATCAGCACGGGTGCCGAAAACCAGATGTGCCCTGTCGGAGCCATTAAAAGGGTGTTTATAGAGGAACCCTATTTTGAATATACGATAGATGAAGAGCTGTGCGACGGGTGTGCAAAATGTGTAAGGGGATGCCTTGATTTCGGGAACGGATCACTATATATGCAGATACATCATGACCTTTGTGTTAACTGCAACGAGTGCTCCATTGCACGGGCCTGTCCCTCAGATGCCATAAGCAGGGTGCCGGTGGAAACCCCCTATATCATTAAGGACAGGATCGGACCGTTGTAGATAGGCGATAGATGATAGGCGATAGATGATAGGCGATAGATGATAGGCGATAGA
>CAZWFL010000067.1:0-17134 GCA_964633195.1 uncultured Rikenellaceae bacterium | reverse complement strand
TGCCAGACTCTTTATTTGAAAACAGATCAACATTTTTTGCATTTGCAGTAATAAATAATACTGTAAACAGGAAAAGAAATAAGGTCTTCATCTGGTTTATGTTATCAGATTGTCTTAAAAATAGTTTAATAATATGGTTTCTTCTGGCAGAACAGGCTGTCTGTATTATTGCTATGTGCTTCGCCGGGTTAATACCTATCTGTCTCATTTTTAACCTGTTTTCATTCATGCCATTTTTCAACAGTATATTCAGTCTTTATTTTTCCAAGCATCTCAGCCATTTCCTTTAGCTCTTCGGGTTTTTCGACGGCAAGGTTGTGTTCCTCACGTGGATCGGCATCCAGGTCGAAAAGATATTCGATGTTTTCTAATGCTTCCTTGTGCATTTTATTCATTTCGCCCAGATTATGCCGGTTATATGCCCAGACCGAACGCTCTGACGCCTCTATGTATTTCCATTTACCATAGCGTAAACCAAGTCCGTCGCTCGATTGCTGAACGACATACTCATTCCCTGTATCAGATTCGCCCAATAATGCCGGTAAAACATTGCGGCTATCGAAAAATTTACCATCGGGAAGCTTTGCGCCAACCAATGCTGCAAACGAAGCCAGGAAATCGACCTGACCAATGAGAGCATCTGACACCTTACCTTTCGTTATCCGTGCAGGCCACTGGATGAGGGTAGGCATACGCGTAGCCCCTTCGTAGGCAATGTATTTACCACCCTGAAGCCCGGCATTAGGATCGTGGCCATTATGATTTTCAAGCGTTCCATCATGATAGCCGTCGAAAAATACCGGTCCATTATCGCTCGAGAATACAATAATTGTATTCTCGAGCTTGCCAAGTTCTTTAAGTGCTTCCAGCATCTGGCCTGCGATCCAGTCGAGCTCATGAACAGCATCACCCCTGAGTCCACAGCCGCTTGTCCCAACAAAACGCGGATTAGGGATGCGAGGAACATGGTTCTGGTGCAAAGCCAAAAGCAGGAAGAAAGGTTTATCGCTATCCATTTCCATAAAATCTTTTGCTCTGCCGGCAAACATATCGGCCATGGTTTCATCGTCCCAACAGGCTGATTTACCTCCTGACATATGGCCAATTCTGCTTATTCCATTAATAATTGTTCCCGAATGCTGAGTGTCGGCACCGTAGCGAAGTAATCCGGGATGGCTCAATCCGGTGGGCAGATTGCCGACAAGGGCATCGCTTTGTCCTGCGCCATAATTTCCAAACCTGCGTTCCTGAAAATCATGATGCGCCTCTTGTGGATACTTTATAAAAATTGAGTCTTCCGGGTCGAGTTTGTAAACTCTGTGTCCTTCTAAATAAACCGTCGGGACACGGTCGTTGGTAACCGGAAGCAGGAACGATTCGTCGAAGCCTGCTTCGAGTGGTCCGGGCTTTACATCTCCATTCCAGTCGATTCCGGCAACCTTGTCACCAAGACCAAGGTGCCACTTGCCAATAACAGCGGTGCGGTAACCGTTTTGTCGAAGCATTTCGGGCAGTGTAAAGCTTCCGGGTTCGATACACATGGGGTCTTCGGCTGAAAGAATGCCCGAACCCGGGAGGCGGAATGCATATATACCTGTAAGCATTGAATAACGGCTCGGAGTTGACATAGCTGAAGATGCGTAAGCATTGGTAAACCTGACTCCATTTTCAGCGATGGCATCTAAGTTAGGTGTTTGAATCAGCTTTGCACCATAGCAGCCCAGATCACCTAAACCAACATCATCGGCATATATAAGCAGTATGTTTGGCTTTTGTACTACACCTGCTTTTTCTGCATGATTGCAGCCATAAAGCAGGGCAAAACAGGAAGGTAGTAGAATAGGCAGTTTGTTCATTATTTCAGATTTGTTTCAATAATCAAAGTTTGATCTATTAATAAATTGCTACTTGCGGAAACTGCAACTGCATTACTTTCAGGATAAAGGCCGGTCCAAGTCTGATATGAAGGTGTCTTTCTTGATCCACTTTGCCGCTCTGATTTCAGAAAAAGGTGTTTTATGATCCACTCCCCGGCAGGGGTATTTCTCAGTCCCACAAGATTCTATCCGTTGAGCCATTCCTTTATTTGAATAAGTCTGTGCATCTGCACTATCAGGAAAAACAGTCAGCAATGAAGATAGCGAAAACAATATAAATATGGCTTCACTCTTCAGTGTTTTATTCAGTATCATCAAAAATAAAAAGTAAAGCCATAATCTCCATATTTGATGTGAAACCATATTCACATCAAATCAAGTGATTATTCTACAATTCAAAACTAATGTTTGACTTAAAGCCGGGGTATTAATAATTGTCCAATATGGACAATATTCAGTTCTTTCAGGATTTCTTCGTGAGAACATTCTTTTATATACATTCTTAAAGCAATAATATTAGGAGCAAAAAAACACCTTCATCTGATGTTAAGATGAAGGTGAAGCAGAGAAAATGATTTTCTGAAACACAAGTAAAGTCAGGGAATTTTACTTTTTTCAGTCTTGTCGGTTCAAAAAGAGTTCATAAAACCTGTAACTCATTGCGAATCATCTTTTAATGGCCGGGGTGAGAATATTGCCGTAATAGCTCCGCTTTGCGGTGGACTTCCATGGAGTGGCCTAAAATAAAAAGCCTGTTGTTCACTTCGCTAAAAAAGGCGCAAATTTAAGTGTGAGTGTGAAAGCGAGAGTGAGAAAACAGAATGAGAGTGCTCGCTCCCGCTCTCACTCTCACTCTGTTTTATGTCGGGGTGATAAGAGTATTATTTTAATCTAATGCACTTATATTCAATAGTCATATTTGTACTACTTTTTTTGTAACTTTAAGTTTTTGTACTATATTTATTACTGAAATAACCTATTTGTGGGCAGTTTAGGCTTTCAGCAAATATAATCAAAATTTGTACTACTATGAAACATTTCACCGAAGATCAGATAGCCAGGTTTGCTACGCTATATTACACTCCAAAGGATCTCAGGATTAAACGTATGATCATTACTAACCAAACAAACAAAGATGGAGAAGCGATGGTTTATATCCGGTTAAGGAGATATGACCCACTAAAAAGGAAAGACTCCAAGGAAAAAAGAATTGCAGCCGATGTCAGGGTAAATCCGAAATTCTGGTCAACAAACAAGGGTGAAGTTTTGAGAGGTGATATTGACTTTCAAAATAAAAACCGGCTTATAAAAGAAAAGGAAAGTCGTATCAGTAATTATATCTATAAACCTGATTTAGATTACATAATGGCTCAATTAAAAAGGGAGGAATTTCTTATGATAGAGGAAATTTTCCCTTCTAAAAGACTTTTTAAATACAAGAAATGTTTTGTCGATTATATCGAAACCTACTATGAAAGACGTAAAAAGTTAGGGCATCCGCATGGAACAATAAAGGAATTCAAAACTGTAATGAACCGTATAAACCGATTTGATGACAGCAGGGACAAAAGAACGTATTTACCTGATATCAATATCAGCTGGTCTGATGATTTTGAAGTATGGTTAACGGAGAAAGAATACAGTACTGGAACAATAGAAAAAACTTATACTGTCCTGATCACAGTCCTATATTACTATTGGGAGATTAAAGATGAGAAAAACATTGAAATGACTGACAAGTTTAAGTCAAAGTTATTTAAAAGGGGTGAAAAAAGTAAAAACAAGCCTAATCCGTTGACAGAAGAGCAACTGATGACATTATATAATCATAAGTTTGATTTAAAACATCAAGAGGTAATAAGGAAGATGATATTATTACAATGTGTTACCGGAGTGCGATTTGATGACATAAAAAGAATCCGGCCTGAAAATATTGAAAGTGGCTTTCTGATATTTACCCCTAAGAAGACAGAAAGATTTGATGTTGAAGTTGAGCAACCACTCAATCGATATGCAATAGAATTATTGGAAGAAGTAAATAATGATACTTCTTGCTATAAAATCACCAACCAGGCATATAATCGTGGAATAGAAGACCTGTTAAAGATACTTGCCGAGAAAGAAGAATACAAAGATTTAAAATTCAAAACCGATCACACCAGTCATAATTTCCGGGATACTTTTATCTCATTAGCTGTAATCAAAAGTGTTAACTGGAAAAGTATCCTTAAATGGGTAGGACAATCTTCGTACAGCATCATGGATAGGTACATCCATCTGACAAAGCCTTTTGAAGAAAGTGAGATGAAAAAGATGTTTGGTTAATTTAATCCACCGACCTTGTACTTTATATTATGATGGCATTGAGGTATATGCTTAAAAGTACGTTATATTTTTTGCTCAATTCAAGTCCGCACCGCTCCTTGATCCTCAAAAATCCTTGAGTATCAAGGGATATTGTCTTTCTTGCCACTAAATCAATCACAAACTTTTTACCTGTTTCATTCTTAAAATCTTATCAACTAAGGTTGAAAAATTCATCAGGAATGATACTGCATGACAATTATTCTATTTCTTATATTTGCACCGTTTTAAAATTTTTATGAAGAACAAAAAAGTAATATCAGTCCTTGTTATCGTAGTTGCCATCATAGCTATCATTGCTGCATCGTCAGGGATTTTTTCACACGGTGGTAACGGCCAATATGATTACCAGTCTATTCGTGGCAAAACAGTTACAATTTATGGTGATGGCCTGTACAGGCATATGTCTGCCGATGTTGCCATTCAGGGTATTGCTCAGGATTATGTGACTCTATTCCTCGCAGTACCGTTATTACTTATATCATTGATTTTTGCCATTAAGGGTTCTCTGCGGTCCCGATTTCTGCTTGCAGGCATCCTTAATTATTTCCTGCTTACTTACCTTTTCTATCTGGAAATGGCTATGTATAACGAGATGTTTCTGGCATACGTAATTCTTACCGGCACTTCATTCTTCGCATTCGTTCTATTACTGCTGAACTTTGACATTCAAAAGCTTCCTGTGCTTTTTGATTCAAATATCCCTGTAAAATTCATAGGCGGATTTCTGATTTTTAACAGCATCGTGATTGCATTGCTCTGGTTAAGCGTGGTAATACCACCACTGATTGACGGATCAGTTATACCTGATGCAGTACAACATTACACCACCCTGACAGTCCAGGGACTGGATCTGGCTCTCTTTCTGCCGATATCTTTTATCTCGGGTTTCCTCCTGATTAAAAAGAAACCATTCGGATACCTTATGTCAACAGTGACACTTGTCTTTCTGCCTATGCTTATGACTGCCCTTACGGCAAAGATAATTGCAATGGCACTGGCAGGAGTCAATGTTATTCCCGCAGTATTTATAATACCATCCATCCTCACTATTTCAATAATATGCTCACAACTTCTGTTAAAAAGTATCAAAAAACACTATCCTGAATCATGAAAAAGTTATATTATATCCTTGGCTCACTTCAGGTGATTACTGCAATTGGTGCAATACCTGCCGGATACGGATTACTTATGGATACTACCGGCCAGGGTGTTGGAATGTCAACAGAGTTACTTGAGAACTCACCCCTCGATTCATTTCTTCTGCCAGGATTATTTTTACTTCTGGTAAACGGGCTGGGTCACCTGGTTGGTTCTTGGCTTTCCTTTTCAAGACACAGGTTTGCCGGATATACAGGATTAATTCTGGGTGTTTTGCTCAGTCTATGGATAATTATCCAGGTAGCCTGGATCTCATTATCAAGTGTACTTCAGCCTCTTTACCTGTTGATAGGATTGATCAATGTATACCTGGGTTGGAGAATAATTAAGACAGTGCAAGGCAAAGCTTCTTCAAACAGCACACCTGAGAAAGTTTGAGAAATGGAGAAGAAAAGATCAGATTCAGCACAGTTTGGGTATTATATTTCCATTTTTACAGCAGTAATTACAATAATAACGTTCGGTATTGCAATCTGCACTCCACCATTATCGGGTCCTTTTTGTAAAAGCGGTTGTTTTGAATACCCTTACCATGAAATAATAAGTCGGTTTCCGAGAGATTATTACTGGATGTTCCCGGCAATAATTCTGTCCTTCTCATACATGGTAATGATGATTTCTGTACATAAGACAGTAACACCGGAAAAAAGCGTATTCAGCCTTGCCGGTGTAGCTTTTGCCGTGATCAGTACCCTCATCTTATCTGTAGATTATTTTGTCCAGGTTTCATTTATTCAGCCAAGCCTGCTGGCAGGAGAAACGGAAGGCATTGCCATGCTCAGTCAGTTCAATCCACATGGTCTGTTCATAATACTGGAAGAGATGGGATTCATTACCATGAACATTTCATTTATTTTCCTGGCACCAGCATTAAGCAGTTCTACCCGGCTTGAAAGAAGTTTGAAGCTGACTTTTATTATCGGTTTCATTTTAATGTTATTATCATTTACAGCGGTAGTGTTAATAAACGGCATAAACAGGGAATACAGGTTTGAGGTAATTATAATTTCAATAACCTGGATTGAATTAATAATTGGCAGTATACTTTTTTCAAAGTATTTTAAGAAAATCTCATTAGCTTGAATCAAATGACCTGGTTAATCATACTTGATTTCTTAACAGTGTCTTTTCTGATCTATATCCTGATAATAAGACCAAAACATCTGCGCTGGGGAGCCAGCACCGATGAAGTTAATCTTATCCTACCCGGTGATGATATTGATGATAAACCGGATTTTAACTCCACCAGGGGGATAACAATTGAATCCACTCCGGAAGAAATATGGAAATGGATAATTCAGATAGGCTCAAAAAGAGCAGGATGGTACAGTATTGACTGGATTGATAACGGAGGCACGCCGAGTTCCACTAAAATTATTCCTGAATTTCAGGTAATCCATAAAGGTCAATTCATCCCTTTTACACCTGATCAGAAAAATGGTATTTGGGTAAATGATTACTCTTCATTCAAATACATCCTGTGGACAGACAAAGCAGGAAAGGCAACCTGGCTCTGGTACCTGATCCCGGTTGGCAATAATGTAACAAGGCTTATAACAAGACTCAGGACTAAATATGTCTGGACAAGTCTTTGGATAATTTATTTCCTGATTTATGATGTCGGAGATATTATAATGATGAAAAAATGCATGAAAGGGATAAAACAAAGATCAGAAAAGTCAGTAAAATATATCTAAAGTAGATAAAAATGAATTCAATACTCTTCACATTAACAATATTCGGAACTGCATGTCTGCTTGTCTTTAGCATAAGTTTAATATTTTCAGGTCTGTTAGGATTATCAAGAAAGATCTTCCTTCTGCCATATATAATTATTTCATCAGCATTTCTGTTATACTTCTTCTATTCAGCAGTACCGGTTACATACAACTTCTGGACCCATAACTGGGCATGGGGGTTACTTATTACTCTTATAGCAGGAGTATTTCTCATAAGGAATATCTATTCGCAACCGGCATCACAGGACAAGAGGGGCAAAGGATTATTCTTTGACGTTTTCTGGTTTGGATTTGCGTATGGAGTTATTGACGGGTTGATGCTTAACGTTATGCCAGTTGTTGTTACAAGGAACTTAATAAATCAATCCACATTAGTGGGAAGCTTTTCAATCGTTCTTCTAACAGCAGTTTGTGCAATTGTAGCCAGTTTGATTATAACACTGATCTATCATTTAGGGTACAAAGAATTCCGTAATAAAAGCATCCTGATGGTATTACTGGGCAATACAATCATAACATTAACTTTTATCATTTCAGGAAATCCCATTGCAGCAGTATTGAGTCACACAGCAATGCATGTTGCAGCAGTCATAAGAGGACCAGAAACTACACTTCAATTACCCCCTCACTACGGAAAAAAAGAAATCATTTACGGTTGACATCATACACTAAATTTTCTTTCCTATATAAAACACATAACCGTAATACGCTTTGTACTTGTAATATAACTCTGCTTCATGCCGCTGATAGTCAACAAATTCTTCAGCGGTCTTGTTGCCGATATATTTTTTCAGGAAAGATTCATGAGTCAGCTGCATTGTGGAATAATAATTTGTCCAACAACTTTCAGGTACAACAAAAGTGGCAATCGGAAGGTAACCAGCTTTCTGCATTTGAGCAACCTTGTTCGGTATTGTATCTATTTCCGAATAGGCCTTTTGCCAAAATTCCTGAATTTCGGCAGGTCGTTCTTCAGTAAACCAGGTATTTTCTGTAACTGCGATATACCCGCCCTGTTTTAGGAATTTTCGCCACTCGTTAAGTCCACGCTTGAATCCAATATTATAAATCGCTCCTTCCGACCAGATCAAGTCTAAATCTTCCTCTTGAAACGGAAGATTTTCCATATTGCCTACAATGCCTTTCATTCTGTCCTGGAGATTTATATTTTGGGCGTTCTGGTTGAATTGATTAATAAAACCTGACCACGAATCAACACCTGTAATTTCGCACGGAATATTTTGTGCCAACACCAGTGTTTGACCACCTGTACCGCAACCAATATCAGCGACTTTAGACTTCTCAGTAAGATCGTCAATAAAACTCAATGCTTTGAGCGTTATTTCCGGACTTCCTGGCCCTTGTCTTTCCACATTTGAGAAATATTCGTAAATGACATTCAAGTCAAATTCGTGAATTGTTTGTTTTTCTTTGCTCATTTTATTTTATTTAATGTATACAAAAGACTCATAGTTCAGTATGTTAGATAACCATCTTCTCCCTAATTATGGCATTAATACCTTTATCGGACAGATCAAAGAAGAAAGACCGAATTTAGAGGAGTATATTTGCTAACCATAATTACCGGGCATGTAACCGTCATTTACTATTACTTATCCTGTAATGAACTGTCCATTGAACTTTGCGTAAAATCTCAATCGAAGAAAACAGATTGAACCAACCTAACTTTTTTTCGTGATCATCAAAGTATGTCCATTCATCAAGGAAATTGAAGTTCTTATTCCATTTTTCAAAATAACGGCTATCAGTGACCCCGAATGAGAAAACAGCACCCCCGGTCATTCCTAACTGTCTCCTGAATTTCCATTTCATCCAGGCGCTGTTCATTTTATCCACCCAGTAACGATTGGTTACTTCACAAACAATTTCCGCAATTCCTAATTCTCTTTGAACAGAGTTGAACAGTTCCCTTACCCCGGCTTCGGGCAGATACATAAATAATCCCTCAGCAAGTATAAGATAAGGGCCGCCAGTTTTTACTTCCTGAAACCAATCCGGATTTAAAACTGAATTCCCGATAAAGAAATGCCTTGAATTCTCTTCCATGAATCTTCTTCTGAGTTCAATGACTTCGGGGAAATCAATATCATACCAGATTACAGTTCCATTATCTATACGGTAAAATCGTGTATCAAGACCACAACCCAGATTTATTATTGTCCCTTTGGGATATTTTGATAGAAAATCAGAAACATACCGGTCGAATCGTCTGCTGCGTAAAGCCATTGTAACTGCCAGCTTTGGATTGTAACTATTCTTCAGGATCTTTTTATGAATAGGAATATCCGATCCGGCAATTTCCTTTTTAATAATTTCAATCATTTCGACTGCCTTGGAGTCGGTAATGATTGGATTCATGCTTATTGACTCTCGTGCTCTTGCATAAAGGGTTATGAGCATCGTTGACGATACATCTGATATTGAAAAAGATGGCCCCTTCATAATGACTCAGTTATTTGCTTTCAATTCCCCTAAAGAGATATCTTGGAAAGGGGATGATTTCGTTGACCGACTTTTCATATTTATCGTATTCGTCAGCAAAAATCCTTCTAAGGATATTCGTTTCCCCATGGATGGAAATCTTAAAGCCGATATACAAGACCAAAGAGATAGAAAATGTAAGACCTGAATGGAAGATAAGTGCCAGAGAAGGTATTATGAAAACTATTATTGAAGAATAAATAGGATTTCTGCAAAGGGCAAAAGGTCCCTTAGTTAATAACTGGCCTGGTTTAAAGTATTTTAGGAAAAACACGGCAGAATAGATCCAGAAAACAATCCCGATAGCTAACCAGACGTAGCCTGAAAATCTGGTATAAATGTTATCCAGGAATTTCAGATCGAAGAATTCAGGGTGCAGATACATCACTACTAATGAAAGAATTATGTATGGCAAACATAATAATGCCAGCTTCGGTCCGCAACCAAAAAGCGTCATAGATGTTTTCATTATTAACTTCTTATTATCTGTATTGCAAGTTTATCGAATATTTTACCTGATAGTTTCTTGAATGGGTTTAATTTCACCGGATAAAAATAATCAGATTCAAACCACCCCTTATCCCTGAAGTAGGTATAGTCCCTGCAGCTTTCATCAAGCATTTTATACATACTGGTCCTCGCCATTCTAAATATCATTAACCACCAGAGTGTTGGGACCGGAAATTCCTTTTTTACAAGTTGCGCATAGAACTTTTTGCTCTGAATTTCGATTGATCGGTCAAATTTCTGCTGGGATTTTTCAGTCATTGGTTCAAGGGTTTTTAAACAACATCCTTTAACCACATTAAAACCCAGTCCTTTACCTACGAAGTCGAGGTATTTTACAATATTCTCTCCCTTCCCAATTCCCTGAACAACAATACTAGTAAAAGTTTTTCCGAAAAAACTAGGGCGATGAAAACCAAAACCGAGCCTGTCGAGGAATGCTTTCATTAATCCTGATACCTGGAATGAATAATTGGGTGATGCAAAAATCACTCCATCTGAATCATTGATCTTTCCTATAAGTATATCCCTGTCATCCTTATTCGGGCAATGCTCTTCCCCTTTGTCAAAGCATATCCTGCAACCTTTGCAGATTCCAATATTGTACTCACTTAACCGAACCAATTCATACTCCACATTTCCAAAAGAATGTAGATTTTGAAGGAATTTTTCACAGGCAATATAAGAATGCCTTTTCCTTCCGCTTCCAATTATTGCTGTTACTTTCATAATAATCCCTTTCTGTTATTTGAAGATTTTTATTTGGTTAAACATGTTTTCGATATTTTCAGATGCACCATGTATTGTATGTCAAGAGAATCTGAGATCAATGCTATGTTTTTGTTTTCATCATTCAATCCGAGTCCTTCGATTCTGAATGTATGATATGTATTCACTAAGCTAATTCTTCTGTCCCATGATGATATGATTGACTTATCTGTTAATGCCCATTTAAAGAATGACCGTGAGTTCAATCCTGATTTATGGATTACCTGGTTCGCTATTTCCAGACCTTTAGGGGAAGTTACGTCAAAGAACATTTCGCAATTGTCAAACCGGTCGGCTACTTTGATAACGAAGTCCCTTATTTCAGATTCTTTAAAATAGACGAAGACCCCAGCGGCAATTAACAGGATCCTGTCATTTATTACAATATTGTCAAACCACTTTGTATCAAGGAATGAACTTGAAATATATTTTCTGTTATCTGTCTCTTTTTGAAATTTCTTTTTTAGTTCAATTACATCAGGAAGATCCAGGTCATACCATCGGATTGAAATACTATTAATTCTTTCAAATGAAGTATCCAAACCACAACCAATATTTACCACGGTTCCATCCGGATTATCACTTAAAAATTTGTTTACAATCAAATCAAATCTTTTGCAACGGGCAATCCAGGCTATCTGACTGATTTCCGGCAGGTTGTCTGTCATTTGAGAGAAATCGAAATCTACAGCTTCAATAATCTTCAAGGCAGTCATATCGACAAGAATTGGATTGTCCTTTTTTGATTCAACAGCTCGTGCCCAAACAGGCATCAAGAGGGTTTTCTGAATGTCTCCCAGCTCAACCTTAATTTTTGTCTTTATGGAGCTCATATAATAATTTATTATCTAATTTTAATTACAAATTTATTCCAGAAATCTCAAAATGTAAATAGTGAATTATCATCATTTTTATGGCTAAAGATCTGAATCAATTGATTATAAGGCACAAACAGAATGCCGATACTCATAGATGTTCTGTTGGCGAGGACGACTATAAAAAATTTGAATCCACCAGAATATTACTGGAAAGATTATCTGAGATTGAGAACTGTACCTTTTCAGTGCTCGATTTGGATAAGAATACTTATCTTTTGAAGAGTTCCAAGTTTAAAAGGTTGCTGGGTTATGTAAATCCTGAGGATATCGAAAATGATGATCTGGAACTCTTTCATAGAATTATTCACCCTGACGATCTACCCTTTGTAATGGAAACAGAGAATGAAGCTTATATGTTTTATAAAAATCTTCCGGTTTCTGAAAAGAAAGACTATAAACTGGTTTACGATTTCAGGGTAAAGAACGCAAGCGGGATTTATATGCGGTTCATACATCAATTTATTGTCTTAGAACAGGACAGGTTTGGGAAATCCTGGCTGGCACTTATCGTGACAGATCTGATTGCAGAAAGAGCTACTAATGACAAGCCACAACGAAGGATGATAAATATCAAGTCCGGTAAATTGTATCTATTCAACAACGATGACTGCCTTTTTTCCGGAACTCTTCTCACAAAGAGGGAAAAAGAAATTTTAGGTTTAATAGCCCAGGGACTTGACAGCCGTGATATATCAGAACGGTTGTTTATTAGTGTGAATACTGTGAATAACCATCGTCAAAATATTCTGAGTAAAACAAGATCTGAAAACACCACACAGGCATTGCTTTATGCTCATCGATTAGGCTTAGTATAATATAATTCTATGGAATGACTAATAGCCATACCAGCATTCCATTTGCACCAATGACTAAAACTTTCATCTTTAAGTTTTATAATCTTATTAAAGATTTTTTATGATATAATATATTGACTGAAATGGAGTTGGATCCAACTTATATAATTCAATTTCTTTCATATCTGGCTCAAATAGATAATTTATCTGACTGATAGTTAAGGTGCTAATCTCTTCTTCAAGCTGTCTGTAATAGTCATTCCACCAGACACTTTCATTCAGGAATACCGTACCAACTATATCACAGTGTTTTTTCCTCATGAAATCGCATTTCATTTCATGATCCTTATACTCATCATGAATCAAAATATATCCTCCTTTCTTTATCATTCTGATCACCTTTGCAAATCCCTGCTTGAATCCTATTATATTTAGAAATCCTTCAGCAAGAATGATATCGAAATAATCTGATTCTGTGTTAAGATCAAAGAATGAGATATTTACTGGATTAACATAGTCTTCGAGCTTTTTATCGGCTAATTTCATCTGAAGCCATTCCAAGGCATGCTTATCCGTATCTATTGCAGTTATTATTCCGCCATAGTTTTCAGCAATCCATAAAGTTGGGACACCGGTCCCGCATCCTATATCAAGTATTTTGGGATTGTTGATATTCGGTAGCAGTGAAACAGCCTCTGCCAAATATTTCAGGAGTCCCTCCCGGCATTTATCTTTTATTTGATAGTACTCTCGTGTCATTTATTTAAATAACAAAATGAATTGTACAGGCATAATTTTATTCTCCTCCATTGCGTACCCACTCGAAGGTTAATTTAAGAACATTAAGAAGAGGTTCTATGGTAAGAATGTCCGGATTATCCCACTTCTGATGATAAAACTTCACCATCTGTTGAGGTACCTTAAATGCCAGGAGGGTCATTGCCTTGAGGCCTGCCTGGCTGAAGGGACCTGAGTCGTTTGCAGTGCCAAGGGTGGCAGGTTTCACCTTGAAGGGAACCCCGGCACGTTCTGCTGCCTCAACTACACTTTTCACCATCTCAGGAGAATTCTTTACAGTGCCGTTAATATCCGAAGTCAGGATAACGAATTCCGGACTGGCGACCGTTTCGATATTAAGCATCCTGGCATCCAGTAGTTTTAAATCGTCAAGGTGGCGTTTTACATAACGTCGTGAGCCTCTATACCCTGATTCCTCTCCTCCAAAGGATATAAATCTGATTTCAGTGTCTGCAGGGATGTAAGAGGGATTTTTTTCAAGAAATCTGCACATTGCCACTGATAAAGCACTTGCCGAGAGATTGTCAGCAGCACCCGGCACATTGCCTCCATTTTTACCTTTGCGGGTAAAAAATAATGCAAAGATGACAGCAGGCATGATTGGATAAGCCATCATAATCCATCCCAGAGTTCCGTTACGAACCATGTTGGCATTGTCTGTCATTAAACCCAAAAGCTGTATGATGCTCATCAACAGTATGATGACATATCCTAAAAAGAAAGTTGCAAGGAGTAGAAAGAATCCGTAACCAAGGTAGCGAAGCCATGTATTTTCAGGAGCACTGTCATGATGACCACTGATAATAAGTAATCGCTTCACAATCTTGGTTCCAGGATTACACAGAGTACCGATCACATTTATTGACTTTTTCTTCCTGCATAATGGATCAAGCAGTTCATAGGACAGTACGAACTCGAAGATAAACGGTAACGGCACCATGATGGAGAATGTCAGCGAAGCAATGCTGGTAAACCAGGGTGATATCCACGTAATGTGTCCCATGGAAATATTCAACAGAGCTGCAAAAAGCATTAAAAGACCACAAATGGGATACGAACTCAGGAATGCCCCTGGCGCGAAGGTAAATTCTTCAACTGCGACATTATCAGTGCCAAGGTGTGATTCTAATTCTTTTTTAAGTAGATCTGCCCGTGCATGTTCCTGTGGGCTGCCAGGAAAACCCGGACCAACTTCACTGCAGATCTTTTTAACTATATCATAAGCGTAGTTAGCATCGCAGTCGGTAATTATCTCAGACATTGATAACTATTTTTATTAGTTGTAATAATTTCCTTCAATTCTTTGCTTTAACCTGGTAACAAATCTTGCTGCTGGCGCTCCATCAACCAGGTCGTGATTGATGCAGATTGTCAGACTCATATATTCTCTGATTTTTATTTCGGAATTAATTACCCCTGGTTTTTTAACTATGCTGCCAATGGCAAATGAAAGTGGCCTGTTTCCTCCTTCAATGTATGGTATAGCGAATCCTGAAACATCCGTGAACCCGCTAACGGAAGTCACATATGTAGTTCCAAATCTTTGTTTTATTTTAAAAGGCATATTGGAGAATCGTCTGAAAACAATTTTCAGATACCATTTTGGTAAAATAGAGGCAAGTTTAATCCAGCGCAGTGCCCACTCATCATCTTCTCCGGCAATACCTGATTCTTTCCAGTTTATCTTTGCTTTCTCAATTTCCAATGTAATTTCCTCCATTGTTTTTCTGGCTGCATCCCGGACAATATATTTACGTGGAATGGAAATCCCATTAAATTTCAATTCTATAGCAGTATCGATATCCACTTCATCAAAGTAATATATCTTTTTCCTGCAGCGTATATGATTTAAATCCTTATTATCTTCGATGGTTTTCGCAATTGCACTAAGCAGAAAACCAAAGAATGATATTTTATGACCTTCCTTTCTCTGTGATCGAAGTCTTTGTCGAATATCTGTCACATCAAGCTCTAACAGAGCAAACATATTATGTCCTTTCTTGATAGCATCGTATGCATATATTGACAATAACCTGAAAGGAGTTAATTGTTTAACCTCATATTTCATTTCTGTTTAAGTGAATGGATTTAAACATGAATGCCAATAATTCTATCAAAATTAAGCTAAAACAAACAAATAAGAAATTTAATTATCAGGGTATCAGCTTTAATAGAATGTGGTTTCTATAAAATTTTATAATTTTTTATAAAATTTTATAAAGGTCATTTTTCAGATACAGGATTTTTTTCCCCAGAAAAAAATTTTCCTGCAATTTTTGAGCGAAACTAATTTCACCAAGTATTTATATTTAAAAGACAACGGTTGATCCTGCGAATTACTTTTTGTAGTACCGACAGGCCTGGGAACGGGCCGGTGCAGGCCAGGGGGGATTCCCGGGGGATACTTTTAACTAATTATTTATGAAGATATTACAATATCGCGTATTACTTTTATATCATTCTTTTAAATACGGAGTAAAGTCCTGGCTGCTAAGAGTTGGCTGTTGGTTCCATCCGTCATGGTTCTATATTGATAATGACAGTATCCTTACAACCGGGAAGGTGGTAAAATTAGATGGGATATATACCTTCAAAGAGGATGAGGATGTTGATATTGTGAGGCTTGCCAATGTCCATCTTGAAAGAGGTTATCTATATTGCAGTTTATTTTTCTTTTCCAGAAACAAAATCATAACAGTACGCCAGACTATGTTGAAAGGTGCTCCCGTATTGTGGACTCTTTCTGATAACAGAGAGTTTGATGAAGTAATGTCCATAAGACTTTGGAACGAAGTCAGCAAAGAGGAAGAGCTTCTGGAATTTGATTTCTGATTTAAATCTCTTATAGTAATTCTTCATCAGGTAAACATCTTCCGGAATTATATTCAAACAGTTAAAGCTAATATGCTTTAGACAGGGAATATGATATAAGGTTTCGCGAAATGACTGACCTGGGCAGAGCAGAAAGTGTCATGGTATAATCCTTAGATCAATGACCCTGATCCGTTATTATTTTTTTAAAACTAACTTCACAACTGTCCGGTTAAAATAATATCATTAAATTCCGGATTGGTTTTAGTCCAATCGGATTCTTTAAATCGTTGAAAATATGCCAACTACATAGCACTTTACTATATCGAATTATCATCGTTAGAATATTTTCATTTCAAATCGAAAAACATAAAGACTCTTGTATCACACTGTAAATGTACGTCTTCCATGGATTGTCAATTTTTAAACCGGACACTACTGAACTAACTTAATTAACTTTTCGAAGGAGAGGCAATAACTCTTAAAGCAGATCTTATAATGATTGTTTTTCATTGACAACCCAGGCACATAGAATAATATCGACTCTTAATAATCCACAACAACCCCCGACTCGATTAATTTGTTAATTTGTTTGATATCAAGCTTGTTTTCTGTCAGATCAGCATATTCAAGCATTTTTAGTTCGAAAAGAGGGGATATGTCTTCGATATAATTGTTAGATAACAGGATACTCTTCATATTTACTAAATTGCCTATTCCATCGATATAACCAATCTGGTTATCAGAAAGATTTAATTCCTCCAGGTTTGTCAGTCCGAATAGTGGTGTGAGATCCGAAATCCGGTTGTTTGAAACATCAATGGTTTTAGCATTGATGCAAAACTGCACCCCATCCAGATCATTAATATCTGATGATGATAATTGTTACCAGAAAACAAATATGCTCGATTTTCGGCAATCAGCGATGCATCAAA
>CAZWFL010000066.1:0-17284 GCA_964633195.1 uncultured Rikenellaceae bacterium | reverse complement strand
CTTCAATCAAAAATTGTTAATAACACCTAATTTTACAGAAACTGATTAGTTACAATTCAGGTAATAAAAATCATGCTTTATTTATTAAATCGTAATAATTTATATATTTACAGGTTTTTTAAACCAAGCATATATTTAATAACCTGATAATCTGAATTAAAATGAACATTAAATCAGTAAGAAGAGTTGCCGGGATACTGATCCTCTCAGCTTTTATCGGCACAAATCTGAGTGCCCAGACACGAAATGATGTAATTAAAGTATATAACGAAGGTGCCAAGGCAATGCAATCAGATATTCCGGCTGCCATTGCCGCATTTGAGCAGGTGATTGTCCTTGCAGACCAGGTCGGTGAGAGTGCTGCTGACCTTAAACAAAATGCATCCAAGGTATTGCCGGGTCTCTATTTCAAGGTTGCATATAATAACCTCAACGAGAAGAAGCCTGCCCGTGAGGTACTTCAGTCGGCAAAGAAAGCTGCTGAGGCGGGAGATAAATACGGAAGTGCATCAAATAAAGAGAATTCGGAAAAGATCATAGTGCAGGCCTATAACACTCTGGCCACCGATTATTTCTCAAACAACGAACTTGAAAATGCTCTTCTCACTTTCGATACTCTTCTGTCTATCAATCCCGGATACACGACAGCCCTGTACAACAAGGCTCTGATCTACATTCAGCAGAATAATACGGAAGCTTTCGAGGAAACCATCGATACCTACCTTGAAAAACTGGAAAGCGGAAAGGATGATGAGAGGATAAAACAGGCATCAACAATGGCGCTCGAGTATTTCCGGGTAGCCGGATCGCGTGCAAACCAGGCAGAAAAACTTGATGAGGCGCTCGTAATGCTGAACAAAGCCGCAAAATATGGCGATGACAAGGATCTTTTCTACTTCTTTGCCGACGTTTACAACAAGCAGAATAATTTTGACCAGGGTCTGGAGTATGGGCAGAAAGGCCTCGCACTTGAAACAGGTGATGCCGAAGCAAAAGCAAAATTTTATTACCAGATAGCCGTCGCACAGGCCGGTAAAGGACAAACCGCAGCTGCCTGCGCATCATTCAAGAATTCACTGTACGGAGCATTTGCCGAAGCATCAAAGGCGCAGAGGGCTAATCTTAAATGTGAATAAGACCGAAGAGATGATTTGTGATTCGTGATTTGTGATTCGTGATTTGTAATTGTTTAAATCACAACTCTAAAATCTGGAATCACAATTCCCGAATCGGATTTCTTTATCTGTCTTCTTTAATATCGAACACCATCAGAGCCTTTCCGTGCCTCAGGTAAAGATAACCGTTATGGATAACAGGATGTGCCCAGTGGGGACCTGATCCCATTTTTACCCTGAAGCTGCTGACAAGATCGAACTTTGCCGGATCGGGTCTTACAAGGCCCACGTTGCCTGATTTTTCGTCGTAGATATATAGCATTCCTTCGGCCGATATTATTGATCCCTTGCAGTGCCAGTGCTCTTCCCACATTGCTTCCCCTGTATCCCATTTTATGCAGCACCAGTTGCCGTTACCGTTATTCAGCCAGTTGGCCCCATAAATGTAGCCGTCAATAAGAACCACTCCTCCGTGATGAACATCAAGCACATCATCATTCCAGACAACCTCTGCACTTCTGCCGTCATCAGCAATGGCTATCAGTCTGCCTTCGCTATCATAACCCCCTGTTACATAGACTTTCCCATCATAAAACAATGGTGTTACACATTTTATAAGATCACCTCCGCGTTCCCTTGGTGTATGAGGAACTTTCCATAATATATCACCATCAGATGCATCAACAGCGTAGGTATGCCCTAATGATACATTTATAATCATATTCAGGCCGGCATAATCGACCAGTACCGGTGATATATAACCCGGCTTGTCGCCAAGACCGGGAGATTTCCAGATAAGATCCCCGGTGTTCTTATTCAGGGCAATGGTCATCGTCTCAGGTCCTCCCGGCGTAAAATAAAGCTTGTCTCCGTCGATAATCAGCGATTCGGCAATACCCCAGCTGCCGTATGTTCCCTTTTGCATTTCACTGGCCTTCAGCGACCAGATTATCTCGCCGGAATTTGCATCAATACAGGCAAGATCGCCGTAACCGCTCGATACATATACCCTGTCGCCCTCAATAGTTGGTGTACACCTGCTTTCGGGATATGAGGCGTTCCAGGCTCTCCCGTAAGGTGTCTGCCATTTGATTTCGCCGTATTCATCGAGAGCAACAAGAGCATCCTGTTCTCCCTCAATGCCGGTTATATAAATGGTATTGTTTCCTATAGCCGGCGAGGAGTGCCCTGAAGGCAATTCTGTGTTAGCCCAGATAAGAGTTGGCCCCTCGGCAGGCCATGTTTTCAGCAGTCCTGTTTCAGAAGATACACCTGTCCGGTTATCCTCCCGCCAGCCGATTATCCTTCCTGAAAGGTCGACTGCTCCGCCGCTGCTCTCTGCAGATCCGCCGCCGCAGGAAGAAAAACTAAATGCCATTGCTGCAACAACCACTGCCGCAGCAGAAAAGTTCAGAAACTTATTATTCAAACTTGCCATATTAAATTACTTAATTACAACTATTTACAATTTTCGAAAAAATTTTTTTGCCGGGCAAAGATAATTCAATTATCTGACCCGCGCAATGCGTGATCACTCATGGTATGTACTGATGAACGCAGGCCGAAGACGAGGAAGTCAGGCCCCCAGGTCCCACCTCCTGAAGTAAAGTGCCTGTCTGACAACAGGAAGTGTTTTGTATTCTATCTCTTCCATCTGCGACTGGCTCAGAGGGGTAAATTCCGAAGCTATCCGCACGTTTTCCTCTATCTGGGCCACATTGTCAACACCGATAATGGTTGTGCTGACGGGCAGGCTCATATTGTAGGTAAGGGCCTCCCTGATTGAAATGGTTCCCGGCTTTGATGTCCGCAGCCGCACGTCGGTCTGTTCTTCAGGAGGAGGTGGTGTCCACGATGATAGTATGCGACTCCGGGTTGTAACTTTCATTCCTATAATTGCTATTCCCTTAGCCTGAGTTTCGGGAAGCAGGTAGTTCTTGAAGCTCAGATAATGTACATCCGCAGCATTTACTGCAAGCAGTATGGCATCGAAAGGATAACGTTTTATGGCTTCAAGCAGTACCAGCGGTTCAAAATGGCCGGTTATACCGAGATACCGGACTACCCCTTCAGATTTGGCTTTCTCCAGTGCTTTAATTGCACCATTGGCACCAAATATCTGGTCAACCTGTTCCTGCCGCTGAACGTTATGCAACTGCCACATATCCAGGTGATCAGTCTGCAGGTTTTTCAAGCTCTCTTCCAGCAGGCGCATTGATCCGTCATACGTGCGGTCGTGCGTTTTAGTGGAAAGCCATACCTCCGATCTCCGGGTTTTCATCACCCGGCCGATATTGAGCTGGCTCACTCCCTGCCCATAGGAAGCGGCAGTATCAATGTAATTTATACCAAGGTCAATGGCCCGGTTGATTATCTTTTCCGATTCCTCTTCCCTGCCCCTGATCTCAATTGTTGCCTGCCCTCCCAGGCTTAATACCCCTACCTTATATCCTGTTTTTCCAAACGTCCTGGTAGGCATCGCACTATAGGTTACCGGATTGAATGGATCTTCATTGTTTTTCTTCAAAGGGATCAGGTTTATTTTTCCCTCCGATGCAAATGAGTTCCCAACTGTTACAGTAGCTGCAGCAGCAACCCCGCTTCCCAGGAAAGCCCTTCGGTTAATCTTTTTCATGAGTATCCCCTTTTTTTGGTTTTCATTAAGGTCACGAAACAATATCAAATTTAAACAATTTTACCATATATAACAACCTGATCTCAGATAAGTTCTAATTCATTCAGAATTTTTTATTATTTTGAAGAGCGCTTACCTTAAACTTTTCTGCTCAAATCTTTATTTGTATTATGATTAGTTCGGAAGATAAATTACCTGAAAGAGACCGGCTCATGGAATTGATCAATAAGAGACGGTTCAGGGGTAACAAACTTGATTCTGCTTTGCTTGGATTCATTTTATCAGCGGCCTGCCATTGGCAAGTGCCAGAGGTGCTTGTAAAGCTCCGTAACATCGTAACTTCCGGCGGCATTATAACTAAATCTCCAGAGTTCCTTCCCGGTGGAGAAGTCAAAACACCTCATGATGTCACCGGTCTTAACATCTCTGTCAAGCAGATAGACTTTTCCATCTTTAATAACAGGTCCGCCAAATCCGGGACCTGCATCAACAGTCCACAGGACTTCCGGTCCGTTATTTGGCCAGGATCGTAAAATACCTTTCCGGGGTGATGTGTTGTTCCTGTTTGGCCCGAGATACTGCGACCAGTCCTGGGCACATACATTTATAATACTGGCCAGCAAAACAGTTGCTGTAATAGAAATCCTGATCAGTCTCATTTTTATTCCTTTCATTTATTATTAATTAATCTGATGCTCTTAGTGATGAAAATATTTACGTTAACCGGATAAATTTTACTAAAATAAGATCTTCCACCGGCTAAGTATCCGTCAAAAAGAAAAAACCGGGAATCATCACGAATCAGTCCTGGTCGGGTTTGAAATGATTTTAGTACCTTGCAGGTATTGATCGGCAGACATTATTTGCTTAACTATAATATAAATAAATATGAAGAAGTTCATATACGCCCTGGTAAGTATAATATTTTTATTCACCTCCCCATCCAAAGCCGGAATTACTCCCATAAGACTAAAATGTGAAAACCTTAACAATCCGCAGGTTGTTGATGTCATTAAACCACGCCTGTCATGGGTTAATATTGCAGGTGAAGGTGAGCGGGGGCAGGTTCAGACTGCATGGGAAATAAGAGTGGCAGGAACAAAAGAAAAATTGCTGAACGGTCAGGCTGATTTATGGAACAGCGGTAAAGTAAATACAAATCAATCTGTTAATGTTTTCTATGGTGGCCGTGCCCTTAAATCGAGGCAGGATTGCTGGTGGCAGGTCAGGACATGGGATATAGACGGAAAAGTATCGGAATGGAGCGAACCGGCATTCTGGAGTATGGGACTGCTCGACCCCGGAGAATGGAAAGCGAAATGGATAGGGGCACCATGGCAGGGAGAAGAACCCATACCTGATCCTGTCCGGAATGAGAACAGACAGATGGTGCTGAAGGAGATGCCTCCGCCAGCCCCGTTATTGAGGAAAAAGATCAGTATAAGCAAGGAAATTAAAGATGCCAGAGCTTATGTTACCGGCCTGGGGTATTTTGAATTCTATGTGAACGGAGAAAAAGTAAGTGATGATGTTCTGGTTCCCAACCAGACAAATTACGGCAAGAGGCCGGGACTTGAAAAAGCCGGGATACCTCTCCCTGATGATTTCAGGGAGTACAGGGTCATGTACTTGTCCTATAATATTTCAGATCTGCTGCAGAAGGGAGAAAATGTCATGGGAGCCATCGTGGGGAATGGTTTTTACAATGCTCCCATGAACTGGACAGAGTCCTACGGAACGCCAGGGTTTATTGGCCAGATTTACATCACTTATACTGATGGCACAGAGGAAATTATTGTGTCTGATGAGAGCTGGAAAGCATCAAAGAGCCCTATTGTTATGGATTTGATCTATCAGGGAGAACATTACGATGCCCGTCTCGAACAATCCGGATGGAACGCGCCGGGCTTTGATGATTCATCGTGGGAGAATGCAGTTTTGAGAAAAAAGCCGGAAGGTATCATGAAGGCTCACATGTCGCCGGCTGACAAAGTAATGGAACGATTGAAACCTGTAGTAATCATTAAGAATGCCGATGGCAGGTATTTTGTGGATTTTGGTGAAGAAATATCAGGATGGATAAGAATATCGGGCATTCAGGGCAATGAGGGCCATGTGATAGACTTTGATTATATCTGCGAATCAACGATGGGGGACAATACCTACACCTTAAAGGGTGGGGGGAATGAATCATATGCTGCACGCTTCACCTGGTTTGTCTTCAGGCAGGTCGTGGTAAACAACTGGCCAGGAAACCTGAGTGCCGACCAGATCACCGCTGAAGCTGTTTATACTGATGTGGAGACAACCGGAAAATTTGAAACGTCGAATCCGCTTTTCAACACCATTAACCGTATATGGTGGCGCAGCCAGACCGATAATATGCATGGCGGAATAGCCAGCGACTGTCCGCACAGGGAACGGTCAGCCTACACCGGCGACGGACAGGTGGCATGCGTAACCGTAATGCACAATTTTGATTCAAGAGCGTTCTATACCAAGTGGATACAGGATATTGTCGGCGCGCAGATCGCAGAGACAGGATATGTACCCAACGGAGCTCCATGGCAACCCGGTTGCGGGGGCGGCGTCGCCTGGGGTGCGGCTGTCAGCATAATGCCATGGGAATATTATTTGCATTACGGCGATACTGCCATGCTCGCGTACACCTACGATGCCATGAAAGGATACATCAGATATATGCTGACCTGGACCGACGGGGATGGTATCATGAATTCGCAACGGGAAGGTAACAACGGCCAGCCCCTGAGATGGTTCAACCTGGGTGACTGGTGTGCTCCCTCCGAACTGCCGCCGGATATCATGGTCCACACTTTCTACCAGTGGCGTTGTGCTGATTTTACTTCAAAGGCTGCTAAAGTGCTGGGCCACACCAATGAGGCAAGAGAATATGCAGCACTGGCAGAAAGAACCAAGCAGGCATTCCTCAGGAAGTTCTATGATGAGGAGAAAGGAACCTACGGCCCGTACGGAGGCAACATTTTTGCACTGGTGATGGGAGTTCCGGCCGGTCAGGAGAAAAGGGTACTTGATGCACTTAAACGAGACATTGCAGAAAACGACGGTCACCTCGATACAGGTATCTTCGGCACACAGTTCTTTTTTGAGATACTTGCCGAATATGGCATGAACGACCTGGCTTATGAGGCAATGAATAAAAGGACACAGCCCTCGTATGGATGGTGGATTGAACAGGGAGCCACCACAACCTGGGAGCGCTGGGATGGCGGCGGATCACGTAACCATCCCATGTTCGGCGGAGGCATTGTATGGTTTTACAGAAAACTGGCAGGAATGAATACCGATCCTGAAAACCCGGGCTACCGCAAAATAATTTTCCGTCCTCAGCCTGCTGGTGACCTGAGATATGTATCCTATTCAAATCTTACTCCTTACGGTACCGCCGGAATCCGTTGGGAAAAGAAAGATAAAAACTTCCTGATGGAAGTGAATGTTCCGGTCGGAAGTACTGCAACAGTTTATGTGCCTGCCGGGTCATTGAATGAAATCAGGGAGAATGGAAGAGCAATAAAAAAGAACACTAAAAACATCACATACACAGGAATGGAGACAAACCATGCTGTTTTCAGAGTCAATTCAGGCACTTATGCCTTTTCATCGGTAAAAGCACACCAATAATCCAGTGATTTGATCAGGAGTGGGTCACTCAAATCATCAATTCTGGGTTGGTATTGTCCGTTCAATTCGCAACTTTAACGCACATCAACCTGTTTTGGTCTCTGATAAGCAGCCTGCCATTGGCAAGAGCCAGAGGAGCCCAGTTTCGTGTTCCGCCTCCAAATCGTGTTTCAATGGACTCCTCGCCCGATCCCGGCACTCCCTCTTTAAGCACATCTGCAGATGCCAGCGGCTTGAATCCGGTGGGATCGGGTTCTATGAGGTATAGAGTCTGCCTGCCGTCGGTTGCCAGAATCAGTCCGTCAACCAGGATCATACTTCCTTTATCGAATAAAGGTGAACGCATGGTTTTCCACATGATCTCCCCTTCCATGTTCATACACACCAGACCGTCACGCTTGCTGTTGGTCGAGAACTGAGCATAAAAATACCCATTATGCAAAATCGGAGGTTTGGTATGATCACCGAATTCATTATGTTTGAAAAGTTCCTTAACACTATAGCCCCCATCTGCCGTTTTTTCAACTTTTATCATAACGGTGCCCAGTTCATACCCTCCAACAACAATTACTCTATCCTCTCCGGCATCAAGAGCACTTGGCACCTGAATATGATTCTCCCAGTCATTGTATTCCCAAAGAATTTCACCTGTGAGCGGCCTGATTCCTGCAATTTTGCCCATTGTCCTCGGCAGGTCCCTGTGAGCAACAGGATTAGTGGATGAAAAAACCATTGCAACATGGTCCTCTCCTGCTATTTTCACGATTGACGGACTGGCATAAGTTTCATTGCCAAGAATTGGTGTCTGCCAGACAATATCGCCTGTCAGTTTGTCAAATGCCACCACACCATCGTAAAAGTCCCGGGTATATGCCACAATAAGCAAGTCGCCGTAAATAAGAGGGCATTGTGTAATGGCCCATACCGGACGTTGAGTGCCTCCGAAATCCGTCATAAGGTTTTTATTCCAGACAGGTTTATGTGTGTTTATGTCTATACAATACAGATCGCCGTTCTGGCTGCATGAGTAGACATGGTTGCCGTCGACAGTCGGGACGCTCCGCGAACCGGGGAACATAACTGATCCCGGTGCAGAGTATTCAAATCTCCAGAGCTCACTGCCACTGACCAGGTCAAAACAACGCATAATATCACCGGTTTCACCATTTCTGTCGAGCAGGTAGACCTTACCATCCCTGACAGCAGGCCCCCCGAAACCGATTCCCACGTCAACGCTCCATAAAACTTCAGGCCCGTTCTCAGGCCAGGAGCGCAGGATGCCTTTCTGGTCCGAAGTGCTGTTTCTGTAAGGCCCGAGATACTGGGGCCAGTCATTTGTTTCTTTCGTGCCCCGGGTGCAGCTGTTTGCCATACCAAGTATCAGTGCACCTGCAAGAAGGATTGTTTTGCATAGTGTCATTTTCATTGCTTTCGTTTATTAATAATGTGAATTTTAAAACTACTAAATATTCAGCCAATAAGTTATTTTCAGGTTTATGGACCTGAACTTAGGCCCGAAATCTTATCATCGGTCCCTTTCTGAAGGATTTATATTTGAACCGCACAGATCACCTGGCAATTTTGATGCAGATCAGCCTGCTCTGATCACGGATTAGCAGTCTGCCGTTTGACAGTGCCAGCGGAGCCCAGTTTTGAGCCGGAAATCTTTGATCAGTGGATTCAGCTTTGAGAATATCAGATGTTGCTATTGGTTTAAAGGCTGAGGGATCAGGTTCAACAAGATATAACTTAGTGGCACCATCCGTGCATATCAGCAGACCCTCTGCAAGTATCATGCCTCCTTTATCAAACGCAGGTGCCCTTCCGGTTTTCCACTTAACCTGCCCGTCCATGCTCATGCAAACCAAACCGTCTTTTCTTTCGTTGGTTGAATACTGTGCGTAGAAATGATTATTATATAAGATAGGTGGCTGGGTATGAGTTCCAAAATCGGGGTTCTTGTAGAGTTCTGTTACGCCATAGGTTCCATCCGTCTTCTTTTCAACTTTAATCATTGCAGCCCCGGCATTGTATCCTCCTGTAATAAGTACTTTGCCTTCGCCCGCATCAACGGCACTGGGGACCGGGATTATGCAGTTCCAGTTTGTGTATTCCCACAGGAGTCCTCCTGTAAGCGGATTGATTCCGACGGTCTTGCCACCGCTCGCGTCCGGCCCGCGGCCGGCTGCGGCCGTAACCATAACCACATGGTTCTCTCCCCCTATCTTTACAATTGAAGGACTTACGTATCCTGTCGGACCAAGAGACGGGGTTTTCCATTTGACATTGCCGGTCAGTTTATCATAAGCCACCACTCCTGCATCCGGGGCCTGGGAAGCGAGAATAAGCAGATCACCATAAATCAGGGGACATTGGGTAATTGCCCATCTCGGTATTGTCCCGCCTCCGAAATCTGTCCAGATGTTCTTGTTCCATACAGGTTTGTGAGTATTAATATCTATACAATACAGGTTCCCGTAAGGGCCGACTGTATAGATCCGGTTGCCATCTATTGTGGGGACACTTCGCGATCCCGGAAATGAAACCGATCCGGGTGCATCATAAGCAAAGCTCCAGAGTTCTTTACCGCTTAATAAGTCAAAGCACCTCAGTTTATCACCCACTTTATCGTCCCTGTCCAACAAGTATGCTTTACTGTCTTTAATTACAGGTCCGCCGAACCCGATTCCGATATTAACACTCCACAATACCTCCGGGCCCTGCTGTGGCCAGGAGCGCAAAATACCTTTCTGGTCGGAGATGCTGTTTCGATTTGGTCCATAATATTGTGGCCAGTCCTGTGAGTTGACATCCAACATACAGGTTAATAGAACAATTGTAATGAAAAACAATTTAATCTTTGTCATAATGCAAGTTTATAAATTTTTAGAATAAAGATAGTTAAATGCCATCAAGGCTGTGCATCCGGGGCTTTAAAGGGAAAAACATTAACATAAAAAGGAAATATTCATGGATTATTCGTTTCACATTTTGCATTTCTTGTGTTCTGCCATCAATTATTTCTGTACTCTTCATCAGTAACAGGCTGCAGCCAGACTGCTCCTCCCTCATCGGTATTGAGACTTACGGCAATGTGTGCAAATTCAGTGTCGGGGCCGGCACCATGCCAGTGCACCACGTTTGGGGGAATTTCCACAAAATCGCCTTTGCGTAATAACCGGGCAGGCTCACCTTTTGCCTGGTAATACCCCAGTCCTTCGGTTATAAAAAGTATTTGACCGCCCGGATGCGAGTGCCAGTTTGTTCTTGCTCCGGGTTCGAAGGTTACATTGCCATAGCTGACATGCATTGCGGAGTCGGTTGCCCCCATCATTTTAAGCCAAACAGTTCCGGAAAAATTGGCACTGGTTATCTTTTCACCTTTGGCAAGAACCGGAACAGGTTGACTGGTTTCGAGGATTTCGTTTAAAACTGCCTGAGCGGCGCCGGCTTCCTTTTCACCCAGACCAGATCTTATAACATCCACGAATCCATTCAACTGAGCAGGAGTTAAACCAACATTCAGGCAAATTGATAAATGGGAACTCAGCATAGGTTCAACACCGCCAATACTGGCAAGTACAGATACGGTTACCAGTTCTCTGTCGGCAAAAGTCAAAATATCCCGTTCAAAAATATCGGCAAACAAATGTTCTTTCAGAAATATTTCTATAACGGGAGCAAAAGCGGCATAACCTCTTTGCGGTCCGGTTTGAGGCACTCCTGTTAGTTTTTCCAGGTTTTCCCGGCCCCGTTCATATTTGCTGCGTCCATCTTTTACCGGCGAAGCATCAGTACCCGTTTCATCATTGATTCCCCTGGCCTTTCGTTCATCAAGCACTTCCATAAAAGTCTGCAATCCCCGGATGCTGCGCGGAAATCCGCAGTAAGCATAAAGATGCACGATTACTTCTTTTATTTCATTGATGGTTAATCCTGTGTTTAATCCTTCATTCAGTGCAGATTTTAGAGACTGAAGGTCTCCTGTTGCCGTAAAAGCCGCAATCCTGACAATACTTTGTTGCCTGAAAGTTAGCGCCTGGCTGGATTTAACTATGTTTTGAGAATAAAGGTTACCTGAATAACAGATGGTTGCCATTATCACTCCGATGAAGATCCTGATTATTATTTCTTTCATTTTGATAAGTATTTTGGAGCAGAGTTTTGTGCGAGTGACCATTGCTTACACATGATGAAAATTATAAATCCGGTGATTGTTGTTTTCAAAAAGTTGTTATTAATTGGAAATAATTACGTTAAAGATATTTACCAAAGAACTCATTGAGTTTGTTCATCGCCTGGTTTACATATTCAGGAACATAATAGGTTTGAATGTGGGTGGCACCGGGAATCAGGAACAATTCCTTCTCTTTTGTCCCTATGGCACGGTTGAAAGCAGCATCAGTCATGTAATATGTGTCTGCTTTGCTCCCTGCCATCATCAACAGTGGCTGGTTGATCAGCTCCATGTTGGTTGAAGCGTCAAATGCCATCAGGTCGAGCAGGCTGCTCATTGTATAGCGAAAGGTTGAATTTGGGTGTGCGTGGGTGTTTCCGTAGTAAATATATCCTTCCCGATACAGGTCATACGGAATTTTTGCCAATTCTTCTTCTTCCGTTGGCATTGGACTATCAGCAGCATAAAGCACTTTACCCCCTGCAGCTTCCTGTGCCCGTGCTTCGGAAGCCTGTTTTAACCTTTCCTGAATGGTAGAGATTCCGGAATTCATGAATCCGTTCCGCCTTACCACGCCTGAATTAAACATGCTAAGCGTAGCCACTGCTTTAAAACGTTTGTCGGTCTGGGCAGCTGCCAGCGAATAACCGCCGCCACCACAAATACCCAACAAACCCAGGCGGTCAGCATTTACACCGGCATATTGAGTGATATAATCGGCCATCCCGCGAATGTCCTCAATACGGTTGGCCGGCTTATCCACATTACGCGGCTCCCCGCCACTGGCTCCCTGGTACGACGCATCTGCTGCAATGGTGATATAACCTGATCCGGCCAGACGCTGCGCATATAATCCTGCTACCTGCTCTTTTACACCACCGTTGGGATGAGCAACCACTACCGCCGGATATTTCTTCGACGGATCGTAATCAGAGGGTGTGTAAATATTGGCAGCGATAACAATGCCATTCAGTTTATAAGTTACTGGATGAATATTTACCCTGCCAGACACATTCCCAGTAATGGCACCCCTGTAAACCAGGCCAAAAGGATTGGCGGTTCTGGTTTGACCTGAAGAAATAATGGTTGCCGTTGTGTACATAACAATCAAAAAAATGGTTTTTAATTCTCTTTTCATCCGTATATATTTTATTTTTTAAAGGTCGCACAGCCCGACTATAAATATTTATTAAGTTGACCAATATGAGTAGATTAGAAATGTAACTTAAGAGTCAGAGATCAAGGAGAAAAAGCTGTTGCGATTTGTAGTTTTCCATTGTTTCACCCTCCGTGTTAAATACCATTTGGCTGCAGCTTATCACCTATGTTCACTGCTTTTTCAATCACGTCCAGTCTTGCTTTCCTTGGATCAGTTTTACCGACTGGTTTACCATCGGGTTGCACATCGAGTATCTCGTTTGTTTTCTGATCGAAAAGCGGCCAAAGCGGAAGGCCGTCACCATTTGGATTGCCGGTTTTTGCAAAATTTACCCAGTAACCATTCATAATCCTGGCTACCTCTTTGTCTGAGGGATCTGCAGTTCCTCCTTCCGGTACTCTGAGATTATCGAACACAAAAGAAATATCAGTTCCGTGCCCCGGACCAAAACGCATCCTTTCTTTCATTGCAGCGGGTACATAAGAGAAAAGAAAGATGTACGCCGGATCGCCTTTCGCAGCTACCGATTGAGCTGCAAAGCGGGCAGGCTCAGCCCAGACTTTGTCGGTGTTAAAAAGAGTCTGAACTTCAGCGAATTCCTTATTGCCTTCAGGGTCATAGGCAGCCTTTGCCTCTTCTTTAAGCTCACCGAACATTGAAAACAATTCTTCCTTTGAACTGCTGGCATTGACAAAAGGCCCTCCTATTTCTGCGCTATTATTCCCGATCATGAGCGGGACTCTTGCATGCCTGCCTGCATTATATGCCTCCGAACAACTTTCAACGACAAGTTTACCGTCCAGAATTGGTCCTGAGTAGATTCGGGGTCCTCCCTGGCCATCATTTTCCTGCCCGCCGTCCACAATCTCTTCGACTTTCAGCGCTCGCAGTCTGGCCAGAGCAGCTGCATCTGTACCTCCGATCCCGTGTTTACGCGCAAAATTTATTCCGATCGTTTCCGCTGAAACAGGGTAGTATTGAGATGCATTTTCCTTGCTGATCGGTCTGCCTGTCAGAACTCCATCCCTTCCTCCGCTGGAATGGCCGATTGCCTTGTGGAACAATCCACGGGCTGATGGTATGGTCATGAGTGAGTGTATCGAAACGCCTCCTGCAGAGAAACCGAAAATAGTAACATTTTCAGGATCGCCTCCGAAGGCTGCAATGTTTTGCTGTACCCACTTAAGGGCTGCTATCTGATCCATGAATGCATAACTGCCTTTTGGTTCCTCAGGATGCTCGGCAGACAATGCCGGAAAGGCAAAATGACCCAGGCGGCCAAGACGGTAATTAATGCTTACAAGGATGACCCCTTTGGTGGCGAAGCCATTTCCGGAAGTATTGCCCGATCCTCCGACAAATGCCCCACCGTGGATCCACACCATAACAGGCAGATTTGCTCCCTGTTTAGCTCCTGAAGGCCGCCAGATATTAAGAAAAAGGCAATCTTCCGAAGAACCTTCCGCAATTGATCCGGAGCCGCGGGGAAAACCTGCCTGTGCGCAACTTGCGCCAAACTCGCTTGCATCGCGCACTCCCTCCCATGCCGGTGCGGGTTGTGGAGGACGCCAGCGAAACTCACCAACAGGTGGTGCCGCATAAGGAATTCCCCTGAAACTGTCGACATCCCCTTCAGTTATACCGCGCACAACTCCCGAAGCCGTACGAACCGTAGGTGCCTCATCCGGGACTGAACCTTGTGCGAATGACCATTGTACGCACATGATTATTAAAAAAAGTCCGATAACGGTTGATTTCATACTGATATTTATTTACATGATTATTAATTACAATTACCGTAAGATTGTTTTTACTTAATCCAGCCCTTTTTCCTTTAGCCATTCCGACATTAAGTCGGCAATTTCAATATTATTTAAATCTGAAAACGGAAAATGCGTATTGCCTTTAATGTCAATTTCAGGCAGATGCACCACTGTTACGTCGCCTCCGTGTGCATTTACGGCATCTCTCCATAACCTTGCCATTTCAAGACGTACACGCCACCCATCCTGACCGGGGTTGGGGTTTGGTTCATCAGGAATAAAATCACCATAGTAAATAACAATCGGGATTTTAGTAAGCTGCATAAACTCTTCCACAGGCACTGAAACCGCTACGAGCGTGCCGCCCGAACTTGGCTTTGGAGCAGGCACTTCCCCTTCAGGAAACAGGAATCCGCTTCCGGGTTCATAACAAACGATGGCTTTTATTTTCTGGCTTTTAACTGCAGTAAGCCAACCCATGCCACCGGAATGTGAGTGAGAAACAAGAATGCCCTCCCCTATCTTATCGAACAATGCGGAAACAGCATCCACATTGACATTGATATCGATTGGACCAATATTGGGTACCATCTGACGAAAATATTGCTCAAGTGTTGCATCATCCTGTGCAAACCGTACCCCGTCAAAATATTCGGGCCATATACCTATGCGAAAAGTACCAAACCACCCCTGCTCGTCTGTTACCGGGATAATTGTGCCTTCAACTGTACTGCGGCCTGCATTGCCTCTTCTGGGCTGATCAATGACATAAACCCCGTATCCCCGACGCAGGAAAATATTTTGATACCCTTCACGTCCGTCGGGAGTTGTTTCCCATGTTTTTGAAAACTGCCCGATACCATGCCACATAACCAGGGGGTATTTACGGGCGTTGGCAGGAATCTGGTAAAAAACATAGGCATGATCACCATGAAAGGTTTGTCCTGCAGGTGTCTGATTATACGGATCGAATGTGCCGGGACTTGTAATCACGGTCCCTCCAACGGCAAAGCTGCCCTGTTCCTTTATAATTAGTGGAGTTTGATTTCCGGCTTTTTGTGCGCAAGCTGGTATTACAACGACTAATACTAAAAATAATTTCCGAAAATATCTGACACTCTTTTTTTGCAGATCTTTTAACAACTGCTTTGATTCTGTTATCTTCATTAGCTGAGCGGATTAAATATTCTACTGCATTACCAGATAAGAGGGTACAAAAGGATCAACATATAATACTATTTAAATCATGAAGTTTGCCTCTAAAATCTTATAAATGCAAAGGTGAGACTAAAAAACCGGTGCTGTGGTATACCGATTACGGATTTTTGTACCCGGATTACTGTTATTGTATTTCGATGAATATCTTATAGATAAATATACTATATCTTTGAAAAGAAATTAAAAATAAAATGTCATGGATGAGATAATAAAACTTGATAATATATCTCAATTCAATACCCTGAGGGGAATAGAGACTCTTCATCCCTTAGTGAGTGTATTTGAGTTCTCAAAAATGAAACTCATACCGGAAGCCAGGGCACATTATGGTTTTTATTGTGTCTTTCTGAAAGAGGCAGTATGCGGGGAATTGAAATATGGCTGCAATTATTACGATTACCAGGAAGGGACACTCGTTTTTATTGCCCCGGGTCAGGTGGTCGGAATAGGCAGTAAACCCGGGAGTCCCAGACCTGAAGGATGGGCATTGCTTTTTCATCCGGATTTAATCCGGGGTACCTCTCTTGGCCGGAATATTAAACAATATACATTCTTCTCTTATGAAGCAAATGAAGCCCTTCACATTTCAGAAAGAGAACGACTTATTATAATCGATTGTCTGAATAAAATAGATCACGAACTGAATCAATCGATCGACAAACATAGTAAGACCCTGATTGCTAATAATATAGAATTACTTTTAAATTATTGTTTGCGATTTTACGACAGACAGTTCATTACCCGCGGTACAGTTAATAAAGACATTCTGGTAAAGTTTGAGAGACTGCTGGACAATTATTTTCACTCTGAGATCACACAAACCCATGGCCTGCCAACAGTTAAATATTGTGCCGGCCAGTTGAATCTGTCTGCCAACTATTTTGGCGATCTGATCAAGAAAGAGACCGGAAGATCAGCACAGGAGTATATACAATTAAAACTGATAGGAATTGCCAAAGAACGAATATTTGACACGAGTAAATCGATCAGTGAGATAGCGTATGGATTAGGGTTTAAGCATCCTCAGCATTTCAGTCGTATGTTTAAGAATGAGACCGGATATGCCCCTAATGAATACAGGTCATTAAACTAAGAAAGACAGAAGACGGAAGACAGAAGCAGTTGGCGAAAAAGAACCTTCTTGCTCTGAGCCCTGCTTTGCCAGCCGTAGCTTTCTTCGACCTCCGTAGTACCGATTTATCGGGACGAAGGAGGTAGCGGAGGCTGGAGCCCTGAGCCCTGAGCCATTAAAGACGGAAGACCGAAGACCCCCGCCTGACCGCTGACGCAGTCAGTCGGGCAGGGAAGACAGAAGACCGAAGACAGAAGACCGAAGACAGAAGACGGAAGACAGAAGACGGAAGACAGAAGCAGTTGGCGAAAAAGAACCTTCTTGCTCTGAGCCCTGCTTTGCCAGCCGTAGCTTTCTTCGACCTCCGTAGTACCGATTTATCGGGACGAAGGAGGTAGCGGAGGCTGGAGCCCTGAGCCCTGAGCCATTAAAGACGGAAGACCGAAGACCCCCGCCTGACCGCTGACGCAGTCAGTCGGGCAGGG
>CAZWFL010000065.1:0-17640 GCA_964633195.1 uncultured Rikenellaceae bacterium | reverse complement strand
GACTGACTGCGTCAGCGGTCAGGCGGGGGTCTTCCGTCTTCGGTCTTCCGTCTTCTGTCTTCCGTCTTCCGTCTTCCGTCTTAAAAGTAAAGATCCCTCTCTCCCTGCTTTATTCTCTCAAGTTTTTCCCTGGTCTTCTTCATAACAGCAGGCTCGAGCTTCTGAAGATTCTTTTCAATTACACTCCATCCTTTCTCCGCTACATCCTCTGTGGCATAATCGCATATGTATTCAGAGAGAGTGAGAATTGCATTTGGAGTGCAGAATCTTTTTATGAATCCAGGTACAGAGAACTCCATGAAATGCTCTCCGGTTCTGCCCATTCGGTAGCATGATGTGCAGAATGAAGGCAGGTAATCGTTTGTCAGCAGCTCGTCTATAACCTCGCCAAGCGATCTGGGGTCATTAATTTTGAATTGTTCCCTGTTGAGATTCTGCTCCTCGTTCTTTGATTCGGAATAGGATCCCAGTTCGAGCTTGGTTCCCCCGTCGATCTGCGAAACACCGTACTGCAGAACCTCACGGCGCACCTGTGGAGCTTCGCGTGCAGTAAGAATAAGTCCGGTATAAGGCACGGCAAGTCTTAGTATAGCCACCAGTTTGCCAAAATCCTCGTCACTGGTCTCGTACTTCGAGTCAATATTGAGTTTGGCAGCATCCTTTATCCTGGGGAAGGAAATCGTATGAGGACCCACATTATAGCAGGCTTCGAGGTGGTTGGTATGCCTGACAAGTCCGAGTACCTCAAAGCGCCAGTCGTAGAGGCCGAAAAGGGCTCCTATTCCGACATCATCGATACCTGCTTCCTGGGCCCTGTCAAGTGCGGTGATCCTCCATTCATAATCTCTTTTCTTCCCTCCCTTATGATACCATTTATAAGCCTCAGGGTGATAGGTCTCCTGGAAGACCTGGTAGGTGCCGATTCCTGCCAGTCCAATCTTTCTGAATCCTTCAATATCGAATGGTGCGGCATTTATGTTAACCCTTCTGATCTCGCCATTACCCTTCTTTATTCCGTAAACAAGCTTTACGGTGTGGGCGATATAATCTGCCGAGTATTCCGGGTGTTCACCGTAAACAAGTATCAACCGTTTCTGTCCGTTATCTTCAAGAGCCTCTACCTCTTTAATTATCTCCTCGTCAGTAAGTGTCTTGCGTATTGCTTCGGTGTTTGAAACCCTGAAGCCGCAATACTGACAGTTATTCGTGCACCTGTTTCCGATATAGAGGGGTGCAAAAAGAACGATCCTGTTTCCATAAACCTTCTCTTTAAGCTCCCTTGCCCCCTGTCGTATTTCATCAACCAGTACGGTTCCGACAGCATTTACAAGAACAGCGGTTTCCTGTAATGTCAGTCTTTTTTTGTCAAGCGATTTGGCAATAACTTCTCTTACTCTGGTCTTGTCAGGTTTAGTCTTGTTTATGAGATCCCATATCTCATCAGGATCGATGAAAGGTTTCATTCTCTGATCCGGGATACTCAACTTTTCGGGTGAAAATCGCATGTATCTTTTATATGTTTTACAATATTAATCAATAAAATAGCAAATAAAAATGAACATAATCAGTATATAAGTTCATCTATCTCATTTCTGGCACTCTTAAGGCGCTTTGAAGCGAGGGGATAATCTGAAAGGTCGACAAAACCATGTATCTTCTTATGAAAATATAAAGTTAATCCTTTGTCACCTGCATCTCTTCCCTCAGGCACATGAAGCAGCACCTCCGGCACATTGCCTCGTGATTGCCCGTTTATGATGGCCATACCTTTCAATCTCTCATTATCCGGGCCTGCAGATACTGCATAAACACCCGGAGCAGGTAAAAGTTTTGTATCTTCTGTAATAGAAATCTCGATAAGTGACAGGTCAGGTTCCGGATTATCCCATTTCCAGGGCACGGGTACGCCCATAATTATGTAGTAGTGATCAAGATAAGCATTGGCTCTCATTATATACCCGTCATTTATTGCTTTTCTTATTTTAGTTGAGCTCACAGTTTCGTGCTGAACCTCCTGTTCCGGTATCTCCTCAGCTTCAAACTCATACTTCTTCCTCAGATCCCATAATTGTTTATAGTCTCCTTCCTGGTTGAACCCGAAATGATGATTGAAACCTGCAACCACCACTTTTGCCCTCAGTTTCCCGTGAAGAATATCCCTTACGAACTCCTCACTGGTTATCCTGGAGAACTCCTTTGTAAACTCAATAATTATGATATTATCGAGCCCGGCATTCCTGAGGAGTGCAAGTTTTTCCTCCTGTGTGTTGATAAGCTTAAGATCCTTTCCTATAGTATCAGGATAGAGGACTTTCCTTGGATGGGGATCAAAGGTAATGAGAACGGATTCGCCTTTGTATTTATCGGCCAGCATCTTAAGCCGGTTCAATATCGTCTTATGGCCGATATGAACCCCGTCAAACGATCCGGTTGTAACTACCGGGTTTTTGATGTTACGTGCATCCTCAATATTTCTGAAAACCTTCATCCTTTAAACCAGATCTTAAAACCTGTTCTCCTTAACAAAATATGCAACTTTCTCAATCGATGTTATCATATCATATTCCTCGAGATAGATTCCCGAAGGAACATTGAGAGGAACAGTTGTAAAATTCAGAATACCTTTTATTCCGCAACGAATGGTCTCTTCGGCCGTTTCCCTGGCATAATCGGCCGGTACTGTGAGTATTGCTATCCTTATATCATTATGGCTTATTACCTTCTCCATATCCTGCACAGGGTAACATCTTACTCCTGAAATAACCTTGTTCACCTTTTGCGGATCGTTGTCAAATGAAGCCACAAGGTTCAGCTTCGATCTTTTGCCCTTAAAATAGCCTGCGACCGCCCTTCCAAGGTTACCGATACCAAAAACTGCCACATTAATTGACTCCTCCGGGTCTATTATCCTGCCTATAGTGTCAATCAGCTCCCGTACATCATAACCTTTTCGCATTACGCTCGAATAGCCTATTAGCATCAGGTCGCGCCTTACCTGCACTGCAGTGATATGCAGAAGCGAAGCCAGCTGATGGGAGAATATGTAATTCTTCTTTTCATTGAGACATTCCATCAATGTTCTCCTGTATTCGCTCAGTCTTTCAATTGTTTTTGAGGGTAATGTATTCATAATATTAATATTACGATCAAATATTTTTTGGGATACTGATGGTAAACACGCTTCCCTCGTCGGGTGTGCTCTCCACGCTTATCTTTCCGTTATATAATTCAACTACCTTTCTTACGATAGATAATCCAAGCCCGCTGCCGGTTATATTCCTGGTCTTTTCATTCCTGACCCGCATGAACTCGGTAAAAAGGTTCTCACTGTCTTCCTTGCTGATGCCTATGCCCGTATCGGAAAAAACAATTATTGAATCGTCTCCGTCCGAATCAATGATTATTTCTGCAGAGCCACCGTTCTTATTGTATTTTACAGCATTTGATATCATATTGTTAAAGACGATATCCATATCGGTTGGGTCGGCCATAATTCTTGAATCAGACTTCACTTTAAGGCCTATGCTGACCTCTTTCTGTATTGCGTAGGGTTGAACAGTAACTATTGCACCGGCTGCAACCTCTGCAAGGTCAAGTTCAATCACTTTCTCCTGTTTTCTCTCGAGGCGTATCTTGGTGAAATCCAGCAGGTCCATTATGAGATTTCTCATTCCCTGCACCCGATGAAGGGATCTCTCGACAGGTGTTTCATAATCTTCAATTCTATCACCGCACTCTCTCTCCTTCATCATACGAAGGTAACCTTCGATGGCATTCAGGGGAGCCTTAAGCTCGTGCGAGAGTACGGAAAGGAACTGGTACCTGATCTTTTTCCCCTCCTGGTTCATGCTGTGGGTTATCCTTTTCAGGTACTGCTGCTTGGTAATATTCTCAATGCTTGATTTCAGCTCCTGAGGTGTGAAGGGCTTCGGAATGAAGTCGGTGGCGCCGTCACGTGTTGCCCTGACTGCGACATCGAGTGAAGCATACGAAGTTATCATTGCCACGACCACATCATATTTCTTCTCGCGGATATATTCAAGTACATCTATGCCCTGCATACCAGGCAACTTGTTGTCAAGCAGGATGATGTCAGGCACCTCACGCTCAATGATCTCAATCCCTTCCTCTCCTGTTGCGGCCTCATTCACCTCATAGGTATAATCCTCATCCATAAAGGGGTAGGCAACATGGAAATTCTGCAGGATCCTGGTGACTCCGGATCTTATACCAGGTTCATCATCAATAACGAGAACTTTAAGAACAGCCATATCAAATCTTTAATAGTTTCATAATCTCCAGGTCGAGCTGTTCGGGTCTTATTCCCTTTTCGAGATACCTGTCGGCCCTTATCCATGTCCTTTCCTGCTGAGAATCAAGACTGAAGCCGATACCTGTCTCATGTGCAACAGCAGTGGCCAGTATCACCGGCACGTCAGGATACTTTTTCTTCAGCCTGTAACAAAGAATAAATCCGCTGTCGTCGCTCTCCATCATCAGATCGAAGATAGCCAGATCGGGCCTGAACCGCGATATTATTGATTCAGCTTCTGCCTGGCTCTCCGCCTTTATCGTCCTGTATCCGGCCTTGCCCAGATGAAAAAGTGTCTGCATGAGATAATCGGGATCATCATCAGCGACCAGAATAGTAAAATCACTTTTCTTCATAAGTTTACAAATAATTTATTCTTTCCTGCGGGGCAGCACTATTCTGAATATTGTTCCTGTGGGCCCGATCGAAGGATCATCATTTGATTCGACGGATATCTGTCCCTTGTGCATCTTAACTATACCGTATGCTGTTGCCAGTCCGAGTCCCGTTCCCTTCCCTATCCCCTTGGTTGTGAAGAAAGGTTCGAAGATCTTGGCCCGGTCTTCCATTCTGATTCCTGTTCCGGTATCACTTACGGCGATCGAAACGTCGCCGATGGTATCTGCAAGTCCGATATCAATTGCACCGCCTTCGTGCATTGCATCTATTGCATTCTTTACAAGATTGGTAACTACCTGGGTCATCTGCTCCGGATCAAACATTGCTTCCGGGTTGGTCGTCTTATCTATGACAGTGATATTGATATTGTCGGGGACTATTATGCTCCCGAGACTGTGGCTGACAAGCTCCTTAATGCTTACCATCTGGTGGTTCACCTGGTTCTTTCTTGCAAAATTAAGAAGTCCGGCAACTATCTTCTTGCATCTGCCCGCCTGATCCACAATAAGTTTCAGATCTTCCCTTACCGGATCGCCGGTTTCGCTCTCCTCCAGGAGGATGTTGCTGTACATAATCACAACACCAAGAGGATTATTCAGCTCGTGAGCTATTCCTGCCGAGAGCTGTCCCATGTGTGCAAGCTTCTCAGACTGTTTCAGTGCCTGCTTCATTGATATAAGCTTCTCGTTCGTCAGTGCAAGATCATTGACCGACTTATGGAGGGTCTCAATGGTATAGGGAAGACACATCTCAATCTCAGCAAGCCCTTTGGTAATTGCTATGGCATGTTCGATACATGTTTCATACCCGCAGGCTCCACAGTTAAGGTGATCCTTATCTGTTATTTTACCCATCGAGACAAGCGCTCTGTTAACTTCTTCGTCGTTTGTATAATCAATTCTGTGATCTTCAGGTTTGTGTCTGAATGAGAGGTCAAGGCCGGCATATTGCCCGAATGCTCTCTGCCACTCTTCTTCATCGATGGTACTCATCTTGCGGGCAGCATAATTGCTGACCAGGGCTCTTCTGTTATACTGTTTTCCGTTCTTTGAGAGGCCTGGTCCCATTATACAACCCTCGCAGCACAGAAGTTCCATGTGCTGGTCTTTGATAAGTCCCGCCTCAAATTCCTTCAGTGCGCTCTGAAAATCGGTTCTTCCTTCAGCAGCAATTATATTGCCAGTTATCGCATCATCGTTTATGTTTGCTGTCTGCAGCAATCCGCGCGTAACGGGGAAGATAGCTCCCCTGCCTCCTGCCGGCGGATCAAAGTCTGAAGGAGTAGTATTGCCGGGAGTAATATTCCCCGATGTAAACAACTCCCGCAGCTCGGTGAAGGTAATAGCTTCGTCGATCTCACCGCTCTCTGCCTTTTTGGCCACACAGGGCCCGATAAACACCACACTGGTCCCCTTGCCGTATTTCTCACGGACCACTCTGCTCATAGCCACCATCGGAGAAACAATCGGTGCAAGATTATCCACAAGATCAGGATGATAATATTTGATATAATTCACTATTGACGGGCAATCGGATGTTATATAGTACGCATCGCTCTCCTCCACCAGCTTTTTATACCTGTCGGCCACCAGGTCAGCCCCGAACGATACCTCGGCCACATATTTGAATCCCAGGCTTCTTATCATGCCAACCAGGACCTGATAATCCGCGATCTCGGAAAACTCTGCAGGGAAGCTGGGTGCAACAATTGCAGCAACATCCTTACCTTCTTCAATCAATTTCATCACCCTGTCGGTAGTATCAAGAAATACTTTGGCTCCCTGGCTGCATACCTTAGTGCAGTTGCCGCATGCGATACACCTCTCGTCTATCACCTCCGCCTGTCCGCCGACTATGCGAATAGCTTTTGCAGGACATTCCCTTACACAGGTATAACATGTGCGACACAACTCTTTTATAGTGTAAACCAGCATCTTAAATTACCTTGTTTGTCATAATAAAACGTTTCTCTTCTCAAAGTGAGTATGGAACAATTTCCTGTCAGAGGTCTGTTTGTTCTCCTTTAACAGCTTCCCGTACAGATTTATAACAGAGGGAGACTTAACGGGCAGGTTAATTGCTTCTGTTTCATCTGCCTGAAAAATGATCTTCATCCTGTTCCTTATCTCCTCCCTGGATGATGTGAAGGGCAATCCGGCACCATTGACACAACCTCCCGGACAGACCATCACCTCGACAAGATGATAATCATTACCTGAATTTGCGTCAGACCTCAGCTTCCCGAGGCCTGTCAGACCATCCACCACTGCTGCCTTAATCTCAGTCTCTCCTGCCATTATGGCAATTTCTCTGAAATTGCCACCGGCACGAAGTTTTTTAAACATATTCCTGTCGATCTCTTTCCCTGTAATATTAAAGTGCAGTAATCTCAATACCGCTTCGGTGATGCCGCCTGATACTTCCGCCAACAGTGCCAGGGAGCTTCTGCCGGCGAGAGGCTCATCAAAATGTTCCCTGATGCTGCCTGAAGCATCAATACCATTTAGCTTTATGAGTCTGGCCAGTTCCCTGACTGTCAGCACAGAGTCCACGTCACTTATTCCCTTCTTCATCATGCCATCCCTGCGTGCTTCGAATTTCATTGCCATACAGGGTGTAACGGAAACGGAGAAGATCTCTTCAGCTTTTACGCCATGTCTGTCAGCCACAAGAGTTTTTATAAGAGCCCCGGTGATCTGCTGCGGTGATTTAACCGTTGACAGCTTCGGTATCAGCTCAGGCATGGACTGTTCCGCAAACTTGACCCATGCAGGGCAGACTGTAACGAACAACGGTCCGTCATTATTTTTATTTTCGATTTTTTCTCTGAGCTGGCCGGTGATTTCTGTTATACAGATATCTGCACCTGCTCCGGTAGAAAAGACCAGGTCAAATCCTATTTTGCGCAGAATCGAATTAAGCACCCTGTCAAAATCACGGTTATATTTTATCCCCATTTCCGCGGCTATGCCTTCAGGCACAAGGGGAGAGTACTGTATAATCTTCTTTATTCCCGGTTTGTTAAGGTATTCCTGTACCTCCGTTATGCTATGTTTCTCGTGGAGTGCTCCGGTAGGGCATACCATAACGCACTGACCGCAATGTATGCAGCTTGAGAAGTTGAAATCCCTGTCCATTGCCGCTCCCACATGAGTATTCTTACCCTTGTTGATAAAATCGAGTGAGTTGGCTGTTATCAGCTCCTCGCAGACCCTGACGCATCTGCCGCAAAGGATGCATTTGGAAAGCTCTCTTACAATAGCAGGGCTTGACTGGTCGAGTCTCGGCTTGATCTTGCGTCCCCTGATTCGTCTTTCTCTTATATTAAGCTCTTCAGCCAGTCGTTGCAACTCGCAGTTGAGATTACGGTCGCAATAAAGGCAATCGTCGGGGTGAGTTGAAAGAAGCAGTTCAACAATCGTTTTTCTTGCTGCTATCACTCTGGGCGAATGGGTCCTGATCTTCATCCACTCCTCAACAGGTTGTGAGCAGGCAGTTACAAGCCGGTCGCGCCCTTCCACCTCTACCACGCACATCCGGCAGGCACCTGTAGGGGTGAAATCCTTCATTCTGCAAAGAGTCGGTATTATGATACCATTGCGGTTAAGAGCGGAAAGGATCGTTTCCCCTTTCTCGGCCTTGATCTTATCATTATTTACTGTTATGGTGAAAAGCATACCGGCTATTTAATCATTATCGCACTGAATTTACATACATCAAAGCATATTCCGCAACCAATACATTTCTCCTCAACAATGAAGAAAGGCTGCAGTCTGGTTCCATAGATCGCATTTACAGGGCATTTGGCAGCACACGCAGTGCAACCGGTGCATTTATCAACATCTATTATGAAGGTCCTCAACCCCCTGCAGACATTAGCACGGCAAACCCTTTCAAAAATGTGCTCCTCAAACTCCTCCCTGAAATGGGTGAGGGCGCTCAGGAACGGATTGGGAGCAGTCTGTCCCAATCCGCATAATGAGGTGTCCTTCATTACTGAGGCAATGGTTTCAAGTTGCATCACACCTTTAAACCTTTCGAGAGTTGTTCCTGCATCCTCACTGACAGGCTTCCTTATCACATTATCCAGTATCTCCAGCATCCTGCCCGTACCCTCACGGCACGGAATACACTTTCCGCAGCTCTCGTTCCGGATAAACTCCATGTAATACCTCACAAGATCGACCATGCAGGTACTTTCATCAATTATCACAAATCCGCCGGCTCCCATACCGATACCCTTCTCCTTCATCGCATCAAAATCGACTGGTATATCGAGATCCTGCTCCTTAATAAAATATCCCGAGGCTCCTCCGAGCTGAACAGCCTTGAACTCCCTGCCATCACGTATTCCGTCAGCAATATCCTCCACAATTGTTTTCAGGGAAGTTCCCATCTCAACCTCCACCACACCCGACATACGGCCTTTACCGGCCAGGGCAAATATTTTTGTGCCGGGGCTCGTCTCGGTTCCTGTCGACCGGAACCACTCCGGACCATTCTGCATGATCAGAGGAACATTCATAAGTGTCTCTACATTGTTTATCACAGTAGGTTTACCGAACAGACCGTAAGAAGTTGGATAGGGAGGTTTTGTCTGAGGCATTCCCCTTCTCCCTTCAAGGGATGCAATAAGAGCTGTCTCCTCGCCACAAACAAATGCCCCCGGTTCTTTTCTGATGGTAATATCAAGATTGAATCCTCCTGAGAAGATATTATGACCCAGCAGGCCATAATCCCTTGCCTGGTCAATTGCTTTCTGAAGCCTCGCTCCTGCATGGTCAGATCCTCTCCTCATGAATACAAAAGCATTTGATGCCCCAATAGCGTATGAGGCAATGGCAATGCCTTCGACAAGCTTGTGCGGGTCTCCCTCCAGAATGGTCCTGTCGGTGAATGCACCCGGATCACTCTCCCTGGCATTGCAAATAAGGTATCTTGTATTTGATGCGGTGTTAAGCGCATGTTTCCATTTCAGTCCTGTGGGATAGCCGCCGCCGCTCCGGCCCCTGAGGCCGCTCCTGTCAACAATATCGCAAACCTCCTCAAAAGTGTAGTTTCTTATTGTTTTCACATATGCCCTGTATCCTCCGCGGGCAATATACTCCTCTATGCTCTCGGGGTCGTAGCAACCGCAATTTCCAAGTACGGTTCTCTTCTGACCTGCAAACCAGGGATGTTCTTCAATGAAGGGTATACCGGGCCATAATCCAAACCCTTTTGAACCTGACTGACCCACCAGATCCTCATCCGGGATGTCGTTGTGAAAAACCCCGTTAAGGAGGGGTTCGATCTTCTCTTCGGTGATGTTCCTGAAAAAAAGTCTGTTCTTCCCCGGTAACTGGATACAGATCATGGGCTCATACCCGGCGGGGCCATAACAGCCTGTATTCACGGCCAGGGTATCAGGATCATGATCATCTATATATGAGAGCAGAGCTTTGTATGTCTTCTGCGATCCGGCAATTATACTGCTGGTGCCTGAAGAGATGTTGATGACCGGACTGCTGATCTTCTCCCTTCTCACAAGCTGAAGCTCCTTCTCAACATCGGGATGGAGCGTATCCGATTCATGCAATAAGACCTTCGACTTAAGAAAACTTTTCAGATCTTCCATCTAATCATTCCCGGTTAAATATTTAAGTCTGCTTACCAGATCAGGCAGCTGTTCCTGTCTGATATGAGTCATGTACTCTCCGTTAACTGTTATCAGCGGCCCGTTTGAGCATCCTCCCATGCAGGAAACCAGCTCGTAGCTCAGAAGACCGTCGCGTGTGGTCTGTCCCGGTTCTATTCCAGTTATCTCCCTAATCTTGCTGATTATTCCCGACGAACCATTCAGATAGCATGAAGTTCCGTTGCATATCCTTATGTGGATCTTTCCTGCAGGAAAAAACCTGAACTCATCATAAAAAGTTGCAAGCCCGAATATCTTTGTAGTGCTGAGCCCCAGATATCTGCCGGTCTGCACTATGGCATCCTCCGAAAGGTAGCCTTCTGACTCCTGGATATGTTGCAAAATCCTTATGAGATCCTCCCGCCTTGCAGGTCTGAATTTTTCAAGTATTTTTTCTGTTTCCACCTTATGAATAATACATTTATACTAACCTGTGAATGGTGTTTTAAAAACCTTCTCTTTACCTTTGCCCCTGTTTTAAACCTGCCCCCTAACCCCCTAAAGGGGGTTTTAAAAGGCTCTGGTATTAAGTTCCATATCAGGGGAATTCAGGGGCCGGGTCCCCTTCTTTTAAGATACCATTGACAGTGCATCCTGTTTTTTTTAGTTAATATTTTCTTCAATACAAATATATATATTTTATTGTTAATTAAATAACAATGTTCATCAATTAACAATAATTAAGAAAAGATGACAAAAACAATAAGAAAACCAAACAATTGATCTCTAATATATTGCACAGTACATCCCTATTGCTGGACTATTTCATCTCCGGAACTTTTCCTGAAAGATATGTCAGAGTTCCTTTTCGGCCAGGATTTCGACTTAAAATACATATTGCTCAAAGAAAGAAATAATTACTACCTTTGAGCTGAGTGTTTATTAATGAACAGAAAGCATCATGGCCCGTACGATTGAGATGCATATATGTCTTGGCAGTTCCTGCTTTTCGAGAGGTAACAAGGATATTGTAATGTTCATAAAGGATTATCTTAAAAAGAATCATCTCGACGACAGGGTTATCTTCCGCGGATCACGCTGTATGGGTAACTGCAGTAACGGACCCAACCTGACTATTAACGACAGGACCTACGGGGAGATAACCATCTCCAATGTTGAGGCCATACTTGAGAAAGAAATAGGAAATATCAAATAGCAAACCTGAACCGGTGCCGGAATGACAAACCATAAGCCAGTAGTTTACATAGACGAAGAGAAATGCAGGAACTCATATTCCTGTGTTCGTGTATGCCCTGTCAATGCCATTGAGGTAAAGCCCCAGAAGGATCATCCGCGTATAGTGCCGGAGAGATGTATAGGTTGCGGATTATGTTATGTGTCGTGCACACCTCGTGCTATATATTTCCGTGATTCCAGGGAGATTACCAGGTCCATTCTGGCCGGCAGCAGAAAATGTGCGGCCCTTATTGCCCCGAGTATTGCCAGTGAGTTTGACGACATAACCGATTACCGGAAGTTCGTAAGCATGATCCGCCAGCTCGGATTTGACTATGTTCACGAGAATTCATTTGGTGTGGACCTAATTGCTGCGGCCTATGCCAATCTCTTCAGCAAAGCTCAGGGGAAGTATTATATCACTGCCAACTGTCCGGCTATTGTAAAGCTGATTGAAAAGTACCACCCGGAACTGGTACCCAACCTGGCCCCCCTCGTTTCACCTATGGTTGCAACGGCTATAGTAATAAAGGAATTGTATGGTGAAGAAGTAGCCATCATATACATAGGCCCCTGCATCGACTCAAAAGATGAAGCGTTGCTCTACAAAAAAGGAAAACTTATTGAAGCTGTTCTGACCTTCATCGAACTGCGTCAGCTTTTCATCGAACAAGGGATACAGGAAAGGCTTGTAAAGAATTCTGAGTTCGATCCGCCCCATGGGCAATGGGGCGCATTATACCCTCTCCCTGCCGGTATCATTCAGGCAGCTGGCATAAAGCGCGACATGGTTACCAGCAGTGTGATAACTGCCTCGGGGAAGGAAGATATACTCGAAGCCATAAACGATTTCGACAGGTATATTGACACAATACATCATCATTTTAATCTTTTCTTTTGCCACGGTTGTCTGCTCGGACCCGGCATGGAACATCACAACGAAAGGTTCAGAAGGAGAGCCCTGGTAAGCCGCTATGCAGAAAAAAGGGTTAACATGCTCGATAAAAAAGAATGGCAGAAGAACATGGGAAAGTGGTCAGGCTTTGATTTCTCCAGAAATTTCGAGGCTGACGACCAGAGAATACCTGACCCCCCTTCGGAAGCTATTAATGAGGTACTCAAGATAATCGGGAAGGAGGATCCGGAAAATGAAATAAGCTGCGGAGCCTGCGGATACGGATCGTGCAGGGAATTTGCAGCTACCGTCGCTAAAGGACTTGCGGTGCCCGAGATGTGCCACACCTTCAATCTGCGAAATAAACAACAGTACATTGAGACACTCAGGCAGACCAACAAGAAGCTGGCTGAGGCCAGAAAAGCGCTGAAAGAGTCGGAAGAACTTGCAACAAGGGAGAAGGAGTCGGCCCAGGCCACATCCGACATGATGAACAATATGCTTGAAAAGCTTCCGACAGGTGTGGTTATTGTCAATAATAACCTTAAGATCCTTCACTCAAACAAGAGCTTCATCAACATCATCGGAGAGGATGCAGCCGCAATAGCCGATGTTATACCAGGACTGGCCGGTGCCGACCTGAAGACACTCCTCCCGTTCAATGTATATAATATGTTCACATTTGTGCTTAAAGAAGATGAGCCTGTGGTAAGCAAAGACATCCACTCTGAGGAGAAAATGCTTAATATCTCAATATTCCCCATAAAGAAGAACAAAATGTGCGGAGCCATTATCCGCGACCTCTATTCACCTGAAGTACAGGGCGAAGAGGTAATCAACAGGGTTACGGAGGTTATCGAAAAAAACCTGGAAATGGTCCAGCAAATCGGCTTTCTGCTTGGCGAAGGTGCTTCTGATACCGAGAGAATGCTCAACTCAATAATAGAATCATATAAGAAGAAAAAAGAAAACAAATAAAAGAACTGTCTGCAGTTGAAAGGTGACTTTTATATTGAGGTTAACAGCCAGCAGAGAAATCACGATGGTGAGAGAATCTGCGGCGATGTTTTCCTTTATCGCTATGTAAAGGAGGAGGACAGGGTGATAGCGGTATTATCGGACGGTATGGGACATGGACTGAAAGCTAATATTCTTGCCACACTTACAGCCACAATGGCCCTGAATTTCACACAGGAGCACAAGCAGGTTGACAGGATAGCCGAAATAATAATGAATACCCTTCCGGTCTGCAGCGAGAGAAAAATAGCCTATTCAACATTTACAATTATAGATATTGAGAGCGCGGGGAAGGTAAATATACTGGAATATGACAATCCGCTTACTATAATTTTGAGGGGGACTCAGATTTACGACCCTTCATGGAAAAATGTCGCTCTTGAAGAGGGCAGGCATGCAGGCAAGATACTGAGGAACTGCACATTTACCCCTGCCAGGGAGGACAGGATAATCTTCTGTTCCGACGGTGCTTCCCAGAGCGGCATGGGCAGTGAGGCGTATCCTTTCGGATGGGAACGTGATAATATTGCAGTATATGCTGCATCGCTGGTGAGGAACGAGCCGACGATCTCAGCCATGACGCTTGCCGGGAAGATCGTCACCATGGCGCATAAAAATGACGGCTACAAGGCCAGGGATGATATAAGCTGTGCTGTCGTCTATTTCAGGGAGCCGCGTAAGCTTCTTATCTGTACGGGTCCCCCCTACGAGAAGGAGAAAGACATTGAGCTCTCACAGAAGGTAAAGGAGTTTACCGGAAAAGTAATCCTGTCAGGCGGCACAACCGCCGATATAGTTGCAAGGGAACTCGGCAGGAAGATTGTTGATGAGCTTATCTTCGAGGATCCCGAGCTGCCTCCGGAGAGTTTCCTCGAAGGCATTGACCTCGTTACTGAAGGGATCCTTACACTGCAGAAAGTGAACGAGATACTGAAATCATACAATAACAGTGTAAGGCTGGGAAAGGGCCCTGCTGACAAAATCGTTAAACTGATAATGGAAAGTGATGAAATACATTTCATCATCGGAACTAGGATCAACATCGCCCATCAGGATCCAAGCCTGCCTGTGGATCTTGAGATACGCAGGACTGTAGTAAAACGAATTGCAAGGCTTCTGGAGGAAAAGTGGCTCAAAAAAGTAAGCTTTGAATATATCTGAAAAGGTCACCCTTCCGACAAATACTCAAGTACCCTTCTGAACAGGTGCGGCTGAATGTCAGGATAGGTCAGGTCAGAGGGCAGCTCACCTGATAACAATATTTCCTCTATTTCCAATGTGTCATTTATCGGGCCAATTTGCGAAACATCGGCAAAAAAGAGTCTTCCGTATCCGGTATTCCCCTCCTTCTCAACTGAATAGGTTGCCACGCAGATGATGGTGAAATCTGTTGCGCCCGTCTCTTCTGCCAGTTCGCGTACGGCAGTCTCATGAGGCCCCTCCCCTGACTCAATGTGCCCCCCTGCAATTTCCCATGTTGTGCGGCCGCGGTGCCGGACAAAAATCCACATTCCTTTGTAACGTGCCGTGATAACCGAGTAGGTCAGACCTGAGCCCGGGATAAAATCAGTATCGTAAAAACTAACTTTTGTCATGGTAGTAAATGCCTGTCCGAATGTAACCAATATTGTAATAAATATTAAATAACTATTTTTATGCATTCAACAATTAGGCAAAGTGCTGTTAATATTCTTGTTAGCAACTGAGATTCTGACATTTATCGCATTGAGGGATTATCTTTACGATAAATCGCGCCTTAAATATTACTTATTCACCATATTCAACGGAGTCCTTACCATCTGGCTGTGGATACTATATATTGAAACAACCCTTTACGGGGGTATCTATGATATGCCTGAAAATATCTGGACACAAATGAACCTGAGAGGAATGATAGCAGGCGTTGTGGTGCCGAGAGCACTTTTTGTGCTGTTTCATTTTTCAGGCAGATTATATAATTTACTTAAAAATGAAACAGGAGCCTGCCTGAGACCTCTGACGAGGGGAGGCTTCATTACTGCCTTCGTGATCTTCTCAATTGTGGCTGTCGGATCTCTTCCCGGCAGGTTCATTTTCAAAACTGAGACAGTTACTGTAAAAATAAAGAACCTCCATGAAGATCTGGATGGCCTCAGAATTGCACAGCTGTCTGATCTGCACCTTGTCTCCTTCTACCATCATCATAACCTGCTGGAGATGCTGATGGAAAGAATCAACAGCTATGAACCTGACCTTATTATCAACTCGGGAGATTTTGTCAATTACGGATGGAGGGAATTCAGCAGATTCGATACAATACTAAGTAAAGCCACTGCAAAATATGGGGCATTTGCGGTTCTCGGGAACCACGACATAGGCACCTATCACCCGCATTATACTGAAGCAGACAGGGCAAATAACATTCTTAATATGAAGAGGTTGATTGAAGCTTCGGGATACAGGTTACTGAACGATGAACATACTATCGTTGAGATCGGTGACGCAAAGCTGGCAATAGCCGGCGTTAGCACAGGGGGCCGCTTTCCGGAGATCATCCACAGCGATGTAAACAGAGCCCTGGAGGATATCGATTCAGCCGATATGAAACTTCTTATTATACATGATCCCGATCAATGGGAGAAAGATGTTATGGGGGTCACGGATGTTCCTCTCTCTCTCGCAGGCCATACTCATGGTATGCAGGCGGGCTTAATAGCAGGTCAAATAAGATGGAGCCCTGCCAGTTTTATTTACAATCACTGGCACGGACTCTACAAAGAGGGTGATCAGTATCTTTATGTCAACCGCGGACTTGGAGTTCTGGGAATCCCGATACGGTTCTGGATGCCCCCGGAAATAACACTTATTGAGCTCGCCAGAGAATGATCCGGACAGAAAACAGCCTGACAGAGAATTAAAAAGAAACGGGCAGTAACCGGAAGGTTCTGCCCGTTTTAGTTGACCCAACTTCTCTCTTATACTAACCTAACTAACCTATAAGTAAAGAATCCTTTAAACCATCAAAAGATTTCAATAAAGCTGGATTAACAAAATTTAAACTCATTGCTGCGGCCTGCCTGTCGGTCGTCTCTCTGCCTCTTTTGTCTTGAATAACTCGAATGTCTTGTCACCAAGGATCGGCTTCAGTTCCTTGTCACGTGCCGTGGTGATCTCGTTCAATTTTTCCCTCATCCCTTCACGGTCGCCTCCCTGCATGAGCTTCTGGCGCATTTCAGTCTGCTGCTTCGTATACTTGAGGATTACAGCGTGAACAGCTTTGGTTTTGGCCTCGTCAAGCTTCAGATCAGCCTTCATCCACTCAACAGTTGCGTTTGCCGTTTCTTCGGGAGTTCTCTGCTGCCTCTGCTGCTGGGAAAAAGCGGAAGTTACCATCACCGAAAACAGAATTACAAATAAGAACCTGAATACTTTTTTCATAACGGATCGTTTTAGTTACAAGCAAAAGACAAGGCTATCGGTTAAATTATTCCGGCCTGCTGAGGTTTTTATGTTTTTTTAACATAATGGGAGTACACAATAATTCCTTAATTTGCATTATCCATCAATCAAACGAGGAACTGCCATGAAAAACTTAACCGGCCCTTTATGTTGTGCTTTTTTAATCCTCTGCAATTCATGCAATACGGAACAGGCAGAATGGATCCGCATCAACCAGCTTGGCTACCGTCCGGGCGATGTCAAAGTGGCTGTTTTCATTAGCAGCAAACCGGTTGATATTACATCGTTCAGTCTGATTGATGCCGGGTCGGGGAAAAACGCAGGAACCTTCCGGGTTACTGAAAAAGCACCTCCCCTCTCCCACTTTATAAGCTGTTACCGGCTGAATTTCAGCGAGCTGCAAACACCAGGCTCGTACAGGATCAAAGCCGGAAAGGTCGTCTCACCTGAGTTCAGGATAGCCAATGATGTATATGACGGTACCGCAGACTACCTCCTCACTTATATGCGCCAGCAGAGGTGCGGGTTCAATCCCTATGTCGATGATTCCTGCCACACGCACGACGGCTATGAGATCTACAGCAGGGAAGGCGATTCCGCCCGGGTTGACGTCACCGGCGGCTGGCACGATGCCGCCGATTACCTTCAATATGTTGCAACCTCGGCAAATGCGACATACCAGATGCTCTTCTCATACAGTAATCACCCCGGGGTGTTTGATGATAA
>CAZWFL010000064.1:0-17879 GCA_964633195.1 uncultured Rikenellaceae bacterium | reverse complement strand
GTCGGACGTCATTCATCGCTAAACAACTGTATGACAATCGAATGACTATCGAATGTCGAAGCGCAGCGGAGATTCCGCGACAGCGGAACGGAAGACCGAAGACAGAAGACAGAAGACAGAAGACGGAAGACCGAGTCATTCGGCGCTGCGCGCCGTCATTTGCCCTTCCACCTTCGCTAAAGCTACGGTGTACGATGTCGGGCGTCATTTGTCCTCCTTACGTCGGACGTCATTCATCGCTAAACAACTGTATGACTATCGAATGACTATCGAATGACTATCGAATGACAATTGAATGACCAAATAATTCGCTCTTTCGCTTTGTCGCTTTGTCGCTTTGTCGCTTTGTCGCTTTGTCGCTTTGTCGCTTTGTCGCTTTGTCGCTCTTTCGCTTTGTCGCTTTGTCGCTCTTTCGTTCCCCGCTCCCTGATATGAGCTATGAGACAGCTTTCAGAACCTCTTCGTATATGCGTGACAGTAAGGAACTTTCCCGTTATTGAAGTAATAATCCTGATGATATCCTTCAGCCGTATAAAACTCAGTAGCTTTTGTCAATGCTGTTACAACATTTAATCCCTTTGACCTGAGGATATTAAGATTCTTCTCAGCTGTATTCTTCTGCTCTTCATTAAGATAGAAGATCTCCGACCGGTACTGGTCGCCTATATCCGGTCCCTGCCCTCCTGCCTGGGTCGGGTCATGGATCTCAAGGAAAAGACGAAGAAGTGTCTCATAAGTTGTTTTCCCGGGATCGTAAATAACCCTTACCGCCTCAGCGTGACCGGTCAGTCCTGTACATACTTCCTTATAAGAAGGATTCTTAACGTGCCCGCCTATGTAACCCGATGTTACTGATACCACGCCTGCTGACTGCTGGAGGAAATACTCCACTCCCCAGAAACATCCGCCGGCAAATATTGCAGTACCGTACCTTCCCGGCTGTAACTTTTCAGGTACGAAGTCAAGGGAGACTGAATTGACGCAATGACGAAGGTTCTTTGGAGTAAGCATCTCACCTGAAAATACATGTCCGAGGTGTCCGCCGCAATTTGTGCACACAATCTCTGTCCTGAATCCGTCTGCGTCACGATGCCGGGTTACGGCTCCCTTAATCTCATCATCAAAACTTGGCCAGCCGCAGTCAGACTGAAACTTATCAGATGAATAATAAAGTGCCGATCCGCATTGTCTGCACAGATAAGTACCGGATTCCTTGTTATTCACATACTTTCCGGTGAAAGGGTATTCAGTCCCCTTGTTATTAATAACCTCCGATTCCTCCCGTGTCAGGTCATTCAAAGGCAGTTTTTCCTGCGAACAAGATTCCATAACAGTAAATATTGTTGTTGATAATATCAGCAAAACTAATCTTTTCATGTAAAAAGTATTTAATACCGACAATATAACAATTGTCAGGGAAAAAAGTTGAGAGATGGGCGCAGTGGTGCAGTGGTGCAGTGGCGCAGTGGCGCAGTGGCGCAGTGGTATAGCGGTGCAGTACCTTTAAGACCGTTGCGGAGGATTATAATTTTCTGTTTTTTGGACTGATGATGAACTATTTTATTGTTTTATTCGTTTATTTAATCCGGTTACAGGGTTAAGAGGTAACCGATTGATAATTTTTGGCACAAGGATTGTTTTTAATATTAAAGTCTTATTTTTGTTTTTTTGATTAATCAATCTGGTATGAAAAAGTTTGCTGTTGTAATCATTATTGCTCTTATTGCAGTTATCGTGACGGTCTCCTGTAACAGGAAAGTTTGTCCGGCTTACGGAAAGGCTGAGACCGAACAGGCAGAGCTAAATGTATAGTTACTCCGCAACACTGTTTAATTTGCCAGTTTATAAGTTAGCCGCATGATGAGAAAGCTGCTTATAACAGTGGTTACAATTATTTGTGGTGCTTCCGTACTTAATGCCCAGGGCGACCTCAATGAGCAGCAGGTGATCTTTTTCCGCAACGAAAGGACGTTTGCTGTTCTTCTTAATTCCGACGGTATCGGTATAAATTACAGGGAGGCCAGAAGAGTTGACTATCTTAACAAGAACTTTTTTGAGTTTGAACTGGGCACCCTTAAACATCCCCGGGAATACAGGCAGTCAAATTATTATACCCAGGGCTCATTTGTCTTTGGCAAGGTAAACACGGCCATATACATCAGGGGAGATATCGGCCGTCAGCACGAAATATTCAAGAAGGCTGATCTCGGAGGTGTCGCAATAAGATATTTCTATGCCGGCGGGCCGGCACTTGCGATATACAAACCAATTTATTACAGGGTCCTCTATCCGTTATCGACCAATTTCGAATATGAGATAAGAGAAGAGAAGTTTGACATTCAGATACATGACCCTTCACTCATTTATGGTAAAGCATCATTTTTAAAAGGGTTCAACGAGACCAGGGTGCTGCCGGGACTCTTTGTCAAAGGGGGCTTCAATTTTGAGTACAGCCGTGAGGATAAAATAATTCATGCAATAGAGATCGGCGCCGCTCTCAGCGCCTACCCTCGTAAAATACCCATTATGGAGACCAGCGACAACAGGGCCGTACTGTTGTCCCTGTTTGCCAGCTACAGGTTCGGCATCGTTGTCGATCCTCTTAATCCTGAGTCCAATAAGCTTTCAAACCTTTTAGGCAGAAGAAGACCCGTCGATATTTACTAACGCTTGTCTTTTTTCAGAAAAGTATTAATTTTGTGGTTTCAAATTATTAACCATAATAAAATATCAGGTATGGCAAAAATTAAAGTAGCTATCAACGGTTTTGGCAGGATCGGCCGCAATGTTTTCAAGATCGCTCTTGAGAGGAATGACATTGAGATTGTAGGCATCAACGACCTGACTGACACAAAAACACTTGCTCATCTGCTGAAATATGACTCGACCCAGGGAAGATTCCCCGGTGTCACATTCGACGAGGAGAATATTATTGTTAACGGGACAAAAGTTAAAGTGACTGCTGAGAAGAACCCGCTCACGATTCCATGGAAAGAGAAGCCCGATGTTGTTATTGAATCGACCGGCGTTTTCACTTCCAAAGAGAGTCCCAAAGGAGGATACGGCGATCATCTTAAAAACGGCGCAAAGAAAGTGATACTCACGGTACCCTCCAAGGATACCATTGATGCCATGATCGTTCTTGGTGTAAACGAGGGTGATCTCAAGCCGGAGCACCAGTGTGTTTCAAATGCATCCTGCACAACAAACTGCCTTGCTCCTGTTGCAAAGGTGCTTAACGATAATTTCGGCATCGAGATAGGCTACATGACAACCATACATTCATATACCAACGACCAGAGAATACTCGACCTGCCTCACAAGGACCTGAGAAGAGCCCGTTCTGCCGCAGTTTCACAGATTCCAACAACCACAGGTGCGGCAAAAGCTGTCGGGAAAGTTATTCCTGAACTGAAGGGAAAACTTGACGGACTGGCCGTAAGGGTTCCCACGCCTACCGGTTCGCTCGTCGACCTTGTTGTTGTTCTGAAGAAAGAGGTTACAAAGGAGGAGATCAATGCCGCAATGAAAAAAGCTGCCGAAGGTCCGATGAAGGGAATTCTTGAATATACTGAAGATGAGATAGTTTCTGTAGACGTTATCCATACGACCGCATCATCAATCTTCGATTCAAAAAGCACCATGGTAAACGGGAAAATGGTCAAGGTGCTTTCGTGGTACGACAACGAGTGGGGTTACTCATGCAGGGTTGTGGACCTCGTCCCGTTACTGATGAAATAGAAGGATCGCTGTCGCAAAGGACACAAAACAGGGGCATTGCAAGCAATGCCCCTGTTTTTTTTCTTTGCGTTCTTCGTGTTTTACCTTGACGGTCTCTGCGGTTTGTGGATTTTATCTTTTAAGACAGTCTCTTTCTGTTTCCTGTTACACCAGGGTTATGCCCCCCTCCCCCCTAAAGGGGGCTATAAACATCATATAATGAGCAAGTTCCGTCTTGGCGGAACTTGGGGGCAACTTAAAGGAAGCGGGCTTTTGATACAGCCTCAACTTTACGTCCAAATTGGGCGTCTCTTTCTGTTTCCTGTTACACCATTTCTATAATAAGAGGAATGCCCGCATTATCCCTGTAATGCTCTCCGAGCTCCTGCATCGATTCATCATCTTCCTCAAAAAGCCACTTCATTGTTACATCCTTTCCCGATCGCTTGTATCCCGTCAGCTTCTTAAGAAGCTCAATGAGACATTTTGCGGATCCGCTGTTAATATATTCCAGCTGAATTCTGACATTAAGCGAATTGCTGGCCTCAAAATGTACCTCAAGCCAGTCAATCAGGGGCATAAAGAAGATTTCAGGATTTTCGTGGATCGAACGTCCGGATATTTCAAGAGTGTTACTCTTAAGGTAATGGACAATACCCGGACAGTTCTTGGTTGATTCCTGAATAACATAATGTTCCATATGCCTGTAATATCTATTCGTATCTCAAAGCTTCTATAGGATCAATATTGGCAGCCTTCACTGCAGGGGCATATCCCGACACAACCCCGACAATGAAACAAACCACTATGCCTGTAAATACCCATAACCATGGTATTATGAAACTCGAGCTCAGGAGCGACGAAACAAGATTCCCTATCATTATCCCCAGTACGATGCCAAAAAATCCGCCAAGCTGGCCTATCATTATCGATTCAAAAAGAAACTGATACTTTATCGTGGCGGGCTTCGCTCCTATCGCTTTCCTGACTCCTATCTCGCGTGTGCGTTCGGTGACCGACACAAGCATTATGTTCATAAGGCCCACGGCCGCACCAAAAAGAGTGACAATACCTATAAGTGTTGCAGCGAGAGTAACATATCTTATATTCTCAAGGAGAAGGTTCAGAATGGTGTCACTTTTCGAGATATTGAAATCCGATTCATCCCGTGGACTAAGGTTTCGTACAACCCTGAAGAGCCCTTCAGCCTCACTTGCCATCATATCCAGATTAACGGGGTTTACCGGCATCACCGTTATGCTGAATGTCATGTTCGGCCTTGAGAAATATTGCCGTGCCGCAGAGACAGGCATAAAACAGACATTGTCACCGCTCATGGCACTTGCACCCTTGCTTTTGAGAATACCCACAACCTGCAGCTTCAGTCCGGCGACTGTAACCTCCTTTCCAAGAGGATCCAGATTACCCGGGAAAATTAACCTTACAATGTCTGCCCCCAGCAGAACAGCCCGCCTGTTGAGAATTATATCATCCTCAGTGAAACCCCTGCCGGTCTCAATCTCATACCCCGACACCGAAAGATAATTCTCATCAACACCTGTCAGACTTACATTCGGATTGGTCTCCTCCGATCCATATTTAACCGTCGACAATCCTGTGGCATTAAATGAAATTGACACCCAGGCAGCTTCCGTAAATCTATTCTTGAATTCAAGGGCCTCCCGGTATGATATTCTTGAGTAGTTGCGTGCCCTGTGCCTGCTGGACCCTATCTGAATATTCATACCACGGGAAGTAATGGTGAATGAATTCGCCCCCATCATGGTGAACTGTGATGTAAGCGATGACTTGATCGCATCAATTGCCGTAAGAATACCAACAAGTGCCATTATCCCGAATGCAATGATACACATCGTAAGTACAGCCCTTACCCTGTTGGACATAATGGCCTTCATTGAAATTCTCAGGTTCTCCCTGAATATACTGACTTTCATCTAATTATCTCCTTATCCTTCCTTCCTGCAGGTTTGCATAATAAAAAGCTAAAATTAAATATTTTTTAATACTTAAAAAAATTAACAATTTAGTTGCATAACTAATTTTTTCGTTTTATATTTGTTATATAAACCGAACCGAAACTTATCATGAGAGAACTAACACGAGCCGAAGAGCAGATAATGCAGATACTCTGGAAGATAAAGAAAGGATTTGTAAAAGAGATCCTTGGGCATTTTGACGAACCAAAGCCTGCATACAACACTGTAAGTACAATTGTAAGGATATTGCAGGAAAAAGGTTTTGTGACCCATAAAGCCTACGGGAGAACCCATGAATATTATCCTCTGGTATCGAAAGATGAATACTCCCGGACGCATCTGAGAAATTTTGTTAACGATTATTTCTCGAACTCATTCGGGAAGATGGTGAGTTTTTTTGCAAAGGAGGAGAAGATCTCTGTAAAAGAAATGGAGATGATAATGAAGGTAATGGAGGGTGAGGTGAAGAGACAGGGAAAGAAGGGACGGAGTGACTAAGCGACTGAGAGACGAAGAGACGAAGAGACGAAGAGACGAAGAGACGAAGAGACGAAGAGACGAAGAGACAAAGAGACAAAGAGACGGAGAGACGAAGGGACGGAGAGACGGAGTGACGGAGCGACTGAGAGACGAAGAGACATGTTATTAATTATGAAAATATCTGAGAGATGAATACGATGATGGTTTATATGTTAAAGTCAGCATGCTACATGGCAGCGTTTTATGCGATATATTCTTTCTTTCTGAGCAGGGATACACTTTACGGCAGGAACAGGGTATATATTCTGATTTCGCTGATATTGTCACTAATCCTTCCTTTAATAACGCTGCAAACTGCCAGACCGGTCAATATACCCTTCTTCGGCAAGGTCTTTTCGGAGGTTTTTATTACAGGGAGCCAGGCATCGCAGGAGACCGGGAATTATGTTCAGACTGCCGGAACGGGATGGCTTCAAATCCTCCGGATAGTCTACCTTGCAGGGGTGATCCTTTTCAGTCTTAAGCTGGTTTTTGACCTCCTGGAACTTGCCTTTCTTATTCTCAGGCACAAGAAAGATTACAATAACATTGTAACATTCAGCGGATTAAATACTGCCGGGTTTTCTGCAATGGGACATGTGTTCATTAACAGCAGATTAAACCCTGAAGAAGCGAAGGAAATCATCAGACATGAAACGAACCATATTGAAAGGCATCATTTCACCGATATTATCTTTATCGAACTTGTAAAAACACTGCAATGGTTCAATCCGGTAATATATATGTTCAACAGGTCACTGAGAGCTGTTCATGAATACCAGGCCGATGAATGCTGCATCAAGGCCGGGATCACCGTGATAAATTACCAGAGGATACTGCTGAATCAGTTGTTCAGATCGAATCTGTTTACAATAACGAATAGTTTTTCCAATCCTACACTAATTAAAAAACGAATGATCATGATGACAAAAAAACGTTCCGGATCGCTGGCCAATCTGAAACTTATTGCGATTTTACCTGTTTTGGCCGTCTTGATGTTAGCCTTTTCCACCTGCTCTGAATCGAGTAACCCAGCCGGAAATATGACAGAGGATGTAGCTCCGCCTCCTCCGCCTCCTCCTGTTCCGGCAGCAGGCGAACCTTTTGTGGTAGTTGAGGAGATGCCGATGTACCCTGGCGGAGATATGGAACTTCTGAAATTCCTGAGTGAAAATACCGTATATCCTGAGTCTGCAAAGGAGAGAGGCGTACAGGGAAGGGTTATCGTAAGATTTGCTGTTGAAGCTGACGGGAAAGTGGGGCGCACCTCCGTTCTTAAGGGAGTCGATGCTGAGCTTGATGTTGAAGCTTTGAGAGTGGTCAGCTCCCTGCCCGATTTCCGGCCGGGAAAACAGGGGGGTGTAGCTGTTCCGGTCTGGTACATGGTGCCAATAACCTATACACTGAAATAAATTTTTAAAAACCAGTTGTGGTAGAGACACCCAAACTGGGCGTCTCAACATTATGCCCAATTTGGCCAGGTAGTAGCAGGTAGGGACGCCCAAATTGGGCGTCTTTACATTTTTAGTAAATTTGCCGCAGATAAGTGCGGCAGATGGAACTTATAGAACGTATTGAGGCCTTTTCCGAACTGGGTGAAATATTGCGAAAATCGCTTTCCGGGATCAACACCAGGTTTTCCGGGAGGCTTTCGGACCTGATAATCAGCCAGCATCTGACTAATCCGTGGTTTACACCTGCTTATGTGCAGCTGGCCATTGAAGCCATTGGCCGTGAACTGACTTACGACAATCTGGTCAGATGGACCGGCTCCTATCCTGCCCTTGATGATAGCAGAAAACCATTCCGCGTGGGTGTTATAATGGCAGGCAATATCCCTCTGGCCGGATTCCATGATTTTATGTGCGTGCTCATCTCCGGCAACTCACTCCTCGCCAGAACAAGCACGAAGGATCCTGAACTGATCCCTTTTCTGGGAGAAACACTCTGCAGCATTAATCCGGAGTTTAATGACAGGATACTCTTTACCGAAGGTTCACTTAAGGGATTCGATGCAGTGATCGCTACCGGCAGTGATAACAGTTCGAGATATTTTCAATACTATTTCGGCAGGTATCCTCACATAATAAGAAAAAACAGGAACAGCATGGCAATAATTGAGGGTAATGAAACAGTTCAGCAACTCGAGGCCCTCGGTTATGACGTTTTTTCCTATTTCGGACTTGGCTGCCGGAATGTTTCGGCTCTCCGGATCCCGGCCGGCTATGATCCTGCCGTAATCACAAATAACTGGGTTTCTTTTACTGATATTATAAACCATTCAAAATATGGTGCCAATTACGATTTCAGCAAGGCCGTTTATCTCGTTAACAAGGAGAGTTTTACCGACACCGGATACGTTCTGTTGAAAGAAAATTCAGCCCTCTCCTCCCCTGTCGCCGTACTTCATTATGATTATTATAGCGATCCGGAAGAAATTTCATCAGAAATATCTCTTAACAGGGAAAGAATCCAGTGCATAACCGGCAGAAATTTTGTTCCCTTCGGAGATTCGCAATTTCCACATCTGTGGGATTATGCAGACGGAATTGACACCCTTGATTTTCTATTAAAAAAAAAATGCCCGGGGATAATGTAAAATAAAAAATACTATATTGCAGCCGTCGAATTATTAAGGATATGGTTTACAAATTTGTAGTGTTATCAGATGAAGATGAGTCTTTTGTGAGGGAATTCGAGTTTCTTGATTCTCAGACTTTGATGGATTTCCATAACATTCTCCAGGATGAACTGGAGTTTGACAAATCCCAGATGGCTTCATTTTATCTGGCCACCGATAACTGGGAAAAAGAGGAGGAGTTCACACTGTTTGACATGGGTACGGGCTCATCTACAATGGAAGTGGCAGTTCTTGAAGAGATTATCTTCCGTAAAAACCAGAAACTTCTGTATGTTTTCGACTTTTTCAATGAGAGGGCCCTCTTTGTTGAGTTCACGGGCGAAGCACCGGAAATTGACGGCCGCGAATACCCCGTATGTACAAATTCAAAGGGAGTTCCGCCCAAACAGGTCATTTTCGGAAGTTCGTCCCGCAAGCTCTACAATAATATTGTAGTTACCGATGATGATGATGACGATGATGAACCCGATGTTGATGACCTCTTCCTTAACGGGGATGATGAGGACTCTCTCCCCGATTTCGAAAACATTGACGGACTGACCGAGGAGGAGGATTAGCTCTTCCTGGTCCGGCATTTAATGAAAAATCTGCTTATAATCCTTGTTGGTCCGACCGGGGTCGGAAAAACTGATATTTCAATTGAGATTGCACGCCATTTCAATTATGATATTATTTCAGCCGATTCGCGCCAGTTCTATTACGAAATGAAGATTGGAACGGCAGTGCCTGACGATCATCAGCTTAATACTGTCAGGCACCATTTTGTGAGGTTTATTCCGGTGACACAATATTACAGTGCGAGCCTGTACGAAAAAGATGTGCTCCAACTACTTGAAAACTACTTCATTTCAAAACATGTTGCCCTTCTGACAGGCGGCTCCGGTATGTATATTGAGGCTGTTTGCAGTGGCATTGACGACATTCCGGATCCGGATCCCGCCGTCAGACAGAAATATATCAGTCTCTTCAGGGAGCAGGGTATTGAGAGCCTTCGCATTGCACTTAAGCTGCTTGATCCCGGATATTACGCAAAGGCCGATCTTAGGAATCCGAAGAGAATGATGAGGGCACTGGAGGTATGCGAGACCACGGGACGTACCTACTCTTCATTTCTCACCCAAAAAAAGACCGGAAGGGATTTCCGGATCCTGAAAACAGGACTTGTAAGACCGAGGGATGAGCTGTATGAGAGGATTGACAGACGGGTGGAAAGGATGATTGATGAGGGACTTGAAGATGAAGCCCGGGCACTTTATGGGCAAAGGCATCTGAATGCCCTTAATTGTTTCGGGTACAATGAGTTTTTTGATTATTTTGACGGGAAAACAACCAGGGAAAAGGCTGTTGAACTCATTAAGCGAAACAGCCGGAGATATGCAAAAAGACAGCTCACATGGTGGAACAGGGATAAGGATATAAGATGGTTTCACCCCGATCAGCTGAAAGAAATCATATTATACATCGAAACCCGCACTCCTGCCCTCGGGGAAAGAGCCGGAGAAGGGGAGTGATAAAAGCAGACTCCAAACTAACCATTGAGTACCATCCCTCAACAGAGCTTCTTGAGTCGTCTTATCGTCTCTGCGGGATCATCAGAACTGAAAACAGAATTTCCGGCAACGAGAACGTTAACGCCTGCGGATGTCAGTTCTTCAGCATTGCTGGTGTCAACACCTCCGTCAACCTGAATCAGAACAGCGTATCCCTTCTCGTCGATCATTGTTCTCAACTCCCTGATCTTGTTGTAGCTCTCTGCAATAAATGACTGTCCTCCGAATCCGGGATTAACGGTCATGATAAGCACCATGTCAATATAGGGAAGAGTGTTTTTAAGAAGGGAAACAGGTGTATGTGGATTAAGAGCCACACCTGCCTTCATCCCGAGGTCGCGTATTGACGTTACTGTTCTCTGGAGGTGGACACACGCCTCATACTGGATCGTCAGTATATCGGCTCCGGCTTCACGGAAGCGGGAGAGATACCTGTCGGGGTCGACGATCATGAGATGGACATCAAGGGGTTTTTCTGCTATCCGTTTAACACATTCGACAACAGGAAACCCGAAAGAAATATTTGGTACAAAAACACCATCCATGATGTCGAGATGTATCCAGTCGGCACAACTTCCGTTGACAATTCTGACGTCTTCAGCCAGGTTGCCGAAATCAGCAGCAAGAAGTGATGGAGCTACAAGGTGATCCATTTCAGATTATTTTGGATAAAGATAAAAACAAATTTTTATCCGAGGTAGGTTTTAAGTATTCTGCACCTTGTCGTGAACTGGATTCTTTTAATTGCTTTCTCTTTTATCTGCCTCACCCTTTCGCGTGTAAGTGCCAGCTCCTCTCCTATCTCCTCAAGTGTAAACGGATGCTTCATGCCCAGACCGAAATATAGTTTCAGGACTTTGGCCTCCCTGGGGGAGAGTGAACAGAGGGCTCTCTCTATTTCATAAGCAAGTGATTCGTTGATAAGGTTCTTATCAGGGCTCGGTGTATCGGGGTTTTGTATGAGGTCATACATGTTACTGTCCTCTTCCGCACTGACAGGTGCATCCATGCTTAGTGTCCTGCCGTTTGTTTTAAGGGCGTCCTTTACTTCTTCGGGTAACATATCAAGCTGGTCTGCTATCTCCTGGGATGACGGTTCACGCTCAAATTCCTGCTCAAGCCGGGCAAATGCCTTGTTTATCCTGTTTATAGACCCGATCTTGTTGACCGGGAGGCGGACTATCCTTGCCTGCTCTGCCAGGGCCTGCAATATGGCCTGACGTATCCACCATACCGCATATGAGATGAATTTGAAGCCACGTGTCTCATCAAAGCGCTGTGCAGCTTTCATAAGTCCCAGGTTCCCTTCATTGATCAGGTCCGGAAGGCCCATTCCCTGATTCTGGTACTGCTTTGCGACTGAAACAACGAAGCGAAGGTTGGCATTGACAAGAGCTCTCAGTGCTTCTGAATCTCCGGCCCTTATCCTTCTTGCCAGAATTACCTCATCTTCAGGAGTAATAAGATCCACCCGGCCTATTTCCTGGAGATATTTATCCAGTGAAGGGGTGTCGCGGTTAGTAACCTGTTTTGTTATCTTTAGCTGACGCATCTACAGGTCATATTTAGGTTAGTGCGAAAACTCCGGGTCAAGAGTACAATTTTAATAAAAAAAAGCTCTCCTCCGACATATTTATCATGTTTTTTTTGTTTTGTCATTTTATTTAAATAAATTGCACGGCGTGTTCAGTATGTTTTGAATACCATTTTTTTGATCAATTTGACACCTCCCAAAGTATTTTTTACGGAACATATATAGATTATTTGTAATTTTATTAATATTGCACCGGTTTTCGGATATGTGAAACAGGTGTTGCATTTCCAGCCGGTACATCTTCATTTCCTGGCCCGGATTTCCAGATTTAATCAATAAGATCTCATTATTACCATCAAAATATGTATGACATTCTTGAATTAAGCAAGAAGCTGCTCCCTGAACTCAGAGAGATAGCCAAAGAACTTAAAATAAAAAGAACAGAATCGCTGAAGAAGCAGGACCTGATCTATAAAATCCTTGATCAGCAGGCTATTGAAGCTACTGAAAAGAAAATGGCACGTAAACAGGAAAGTGATTCCCGTTCGCGGGGCAGCGGCCAGAGAAGGGGTAAACGTCCCAGAATGGTCAAATCCGGTAATACACGGCCCGTTGAATCAGTTATGTCTGTTTCGCCGGATGAAATAAGACGTCCTGACACAAAGCAGTCAACAGGGCCCGACCCATCGATGAAGAGTGACAAACCGGAAGAAAAGCCCGATCTGTCCAAAAACGTTGGACCGCCTCCTTCTGTTGAAAGAAAGACCCCTGCCTGGAAGAAGGATAAATCCAGGTTTGACAAAAGGCCGGGTGGAAGTAAACCGGATGACCTCTTCTCCGGGATGAAAGACAAGACAATTCAGAGACCGGATTCAGATACATCCCTTCCGGATGATAATAATGAGCCTGTTGCTGAAACGACAAGTCAGCCTGAAGCTAAGGCATCCGGTGACGTGATTGTTGAAGTCCCCTCGGCAGAACAGGTAACTGAGGAACAAACCCCTAAGGAGGAAAAGAAAGAAAAGCCATACGACTTTGAAGGGATAATTTACAATACCGGTGTACTCGAGATAATGCCCGACGGCTACGGGTTTCTCAGATCAGCCGACTACAACTACCTTAATTCTCCCGACGATATCTACGTCTCGCAGTCGCAGATAAAGCTTTTCGGCCTGAAAACAGGTGATACCATAAAGGGGACCATCCGTCCGCCGAAAGAGGGCGAGAAGTATTTTCCCCTGATAAAGGTCGACGAGATAAACGGCAGAAGTCCCGATTATATAAGAGACAGGGTTCCGTTCGATTTCCTTACCCCTCTTTTCCCCAATGAAAAATTCACCCTTTGCCAGCCCGGTGAGGGGTCCCTTTCGGTAAGGGTTATCGATATGTTCACCCCTCTGGGCAAGGGTCAGAGGGGATTGATCGTTGCACAGCCCAAGACCGGTAAAACAATTCTTCTTCAGGAAATTGCCAATGCAATTGCCAAATATCATCCTGAAGTTTATCTGATGATCCTGCTGATCGATGAGAGGCCCGAAGAGGTAACAGACATGGCAAGAAATGTGAAAGCCGAGGTTATAGCTTCTACATTTGACGAACCGGCCGAGAGGCACTGCCGTGTTGCCAATATTGTTCTGGAAAAGGCAAAAAGACTGGTCGAGTGCGGTCATGATGTGGTTATTCTTCTTGACTCCATCACCAGGCTTGCCAGAGCTTTCAATACAACAGCTCCAGCATCAGGCAAGGTGTTGTCGGGAGGAGTAGACTCAAACGCTCTTCACAAGCCAAAGAGATTCTTCGGGGCAGCACGAAATATTGAGGACGGTGGTTCTCTTACGATCCTTGCCACGGCTCTTACAGAAACAGGATCAAAAATGGACGACGTGATCTTTGAAGAGTTCAAAGGCACAGGAAACATGGAGCTTCAGCTCGACCGCAAACTCTCCAACAGAAGGATCTTCCCGTCAATCGATATACCCGCCTCAAGCACGCGCCGCGAAGACCTGCTGCTTAACAAGAATATTATGCAGAAAATATGGGTACTACGGAATTATCTTGCCGATATGAATGCCGTCGAGGCTATGGAATTCCTGAGAGACAGACTGATGCAATCGAGGTCAAATGAAGAATTCCTGATTTCAATGAATGGCAGCTGACGGAACCTGTTTTTTTACTATCTTTGCACTTTATTTTTATTTTAATATATTATTAATCAATCATATATCTTTATACAATGGGAACAAAAAAATTCATAACATGTGACGGGAACCAGGCCGCATCACATGTTGCATATATGTTCAGCGAGGTAGCATGCATATATCCAATTACACCATCATCAACAATGGCAGAGCTTATCGATGAGTGGGCTGCTGACGGAATGAAGAATATATTCGGCGAACAGGTAAAGGTTGTTGAGATGCAGTCGGAGGCAGGAGCGGCAGGAGCTCTCCACGGCGCCCTTCAGACAGGGGCTCTGGCCTCTACATTCACTGCTTCACAGGGTCTCCTTCTCATGATACCCAATATGTACAAGATAGCCGCTGAACTCCTGCCTGGTGTCTTTCACGTGAGTGCGCGCACGGTGGCAGCTCATGCTCTCTCAATATTCGGCGATCACAGCGATATCTATGCAACACGCCAGACAGGCTTTGCCCTGCTCGCAAGCGGCAGCGTACAGCAGATAATGGACCTGGCAGGTGTAGCTCACCTTTCAGCCATAAAATCACGCATCCCCTTTCTACATTTCTTCGATGGATTCCGCTCATCTGCCGAAGTACAGAAGATCGAAGAGCTTGCAATGGATGACCTCAAAAAACTCTTAGATCGTGATGCCCTTAAAAGATTCAGGGATAATGCCCTTACATCAGAAAATCCGGTAACGAGAGGCACAGCACAGAACCCCGATATCTTCTTCCAGGCAAAAGAAGCGATAAATCCTTTCTACGAGCCGATTGCCGACATTGTGAATTCATATATGCAGGATATTTCAAAACTTACCGGACGCGAATACAAGCCGTTTACCTATTACGGCGACCCCGAAGCTACAAATATTATCATAGCCATGGGTTCGGTAACAGACACAACTAAAGAGGTTATTGATTACATGAGAGAGAAAGGCGAGAAAGCAGGACTTATATCTGTCCACCTCTACCGGCCCTTCTCTGCAAAATATTTCCTTGACATACTGCCTGAGTCGGTTAAACGTATTACTGTTCTCGACAGGACAAAAGAGCCTGGTGCAACAGGAGAACCCCTGCTGCTGGATGTCAAGAGCATCTTCTACGATCATACCATGAAACCTCTCATCCTTGGCGGCAGATACGGCCTCAGCTCAAAGGATACAACTCCTGCAATGGTTTTGTCGGTATTCGAGAATATGAAGCTTAAGGAACCTAAAGATCACTTCACCGTGGGTATCAACGATGATGTGACATTCACCTCGCTTCCACTTATTCCGGAAATCCGTGTAGCACGCAAAGGATCATTTTCCGCCAAATTCTACGGCCTTGGTGCTGACGGCACCGTGGGAGCAAATAAAAACTCCATTAAGATAATAGGCGATACAACCGACAAATATTGCCAGGCATATTTTGCCTATGACTCAAAGAAATCCGGAGGTATCACAACATCACACCTTCGCTTCGGAGATGAGCCGATACGGTCACCGTATCTGGTAATAACCCCTGATTTTGTTGCCTGCCATGTCCCCTCTTATCTCGATAAATATGATATGCTCAAGGGACTCAAGCCGAACGGGACATTCCTTTTAAATTCAATATGGGATGCCGAAGAGACAAAAAACCGCCTTCCTGACCATATGAAGAAATATATGGCTGAGAACAATATCAATTTCTATATTATCAATGCAACCCAGATTGCCGATGAACTTGGTCTCGGAACCCGTACAAACACAATAATGCAGGCTGCCTTCTTTAAAGTTGCCGATGTCATACCATACGATAAAGCTGAGAAGGAGATGAAAAAAGCAATTGAGAAGACGTATGGAAGAAAAGGCGAAGATGTGGTAAAAATGAATTATGGTGCTGTTGACAGTGGCAGCAATGTTACAAAGGTTGATGTCCCTTCCGAATGGGCTGACATCAGGGTTGAAAAGGTGAAGGATACCCGCGACATTCCTGAGTTCATACGCGATGTGATGGAGCCGATCAACAGGCTCAAGGGCGACGATCTTCCCGTCAGCGCATTCACGGGGAGGGAAGACGGCACATTCCCGGCAGGTACTACTGCGTTTGAGAAGCGTGGTATAGCTGTTCACGTTCCCGAATGGCAGCCCGGAGAGTGTATACAGTGTAACCAGTGCAGCTACGTATGCCCTCACGCTGCCATCAGACCTTTCCTGCTTACAGAGGAAGAGGCAGCCAATGCTCCCGCCGGTACTGAGTTCATACAGGGAATACCCGGAGCACTGAAAGCATACAAATTCCGCATACAGCTAAGTGTTTATGACTGTACAGGATGCGGCAACTGCGCTGATATATGTCCCTCCAAAAACAAGGCCCTCATCATGAAACTCTTCGAGAGCCAGCTGGCTGAAGCAGACCGCTGGACCTACATGCACGAGAAGGTCGGATATAAGGATAGTGTGGTCGATAAATTCGTTAACGTAAAGAACAGCCAGTTCGCCCAGCCCCTGTTCGAGTTCTCGGGAGCATGCGCCGGATGCGGTGAAACACCTTACATCAAAGCAATCACACAGCTGTTCGGCGACAGGATGATCGTATCGAATGCCACAGGATGCTCGTCTATCTACGGCGGCTCGGCCCCCTCAACACCATACACGGCAAACAAAAAAGGCAAGGGTGTCGCATGGGCCAACTCACTGTTTGAGGATAATGCCGAATTTGGTTACGGGCTTGCCCTCGGAGCCAATAAGCTCAGAGAGCGTATAGCAATCAGAATGACCGGAGCTCTTGAAAACGGCGGGATAAATCCGGTAACAAAAGAAGCCTTTGAGGAGTGGCTCAGAGAGATAAATAATGCCGAGGCATCAAAAGTTGCATCGGAAAAAGTTATTGAAGCCTGCGAAAAAGAGAGTTCAGATGTTGCCAAAGAGATCCTTGAACTGAAAAAGTACCTTGTTAAGAAATCACACTGGATCTTCGGAGGAGACGGATGGGCCTATGATATAGGTTACGGAGGTCTTGATCATGTAATAGCCTCGGGTGACGATGTGAACATACTTGTTCTCGATACGGAGGTCTATTCAAATACCGGCGGACAGGCATCAAAATCAACCCCCGCAGGCGCCGTCGCAAAATTTGCAGCCTCAGGGAAAAAGATCCGTAAGAAGGACCTTGGACAAATGGCAATGAGCTACGGATATGTTTATGTGGCTCAGGTTTCAATGGGTGCCAGCAATGCGCAATTCTTCAAGGCGATTAAAGAGGCTGAATCCTATCACGGACCATCACTTGTCATTGCCTATTCACCCTGTATCAACCATGGTCTGAGAGAAGGCATGGGAAGAACCCAGGCACAGATGAAAGCCGCAGTGGAAGCCGGATACTGGCAGCTCTACAGGTATAATCCTCTTCTCGAAAATGAAGGCAAAAATCCTTTTATTCTCGATTCCAAAGAGCCCGTCTGGAGCAAATTCCAGGACTTCCTCCATTCCGAGGTCAGGTACACGTCGCTCATTAAAACATTCCCGGCCGAAGCCGAAGTACTCTTCAAGGCAGCCGAGGAGAATGCAAAATGGCGATACAGGGCCTATCAGAGACTTGCAGCGCTGGAATATCAGCCGGTGACGACTTAAAACGTTCAAGGTTCAAGGCTTTGCCCACCGAAGCACAAGCGAAGGTGGGTTCAAGGTTCAAGGTTCAAGGTTCAAACATGGAACCTGTGTACTAACCCCTATAAAACTGGACTAATTTTCTGTGTTGTTAATACTAGATCTT
>CAZWFL010000063.1:0-18110 GCA_964633195.1 uncultured Rikenellaceae bacterium | reverse complement strand
TGCCCGACTGACTGCGTCAGCGGTCAGGCGGGGGTCTTCTGTCTTCTGTCTTCGGTCTTCGGTTCCGCTGTCGCGGAATCTCCGCTGCGCTTCGACATTCGATAGTCATTCGATAGTCATTCAATTGTCATTCGATAGTCATTCGATAGTCATTCAATTGTCATTCGATAGTCATTCAATTGTCATTCGATAGTCATTCGATTGTCATACAGTTGTTTAGCGATGAATGACGTCCGACGTAAGGAGGACAAATGACGCCCGACATCGTACACCGTAGCTTTAGCGAAGGTGGAAGGGCAAATGACGGCGCGCAGCGCCGAATGACTCGGTCTTCTGTCTTCCGTCTTCTGTCTTCCGTCTTCCGTCTTCGGTCTTCTGTCTTCGGTCTTCGGTCTTCCGTCTTCGGTCTTCTGTCTTCGGTCTTCGGTCTTCTTCTTTATACCTTCGTCCACACATTCCCTCCGGCATTCGACCTGACCACTGAATGGATGAACATCATTCCCCTGACCCCGTCGCGGACAGTCGGAAACTCTCCGGGAATAAATTCCTGGCCCCTGATCGATTTGGCGGCACCTTTATATATATTAGCAAGAGCCTCATAAATACCTTCCGGATGTCCTGAAGGCATGGTATGACTCTCCTCTGCCAATCTGTCGTTATAACCGTGTGCCGGTTTGTAAACCTTCGTTGGCTCGGTATCGCTGAGCATATAGAGATAATTGGGGTTCTCCTGTCCCCACTTGAGGCTTGCTTTTGATCCGTAGACAGCTATCGTGATGGCATTCTCTTCACCACCGCAAACCTGGCTTGCCCTTATCACGCCTTTCAGATTCTCGCTGAAGCGGAGAAGTACCGTGCCATCAAGGTCAAGCGGTATATTCTCCTTAACCGGATTAAGGTCAGACAGTACCTCTTTTACCTCCAGTCCCGTGGTGTATTCGATCAGGTTAAAGGCATGTACACCTATATCGCCCATGCAACTGCTTACGCCGGCATGCTTCGGTTCCAGCCTCCATACTCCTGTTATGCGGCTTTCCGTACCATGGATGATGGAGTTGATCCATCCCTGATAATACTGAGCGTCTATACGCTGAATAGTGCCAAGGGCACCCGAGGCGATAATATCTCTCATCTGCCTCACCATAGGATAACCGGTGTAGGTATGAGTAAGTGCAAATGTTAAACCTGTTTCGGCAACCAGCCTTTCCAGATCGATAGCCTCCTCCACTGTCATGGTCATTGGTTTTTCACATACAAGATGAAATCCGTTCTCAAGCAGGTTCCTGGCAAAAGGATAATGAAGTGCATTGGGAGTAACAATTGATACAACCTCCATACGTACATCAGCAGGCATCTGAAGTTCTGATCTGATGAGCGCATCAACACTCTCATAGCAGCGTGAGAGGTCAATACCTTCCCGGAGGGCGAATTCTTTACTCTTTTCATAATCAATATCAAATACACCTCCCACAAGTTCAAAATCATTGCAGATGCGGGAAGCACGGCGATGGGCATCCCCTATGAACGCTCCGAGGCCGCCACCAATCATTCCTAGTCTTAACTTTTTCATATTACATCATTTAATTATCCTTTATTTATTTTATGAGTATCCGGAATCAATAATATTCATTTAATATTTGTTTCTATTCTACATGTACTCATCCCCCAAGCCTTCGCCGAAGCTTCGGCTTGCAAAGCCTGCCCCCTTCTCTATTTCATAAAGAAGGGGGAGTGTATTTAATTGCATATCAGATATTTCCCCCTCTTTACGAAGTAGAGAGGGGGAAAGCCTGAACGAAGTGAAGGAAGGGGGTGAGTACATGAATTCATAGAGTTGAATTTTAAGCACTTAATATGTTTTATTAATCTTAACCGATACTCATTATTTATTTTTTTTAATAATAGTAGTTGAAGCAGGTCAGTTGCAGTAAACATTACTGCTAAGGCTCCGGTTTACCCGTGCGGGCTATAAAGAATGAAATGACAAGCATTATAGCTGACATTACCAGCAAAATGGGAAGACCATGCTGCACATTAGATCCGACGCTCAGATTACCGATGAATTTGGGTACAAATGTACCCCCGAGAAGACCTATGGCAAAGATGATCCCGAAGATCGTTCCGTAAAGGCTCGGATCAAATTTTGCGAATGTAACGCCGACAATTGTCGGGAAGATGGGAGCAAAGGCCAGTCCGATGAGAAGAACGGCCACTATCCCCAGGGCAGGCCCCCTGGCAAGTATCATAAGTAATATTGCTGTCAGTGCAATGGCAGAAGAGAAAATTATCACTTTCGGTCCCTGGGCGGTAAGGTTCTTTACGGTAGCCGACAGGAACCTGCCAGCCATCATCGTTACTCCGAATAAACTGAGAACTATCCCTGCTTTTACTGCTGCATCGGCAACTGTGTATCCTCCGTATAGCTCCTCCATGAGAGGCTTGATCCATGTTCCCATGGATATTTCAAGTGAGATATAACAGAAGAGGGCCACTGATGCAATAAGGATGGCCGGTTGTGCCAATATCTTCAGTACCATTGAAAACCTGAACCCTGTCGAGACCGCCGGGAAGCTTGTCAGAAGTGCGAATACAAGAAATACCAGCGACAAAATACCAAGTGTGAGCAATGCAATTGTGTAGCTTAAGCCTAGTATTTCTATAATGAACACTATCAGAAGCGGGGTCAGTATATAGCCAAGTCCGAAAAAACCATTCCCGAAATTACTTGCCCTTGCCGGATCTTTTCCTCCAAAAAGGACAACCGGAATGAGTGTATTTGCCACGGTATTTACCGACATCGCTCCCACACCCATCATAATGCATGCCAGAAGGGCAATGGCAAAACCGGAGGAAAAGGCCAGGGTAAACATACTGGCGCTTACAAATACAAACCCGAGGATTGATACAGGTTTATATCCTATTTTGTCAACGAGGGGTCCGATAAAAAGCTGAACAATGCAGCTTGTGAGAAACAAACTCATAACAAGTGTTCCGAACCTGGCTTCATTTATCCCGAGTGCCAGCATTAGTTCAACCGATATTGATCCGAGGATAATAAAGCATATTGCCAGTGTAAATGAAGACATCAGTGCAACTATTGCTGTCATTTTTTTCATGATGATCCTTTCTGTTTTATCAGGTGTTTTTTCTTTTCCTGAAGTGCAGGAATGAAAAGAAAATGATCAGCGCCGCGGGCACGATGGCTACATACCTGAGAGTCATTGCGCCTCCGGCAAGTTGTGCTTTGGCATACACAGCTGCTTCCTGTGTTCCTGCGAGGGCAGATTTCAGGGTGTCAATCGCGTAATCAGCAGGTATCTGCGCGAGAGTCTGGGCATCGAAAATAGCCCCCAGGACAGGCTGGGCTATTGCTCCTCCGAGGAATCCGATGCCGCCCATTATGGCAAGGCCGAGGGCCCCGCTCTCACGTATGTTCTCAGATACGAATCCCAGCATTGTTGGCCAGAAAAACGCTATTCCGAGGGCAAATACACCGGCCGACACGAACACCATTACTTCGTTCGTATACCCCATCATAATGAGGCCTGCGAAAGCAAGAACGGATGAAAGCAGAAGTATTATGGTTGATCTGACATTATGGACAATGGTACCGCCAAATTGCCTGGCAAGGGCCATAATGCCCGAGATCCATACAAGGAGAAGGATCGGATTGTCTGATACATTTGAAAGAAGTGCGGCTATCCACTGGTTTGTCCCCAGTTCGGTGGCTGCTGTAAGGATCATGCAGAAAGCCATGAACAGGAAAAGCGGACTCACACAGGCTTTGAGCATATCCTGGTAACTGAATCCGGAAACAACACGTTCTGTCTGGGGAAACTTTTGGTTAAGAAACATATAACCGTAAAGGAGGGTCGGGATCAGCATCATACCCATGGCCCAGCGCCAGTTGGTGAGACCTATATTGTTGAAGAGAAAAACGACAAGTCCGCCGATTACTATACCTGTAGGAAACCATGCATGGAAACGATTCAATCGCCTTGTTTTGTCTTCAGTGTACATGCTGGTTATGAGTGGATTACAGGCAGCCTCCACACTCCCGTTGGCTACTCCGATAAAGAGGGTTGAAATGAACAGTGACCAGAATCCGGCTGAAATGATTGTCAGAATTATTCCAATCACGTGGCAGATAAAAGCTATTGCTATAATCCTTCCGAGACCTATAATATCGACCAGAGGTCCCCCGAAAACCATAGCCAGGGTAAAACCCCAGAAGGCAGTACCAACTATCCAGCCTACCTGGGTGTGTGTCAGATTGAATTCATTTGCCCACGACTCGACGAAGGAGCCCCTTGTGGCAAATGTGAGGGCTGTAACTACCAATGCAACACAGCTTGCATTGAACAACAGGGTTTTTTTTGTTGTGTCCATCTTAAGGAGAGGTTTACTTAATAAATAAAAGAATACGCTATTGCAGGGCTTTTGCTATTTATCGAATGCAGAGTCAAAAGCGATCCCGGAAGCAGGAAAGTCGACAGATCTTACAAACTCACATGCTTCCATTGCTCCATGCTCCCTGTCCATGCCGCTGTCTTCCCATTCGACGGAAAGCGGCCCGTTGTATCCGATACGGTTGAGAGCCCTGATTATCTCTTCGAAATTGATATTACCCCTGCCCGGGCTCCTGAAATCCCAGTAACGGCCCCTGGTCCCGAAATCGGTATGACCACCGAAGACCCCTGCCTCAACGGGAATATCCGACCAAGCCACATCTTTCATGTGCACGTGGAAGATTTTGTCGGCAAACAGATGAATGAACCCCACATAATCAACACCCTGGTATCCGAAATGGGAGGGATCGTAATTAAATCCGAAGGCCGGGTGATCGTCCAGGGCCTTAAGAGCCTTTTTGGCAGATGCAATATCAAATGCTATCTCCGTGGGGTGTACTTCAAGTCCGAAACGTATACCTGTTTTCTGGTATGCATCCAGAACAGGAATGAAACGACGGGCAAATTCCTCAAAGCCCTCTTCAATCATTGAGGGAGGAACCGGGGGGAATGAATAGATAAGGTGCCAGACAGGACTACCTGTAAATCCGTTAACAATTGAAACGCCAAGCCTTGCGGCAGCCTCCCCGGTCCTTATCATCTCCTGTGCAGCTCTCTGGCGCACACCCTCGGGGTCACCGTCGCCCCATACGTAATCGGGAAGAATGCTTTTATGACGAAGATCAATCCGGTCTGCCACTGCCTGACCAACAAGATGATTCGAAATGGCAAAAACCTTCAGCCCGTATTTGTCAAGGATCTCCCTTTTTCTTTTGCAGTACTCCTCATCGGCCTTGCTCACTTCGAAATGATCGCCCCAGCATGCGATTTCAATACCGTCATATCCGAATGATTTGGCCTTCTGGCAGACTGTCTCAAAAGGCAGATCAGCCCACTGGCCTGTAAATAGCGTTACTGGTCTGTTCATGGTTAGTTGTTTATGTTATTACTTCTGATGATTTTTTCTTGCATATCCGCTAACAAGATTAAAAAAGTTTCATATAATAACCAAGGATTTTTAAACCTTTTAGCTTCTTTAAATTACCCGCTCCCGGTTTTGATGCAAAATTTGCTTACTTTGTATGACAAAAGATGATAAATTATGTCTGATTTTTCGGAAATATTACTTAATCGCAGGACCATTCGAAAGTACTCTTCACAACCGGTAGAAAAAGAACTTCTGGATCAACTGCTCCTGGAGGGAACCAGGAGCTCCACTACAGGAAATATGCAGGTTTACAGTGTTATTATTACCAGAGATGAGGTGAAGAAAAAGGAGCTTTCACCACTGCATTTCAATCAGAAAATGGTTACCGAAGCACCCGTGGTGCTGACTTTCTGCGCCGATTTCAACAGATTCGGCAAATGGTGCAGGCTGCGCAGCGCAGAACCGGGCTATGATAATTTCCTTTCGTTCATGACCGCTGCCATCGATGCCCTCCTTGTTGCCCAGACCCTCTGTATAGCGGCTGAGGCCCGGGGATTGGGTATATGTTATCTGGGTACAACAATCTATACCGCCGATAAGATAATTGAGGTTCTGAACCTGCCTGCAGGGGTTATTCCTGTTACAACGTTAACGATAGGCTGGCCTGCGGAAATTCCGGAACAGGTTGACAGACTTCCGCTTGAAGCAGTTGTGCATGAAGAGTCTTATCATGACTATTCCGGTGAGCTGATTGAGAATTATTACAGGGAGAAGGAGTCACGGGCAGATTCAGCACAGTTTATTGCAGAAAATAATAAAGAGACGCTGGCACAGGTATTCACCGATGTCAGGTATAAAAAAGCAGATAATATACATTTTTCAAAAGTGCTGTTGAAGGTGTTGCACGACCAGGGCTTTATGAACCAATAAAAATATCAGGATGGAAAAAAGTATACTCTTCTTTTTGTGGCTGGTCTTAATAACCTCTCCGGCCACTCTCTCTGCACAGAGATCAGGAACAATAGTGATGGATGATGTTGAAAGGGTACATTACAGGAAAGAGATACTCATTCCTGACATTCCGGGTTATATTACTCTTAAGTGTGATTTCCACATGCACACCGTTTATTCAGATGGTAATGTATGGCCCACTGTGCGCGTGGATGAAGCGTGGGAGGATGGCCTCGATGCCATCTCGGTTACGGATCATATCGAGGGGCATCCGAAAAAACTGCCGGGACAGAAGCACATGGCATGGGAGGTTGCACTCCCTTCAGCACAGATGAGAGACATAATACTGATTAAAGGGGGAGAGATATCACGAAGCATGCCCCCCGGCCATTTCAATGCCCTGTTTGTAACTGATGTCAATGCCCTGGATGTTCCTGACTACATGGATGCTATAGGAGAAGCGGTAAGACAGGGCGGTTTTGTAATCTGGAACCATCCCGGCTGGAGAAGGCAACAGCCTGATACAACAAAATGGATGGCGGAGCATGAGGCAATTTATCAGAAAGGATGGATGCACGGGATAGAAGTGTTTAATGAGAAGGAATGGTATCCCGAGGCTATTGAATGGGCACTGGCTAAAGACCTCGCAATAACCGGCAATTCCGATATACACGAGAGCTATAATTATAAATATAACACCGAACTTTATCCAATAAGGCCCCTTACCCTGGTATTTGCGAAAGAGCGAAGTGAAGCCTCAATAAAGGAGGCAATGTTCGCAAAAAGAACTGCCACATTTTTCTTTAATAAGCTGGTTGGAAAGAGAGAATTCATCGATCCGCTGGTGAAAGAAGCAATATCTGTCGGGCCATCACACCTCTATTCCGAAGGATTTAATTACTTCACTTTAAAAAATAATTCTGACATGGAATTTGTTTTCGTGAAAGAATCGGTTGACACTTCGGAGATGCCGGCAAAATTTTTATTGCCCCGGCGTGGCACCCTTGTCCTGAGGGCTAAACAGGAAAAGGGCAAGACCCGGGAATATGTGTACAGGCTTGAAAACGTCCTTACTGGGGTCGAGGAATATCCTGTTTTCAGGATAATTGTAAAATAGCCGCAGGGGCGTAGCATGCTACGCCCCTACCATCATGTATTTAGGATAATGATCAGATAATCAGATGTATGAGAAACATTTCAGATAAATGCCGCAGGGGCGTAGCATGCTACGTCTCCGCCAAAATATTTGTATTGTTTCTGGTGCTGGTGCTGATATCGTGTACAGCAGAACGTCCGGCCGGTTATGCCGATCCCTTCATCTGCACTCAGGGAGATCATGGCCACTGGCTCCCCGCAGCACTTGTGCCGTTCGGCCTTGTTGAGCTTTGTCCCGACACCTGGCCGGGAAGCCTGACGGGCGACGGTGATCTTGCCCATTCAGGATATGACTACTCAGATACACATATAAGAGGCTTCAGCCATCTTCACCGCGGAAGCTCCGGAGGGACCACCATACACGACAGGGCAGGACTGATATCTGTTGTTCCTCTGGCGAACAACCACGATGATAACTTCTTCAGTAACCCGGTTCTGAAAATTGACAAGAAAACAGAAAAAGCTGAAACAGGCTATTATTCAGTCCATCTCGAAGAGGAAAGGATTCATGCTGAACTTACAGCCACCACCAGGACCGGGTTCCACAGATATGTTTTTAATTCACCGGCGGGCAACAAGGTCTTTATCTACGAGGGAAACAGGGGCGGAGCAACGGGCATATCATGCAGGCTCATCAGCAGTAATACCCTGGAAGGCTCGGTGGGTGATAAATATTTCACGATAGTGTTTGATCATCCGGTAAGCAGAATAAGATACTGGGACGGTACCGGTTTTATGGAAGCAGATTCTCTTTACAAAACAGACGACGGAGGTATTCTCTGCGAGTTTGACGATCTCCGGGGGAAAACACTGCAGATCAGGGCCGGCATTTCACTTAATTCAGTGGCATCTGCCAGGAAGAACCTCTTATCAGAATGTGATCACTGGAATTTCAACAGGGTTAGGAAGGGTGCAGAAAAGGCCTGGAACAGTGTTTTGTCAGGAATAAGGGTCAAAGGGGATAAAGATGACAGAACAATTTTCTATACGGCACTTTATCATTGTTGTTTTCTGCCGGTAAACCAGACCGATGTGGAGGGTTTTTACAGGGGGCTTGACGAGAAGCTCCACCATGCACCCGGTTACGTTCACTACGACGGATATGCTTTCTGGGACTCTTTCAGGACAAAATATCCTTTGTACAGCATTTTTATACCGGACGTTTACAGCGATATAGTAACCTCACTGCGAGATATTTACAGTCAGGCTGATAACTGGGGCACTCTTCCGGGGAGCGATCATCCTCCTCATGGGGTTATCTACAAGGCATGCGGAAGGAACTGGTATCAGAAGTTCGCATCATGCCGTCATGAACATATGCTGATGGTGGTGGCGGATGCCTGGTTTAAGAACCTGATGAGAGTAGATATTGACGAGGTTTATCCATTCATGTTCAGGGAAGTTATGCTGCAGATGCCTGAGAAATACGATACCACAGGATATATTCCCGCCAGGCCCGACCAGACAGGTGAATACGCATGGGATAACCGGGTGCTTGCACAGGTGGCTAAGGAAACCGGCAGGGAGATTGATTACAATTACCTTATGAAACGGTCGGAATACTGGCGCAATACATGGGATCCTGAAATAAAGTTTTTCAGGGCCAGGGCAGCTGACGGTACCTGGCTCGATTTTCCCGAAGACCCTGCGATAAACCGGGAGAAATACACCTATGAGGGTAGTAAATGGCACTGGAGATGGAATGTGATACATGATGTACCCTCACTTGTTGAGCTCTTCGGAGGAAATGAATCATTCCTGCGTGAGCTTGAGTATTTCTTTGATAATGACCTCTATACAGCCGGAAACCAGATTGACCTGCATGCCCCGTTCCTCTTCAATATGGCAGGGGCTCCGTGGCTTACCCAGAAATGGTCGAGAAAAATACTTACCGAACCAATAATCCAGAAATACGGAACCCACGGCTTTTTCACGGAACCAATATATGACAGGGTGTATAAGACCACTCCCGACGGATATCTTCGTGAGATGGATTGCGATTACGGCTGTATGGCCGCCTGGTATGCTATAAGTTCAATGGGTCTCTACCAGGTCTGTCCGGGCAACCCGGTCTATCAACTGACAGCTCCTGTATTTGATAAGGTTACCATCAGGCTTGACGACTCTTTCTATAAAGGGAAAAGATTTGTGATTAGAGCCGCGAATCAGGGCAGGGAGAATGTATATATACAGTCGGCAACCCTCAACGGAAAGCCTCTCAACCGCTCCTGGATAACACACGATGAGATAGCCGCAGGCGGCAGGCTGGTCTTTAGGTTGGGCAACAAGCCGAACAAGGAGTGGGGGAATGACTAAGAGATGAAATTCCGCAATCAGATTTTTTCCTTTCTTACGCTATGAGATACTCCTGCCTGCTGGGTGGGAGTGATCTCAAGATCGTTTATGCAAACATGGGGAGGGAGTGTTGCACAATAATATATCACGTCAGCAATATCTTCGGCTGTAAGTGCTTCAAACCCGCGGTAGACCTCTGTGGCCCTGGCTTTGTCTCCCTTGAACCTTACCAGCGAGAATTCCGTTTCAGCCATCCCCGGCGCTATGTTAGTCACTTTGATATTATGCCCCAGGAGATCTATCCTCATAGCCTTTGAGAGGGCGTCAACAGCATGTTTTGATGCGCAGTAGACATTGCCCTTTTCATAAACATCCTTGCCGGCTATGGAAGAAATATTGAAAATGTGCCCGCTGTTACGAGCCGTCATAAGAGGTGTCACTGCCCTGGTTACGTACAAAAGCCCCTTAATGTTGGTGTCTATCATCCGGTCCCAGTCGTCGATATTGCCTTCATCTATGTGGTCAAGCCCCACTGCCAGACCTGCATTATTGACCAGAACATCAATATTTTTCCATTCATCCGGCATGCCGGAGATAGAATCTTCCACCTCATATCTTTTCCTGACGTCGAAATTCAGGGAGAGCACTCTGATATCATTTTTAAGCAGCTCCCTCTCAAATTCTTCCAGCTTCTCTTTTCTCCGGCCGGTAATTATTACATTATATCCTTCACTGGCGAACCTGAATGCGGTTGCCCTTCCAAAACCTGCCGTGGCACCGGTTACCATTATTATTTTTTCCATAATACCTGTTTGTTTAATTCTACGTAAAAATAGGATTTATATCAGAAAATAACATATTATTACTGATGTTCCGGCAGGTAAAGTTCTAATCCCAAATTACTTTATCTTTATGCCCTGTTTTTAAGTACTATGCAGGATAACGATACAGACAGAGGAGTAAAGGGCATAACAAACGTGGAATCAATGTTCGACTCCATAGCCTGGCGGTACGATTTGCTGAACCATCTCCTTTCGTTTGGAATCGACAGGATCTGGAGAAGGAGAGCTGTGAGAATAATTGCACGGCATGTTAGAAATCCTGAAATTATTGATGTTGCTACTGGCACGGGCGATCTGGCGATTGCCGCAATGAAGCTTGATCCGTTAAGGATAACCGGTCTCGATATATCTGAAAAAATGCTTGAAGAGGGAAGGAAGAAGATCCTGAAGAAAGGGTATGGCGCAATTATTGACCTTAAACGGGGTGAGTCAGAAAATATTTCCTTTCCCGATAATACTTTTGATACTGCAATGGCCGGTTTCGGGGTGAGAAATTTCAGGGATCCCCTGAGAGGACTTTCTGAAATGTACAGGGTACTTAAGCCGGGCGGTATTATCATGATACTCGAATTCAGCAACCCTCAAAGATTTCCTTTGAGGCATATCTATAATTTTTACTTCAGGAGATTATTGCCACTTGCCGGAAAATTATTATCGAAAAACAGGATTGCATACAGCTATCTCCCTGAATCAGTTTTAAGATTTCCGGATAATGAGAGATTCCTTGACCTGCTTCGAATGGCAGGTTTCACAGATGTAAAGCAGAAAAAGTTCACAGGCGGCATCGCTTCCGTTTATACCGGATTCAAATTCTCAACGCAATAATTGCCGGCCAAACAAGTTTATAATCTTGTAAAGCCAGACACGAGTTATCTTTTAGTTTGAAAAGAAGAATTGCCTATATAATATCCGCGGGTTTATTGCTCCTTATTCATACAACCGGTTATTGTCAGAAACAGAAACCGAAGAACGAGTCGTGGTATGATGACAAGCCTTTTCATTTCGGTTTCAGTATCGGCTTTAATTCGATGGATTTCAGGATAACTCCTTCCAACGATTATTTTAAGGCAGATTCACTCTATCCCGAAGTAAGCAGACTCAATCCCGGAATCAATATTCAGATAGTTACGGATTACCGTCCGGGTAAGTATTTCGATATCAGGTTTCTGCCCGGAGTCTCTTTCGGGCAGAGGAATATCAGGTATTATGAAATAATCGATGGCAATCCTGTACTGGTAAACGAACAGCAACGTCTCGAGTCATCATTTCTGGAATTTCCCCTTTTGCTGAAGTACAAGGGAGACAGATTAAACAATGTCAGGCCTTATGTAATCGGAGGTATTAACTACAGGCACGATCTGGCAGGGAAGAAGGAGTATGACCCTGACAAGCAGGTTTACCTGAGGCTCAAAAGGCCGGATCTCTATTATGAACTGGGAGCCGGGCTCGACTTTTATCTTACTTTCTTTAAGCTGTCGGTCGAGTTGAAAATGTCAACCGGATTACGCGATATGCTTGTACGCGATCCCGCTTCAGGCTATCCGCAGTATGTCAATGCTATTGAGAAGCTCAGGTCTCAGATATGGATTCTCGCATTTCATTTCGAATAATTGCGCCTGGCAAATTCAGAAAAGATTATTGAAGCCGCCATTCCTGCATTAAGTGAATCAATACCATATTCTGCAGCTGTGAACTTTGGTATGACCAGCTTAACGGTAACGTATTTCATCAGTTCATCAGAAATTCCCCTCGATTCGTTCCCCAGAAGTATGATTCCACTGTTTCCCGGTTCACTTGTATAAATGCTGGTTCCCTCAAGGAGAGCGGCATAAACAGTTACCCCTCCTGCACAGGCATTCTCCAGAACATTTTCAAGGTCGAGATAATGCACCCTTACGTTCAGCATTGCTCCCATCGAAGCCTGGATCACCTTCGGGTTATAAACATCCACACAGTTCTTCGAGCAGATAATATTACTTATCCCGAACCATGCTGCAGCCCTTATTATTGTACCAAGGTTACCCGGATCCTGAATGAAATCAAGTGCCACACCCAGACCGGAGCCCAACAGATCCTGATCAGGTTCATCCTCAGGCATTGGTATCAGAGCCAGGGCATTATGGGGAGTACTAAGTGTGCTTATCTTCCTGAGCTCATCGTAACTTACAGGTATGATCTCATCCGTGCTCTTCAGCAGATCAGACGGAAGTGAGTCTATGAACCCGGGCTTGCCAATCAGGCTGGCAACCCGTTTGCCAGCCATGAGATACTCCTTCACAATCTTGTCACCTTCTATTATATACAATCTTTCACTATCCCTGACTTTCTTTCTCTGAAGGGAAATCACATACTGCATCTTATTCCTGCTGATCATGAGCCCGAATGTCGTAATAATTTTAACTGTAATGCATGAAAGCACAAAGTTAGCCTAATTTTTATTGATATATTTGCTTTGCACTTTTGGATGTCCGATTTGATCAGTAAAAAACCATATATAAACCGGGATATCTGCAGGTTATTCCTGCTCATTATCCTGACGGCTCTTCTGGCTTTTTCCTGCAATCCGACAAAATATATTCCTGAGGGAGAGACCCTGCTTGCCGGCAATCACTTAAATATTTCCAGGGATGGTATTAAGAAAAGTGATCTGTTACCCTATATAAGGCAGAAGCCTAATAAGAAAATATTTGGTGCAAGGTTTCATCTGTGGCTCTACAACCTCTCGAATATCGAAAAGCAGAAGTGGCCACACGGATGGCTGAGGCAGATAGGTGAGGAACCTGTTATATATGATCCCTATGCAACAGAGAAGAGCGAGGAACAGATCAGTTCATACATTGCTTCAAAGGGCCACTTCGACAGTGAAGTGACCAGTGATGTGCAGGAATCGAAAAGGAGATCAGAGGTATACTATAGTGTTGACCTCACTCCACCTTATACTATTCGTAATCTTTATTATGAAATAGAGGATACAAATATCCGGAAACTCTTCTATTTCGATTCGGTGAACTGTCTTATAGAGAGAGGTAAACCTTACGATGTTGATATCATTTCAGCTGAACGCCTCCGGTTCGAAAGGGTTGTCAAGGAACGTGGCTTCTACGGTTTTTCGGGTGAGCATATCTTTTTCAGAGTCGACAGCACTATAGGCAAAAGGCAGGTCAATATTTACTACCAGATAAGGAATTTCATGACACTCGATCCCTTTAACAGGGTGATAATGGTGCCACATTCCATGTACAGGGTGAATAATGTATATATCTATCCCGATTTTGTCCCGAGAGAAGCTCTTGAAAGGGGTGAGGCATATTTCGGAAGCCTCGATACCACATTTTATAAAGGTTATTATTTTATTACGGATAAGGAGAAACCCGGATTGAAATATGATCTTGTTCTTCAGGCACTCTATATAAGGCCGGGATCGATATACAATGTTACAAATACTGAACAGACACAGTCACATTTGCTGGCTCTGAAAACATTCAGGATGGTAAACATCGTTTATGATGAGGCAGGGATAAACCGCAATGAAGACGGGTCCATGAGATCCCTTAACTGCAATGTACGACTGACGATGCTGAGTCAGCAATCCTTCAGGGTTGAGGTGGAGGGAACCAATTCGGCGGGCAACCTCGGAGGGGCCGTCAATCTTATTTACCTTCATAAGAATCTGTTTCGCGGGGCCGAACAGTTCAACCTGAAACTGAAAGGAGCTTATGAGGCTCTCTCACAGCAGGAAAGGAGCCTCCGGAACACACAGGAATACGGAATAGAGACCAGTCTGCGTCTCCCCAAATTTTTTCTGCCCTTTCTTGAGAAAGAGGATTTTATCAGGAAATATAACCCTACAACCAGCATTCTGGCAGCCTACAACTACCAGAATATGCCCTTCTATACAAGGACGATGGCCAACGCAACCTTCGGATATACATGGAATGTCCGCAACTATCAGACCCATATCGTGAATCCCCTTCAGGTGAATGCCGTCAACCTGCTTTCCATCGATTCCGCTTTCCAGCAACGGATCGGGTCCTCATCCTATCTCGCCTACAGCTACCGCGACGTAATGATACTGGGAGGAAGTTATTCCTTTATTTACAGTAACCAGATGATAAAGAGGTCGAGATACTGGTTCCTCAGGATCAATGCCGAAGCTGCCGGTAACCTCCTGTCTCTGGCTGGAAGACTTGCAGGGGCTTCAAAGACCGACGGCAGCTATTATTTCTTCGGTCAGCCCTTTGCACAATACTTAAGGGCCGACATCGACATGAGGTACAACATCATACTGAATGATGCAAGCTCAGTTGTCTACAGGGGCTTTATCGGGGCAGGCATCCCTTACGGAAATTCAAGGGCCATCCCGTTTGAGAAACAATATTTCGGGGGAGGAGCCAACGGCATAAGGGCATGGCAGGTGAGATCACTTGGTCCTGGCAGCTATGTACCTGACGATACGCGACTGCTTAACCAGACTGCCGATATAAAGATAGAAGCCAATGCCGAATACAGATTTAAACTCTTCTGGATACTTGAAGGGGCACTTTTCCTCGATGCCGGAAATATATGGAACTACCGTGCCGATGCTACACAGCCCGGATCGCAGTTCACTATCAAAGGATTATACAATGACATCGCGGTAGGAACAGGCACCGGCCTCAGATTCGATTTCAGTTTTGTCATAGGGCGCCTCGATTTTGGCATGAAGCTGAGAGACCCCATTATTCAGAACGGCTCAAAATGGATACTTCTTAACAGGGCATATGACCTCAGGAGAGACTTTGCCATGGTTGTAGCCATAGGGTATCCTTTCTGATACGGATTAGTGGGGTCCGGAAAACATCATTCACGTTTCATTTATTCATAATTTTTGATTATCTTGCATCCTGTCTCACTGCATAATTTGTAACCATGAAACGGTTCCGTGATCACTTAAGGGAGTGGTTCGGCTTTACCAGGAGGGAGCGAAGGGCAACATTTACACTGCTCCTGATCATTCTTTCGGCAGGCGCCGCCAGGTATGCTGTTCCTGACAGGTCACAGCCGCCTGAGGTATTAATGGATAGTACGCATGCACTGCCAGTCTCTGCAAGTGGTTTTTTACATGATGTTACCGCTGCCGGTGAACCGCTTGAGAGGCAAAACGTTCAGGGTGGACAGAAAATAGAGGAGAGCAGAAAGAAAATAAGCCTTATCGATATAAACAGTTGCGACTCAGCTGCACTTGAAGCTCTGCCTGGGATCGGACCCGTTCTCTCTGTACGGATAATCAGGTACCGGAACCTGCTCGGAGGATATGCCTCTGTTGCCCAGCTGAGGGAGGTTTACGGCCTCTCAGAGGAAACTTTTACGCTTATAAGGGGAAGAGTGTTCGCCGATTCACTTGCAATAAGGAAGATAAGGATCAATGAAGCTCAATACCGGGAACTGCTGAGGTTTCCTTATATTGAGAAGCATGAGGTTGATGCCATCTTCAAATACAGGGAACTGGAGGGCCGGATAACCGGAATGCGGGATCTTATTCACAACAGGCTGATCGATACCGTTAAAGCAGCCAGGATCAGACCATACCTCGAATTCGGCATTCAGTAAGTTTATCCGGACGAGGAAATTCGTTGGCGATTTTCATGATTTTTCTTGGAGATCACAAAAAAAATATCTATCTTTAATAGGCGGATGTAAACAATAAAAAGTGCATTAATAAATCAGGAAATCTAAAAAGAACCAGTCATGAATAATTTTAATCCTTAAAAGTTTTGAGAAAAAAATATTACTTTCTATCTTTGCGCCTCGTTTAAAAACAGAAATCTGAATATGATAATTGTACAAATAAAAGAAGGCGAGAACATTGAAAGAGCTTTGAAGAAATTCAAAAGGAAATTTGAAAAGACAGGTGTGATACGCGAACTGCGTTCACGTCAGGCTTATATAAAGCCTTCAGTACGCCGGAGGGAAGAAATCAAGAAGGCTATGTACGTGCAAAAGATGCAGGCCAGCGAAGATTAAAAAGCCCGGCAGCATCGTTAATAAGTTTTTATTCATCTATACCCGGGTTCCTTCATGAATCATAAGGAATCTTTCTTACGGTATCTCGAAACTGAGAAACGGTATTCTCCACACACTGTAAGATCATATCGTAACGATTTGAACCAGTTCTCTGCATTTATGGTATCAGTCGGTCTTCCGGGCGAGCCGGAGTCAGTCACTTCCCACGATATACGGTTGTGGATGGTTGATCTGCTTGACAACGGATATAATCCGGTGAGCGTGCACAGGAAGATCTCATGTCTGAGGGCCTTTTTCAGGTATCTGCGGAAAGAGGGTATTGTAAGCAGCGACCCTCTCGGGAAGGTAGTTCTTCCTAAACGGAAGAAGAGACTTCCTGCCTTTGTGGGCGAGGACGCTCTTGACAGATTGCTTGACGAATATGACTTCGGAAATGATTATGCCGGAATACTCAACAGGACGATAATCGAGATGCTCTATATAACCGGCATGAGGAGGTCGGAGCTTACAGGGCTCAGGAACAGCGATGTGGACCCTGAAGGTTCACAGGTAAAGGTTACCGGAAAGCGCAAAAAGCAGCGTATTGTACCGCTGGTAAAGTCATTCAGGTTGCGGCTGGAGGAATATATCACCTCAAGAAATGAGACTCTGGGAATTCATGAAGAAAACTGGTTTTTTGTTACTCCGGGCGGCAACAAGTTATATGATAAATATGTTTATAACATAGTAAGGAACTATCTCGCCATGGTAACAACGATGGAAAAAAAGAGCCCGCACATTCTGAGGCACACCTTTGCCACACACATGCTTAACCGTGGCGCCGATCTGAACTCCATCAAGGAGTTACTCGGACATGCGAATCTCTCGGCCACACAGGTCTATACACACAATACATTTGAGAAGCTTAAGAAGATATATAAACAGGCTCACCCCAGAGCGTAATTATTAATCAAAAATAAAGGAGGAACTACTATGAACGTTCAGATTCATTCAGTGAGGTTTGATGCCGACAAAAAGTTAATTGATTTTGTTCATCAGAAACTGGATAAACTTACCCAGGTTGGCAATGGTATAGTAAACGCAGAGGTGTATCTGAGACTTGACAAGGATCAGGAGAAGGAGAACAAGATCAGCGAAATCAGGCTGGATTTATCGGGAGGCCCTTTATTTGCAAAGAAACAGAGCAAGACATTCGAGGAGGCTACAGACCTGGCTGTTAATGCTCTTAAGAGGCAGATTACCAGGCATAAACATAAGCAGAGGGGGGTGTGATCACAGGCCCTTCAAAAAAAACGGCAATAATTTTGATAAATGAAATATAAATTCATACATTTGCAGACCGATTTTTTAGGGTATTTCAGGCCCTTTCGGTACGTTCTTTAAATTGCCGATGTAGCTCAGTTGGTCAGAGCAGCTGATTTGTAATCT
>CAZWFL010000062.1:0-19016 GCA_964633195.1 uncultured Rikenellaceae bacterium | reverse complement strand
TTGTCAGTCCGGTGTCAAGCTGACTCAATCGTTCCTTTTGGGAATCTATGATTTGTTCTAAAACAAGTTTTGACAGCATTGCTAATAGTTTTCGTTTGTAAAGTTAACTATCTTTTGTTTATAACGAAAACTTTTCAGGTAGAATTATTTGATAAATATTATTTTATTTACAGCCAGGTGTTTCGTGTTTCGCTTAAAAAGGCTCAGAGCACAGGGCACAGGGCACAGGCTTTGCGGGCCATAGCTGGCCGAGGGTTAGCGAAGGGCTGGCTAAGAGGTAGTTTTATTTCTGAAGAGATTGCGGTGGTCGGAAACCAGAGATTATTAAGTTTAAGTTCCATTTAATGTAATATTAATCCACTATCAGGTTCTTAATAGTGTAAAAACACTACATTAATATTAACTTTCAATATCATGCAACATTTTTTTATCTTTTTAGCGTGTTCCGGGTTTGGTGTTCAGCGTTCTGTGGTCCGACGGTGCGACGGCACAAAGGTCCGATGGTTAAGTTAAACTCTAATTGATTGCTTACATGGGAATAAGGTCATTGCGAGGCCCGTTTTACGGGACGAAGCAATCTATGGCTATTAATAAAATGTTTCTCGCAGATTTACGCAGAAGTCCGAAGCCCCCCGCCTGACCGCTGACGCAGTCAGTCGGGCAGGGAAGCCCGAAGATGAGGAGCGAAGCCGAAATTCCTCGACAGCGGAACCGAACCGAATACTGAATACCGATTACTGAATACCATCTTACCGAGGACCTACGACCCAGTACCCTATCCAATCATATCCCATAGTATCCCCTGACTGGTGCCGCTCGTAAATATTCAGTAGTTTTCCTCTTTCGCTCAAAATTCCTGAAGAGCGCTGCCACTCTTTCCTCCGTTTCGCCCATTACCGCCGCGACCTCAGCGACCGGATATCCGTTCTCAAATCCGTACCAGTACCTGTCCATCAGGTCGAAAGGAAGCTGGTAGAAGAACTCTTCCTGGGTCTGTTCTGCAGAATAGGTATCGGTCGTTGGGGTACGTTTGATTATAGCTTCCGGTATGCCAAGATATTCGGCCAGCTGGTAAACCTGGGTCTTGTAGAGGTTACCGATGGGCATTACGTCAGCAGCACCATCGCCGTGTTTTACGAAGAAGCCCTGTTCCTGCTCGTGCTTGTTGGGTGTGCCGATGACGGCATAATGAAGCCTTTCGGCATGGTAGTACAGCATCGACATCCGTGTCTTTTGCTTGAAGTTTGAGGCGGCAACGATCTGCAGATACTCTTTTGCCGGAAGGATCTTTTCCTGTTCTCTTCCGCTGCTGTCGATAATAGTAAGATGAAAAATAGGGGGGAGGTTGCTGTAGAGGCTACTCTCTCTAACCCCTATCTTCATTTTGTAAGTTGCGGGATCATATTCCGGAAAAACCCTCTTTACAGCTTCATCCCGCCTTTCATAACAACCAAACCCGTAAAGGGCAGAGGTTATCTCTTCCTTTATTGCTTCTACCCCGAACTTATCGGCCAGTTCACGGGCCAGCATCTCACTGTCTGGACTTGAATCCTTCTCGGGAAGCATAATGCCAAGGACCTTTTCAGGTCCGAAAGCTTTGGCGGCCAGGGCCAGGCAAACTGAAGAGTCGATTCCTCCGCTTATGCCTATCACGCCGCCAATGCGTTTGAATGTCTGCAGGACATCTGTGCGGAGTTTTTGAACTATCTCATTGACAACGAATTCAACGTCGTCAAGAAGGATGATGTCTTTTGAAAAGGGTTTCCGTGATTCCATAATAAAAAATATAAACATGCCGCCGCTACGCGGCTCAAACAATTCCTGGTTAATACTTCTGCTACAAACATATCGCCACTACGTGGCTCAAAATCAACATTCAATATTCTTCTTCAAAGCCCCCTTTAGGGGGTTTGGGGGCTTTTTGCCCCCCAGGGGGGGTGGGGTGTGTTCGCCTTTACTGGGGTTGGGCTGGGCCATCCTCCACAATCTTCAAATTCCTCAACTCCCCACCCCTGAACTCCTCATTATTATTCTCAATGAACTGGTGGTGCAGGAGGTGTGTTGAAATAACCGAAGTTAATGCCATATTATCAACTTCAGATGCGATACCTGTTTTTTCAATCTTCGATAACAAAGATGAAATTGAATCATGATCAAATACCCCTGCCCGCTTTGTATATGTGTCTGATAACATGTACTTAACATATTCAGGTGCATCCTTCGACAGGAAGGCACTGCTTATTGGCGCCCTGTATGGCTGTTTTGGGCGTTTGATTATGCTCTCAGGAATCTTGCCTTTCAGTAGCTTCTTAAGTAAATATTTTTCCGTAAGCCCGTTAAGCCTGAATTTTGGAGGAAGGCTGGCACAGAATTCGATAACCCTGTAGTCGAGAAACGGATAGCGTCCTTCCACCGAGTTTGCCATACCCATCCTGTCGCCCTGAGAGGAGAGCAGATAACCGGAAAGAAAGATCGAGATCTCCAGCCACTGTGCTTTAGCCAACGAATCCCATGAATTGAAATCCTCCGGCAGTTGTTTCTCGAGCTCTGTAAATGGTGAATAATCCTTAAGCTCATCATGTATCCTTTCTGAGAGATGCTTTTTAATATGGTTGGAGTTGTTCCATCTCAGAAGGTGCGAATAGAACGGATCATTCACCTCATTGAGCTTATATCCGAAGAACATCTTCAGAATGTTTGGATTTGCATTTCTCAGGTGTGGTATATCGGGGTAGATCTTTTTAAGGAGCATCGGACGAATGGATGATCCTGGTTGTGATGCCCAGAATCGCCTTATGATAGCCTCCCTGAAGATATCGTAGCCTGCAAGCATCTCATCGGATCCTTCGCCGGTAATCACCACCTTTATATTATTATCCCTTACCAGCTTTGAAAGGATCATCATTGGAGCGGGCGCTGTTCTTGTTATGGGTGTCTCGGAGTGCCAGACTACCCTGGGAAATGAATCAGCTATATCCTTTGATGTGCATGTAACAGATCTGTGATTTGTATCAAGATACTTCACCGCTTCTTCCTGGTACCTGCTTTCATCAAAATCCTTATCTTCAAATCCGATTGAGAATGTATTAAGAACTCCGGGTTCTATGTCTTTAATATATGCAACCGTGGCACTCGAGTCAATCCCTCCGCTCAGGTATGCTGCAACCTCCACATCAGCTCTCAGTCTCAGTCTGACGGCACTTGTAAACAGCTCGTGGAAACCGTCAAGGGCATCTGGTAAACTTATACCCGAATATTTTTCTGAAAAGTCCAGTTTCCAGAACCTTTCTGTTTTAAGCCCTTCCCGGTTTACAACCATGCAATGTCCGGGTGACAGCTCGAAAATATCTTTAAAGGGAGTGAATGGGGTGATCGTCGACCAGAAGGTATATACCTGATTCAGGCTTTCGGGACTGAATTCCCGCTGAATATGGTCAGATCCGAAGATTGACTTGATCTCGGATGCAAACGTAAAGATGCCGTTGGTATAGTTATAGTAAAGAGGTCTTATCCCAACCCTGTCCCGTGCCAGAAAGAGCTCCTCTTTCTGTTTGTCCCATATTGCAAGGGCAAACTGACCATTCAGTTTATTGAGGCAATTTTTGCCTTCATGGGCGTATAACTGTACGATTACCTCGGTGTCTGTCTGGGTAGTGAACCTGTAGCCCTTTTCTTCAAGGTCTTTGCGCATCTCCAGGTAGTTGAATATTTCCCCGTTATAGACTATCCAGTATCTGCCGGTCTGATCCGGGACCGGCTGCTGGCCGGTGGTCAGGTCGAGGATACTCAGCCTCACATTGCCCATGGTGGCAGAAGGAGAGTTATAGATACCGCTCTCATCGGGACCACGATAACTTATCGAGCGAAGCATCCGTTTAACAACATCCATGGTGTTCGCCCTGCCATTGTAGTCGATGATACCCGCTACGCCGCACATAATCAGTTGGCTTTTTTGCGATTGACAAAATCGGTAATTGCCAGTATTGATTCGAAGTTTTCTTCTATAAGGTCGTTATCGTTTGTCTTTATTTTAAATTCCTCTTCGAGAAATGTAATCAGAGTAATGAATCCCATGGAGTCAATATACCCCTCCTTGAAAATAAGTGAATCCTCCTTTATCTTCTCCTTATCAACAAAAACACTCTGAAGAATATACTCTTTAACCTTCTCCTTTACTTCTGAATTATTCATATTATTCATAATTTTTCAGTCTCATAATTCATATCTCATTTCTCATCACTCACAACTCACAACTCATCCATCATTTATCATCTATCATCTTCTATCATCTTTTCACCCCCCCTGCCCCCCCTCAAAGGGGGGGATTTTTGTGCAGTTATTTATCCCTCTACCAGGGATCAAAGCCCCCTTTAGGGGGTTTGGGGGCAAACTCCTCACTTTTTATAGTACGCATTATACCTCCCGTACCTGCTCTCCTTGATGTTCAGATCATTAAACACCACGTCGAAATTCTTAATATTGTTACTGCGAAACATGTCGAGTACTCCGTTGAAAACATCTTTTCTTGTGTGATTGTTACGGCACACAAGCAGGATATGATCAGCATATTTGATCAGAGGTGTGGCATCGGCAACAAGTCCTGTAGGAGTTGCATCTATTATCACATATTCGTATTTATCCTTAAGGTAATTCATTATTTCGTCAAGTGCTCCTGCCTCAATAAGTTCGGCAGAGTTTGGCAGAACTGGTCCGGCAGGAATAAAAGAAAGATGCTCCATGTCGGTTTTAAAGATTATATCATCTTTCGGAGTATGATTGACCATATAGTTGGACAGACCTTTTGAATTCTCTTTTTTGAACTTATTATGGAGTGTAGGCCTGCGAAGGTCGCAGTCAACAATAATGGATTTATTACCCACAGAAGCAATTGAAGCGGCCAGGTTAAATGAGACAAAACTCTTTCCATCCTGTGGTTGTGCGGATGTTACCATTATAATCTTAAGAGGTTCGGATCTGAACTTGAGGAAGAGACTGCTTCGCAGGTTTCTGAAAGACTCGGCAATCGGCGTACCGGGCTTCTCCGTTACTACAGCTTCCGTCTTGTAATAATTAGTATATATTAGGCTCAGGACGGAACGTTTTATCATATTTTCAACATCACTGACTACTGATATCTTTTCGTTAAAAAAGCTCTTAAGTATTATCCAGGCAGTAGGAATAAGGAAAGCGAAAAATAATCCGATTATCAGGTTTAGCTGCTTTCTTGGCGAGAGAATAGTACTTGTGACAGCTCTTGCAGGCTCAAGGATCTCATAATCAGGATAATTTGATGCCATTGTGATGGCTGCTTCCGAGCGTTTCTGCAGAAGGAATGTATACATCGCATCGCTTAGGTTGAACTTTCTCTGCATATTTACCATGTTCAGTTCGGTCCTGGGTAGTCTTGAGATCTCATTAGAGACCTTTTCAGCTCTGTAATTCAACTCATTCTGTGTAAGATTAAGGGTATTCAGGTTATTCCTGACATTCTCAATGATTTGCTGTCGCAGAAGCTTGATCCTATTCTCCAGCTGGCCCAGGAAAAGGTTCTTTTCTGTCTTATTGCTCAGAATAGCTGATCGTTCCGCATTACTGGAATGGAGCTCGAGTATAAGGGAGGTCATAATGGGGTCCACAACAACACTTGAGGGAGGTGCAAGTCCTGCCAGATCAGGATTTTTATCGAGATACTCGAGTACATAATTATAGTAACGTTCCTGGGCCTGGAGTGTCATTCGTTCGTTGTCTATCTGGGTAAGTTGTGCCAGAGCCTGTTGTCCCTGATAGCTGAGGTCAGTTACCTGATAGGCGGACCGGAAATCGCTCAGCTGAGACTCCGATATAACAAGAGAATCTGACATATCAGATAGCTGTGATTCGATAAAAACCAATGTATTATTCGCTATTTTGTTCTTTTTGGAGAGGTTGTCATCGAGGTATGTCTCGAGATATCTGTTCAGGAAATCTATTGTAAGTCCGAGGTTTTCCCCCTTAAGTTTTACATTAATAAGAGAGGATCTTATACTTACCGGTTCCACAACAAGTCTTCCAAGGAATTGTTTTGTAAGCTGATCGAGGTGATAAAATTCAAAATAATAATTACCCGGGTCGTCAGGATCTGCTGGTTTGAAATCCCGGTTCGGTGAGATTGAAAATTTTAAGAATTTATTTGTAATCGTTTCATTGAATCTGCAAATGGTATCTATTCTCAATACATTAAACTGGCTTACAATGTAATTGTCAACGTAATTATAAAGGGAAGCCTCATCTTCGGAGGCGGTAAGCCTGTAATATTCTTCATCGAGAAAATCTATGTAAAACCTGACGTTGATAGGTTGAACATGTGATCTGTCGATAGAAACCGTGTATGGAGTGGAGCCGTAAAGTTGTCCTCTTTGTTTCAGTAATTTACTCTTTTCAATAAAATATCCTGTCTCAAGGTTAAGCTTTTTAACCGTTCCTGATACAAGACCAAATGAGCTGAGGCTTGTTACATCATTTTCCAGGTTTCTTGCCTGAGAAAAGGCTCCGAGTCCGCTAAGAAGATCGTTTGATCTCAGCATGGAGGCTCTTCTATCCTCTACCGGACCGATTATTGAATTGGCTTCATATATCGTCGGGGAAAACTTGTTTAGCAGAAAAGCTCCTGCCATACAGATAATAAAGCTGGCGATATAGAAAGATTTATAAGATAAGGCCTGTAATATAAAGTCCTTGATATTAAAAGCTTCAGAGCTGTGCTCACTGTTATCTGACATTTATTTTATTATTTGTTCAACTTAGAAACTGACACCGGTAAAAAGCAAAACTGCAATCAGGGTTGTAATAGAGCTTAGTACTGTTGTATATGTGATATTTGAGTAACTTGAGGACACGGCTTTCAGCGGTTCAACTACCACCACATCGTTTGGATTAACATAAAACTGATCCCTGGTCGAAATCTTCGAATCGGACAGATTCAGCCGGTAATGCATTATCTTATCTCCTTCGTGTCTGATCAGGATGATATTCTTTCTGTCACCATACCGTGTTATACCTCCTCCAAGACCCAGTGCTTCATAGATATTGAGTTTATCATGCGTGAAGCCGTACACACCCTGCCGGTTAACTTCACCGACAACTGTAACCTGGTTGTCGACATATTTAACCACTACAGAGATGTTCGGAACATAGTCGCTAAGGGCTTCCTCTATCTTTACTGAAGCCTCTGCGGTTGTCAGCGAGCCGACATTAATGCTTCCCACAAACGGGAAATGTATATTGCCTTTCTCATCAACATGGTATCCCACTATACCACTTGAAGCATAACTCCCTGACCTTATTTCATCGGCAGTATTAAATATCTGGCTTGTCTGAGGATCAATGCTCACCACTCTTATGTATAATTTATCAAATGGCATAATCGGCTTCTGGACCCTGGGATTTCCAAATGGTTCCTTTAACTCATTGATGTCGTTGAAGTAACTCAGCTGCCTCTGGGGCACGCATGATACTGCAAAAATCATCAGGAACAGGGCTCCTGCTTTAAGGTAAGTTAACTTCATGGTATTCATTTTAAATTATAATCCTGTTCTCGAAAATACTGTTTTTATTGTTTTGAGTAAAATTATAAAATCCAATCGAGGTGACCAATTATCAATATAAGCTAAATCCAATTCCATCCATTGTTCGAATTTTATGCTGTTCCTGTCGGGTTTGATCTGCCAGAAGCATGATAATCCCGGCTTAACCGAAAGGCGTCTTAACTGCCACCTCTTGTATTGTTTTGTTTCCTCCTGTAGAGGAGGCCGTGGGCCTATCAGCGACATTTCGCCCTTTAATACATTTATAAGCTGAGGGAGCTCGTCAAGTCCGCTTTTACGGAGAAATCCCCCTATCATTGTGATCCTTGGGTCATTCTTAATCTTAAACACAGGGCCATCAGCTTCGTTCTCGGTGACCAGTTCGTTCTTTATCTCATCTGCATTGGACACCATGGTCCTGAATTTATACAGATTGAACTGGCGGCCCCTGAGGCCAACCCGGGGTTGTTTGTATATTACCGGACCCTTTGAGGTGAGCCAAACCAGCAGACTGATAATAAGCATCAAAGGAGATAAAATGAGAAGAAGTATCACGGAAATATTTATATCCATAAATTTTTTTACACCAAGCGCAAAGGGTCTGTGAGGTATATTTGTGAAAGTCAGGAATTTCTCATTTGCTATTATTGAAACAAACGCGTTTGTCAACATTGGCTGACGGTCGCGTGTCATAAGATGGAAAGCTACGCCCAGCTCCTCACATGATCTGATGGATTTCCTTATATCAGCGGGGTTTATCCGGTTTTTAATATAGAATACCTCGTCGATAGTATCAACCTCCATGAGTTCGTTAAGTGAATCTTTTGCTTTTTCAGGAAGTATTTTAAATACTCCCCGGTATTTTTCATTTACTTTTCCCGAATTAGAGAAGATGATCATGATTTTGTATCCCCATTCGGGGTTTTCCCTTAATGTTTCTATAAATGGAATGGAAGATTCGTCAGCAATAATTACTATGTTCAGGAAGTTAAAACCTCTTGCCCTGTATGTTCTGAATACTTTGTATTCGAATAGTCTTACAAAAAAAAGGAAAACAAATCCCAGAATTGTGAACTCGATCAGAAATAGCCGGGATATTGCGTAAAGTTTAAATACAAAATAGAATATCAGAAGTATTGCACCAATTGCAACAGCCGACTGGAAGTATTCAACCAGCATGGTGCTGTAGCGCTTGGTTCTGGGAATTTCTGTTGCCTTAAGAATATATAATGTTATAAGCCATATCGGCAAAATTGCCAGGAAAATCCACCGGAGGCTGTGATGTGAGAAGAAGAAAAAGCCTTCAAGGGAGTGATAATTAATAATGTAGGCAACCTGAAAAGCAGAGGCAATAGCAATAATATCAATTATCCCCAGGAATATGTTCAGCTTATTCCCCTTTTTAAGGAATGGTATGATTTTGAGCCGTATGAGTGTGCCTATGATATCCATGTATACTAATCCTTACATCAGATAATTCTAATTCATAAAAACATTTAAGTCCTTTTATATTCTTTCCTCTTAGCCTGTTCAGGTGCTGCCATCTCTTGTATTGACTGCCATGAAATAAATTAATCCGTTTATTTCAGTCATGTCAGCAATATTAAATCCGTGTGATTCCAAAACTTTTTTAACGCCATTACTTGTCAATCGCTTCTCTGTCCGTGAATCTATAAGATTGATAATATCAATAATAAATCTTATCGATTGATAAAGCGGGATTGCCATACCCTCCCGGTTCTTATCCTCCCCGAACCGTCCCATAAACCTGGCCCCTGAAGGCAATAATCTGTAAATTGAGTGCAAAAAGCCGTCCAATTGCCCGATACGGTTCAGATGCTTCAGATTTACCAGTATCCTGATCCCTTTAAGATCATCAATATCATAATAGTAATGGTGCATAGATGAAAGGATCATCATATCAGGCTTCTTTGCCAGTTCCAGCCAGTCGAGGTAGTAAAAGAAATCTTCACAATCTTCAGCAGCCAGTTTATTGAATAAAGGATTTTTACCGGCCTCGCAGGAGGTAATTTTCCTCCTGGCGAAAGCAGGCTTAAATACCTGTTCATTAAGTATTTCAGAGCGCTTTGAATGTGACAGGTTTTCCATTGTTTGAAATTCGAATCTCACAAACAAAAGTATTCAAATAAAGCATTCGAGTCAAGGGTGCGGGATCTCTTAAAGGGTTATTTAAACGGGTACTTTTACTTTTTGTCAAAGGAAAAGACCTTTATATCATTTCAGGGCACTGACTGGTACAAAAAAACAGCAGATTCGTCAAAACATTGGTGAAATTTACGACTGATTCAGCTCGTTTGTATTCTTATTGCCGGTTTGTGTTCATTAAAAAATTGTATATCAAATAGATAAATGGATTTCTGATGTTTAAAACATGTGCAAAACTGATTTTTGTCATTTTGACAAACTGCCGGTAAAAAATGATGATGGAATAGCGGTCAGCTATCAGCTATTTAACGGTACAACGGTACAACGGTACAAAGGTGTAACGGTACAAAGGTACAAAGGTACAAAGGCGCAGCGGTGCAGCGGCGCAGCGGCGCAACGGCGCAACGGTTAAGAAAAAGTTTCTCGCGGATATGCGCAGATTTATCCGCTGAGTTACGCAGAAGTCCGGAGACCCCCGCCTGAACGCTGACGCAGTCAGTCGGGCAGGGAAGTCCGAAGTCCGCGTCATTCGGCCTTCCACCTTCGCTAAAGCTACGGTGTACGATGTCGGCCGTCATATTTAATGACAATTTAATGACAATTGAATGACAATTGAATGACAATTGAATGTCGAAGCGCAGCGGAGATCCCGCACAGCAGGAACTATCGAATGACCAAATAATTCGCTTTGTCGCTCCATCGTTTCTTCGCTCCCTGCTCTGCGCCCTGCGCTCTGCGCTTTTTTAACAAAGTCCTGATAATAATACATAATGGAAGGGGCTTCAGGCAAAAAAAAGGGTACCCTTTTGAGGCACCCTCTTTTGTTGCTGGTTCTATAATTTAAACTTTTCTCTTAGTCATTATCAGGGAATTTTCCGCAAACCACTGCATGAGCTATGACGTACAGATCACCAGAAAGACCACTTATAACATAAGTGTCGGTTGTTGCTCCCATAAGATCTTCATGCTTATATGGATATAATCCTGGTGCTACTGTAAAATCTCCATTTTTGCCTTTAGGTAACATTTCATTACCGATATACAGGTGAGTTTCACTCAACGTATAACCGTTTAGCATTGTAAATACAACATTAGCTGTTCCGTCAACGTAGAAAATTTCAACTTTGCCAACACGTCTGCCTTTATCCGGGTCGCATTGGGCAGCACCTGCGTACAGATTATAAACAGAAGATGTATGAGCATCTGTAATAGGGCCGTTTGTCCATCCCCAGCGGTTAAAACCAAACTCTGTGAAGCAGTATGTCATTGGCAGCCAGGTCTTCAAAGCAAAAGCAGTTTCACACCTTTCTTCGGTTTCGTCATCGCCCTCGTCATCGCCCTCGTCATCGCCCTCGTCGTCACCTTCATCATCTCCGTTGTCATCACCGTTGTCATCACCGTTGTCATCTCCATCGCACAGAGAATAGCAGAATGTGACATTGCTTAACTCATAAGGTTTCCCGTTTACAGGGTTAACCGGAGCAGAGAACCCCGATCCTTCTGTTACACAATCCTCATCACAACCTGAGAAATAGACGTTTGCGCCACTACCTCCCTTGACAATAAGGGCAATTTTGACTGGGTCGGTTGAACTCCACGACACATATGTGCCGTCAGTTGTCCAGGTAATCGGACCCACACTGCTTCCCCCGGGATAATCTTCATAATTAAGTCTTCCGCTGGTCCATTCCAGTTCACACTCCACAGCAGCATTTACTTCGGCACAATCAATGTTCCCGCCCTGATTTTCACCAACGACGGTTACCAGATCAAGGGTTGGATTGATGGTTACCTTAAAGCCCTCGTCAATTTTATCCTTGTCACAGGATATCAGGGCTGTAACGATAAATAGGCTAAGAAATAAGAATTTGATTTTTTTCATTTTTTCACAATTTTAATTGAACATAAGCACCCCAAAGATAAAGGGTAATCTGTTGTTAATCAATATTTTTCAGACTGGTTTTGATTAACGGAGGTTTTTGGTGGACCAACGTTAACACCGGCCGGATTAATAACAGATAATTGTAAAAGAAAGACTCCTAAAAGAATTCTTCAAGAGCACTCATAATAATTCCTGATTGAAAAGATGGTCATTCAAGAGCTAATTGTTAACACTTCTGAGATAGAATGGCACAGTCAATAGTATTATTAGTAACAGATATTTTCTATTTTTTCTTAATGTTAATAATTGGAAGCATCGAAAGGGTGATTGGGCCAAAGCCAAGATAAATTAGATTGGTGAAAGTATGTGCAATAAGTGCGAAAATCATACCGGTTGTTTTATCTATCCCGTAGAAGAAAAGACAGCTTATCACTATAAAATGCCAGGTACCGATACCAGCCTGGATCGGTAGAAGATATGCAAGGTTAGCAAAGGTATAAGTTATTATGGCTATCATAAATGTCAAATGTGCCGTGGCTGGATAGGCGAAGAACATAGTATATAGCATGAGAAACCAGCAGAGGAAAATTAGAAGTGTGTAAATGAAAAACCTGACAATACCTTTTAAATGGACAATTACTAAAACTCCTTCAAGAAAATCACTTTTTATCTTTCTCAGTTTAATTAAGATCCTATTTAAAACCCCGTATTTTAATAAGACGATAACAAGAATACCTGAAAGCAAAACTGTTAATATTATTGGGATCATTTTATTATTAATTGTAGAAAAATCAATTTTGAATTCCGGATAATTGAAAACCGTTTTAAAAAAACTGAACTGCCAGATAAGCATGACAATAAAAATTATTATAAACACAATTAAATCAACGATCCGCTCTATAAATACAGTACCCAGTAGCTTTACAAAGGGAATACCTTCATATTTCGAAACAATCGCACACCTCGATATTTCACCTCCCCTTGGAATAATTAGATTAGTAAAATACAGGATAATAACTGAAAGAAACAGATTTAAGGTACGAGGATTATGGTCCATTGTGGTGATCAGCATTTTCCATCTTAATGCACGAATGTAGTGGCTGGTTAATCCAAACACAATCGAAATTAAAACCCATTCACATCCTATATCCTTCAAGGTAATAATTACCTCAGCGACATTAAAATCACGATAGACAAGCCAGAACAAAAAGATTCCGATCAGAAAGAATATGACTGAGGAGAGGATTTTTTTCTTGTGCATCTGGAGTCAGAAAATTCAATTATATCAGCCTCCCCTTAATTTCCTGAGCTCGTTGAAGTGGTCCATGCTCATCTTCTCTCTTTCGAGACGGGTCTTCTGGCGGTACTCCTCGAACTCTTCCATTAGCTCCTTAAGCTCCTTTTTGGTATTCAGGGTAGCAGAAATGTTCCTCTTGAAAGCCAGAAGTCCAAATACCAATAGAATTGCAAGTCCTCCTGTTATCGACCACATGGTCAGGTTATAGGTTATTTTATTTACCTGTAATCCCAGCAGTCCGATGCTGTTTTTTGTGCGGTTTACCTCAAAGAGCTCATCCTTTGTATTACCGAGGGCTGTTTTAAGGGAGTCTATCCTGTGGTTCAGTCCGGTTGTAAGCTTTATATACGAAGTCACCTCATTTTTAATCTTCCTGACCGTATCGAGACTATTCTTCTTGATCTTCTGAAACATATCCTCGCGTATTGCACGGTAGTTATCGTATATTCTTGTACGTTCCTCGATGAAACTCATCTGCTCTGTAAGAGTTCCTTTGTCGAGTTCCTCAGGCATCGTTAACTGGCTTATCGCCAGAGGAGATCCAAGGATCATAAATGCCATTATCAGTAAAAATCTTGTTCCAGCCCGTTTCATATGTTATCTTTTTGAGTATGAGTTTTTCCTGACGTTCATATAACGCAAACACCGGGGGATTATTATTTGCAGGCTTAATCGATTGAGCGACGAAGTGGCTCAGGGCAGTTGGCAATCGAAGCCCCGCCTAAATCGGGGCTGCCTGTTCCGCACCAGCGGAAGGCTCTCCGGCATCTGATTAAGATTAATGTGGCCATTGCACGGCATCTTGAACCCCGGCACGCAATACTCCTGAACTATTGAGCCATTTCGCAGTCGCCGGTGCAGTTGAGCCACTGAGCCGTTCTGTCGAGCTACCTCGGTGCGCTATGTTAGTAGAATAAGTGGCAGGGAAATAAATTTTGAGCTCCGTTAGAGCACTATGTTAGTAGAATAAGTGGCAGGGAAATAAATTTTGAGCTCCGTTAGAGCACTATGTTAGTAGAATAAATGGTAGGGAAATAAATTTTGAGCTCCGTTAGAGCGCTATGTTAGTATAATAAGTGGCAGGGAAATAAATTTTGAGCTCCGTTAGAGCGCTATGTTTGTAGAATAAGTGGCAACTAATTTATATTGAGCTCAGTAAGAGCGACATGTTTTTCTTCTATATAGTTTTATAGATTAATCATTGACCTGCTGGTGATTAGTACCGAAAAAATCGAATTTTTACATAAAATTTTATCCACTCCTAAAAAATCGGACTGTTGATTTTTATATTGCATCATCTGCAAAAACAAAAATGTCTCGCTGCATTTCTTCATGCGTATTGTTTTTGCATCAGAGCGGGGGCACGGATCAGCCGTCATTCTTTATGGTTGAATCCGTGCCACTTTTTTCATATAGGCAATCAGGGTCAGACTGTCGTATTTTTAAGTCATACCGGCCAGCGAATTATCACCACCCTCCAGCATGTCTCTTATGATTACACTTAAAGAGGAGGTAAACCATTCCTGATCAGGGATTTTATCCACCCAGGTAATTTCATGAAGCTTTTCAAAAGGGAATTCCTCCAGTATCCCGGCTGCATTGACGGGGTTTGCCCACAGGTCTTTATCACTTGCATCTTTAAACATTTCTTCCCAATTAAAACTGATGTTCTGACTGATATAAACAATGTCGACAACATCCTTTACTGCATACCTGCTTAAGGCGGCCAGTTTGTTTGATAAGATATTTATAATATTGTCCGTTCTCAGAAAGATATCAGTTTCAAGAAATTCACCTTTTCTGAATGGTATATCATTAACAAAATCAATTTTCAGGATCCCTTCTCCATCATAAACAAATATCCTTGCATAACTATCATCCGCAGCAGTCGCATCAAATCTGATATTTTTGGAACCTATATGATTTATCACGATATTAACCTGATCTTTAAAATCAGCAGCAGCGTTAACAAAAAAATCAAGATAATCGGAGTATCTATGGTGCAAATAGACTCTTCCGAGAGCGGTGCCTCCGGTTAAATAGAATCCTACTGGAAGAGCCCCTACAATCTTAAGTACCTTGTCCTGTAGAGGGTATACAATATTTTGATAGTAATCTGCGTGCATTGGTATAGAATATTCTGCGTTCTGGAGGGAAAAGTTTCCTGATCGTTGAATCGGTAAGCAGTGAAAAGAATTCCTCCTTGCCGGTAAGTCTGATCAGTTCATGCCACTTTAGACTGTTAAGAGCCTTTAGAAACACCTGTTCATCTTCATGAAAAACTGTAACTGCATCATTAACAATTCTTTTTGCCAGTTCCACTCTCTTGCTCCCTGGTAAATCCCAAAGCATGCCCCTGATCCTTTTATGGAGATCTGATTCCATCTTTGACTATGTAAAAACACAAAGTTACATAACTTATTCAATAACTTATCATCAGGATAAGGTTCATATCCACCTTTGAATTAATTTAGTTCTGCTTTGACAGATTGCGAAAATCTTCCTGTTTGTACCCGAAATCCCTTTCTAAAAAGAGTGACTGTGTAAAAGCGGAGTAAGGTCTTTTTATTATTTTCTTCAGCACCGCCGGTGTTGATAATCAAAAGGGCGCACTCTGCCATGGTTGTGACCATGGATATTGGACTTAAATGCCCCGCTCAAGCGGGGCTGCCTGTTCCGCAACAGCGGAAGGCTCTCCGGCATCTGATTATGGCTCAGGCAGGCATTCACATATTCATTATAAACTCATGAAAATTATCCGGATTTATGACTTTGAATTCTGATCCGGGGTAAGCTTTTAAGAATGTTTTTGAGAGGAATGATCTTTTTTTGGATTTCCATTTGAATTCAAATACAAAGAATTTGTTCTGGTATTCTTCAATGTAATCTATCTCCTGTTGCTGGGTGGTCCTCCAGAAATATGATAAATTGTGATTATAAACACAAAGCAATATAATAAAATGCGATTATAAGTACTGCAATTCCGCTTGCTTTTCCTCTTCTGTCTTCGGTCTTCCGTCTTCCGTCTTCTGCGTAACTCAGCGGACAAATCTGCGACAATCAGCGAGAAACTTTTATCAATCAAGGAAAATCAAATTTTCATAAAAAAAATTCGTCACTCCGGAAAAATCGGATTGTTGATTTTTATATTGCATCATCTGCAAAAACAAAAATGTCTCGCTGCATTTCTTCCTACGATTTGTTTTTGCATCAGAGCAGTGGCACGGATCAGCCGTCATTCTTTATGGTTGAATCCGTGCCATTTGTTTAAGGATACTGAGACCAATACAGGACGTCCTGAATCCAGACTCATGCTTCGTACTCTGTAAGTCTTTCTGGAAAAGGAGCATGGTTTTGGTTTTTGGGGGTAAGATTCCATTTTATAATAAAGTATGCAAGCCCCTGACCTTATGAGCAAGAATAGAGTTGTCCTGTGAATAACAAGCTGATTAAATTCACAGAATAAAGTATATTTGTAGTTACAAAAAGGATATGGTGAAAAACAATGACCAAATAACCGAGGTAATTAAAAAGACGGCACATCAATTTCTTCCTGATGCTGAAGTACTACTTTTTGGATCACATGCAAGAAATGAATGCTCGTCTGACAGCGACTATGATATTCTTTTAATAACTGCTGCAGATCTTTCTCTAAAAGAGAAACTCCCAATCAGAACTAAAATCAGAAAATCCCTTTTACTTATTGGGATTCGTTCAGATATTCTTATACAGAGCAAGTTAGAAGTGGAAGAAAAGAAAAAACTTCCAGGACACATCATAAGAAAGATCATTAAAGAATCAATCTTGTTATGAGAAAAGACCAGGATAGCTATTTGAAATTTTCCCAGAACACACGATCTTGAATTCCTTCTGATGGAATGCAAAAAGATAGACAAATCAGGTTTTAATTTTGATTTTGGAAGCTTAACTGATTTTGGAGTATCCATAAGATACCCTGATGACTTTTTAGTTCCTGATGAAGATGAAACAATCTTCTATCGGGAAATTGCGAACGAAGTTAAGAAGGTAATAGAGTCGAAAATAGCAAGAATTTAGCATGTCACTATTTTTTCTTCAGCACCGCCGGTGATGATAATCAAAATGGCGCACTCTACCATGGTTGTGACCATGGATATTGGACTTAAATGCCCCGCCCAAGCGGGGCTGCCTGTTCCGCACCAGCGGAAGGCTCTCCGGCATCTGATTAAGATTAATGTGGCCATTGAACGGCATCTTGAACCCCTGCACGCAATACGTCTGAACTTTTGAGCCATTTCGCCGTCGTCGCCGCCGTTGAGCCACTGTGCCGTTCTGTCGAACTCCCTCAGTGCGCTATGTTAGTATAATAAGTGGCAGGGAAATAAATTTTGAGCTCCGTTAGAGCGCTATGTTTGTAAAATAAGTGGCAGGGAAATAAATTTTGAGCTCCGTTAGAGCGACATGTTTGTATAATAAGTGGCAGGGAAATAAATTTTGAGCTCCGTTAGAGCGCTATGTTTGTATAATAAGTGGCAGGGAAATAAATTTTAAGCTCCGTTAGAGCGCTATGTTTTTCTTCTATATAGTTTTATAGATTAATCATTGACCTGTTGGTGATTAGTACCGAAAAAATCGAATTGGGAGTGTAAATAATTTTGTGTAAATGGATTGGTAGCTGATTAGGGACCTCAACCGGTTGGAGCCGGAAATCGAGCTCAAAACCGGTTGATTTGAATGAAAGTTTTAATTTTAATCCTAATTAGCATCATTATGAGTGAAAATGAGTTATTTAAAATCCCTGAGGAAGCATTAAAGAAAATCAAGTCTCAGGAAGAGTTTGAAGAGTTTATCCAAAGGCTCTACAAACAAGGCGTTGAATCTCTTTTGAAAGCGGAGATCAACGAGCATCTTGGATACCCCAAACACGATCCTTCGGGCATAAACAGTGGTAACAGCCGAAACGGATTTAGCAAAAAAACACTTAAAACCAACCTTGGGGAAGTTCCCCTGGATGTTCCCAGGGATCGTAATGCTACGTTCGATCCTATTGTAGTCCCGAAGCATCAACGGATGTCTGCCAAAATAGAACATGCCATCATAACGATGTATTCCCGGGGAATGTCCACCAGAGATATCGAAGATACCATCAAAGACATCTACGGAGTTGAAGTTAGTGAGGGATCGATATCTAACATAACCAGCGCCGTAATCGAAGACATCAAAGAATGGCAGCAACGGCCTCTTGATCCGGTTTACTTTGTTGTCTGGATGGATGGTATAGTTGTTAAGGTTCGTCAAAGCGGTAAGGTTATAGGCAAGACCATTTATCTGATGATCGGACTTAAGCAGGTTGGATTAAAAGAGGTTCTTGGCATGTGGATCAGTGAAACAGAGAGTGCATCATTCTGGCTTAACGTGCTTACTGATATTAAAGCAAGAGGTGTTAAAGATATCCTGATTGCCAGCACAGATAACCTTTCCGGGATCAGGCAGGCAATAAGATCTGCCTTCCCAAATACTATTACTCAGCTCTGTGTAGTACATCAGATCCGTAACAGTATTAAATATGTTGTATGGAAAGACAGAAAACACTTTTTATCTGATCTGAAGAATGTTTACGGGGCTATCAATAGGGATATAGCCTATGATGCACTTGAAGACTTTGAGAAAAAATGGGGTACTAAATATGCCTATGCAATTAAATCCTGGAAAGATAATTGGGATGAGCTAACAGCTTATTTTGATTACCCGCCGGAGATCCGAAGAATCATTTATACGACCAATGCCATAGAAAGCCTGAATGGTTATATCCGGAAATACACAAAAACCAAAACCGTCTTCCCGGATGATCAGGCAGCCTTAAAAGCTGTATATCTGGCTATTGCTAACAAAGAAAAAAAATGGACCTATCCTGTCAGAGATTGGGGTTCTGTTATTAATCAATTAATCATTAAATTTGGTGATAGATGTGGCGTTCTTTAAACCTGGCAACTACCAGTTTACACAAAATTTTTCACAGGCTCATCGAATTTTTACAAAAAATTTTATCCACTCTTAAAAAATCGGACTGTTGATTTTAAATACTCCCGTCTATCCGACCACGGGTTCTACAAAAATAAGTTTTCTTTTC
>CAZWFL010000061.1:0-19816 GCA_964633195.1 uncultured Rikenellaceae bacterium | reverse complement strand
CATCCACAAGAGAAACGTTCCAGCCGACCCATGAGCCGTCGTCAGAGATTGATGTAGCACCAAGAGTCTGCCATTTCGCGTAATCTTCGGGTTTGATCGTGGGCAGGGTGTCCTGTGCGGTGACAGAAAAGAAACCGACCAGCATGATTGCGGTCAGTACAAGAGTTTTGTGAAGGGTTTTCATTTCAGAGGTATTATTTTTTTTGAGTTTTTTAAAAACCAAATGTAAAAAATATAGGGTTAATAATTTAACGGGATTCGGAATAAGATGATTTTTCAATGGTTGAAACCTTTCTAGGCTTCCGGCAACTCTGGAAGGATTTTTTCCAGGGGCTTTCTAATTCAACCTCAAATCGAGTTAAAGTAAAAAAAGAAAATGATAGAAGCATGGATCCAACATATGAAAAACATATATATTATTTGACTTAAATAGTATTATTGCTTATCTTTATAGTGATAAAAGTTGAAAAAGGAGTTAAACTCCTGTAATGAAAGTAATACGACTATTTCGTATTAATGATTTCGGGCATGAATGCTCGATTATTAACACATTAATAAGCATACAGTCATGTCAAAGTTATTTCTGCTTTTAACCTTTGCGTTTTGTGCAAGCACACTATTAGCGCAACGTAATATTTATCATCTCAAATTCCAACTAGCTTTGAAATTCAAAAAACATGAAAACTCTTATATCCATTCCGGTTGTATTTATTCTATTATTTTGCAATAGTTTATTTGGCCAACCTTCAGATTTCTCTTGGGCTGCACGACATGGCAAAAGCTATATTAAAGATCCTCAAGATCAAAAGGTACCGGGACCTTGTCACATTTTTGCAGCTGTAGCTGGTGTCGAAGCGGTCGTTCAAATATATTTCAATAATTACGTTTATGGAGTACAATGTTTAGATCTTTCCGAAAGTCAATTATATAATTCAGATTGTGGCTTGGGTTGTGGTGCAGGAATTGCCGTTCCTCATGCACTCAATCTTTTCCTTGATCTAAACCCAGGAGTTATCGATGAATATAGTTTATCTTATCCTGAAAATGAACCCTATTGTCGGAGTAATTGTTATACTACGTACAGATACATGGTTACCATACCACATTACAGTTCTCTTTCAATTGAAAATAACACCGACCTATCAAAAGCCATTATAGATTATGGACCTATTATCGTAACTTTACCCGGCACTTATGATGGCAGGTATGCTCCATATTATATGCATGACGTTGGTGATGATGCTGCACATTCTGTCCTCGTTGTTGGTTGGAAATCAAACCCATTTAAATGGTATATAAAAGATAGCTGGCCTGGTCACAATGTTATAGATTCTTTTGATATAGATCTTTTCAAGTTTGAACACTATTCTATCGAGTTTGGCCAGAATATAATAATAACTCTTTAGATTGTGATGGCGACTATTGCGATAATTATTTTACAATGACTACACCAGTTGATAACGATAAAGATGGATGGTACAACTGGGGATTTGATGATATGAAACCTTCTGGCTGGGAGGGAATAGGTTTAATGGATTTTGATGATAGTAACCCGAATATTGGTTTTATGTACGATTACGGAGTATACTCACCAACAATTTCTGGTCCCATCTATCTGTGTTCAGAGGATGAATTTATTTTATCTAATATCCCTGAAGACTTACAAGATTCAGTTAGTTGGTCGGTTACAAACTGTTTACCTACCTCTGGAAGTGGATGTACAGCCGAAATTACTCCTTTAGGATATGTTGGAAAAAACTGTAAGATTACATACACATTCACATATAATGGAACAATAACGTTTGAAAAGAATTTTGTAATAAACGGCCCGCGGGAGGATTTAGTTAGTGTCTCAGTATTGGATAGTTATGGCGGAAGTCCACCAAATTACTCTGATACATATTATATTTGTCCAAATACAACCTATACTATTTCTTATAACAATTACGATTCCGGATGTACCACATCAAATTTTGATTGGGATTTGCCTTATGGCTGGTCCACACACTGGGAGTACAACAATACTATTTCTATTAATACGAATGATTATCCTTATGGAATGCTTGATATTGAGGCTGAGACGGAATGTTGTGGAACTGTCAGAGTCTATACTCTATATTTTGTGGAGGGAGATTGTGAAGAATATTTCATGATATATCCAAATCCTTCAGAGGATCTTGCTTATATTGATATAAACAAGAATAAAATAGATGTGGATGAATTAAGCCCAGATCAAGAGTTTACTATATCAGTTATCGATAGATCTGGTATTACTAAATATAGTTCCAGGTTCAAAGGATTCCCATTTGAGTTGAATACAAGCAGTTTACCGAAAGGAGTTTATTTTGTTAACCTTTCTTATGGGGATAATAAATCCACGATACGATTGTATGTAGAACATTAAGAAGATGCTACCTCAATTAAGTATATGACCTTAATTGTATTAAATCAGTTGAATTTGAAACATGATATAATTCCGATCCTTTCTAATAGAAAAATGAATAATAATAATTTAGAAAGTCATGAAGAGTTCAAGTAAAATAACGATTTATTCTCTATTAGGCTTAATAGTTCTTATTAGCTGTGAAAAAGAAAAGAAGAGCTTACCAATGGATGCCGATGGTAATACATATGATACTGTAGTAATCGGGAGACAAGTCTGGTTAACTGAAAACCTTAAAACCACAAAGTACATCAATGGAGATCCAATCCCTCTTGTAACCGATAATAGTGCCTGGTCAGACATGAATCGGGGAGCATATTGCTGGTATGAGAATAACATTAAGAACAAGGATATTTATGGTGCTTTGTATAATGGTTATGTAGGAAGATCGACCGATTTTATTTGTCCGACCGGATATCATATTCCAACAATCGAAGAATGGTTAACACTGATTAATTTTCTGGAAAATTCACCCGAAGAACTTAAGCAAAGTTTTAACATTACGAGATTTGGCTATCGGTATTGGGAAGGACCTTTTTCAACTAATCGTTGTGGATGGTGGAGTTCATCAGATGGTTCCCCGAATTATGTGTCTACTGAGTTTGGCCTTGGGGGATCTGGAATAAATAATGGATATTCTATAAGGTGCATTAAAAACAATTAAAGTAATTAGTCTATCAGTCAAGAGGTTGGCAGCTTTGAAAATAAAAAGCAAATACATATGGATGTCATTAAATTCCTGGTTAAGCTTACAACTATTATATCCGCCCTGCTTCTGATTAATCTAAGTTCATGCAGGAGAGAAGAGGTTCCCTTATTATCAGCACCTATTGTTTCCAATATTGAAGTTGGTTCAGCAACATGTACAGCCACGATCATAGATGAGGGATCTGGTCCCGTTAAAGAATATGGAATCTGTTGGAGTAAAGAAAAGGAGCCTACAATTTATGATTATAAAACTTTCAGGAAAGGGAGAGCGAGCAATTTTGTAGCTTATATGGTTAATCTTCATGGAGAAACGGAATATTATGTCAGAGCATATGCAATAAACGATTTTGATGTTGGCTATGGACCGGTTGTTTCATTTACTACCAGTGATATGTCTCCATCTGAACTGAATACCAGTAGTATAAATTACATAACTCCAAAGTCTGCATTTTGCAATGGAATAGTGACTTTCGAAGGAGATCCCCCAATCACAAAGAGAGGTTTCTGCTGGGATGTCCATCCTATTCCTGACACTTCCGATAACCAATGGACAACCGATTACGACGTGAAACCCTACCATGCAGAATATACACATCTGTTATCGAATCTAAATCCGGAGACCACTTATTATGTAAGAGCATTCGCTTTAAGTGAAGCAGGAATCAGCTACGGTAATGAATTGTCGTTCACCACTCTCGCAGATTTATCCGGGACACAAGGAACAGTTACTGATGCAGAAGGTAATATATACACGACTATCAGTATTGGGACCCAGGTCTGGATGACTGAGAACCTTAAGACTACTAAGTACAATGATGGAAGCTCAATACCTTTGGTTACAGACACCGTAACCTGGAGCAATCTTACAACCCCCGGATATTGCTGGTATAATAATAATGAAGCTTCATACAAGGATTTATATGGAGCCCTTTATAACTGGTATTCTGTAAATACAGGGATACTTTGTCCGGCGGGTTGGCATGTTCCGACAGATGACGAATGGATATTACTTGAGTCATATCTTGGAGGAGCAGATGTAGCAGGTATAAAGTTGAAAGAAGCTGGATTTGAGCATTGGAAACAAACCAGTAGAGGTAGTATAGCAACAAATGAGAGTGGTTTCACAGGATTGCCATCCGGTTTAAGGATAGAAAATGGTACCTTTCATGGAATAGTGGAAAAGAACTTTTTCTGGGCTTCAATCTCATTTTGTGGTCTTCCAGCTGCCCGATATCGTACCCAGGCATTTGACGGTGACTTTAACTTCGCAGGCTGTCTTTCTGCAAAAAAAGGTGGCTCTGTACGGTGTGTCAAAGACTAACATTGCCATTGTTCAAACAACAAATATATTTCATGAACATCCAGTTCAAGGATAAGAGATCATCCATCAGATTGGTAATTATGTAGTCCCGAAGAGCCTGCCCCGCCTTAGCGGGGTGCGGCCTGTTAATTTGTAATCATTTAGTCATCCTTAATACACCTTACTGAAAAACCAGCCTTTTTAAACCAAACCGCTGTTTTTGCACTACTGTAATTATAGTCCATCCTAAGTAAATACGCATAATTATCATAAGACCAAGAAGATGTGCTCCACCAGCTTCCACGAGATCGGATATCATTAAAAGTACCCTCATTATGGCTACGGTTGCCACCAGGCATAGCAGTAAATCTCGATTCATTTGTCGAATAATTACCGGATGACCAAAACTGAGTACCAGCTGCTTTTAGTTTATCACCGGCAATCTCTTCTCCACCTAAATAGTCAATCAATGTTTGCCATTCTTCTTTTGAAGGAACATGGTACCCTGCCGGACAAAGGAAGGAGACTTTGGCTGCATACCAGTTATAAAGCGCACCGTAATTTTCCTTAAAAGCAGGATTATTCCCATACCAACAAAATGCAGCTGATGACATTGAAGCCCATTGAGTATTATCAGTAACCAATGGGATGGAAACTCCATTGTTGTATTTAGTGGTTTTCAGGTCTTCCGCAAGCCAGGTCTGTGTGCCAATGCGAATCGTGTCATAAACATTGCCGTCGCCATCTACCGGAAGTTTACTTTCCTTTTCACATCCGTGAAAAACTGAAGCTGAAAATAATAACATTCCGAATAATGAATATTTTATAACCGTATGCATAACTATTTGACTTTTAACATTTATTAGCTGTTTTCAATAATTATTTCAGGCGGCCGAAATATTTCACTTGTACTAATACCACTGTCCATTAAAACGATTTGATTTTAATTCTATTTTAACGGCCCCCCTTATTTATTAAATGACAATATCTTATGGATGCTGAATAATTAACCTGATCGTTGAGGTCTTTCCTTTATGAATAATATTAATAAAATACAATCCCTCAGGCAAACCTGAGGTATCAATCCTGTATGGAAATCCCTGGAACTCTGTTTTGAATTTGATCATTCCTGATTTGTCTATTAGTGTTAATATACATTCACCATCGATACTGATGTTATCTGTTCGAAGTTTCACTTTATCAACATCAATATCCACGAAATTTTCAGAGGGATTGGGATAGGCTAAAAAGTAACCACCGCATTCAGCAGCTCCAAAATAGATACTCATCAGTGTAACTTCAGATGTATTACAGTCAGTTGTACCTTTTATATACAGAAAACCATCAGGCCAGTCGTTTGTATAAATAGAAACATAATGACTGTAATGGTAATGCTCAGACCAACCATAGGGGAGATCCCAATCCGTAATTGTTACATTACAGTTATAATCATATTCATTATAGAAAATGTTATAAGTCGTATAGGGACACAGGTAATACGTGTCTCCATATTTGGGCGGCGAACCACCGTAAGAGTCAAGTACGGAGTATGACGTCAAGTCTTCACGAGGGCAGTTAACATAAAAACTCTTTTTATACTCCGCGTATCCTCCATCTCCATTCTGCGTTATCCTGAATGTAATTTCGCTCTCTTTTCCGATACAAGAAGAATTAGGATATAAATCTACTGAACTGCCGTTACCCTGATATGTATTGAAACAAGATGAATTTTTAGAAATATACCAACTGCATGAGAAACCATCTGGAACATAATCTAACCAAAATCTTCGATCGCCTTCATCACATTGGCATACCCTATCTGGCCCGGATATTTCTGGAGTGTCAAATATAGTACTACCAGATCTAAAAATTATTGTTGGGTCATTGTCATTCCAGTCAGGCAAATTAGGACCTGGACAACCAGGAGGTCTACCGTGTGATTCTAATCCCCAGGAATAGAAACCATCGCCATCTTTATCCCATCCTTTTCTACTGAAGTATTCGGATTGGCTGCCAACACACCTGATAGAATCATTACTGTTTTGAGGGTTAACAGGATAAACACGATAAAATGACGGACCAAAACTGAATACTGGATATGTCTTTAGTCCAAAAGAAGGAGCACTTGGCCAACTGTCCCAGATTTCCCATTCATCTTCATCACTACCCCATCCGGTAATTAGAATAGTATGGGAGCGATCACAGTCTTGATCGGAGGGATGAAGGGCACATCCATTACGGTACCCTGATCCTGGAACCATAATAATAGGTCCGTAATCCAGAATGGCTTGTTTTAATTCATCATCAGTATCTATTATGCTATCTGGAGTTATTTGCCAACTATTCATATTAGGTACAAAGATACGTTGGCTTTGAGTGCCCAGACTACTGCAATCCCATATACAATTATCTTCTTCTATTTTACTTAGCGTAAAAGTGAAAGCATCATCGTTGATCAATCCGGTGGTTTTAGCAAAATCTAAGACAGAAGCTGCTTCCGCAGATTCGCAACCTATTCCAGGGCAGCCATCAGACCCGGAATTATAGACATAGGCCTCAGAGAAGTCAAATAATGATCCTATACTGGGACCGGGATTATTGTAATAGATCTGACACATAGCTTCTACTGCTGCTATTGATGCAAAAACTCCACAAGGACCTTGAACTAATTGGTCTTTTGCGTTAAGAGGAAGATAGTAATAGCCAATGTCTGGTCTTCCAGGAGAAAGAACCCGGAAGCTGAGCTTTTAAAGAAAAACAAATACAGGTTATTAATAGTATGTTAATCAGCTTTTTCATGATAAAGATTCTATTATGGTAGTTTAGAAAATTTCAGACAGAATTAACATATATACAGAGTACAAAAACAGATCTTTAATATTGTTGAATATAAGCGATTAAGAACACCCGGTAAAACACCAGTAACAACAATTGACAATCGATTATCAATTTACGAATATTTTTTGAAACCAGCAATCACTTTTAATATATTTTTCTATTGTGATTTTATTCTTGAAGCTTCCTGCAAAAATGGTATCTATTGGTTCCGTAGAACATGCCCCGCTTTAGGGGGGACGGCCTGTTTTTAGTTCCGTAGGGACGGTATGTCTGTAGAAATAGCAGGGTCAACGATTACGTTATGAGTCCCGTGGGGACGGTATGTTTGTAGCAGGAATGCGTAAAATATCGTGTGATTGAGCTCCGTAGGTGCGACATGTTTATCCGGGAAAATTTCACGTAATAATTAACAAATAAATTACCATACATGCCGCAGATACGCCGCTCACGATTGTCTTAATATGTCACATCCTACAAACATACCGCCGCAACGCGGCTCGTAATTATCCAAATACGTTCGTGTTTCTACAAACATACCGCTGCAACGCGGCTCGTAATTATCTTAATTCGTTCATGTTCTGACAAAGCCGTTGACAGCAGGCAGTTGGCCAGGACACAGGACCCCCGCCTGACCGCTGACGCAGTCAGTCGGGCAGGCAGTACCCAGCAACAACCTGTCTTTGCTTTTTCCTTTTATCTTTTTACTTTTATCTTTATCCTTTTGTCTTCTATCTTGCCATCATGCTCAAAAAAATCCCCCATACCTACGTAATAGTTTTCAGTATAATCATTCTTTCGGCAGTTCTGACCTGGTTCGTTCCCGGTGGTACCTTCGAGAGACATATCGTAAATGTTAACGGCATCGACCGCAATGTGGTCGTCCCCGGCTCATTCTCATATACGGGCAATAACCCGCAGACCTGGCAGATATTCTCGGCACTGTTTGACGGATTTGTCGACAAAGCCGATATTATCATCTTCATCCTCATAATCGGAGGAGCATTCTGGATAATGAACGAGAGCAAAGCGATAGATGTGGCAATACGATCGTTCCTGCGGTTAAGCAAAAGTATCGAACACAACAGGGTAATTGCCAGGCTGGGTGCCGATAACGTAATATTTGTTTTTATAATGCTGATGTTCAGCATATTCGGAGCAGTATTTGGCATGAGCGAGGAGACAATAGCCTTCGTTATAATCTTTGTTCCTCTTGCAATATCGATGGGTTATGACTCGATAGTGGGAGTATGTCTCTGCTTTGTGGCAGCAGCCCTGGGATTTGCCGGGGCAATACTGAATCCGTTCACAATAGGGATAGCACAGGGATTATCTGATCTTCCCCTCTTTTCCGGACTCGAATACCGGCTTTTCTGCTGGGTAGTGATAAATCTGCTCGGATTCGCTTTCATTCTCAGATATGCCCGGCGGATAAAGAAAAATCCTGCCCGTTCACCGGTTGCAGAGGAGGATAAACACTGGAGGGAGCTTCATGAAACTGGCTCACTGGAAATAGAGTATCATACCCCCGTATCAGCCTGGATTATATGGGTCCTTATTCTCATCGTATTGGTGCTTTTTTCGGTCATCTTTCCTCTTACTCATATCTCTATCGGGGAGAGCAGCACCACCATTCCGGCTCTTCCTGTCATAACAGCTCTTTTTTCGGTAACAGGGTGGCTCGCCCTCAGGAAATCGGTCCATTTCTTTATCATACAGATACTTCTTATCACAATACTTGTGCTGATAACCGGGGTGATGGGATACGGATGGTACATCATGGAGATAGCCACGCTTTTCTTCGCGATGGGGCTGGTGACAGGTATAGCAATGAATTACTCCCCTAACAGAATAACAAAACTATTCCTCGACGGAGTTAAGGATATACAATCTGCAGCATTGATAGTCGGGCTGGCCGGGGGAATAATAATCATCCTCAACAATGGCAATGTCATTGATACGCTTCTCTTTAAGCTCTCCGAGTCTATATCAGGCATGGGGAAGATGGCGTCCGTGGGAATGATGTATGTTGTCCAGAACCTGATTAACCTGGTAATGCCTTCAGGCTCAGCCAAGGCTGCCCTTACTATGCCGATGATGTCGCAGTTCTCCGATCTTATCGGTGTTTCCCGCCAGGCAACGGTGATGGCCTTCCAGTTCGGCGACGGATTTACAAACATGATCACACCCACATCAGGTGTTCTCCTGGGCGTATTAAGTGTTGCAAAGATACCTTATGAAAAATGGTTCAAATGGGTCCTTCCTTTCATCATCGGACTGATCCTTCTTGGTTTTATCCTGCTTATCCCAACAGTAATAATAGACCTAAAAGGCTTCTGAAAACGGCTCCTATTGAACCGGTATCGATGTAACATTCTGATCCTCGTCTGTCTTTTTTATGAATTTCTCATGGTATTTGCTCTTCCAGTCCTTCTTGTATTTTCTGTCATGAGATCCAGGTGCTATACCTGTCAGTAAAATTTTAGAAAGGAGGAATAATCCGGCCGTCTGCCAGAAATTCATCTCAGGCCCGCTAAACAAAAGTGGAATAAGCCAGTTCCATAAGCTCATGGTAACAAATATGACAAGAACGATAAATCCTAAGCCCAGGATACCGAATCCGATGTACTTAACTGCATTTGGTGTTTTCATTTTATTTCTCTTTAAAAAGTTTGTATAATATTTCAAGTCTCGCTCTGAGGGCCAGTACGGCATACCTTTTTCTTGAGATAAGTGTGTTAACAGGAATACCTGTTTTTTCAGACATCTCTTTAAAGCCCAGATCCTCAAACTCATTTTCAATGAACACTTTGCTCTGTTCTTCAGGAAGTTCCGAGAGAACCTGCCAGATGGTCTCCCATATCATTTCTTTCAACTCTTCATCTTCAGGGGCAGAGCGCACTGCCGGCAATATTTCAGAAAGAGATAAAGGGCCATCTTCACCCTCTTTTGTAGTCTCAGAATAACTTACCTGTACCGCTTTCTTCTTCCTGAAAAGGTCTGTTATTTTATTGTCTGCAACCCTATAGAGCCAGGATGTAATGCTTTGAATGTTCCTGATATCCCTGAAACCAAGCGTCAGCTGGTAAAAGATATCCTGTAGTATATCCTCCGCTTCAGTCCTGTCTTTTATCCTTCTTCTGATATATCCCAGCAGTCTCCTCTGCTCAAACCTGTAAACAGAACTTATTTTTTCCGACTCTGCAGGACTCATAACGGCGTCTTTTACTTCTACTGACGAAATGCCATAAAGAATATTTTAAAATTAACTGAAATATTAACCTTGTGTTTTCAATTTTGCATTTCTTCCTGTACACTAAATTTTAACAATCTGTACATCAAAGTTTAACAAATCATTAACCGGAGCCGGTAAATCATTTGCCTAACTTTAAGCAACATTTAGGAATATGAGCCGTCTATATTAAATATATGGGAATTTCGATCCATGACTTTTTACATGCTACTAACCAACTACAATCAATATGAATTTAAAACGTCGGGAATTCATCAGAATGAGTGGCATTGCTGCTGCAGGTTCACTCGTGATCCCTCCCCTGCTTCATTCCTGTAACATGAGCAGGCTGTCGGACAATGCTGAAAGCTACCTTAATCACTTTGAGGTAACACGTGAATTACTGCAAAAAGTGATATCAGCGGCTATGGAAAAGGGAGCGGACTATGCCGATCTCTATTTCGAACATTCTCTGAACAACACCGGTGCTCTTGAGGATGGAAGGGTTAACAGTGCATACACAAATATTGCCTACGGTGTCGGGATAAGAGTCTTAAAAGGCGATCAGACAGGCTATGCCTACTCAGAGGTCGTATCAGAAGAGGCGATGCTTAATGCCGCAAGAACAGCAGCAAACATAGCCGATGAATCAGGGAAATACTTAAATGCCAGGGTTACTGAGCTGACAGCTCCTTCATATTATGCTGTTAGAACACCATGGGAGGATTATTCGGTGAGAGAAAAAATCCCGTTCATACAGAGAATGAATGACAGGATTTTTTCAGCCGACAATCGCGTTTCAAAAGTCAATGTATATCTCAATGACAAAACATCATATATCCTGTTTTACAATTCTGAAGGGTTGCTGGCATGGGACTACCGGCCACTGGTTTACCTTGCAGGAGTCTGCATAATGGAGGACAAGGGAAGGATTGAGAATTTCTTCAGTGGTCGCTCCTTCAGAAAAGGTTCTGAATTTCTCACAAATGAGCTGGTAGATGAGATGTCAGATGAAGTGGTAAAAAAGACCTCGCTGCTGTTTGAGGCTATACGTCCGGAACCGGGTGAGATGGAGGTTGTTGTGGGAGCAGGAGAATCAGGCATCTTACTTCATGAAGCGATGGGGCATGCTTTTGAGGCGGACTTCAACAGGAAAGATCTTTCGATCTTCTCCGACAAAATGGGAAAGAAGATTGCAGAAAACTTCGTAAGAATAATCGATGACGGGACCATTCCCGGCAACCGTGGTTCGATAAATTTTGATGACGAAGGAAATCTCTCAAAGAAAACCGTTCTGGTAGATGAGGGTATACTCACAAGCTATCTACACGACAGGATCAGTTCTAACCATTATAATGTCGATCCTACGGGCAATGGCAGGCGCGAAAGCTTCAGGCATATACCTATACCCAGGATGAGATGCACATATATGGATAATGGTCCGCATAAAAAAGAAGAAATTATCTCGAGCGTCAGAAACGGGATCTATGTTGAAAGTTTCAGTAACGGACAGGTAAATATAGGCCAGGGTGATTTCACCTTCTTTGTAAAGTTCGGCTACCTGATAGAAAACGGCAAACTTACTAAGCCTATCAAGGATGTGAACATAATAGGTAACGGCCCCCAGGCACTTGCAGATATTGTGATGGCAGCAGATGACATGCTTATTAACGACGGGGTATGGACCTGCGGCAAGAATGGTCAGGGAGCACCTGTTTCAATGGGTATCCCGACAGTTAAGATCAAAAAACTTACAGTCGGTTGATCCGATCCCTTATTAACCAGAAAATTATGAATTTATGAATACAAAAGAAAAATATGACCTGGCTGACCTGGTTGTCGGACATTCCCTGAAAAGCGGAGCCGATCAGGTTGCCGTTACAATTTCGGACAACAGGAGCACAGAACTAGAGATAAGGGATCAAAAGATCGATACCCTTAAGGAGTCTAACAGGAGCAATCTTTCGATAGATATTTATACCGACAAGAAATATTCATCCCACTCCACCAACAGGATGAAGAAGGAAGAACTTTTCAGGTTTGTGGAGGAGGCAATCGCCGCAACCAAATATCTGGCCTCTGATGAGTTCCGGACTCTCCCTGATCAGGAATTGTATTACAGGGGCGGAGGACCCGAACTTAACACTATGGATCCGAAAATCGACACCCTCGATGCCAGGACAAAGATCGATATGGCAAACCAGTCACTCAATGAAGCCTACGGTAAAGATGACAGAATTATTTCGGTCAGTTCACATTACTCAGACAGCATATCGAACATGGTTAAAGTTACCAGCAACGGTTTCAGGGGCGATTCAGGGAGCACCCGGATATCAGTGGCTGTTGAGGTTTCAGTTAAAAGTGATACCGGACGTCCTTCCGACTACTGGTATGAGAATTCCCGTTTTCTTGACAGGCTGAAAAAAACAGATATTGGCAAAGAAGCGCTGGGAAGAGCACTGAACAAAATGAACCCGGGAAAAATTGCTTCAGGAAAATACCCTGTCGTTATCGAAAACCGGGTTGCAAACAATATAGCAGGACCCATTTACAATTCACTTTCGGGTGCAAATATCTACCAGAAACAATCTTTCCTTATCGGGAAAGAGGGCAAGCCGGTAACTTCTTCAATATTAACGGTCTATGACGATCCTTTCATACCTTCGGGGAGTGGTTCAAGACTTTTCGACAGCGAAGGGCTTGCTTCTGAAAAAAGAGCTGTTATCGAAAACGGGATTTTAAGAAACTATTATATCGATACATATTACGGAAAGAAACTGGGAATGAAGCCAACCTCGGGAAGCTCTTCCAACGTGGTTTTCGGGAAAGGTCAAAGAAGTCCTCAGGAAATGATCAGCTCGGTCAGCAAAGGAGTATTTATCACCGGATTCATCGGCGGGAACTGCAACCTGTCGACAGGTGATTTTTCCTACGGGATAGAAGGTTTCTACATAGAGAACGGAAAGGTAGTAAATCCTGTAAATGAGATGAATATCACAGGGAACATGAATACATTCTGGTTCTCTCTTGCAGAACTGGGAAATGATCCGCGCGAAAATGACTCAATCATGATCCCTTCGCTGATGTTTAAGGATGTCGTGCTGAGCGGTATTTAAAAAAAACAATATACATTTGAAGCCAACCAGTTAAAGCAGTAAACGGGTGATCATTTTCACCCAAAGATCATGAATGGAAAAAGAAGAGATCCGAATAATTCTTGAAAACCAGCGGCGCTGGTTCCATGAAGGCAATACCCTAAAGATAGGTCAAAGGCTTCAAACCCTGAAAAAGCTGCGAAGACTGATACTTGATCATGAACGGGAAATCATTGAGGCAATCGGAAAAGATTTCAGTAAACCCGCATTTGAAATAATAGCCACAGAGACAAGATTTGTTATCAAGGAACTGAACCTGGCAATACGCAGGCTCAGGAGATGGGCATGTCCTAAAAGGGTCATAACGCCCATAGTTCATTTTCCTGCAGCAAGCAGAATTGAGTCTCACCCGTACGGACAGGTACTGATACTCTCACCATGGAATTATCCTTTTCAGCTGATCTTCATGCCTCTGATGGGAGCACTTGCTGCTGGAAATACGGTGATAATAAAGGTTTCACAGCAGGTCCCTGAGACAACAAAGGCGATGCAGAAGATCCTGGATCATTTTCCCCGGGAACTTATAACGATGATCAATGGCGGCCATTCGGTTAGTGATTATCTGCTCAGCCAGAAGTTCGATTATATATTTTTTACGGGCAGTACCAGGGTCGGCAAATATGTAATGAAGAAGGCAGCTGAAAACCTTATTCCGATTTCTCTCGAGCTGGGAGGAAAGAATCCCTGTGTAATCACTGAAGATGCCAGGCTTGACTTCGCGGCAAAAAGGATCGTCTGGGGAAAATTCATGAACGCCGGGCAGACATGTATATGCCCCGACTATCTACTTGTGGACAGAAGGATTAAAGACAGGTTCCTGGAACTGCTGAAAAACGAAATAAAATCTTCCTTCGGGGTAAATCCAAAAGAGAGTCCTGATTTTGCCAGGATAATCAGCAGAGAAAACACCATAAGGCTATCGGATCTCACCAGGTTGGGAAATATAGCCATCGGAGGATCTGCTGATCCTGGCGAACGTTATATGGAACCCACCGTTCTTACAGATGTCAGGCCGGAAGATCCTGTTATGCAGGAAGAGATCTTCGGACCCATTCTGCCGGTGATCGATTATGAAGAAATGAAAGAGGTTTACGATATAATTTCCCTAAATCCGAAACCTCTCGCAGTATATATCTTTACCGGCAGCAGAAAACTTTCCAAAGAGTTCCTGAGAAAGACACAATCGGGAACGGCTGCCATAAACGACACAGTGATACAGATTGCTTCTCCCTATCTTCCATACGGAGGCGTGGGACCCAGCGGCATCGGAAGGTACCATGGAAGGAAGTCATTCGAAACCTTCTCCAATATGAGGTCCGTGGTGGTGAAATCAAATCTGATTGACCTCCCGATCAGGTATCCTCCATACAGTAAATTCAAGGAAATTATTGTGAAACTGCTTATGAGATGAGGGAGGAGCATAGAGCGGGGAGCATGGAGCGTTAAAAGTCTGGGTGATACATCCCCTTTTCACCCCTTCTCCCACTCACCCATTCTTCTATTTATTCTATTTTTCCGATATACTTATCGGTTCTGATAATCATGGCATTCCTCACAAAGGCGGGCGTCGCCCATATCTGGTCGCTCAGCTGGTTCTGGGCTACGACCTCGTATTTGCGGCCTGGTTTTATGATAAGCCCATCTCCTCTTATTGAAAAGAAATATATGTTCCCGGCAGCAAAAACGGGAGATGCATTGAAATTTGCTCTATGCCGCACTGACCAGATATCAGTTCCGGTAGCAGCATCAATACAGATCATATTGTTCTTTGTATCAACAGTATATATCAGTCCATCCTTAATGACAGGTGTCAGCAGTTGCATCGGTTCTGTGCGTTTCCTCCAGACAATATTCGATTTAGTAATATCTCCTTTGCCGTCGGGGTTCACCGCCAGCAGCTCCGAGAACTGTGATCCGTCAGTATCAACCATGAAACCGGTGTAAAAATAGACTATCCCGTTTTCTGTAACTGGCATTGAAACCGTTGATTCCGCCCCTCTGATCACCCTCCATATCTCCTTTCCCGTGGCGGGGTCATAAGCAATGCAGACTGCCGATCCGTTTGAAATGAGCTGATCGCGGCCCCTGACATTGAGGATAAGAGGCGTGACATAAGCCTTGGTGCCTATTCTGGTCAGTGGCACATATGGTTCTTCCGGCCGGTCTGTCCTCCAAACCGTTTTCCCGGTCGCCTTATCCAGGCCAACTATAAACCTGACATCGGTCCCTTCATAATGAAGAATAAGAAGATTCTTATAGATTACCGGAGATGAGGCCGGCCCCTGAACATGTTCACATTTAAGGTCGGTACGGGTCCAGAGAATTGCCCCGGTATTTGAATTTATGCAGGCAGTTCCGAGACTTCCGAAATGCACGTAAACAAAATTCTTTTCAATGCAGGGTGTGGGGGTGGCATAGCTGTTAATATTATGCTTGCGCAATGGTTTATCAGTAATGAACACCTTGATATTATGAATGATTTTTCCGGTCTGGTAATCGAGACAAACAGCATAAAGCTCTCTGCCATCTTCTGTTGCAGTAGTAACCCATATCTGATTACCGTAAACCACCGGTGAGGACCATCCCTTACCCTGGATATCAGTTTTCCACCTGAAGCCGGAATCGTCAGCCCAATTCAGGGGAGCCCTTTCAACAGCTGCAATGCCATACAGGTCACTACCCCTGAAGTGGGTCCAGTTACCCTCCTGCCCGGTTAATTTATTATACCCCAGGAGGAGGAACAACCATGTTAATGCAAGAATTGATGTTTTCCTATTCATGAGCATAGTCTATTAATAACAGTCAAATCATTTCTTCCGGTACAACACCTTTGATCCGGACCAGATTTTGTCAATATATGAAAATCCGGATGATCAATAGCAACTTTATGCCAAAAATCATACAAAAAGCAGTATCATCATCTGGGCTATAAAGATCCGAAGGAACATTACCAGTGGATATACTGTGGCATAGGCAATTGACGGAGCCTCATCCTGTGCAATACTGTTCGCAAAGGCGAGTGCCGGAGGATCTGTTGTGCTTCCTGCAAGCAGTCCGCAAATCTCGAGGTAGTTTCTTTTTAAAATCAGCCGGGAAAAAAATCCGACCACCAAGAGAGGTATCAGAGTTATCATAGCGCCGTATCCCATCCAGATGAAACCATCGCCTGAAAGAAGTGCAGGAATGAATTTCTGCCCGGATGCAAGACCAACGCTTGCAAGGAAAAGGACAATCCCTATTTCCCTGATTATCAGATTAGCGCTGGTTGTAGTATAGGCGACCAGAGAGAACCGGTATCCGTATTTACTGAGCAGGATAGCCACGATAAGCGGGCCTCCGGCCAGACCCAGTCTGACGGGATGTACCATTCCTGGAAGATGTACCGGAATGCTTCCTATGATCACCCCCAGCAAAATTCCGATAAAGAGCGGAACAAGATTTGGCTCGTTGAGCCTTTTGATTGAATTTCCCAGCTCCCCGATAGATTTTTCAATGGACTTTTCATCTCCCACCACAGTAAGCCTGTCTCCCATCTGAAGTCTCAACACCGGCGAAGCAATCAGTTCAATCCCTGCCCGGTAGACACGTGTAATATTGATGTTATAACGACTTCTGAGTTTAAGAGATCCCAGGGTCTTTCCCGAAACCTCACGGTTGGTTACCAGAATTCTTCTCGAGATCAGCCTGCCGCTCCTTGCTGAAAGATCCATCTCACTGATGGTTCCCGTCTTCTCAACGATCCCGGCGATTGAGCCCTTCTGTGCCACAATAAGTATTATATCATTCTCGTGAATAATGGTTTCTGACGATGCAAGTTGCAATTCCCCGTTATGGAGCACCCGGGAGATAATAAAATTATATCCGACAAGTTTTATTATTTCCGGTACGGATTTATTAAATATCTGTTGATTAGTAACAAGAATACTTCTTTTTTCGGGCATTATTTCTTCCGGATGCCTGATACGGTTATAAAGCTTAATTTCTCTTACTGCATCGATACCGAGGATTTTTCTAAGAGCAATCATTGTCAGAATTATACCCACCACTCCGAAAGGATAAGCAACGGCATATCCAAGGCCGATGTCTGGCATTTCAGCTGTTGCTCCTGGCCATACCTGACCCAGAGCCTGCTGGGCTGCTCCAAGGCCGGGAGTATTGGTAACTGCTCCCGACATTACTCCCACCATCATGGGGAGAGGGGCTCCGGAAATAAAATGAATAGCCAGGGTAGTCATTCCTCCGAGAATCACTATAGTCAAAGCCAGAAGGTTGAGGGTAAGCCCCCCACTTCTGAAAGACGAAAAGAATCCCGGTCCCACCTGCAGCCCGATGGAAAAGACGAACAGTATAAGTCCGAAGTCCCTTATAAAATCAATCAAATGACGATTGACTGAAAATCCGAGGTGGCCCATTGCAATGCCTGCAAAAAGGACAAAAGCGATACCGAGGGATACTCCCAGAACCTTTATCCGACCCAGAGAGACTCCTGCTGCAATTACAATACAATAGATCAGAATGGTCTGGGCAACGCTTTCCTGTCCTAATAGATCTGTCAGCCAGGTCATGGGTTAATATAATATTCAGCTAAATTACAGTAAAATCAGGAATCTCTTTCTTGCAGGCCATATCATTAGTCATATAATTGGTAAAGTAACCTGGTCGCCCTTTTAACAAGTGTCTCGGCCGATCCGATCTCGAAACGGGAGCTGGTTACTTCATAGCCTCCTTCCTTATATAACTCTGCCGGAGGGATATAACCTGAGGCACCGTTGCAGTGAGTGATAATAAAAGTATATTTGAAAGGAGAAGCCTCCTTTATTGACATTCCTATTTCCGTAATCATTTCCAGGTTAAACCCGATAAAAACTGCATCTCCTACCCTTGCGGCAGTTATCCTTACCGGTACTGTTTCGCTTAATCCCCCAGGATCCCCTTCCCTTTTTCTTCGGGGTAACTCTAATGTCTCCGTGAGAGTTCTTATCTCTCCTCCGACATTCATCTCTTTAATATTCCTGTAAACATGAACGACTTCCACTCCCAGTAGAGTTCCCAGCAAAACAGGTTCAGGTATCCATCCGGGCTCCTCATTAAAACCGGGGAGAACCCTGTACCATGGATCAATATTACCTGAAGCCCCTGCAAAAACAGGTGAAATAACCTCTTTCGCCAGAATCTTCTCCACAAACTGGGCTGAAATGCCAAGTACGTCTCCGCTTATCTGCAGGTTTGCAGGTCCCAGGGAAGTAGAATGGGTTGCATAACTGAACAAAGCAGCTAAAGGTGTTCCGTCCGTTCCTGCTATCTTCATCACCAGAACCTCTTTGTCCGCCGGGCCATAAGGATTCCTGCCAAGGATAATTGATCCGTCAGCCCTCATTTCACGCCTGTTTGAACCAACCGGCGAGTACCCCCTGCCCAGGTCGATCTTAGCCGGATGAAGTTTATTGAAAGCTTCGCCGGAAACAGAGATGAGTTTCTGAATGAGAAGTTCGGTATAACGGATATTGTTCGGATCACCGGTCTCGCTGTTCAAAGTCAGTATCGGAGAACTATGAGAATGGATCGTTGACAGAAATAGTTCCGACTCTTCAAGTCCGAATCTTTCAAGTATCTGATGCCTTATTACCGGAAACACTTCCTCACTGTATGATCCCAAATCTGATGAAATCATCAGCAGGCGATCTCCTCCATTTTCCATTGCAACGACCCGCGCATAAAGCCTGTCGTGCACCCCCTCGGAATAATTCTTTCGCGATGAATAGCCGTATAGCTTAACCGGTAACGAGGGGGTGATATCAATTTTGGCTACACCCGCCCGAAGAATCCCTTCAGTACCCTGACCCTCTGCCCTGTTTTCTGATAATATAAGACCGGCTAAAATCAATGACAAAGACAGGGAAAAAGCCGTTCTCCATGAAATGGTAATAATGTTTTTCATTGTAGCTTGCTGTGTATGCTGTCAGTTAAAAGGATGAACTTAGCAAACAAGAAAGATACAAAAAAACATATTAGCCTGTGTAGTGTTTATCTGATATTCCTGAAGACTTTCCTGAAGTGATATCCATAGATGCTATAGGTGACTGCCAGAGGGAATACTTTGGGTTTTATGAAGATACTCCAGAAGAAAAGCTTCCAGTAATATC